>JBIJCC010000058.1:0-61483 GCA_044344875.1 Nannocystaceae bacterium
CCGTGTTCTGCATCTCCGCGCGTTGGCACAGAGCGACCGTTGGGACGACGGCATCATCGCGACCCTCAAGCCACTGCGAAAGCGGATCCAATGTGCCGCGTGATCAGACAGAGAACCAGACCCGATGCCGGAGCCGTACGCGCCGGGAAACACTCCGGACGACTATCGGTGTTTCGTCATCGATTGGCCCGAGGACACCACCACCACGTACGTCGCAGGGTTCCGCGCGGTGCCCGGCAACGCGTCGATCGTGCACCACGTCATCGCCTTCCTCGCCGCGCCGGACGAGGCCGACGCCTACGCCGAGCTCGATGCCGCGGAGCCGGGCCCCGGTTACACCTGCTTCGGCGGCACCGGCGGACCCTCGCGCACCTGGCTCGGGGGTTGGGCGCCGGGCAGCGCCGGCAGCGATCTGCCGCCGGGCCTCGGCCTCGAGGTCCAGCCCGGATCGAAGGTGATCCTGCAGGTGCACTACAACACGCTCGCCTCCGATCCGGCCCCCGATCTCACCGGCATCGAGTTCAAGATCGAGGACGCGGTCGAGAAGGTCGCGCGGGTGCAGCCCTTCGCCAACCCGCAGTGGTTGGCGGGGCAGGGCATGCTGATCCCCGCGGGCGACGAGGACGTCGTCCACGAATTCCAGCGCGACATCACGCCGCTGTTCGGCGGGCCCGTGGAGGTGTGGGCCGGGGCGCTGCACATGCACACGCGCGGTACCGCTGGCACCCTGTCGATCGAGCGCGCCAGCGGCGGCTCCGATTGCGTGCTGCAGATCGACGCGTGGGACTTCCACTGGCAGGGCCAGTACGGCCTCGCCGAGCCGCTACTGCTCGCCGAGGGCGACGAGCTGCGCCTGGAGTGCCACTTCGACAACAGCGCCGGCAATCAGCCCGTCGTCGACGGCGTCCCCGAGGAGCCGCGCGACATCCACTGGGGCGAGGGCACCACCGACGAGATGTGCCTTGGCATCGTCCTCGTCGCACCGGCATGATGGTGCGCAGGTGAACCGACGGAGAACGACGATGTCGCGGAGCTCGGCGCTCGCGCTCGTGCTCGTGTTCGCGGCCGGGTGCGCGGACGCGGACGAGGATCCGGATGCGGACGACGCTGCTTCGGACACGGGGGCCGAGGTGACCGAGGGTGGTGAGGACGCGAGCACCGGCGCCGCGGACGCGCCCGGCCGCGAGCCGGCCGTCGACCTCGTGTGGCCCGAGCTGTGGGTCGCCGATCTCGACGCCGACTTCCTCCCAGTCCACGCACCCGAGGTGATCGAGTGCGACGCCGGCTTCGGCGACGAGATCGGCCTGTTCGAGATCGACACCGGCCTGTGCAACTACGGCGTGTTCTCGCAGCCGCTCGCGGACCAGGTGTACGCGGGCGAGCGCGTCGAGTTCGTGTTCACGCATGACGACCTGATCGCGCCGACGCCCGCGGTCGGTCACATCGCGATCGCGATCGAAGGCGAGAGGGTCTGGGAGATCGAGGTCGCGATTCCCAAGCCCTACGACATCGTGCAGGGCGAGTGGATCGCGGACCGCGGGATCGCGGCGGGGACGGTCGTGACGTTGCACCTGCACAATCACGGGTACAACAACTGGCGGGTGGTCTCGTTCAAGGCGGGGGCGCAGTAGCGGCCGTCTTCGCCTCGGGGATCGTGTCCAGCACCCACCGTCGCAGCTCCTTGGCGTCGGTCGGCACCGTCAACTCGACGACATGCAGATCGCGGTGCAGGTCTGCGACCGCAAGACGATTCGCCCCCACGAACCGCAGGGGTCCGAGCGCGTCAGGCGTCAGCGCCTCGGGGTCGATCGGATCGAGCGCGAACGGGAGGTCGTACGCCATCCCGCTCGCGAGGTGCCAGACGCGGATCGGGGCGCGGAACGGCAGGGCGGCCAACCATGCGCCGTCTGGCGATGCCGCGAGCGCGACGACGAGATCGTTGGGCTTCGACAGGGCGCGGAGCTCTTTGGTGTTCCCGTCGAAGATCGCGACGCCAGAGCCGTCGGCGAACGCGACCTGCTCCGTCCCCGGGATCGGTGCGACGACCCCCGCGCGGATCGACGGATCGAAGCGCTCGCTCAGCGTCCCACTGCTCAACGCGAAGCTGCGGATGCTGTTCGCGCCACCGTCGGCTGGGCCCTCGGCCAGCATCACGTCGTCGCCCGTGATCACGAGGCCATCGAAGCAGCCCGATGCGGTCGCCAGCTCGCGCGTCTCGCCACCGTCGAGCGCCAGCGCGTGCAGGCGACACGCGTCCAGCCACGCCAGATGATCGTTCGACAGCGCGATCTGTGCGACGCGATCTCTGGTCTCGTGGCTGTGTCGCCGCTCGCCCGTCGCCAGCGTGATCACCTCCCAGCGATGGTCCCACGCGACGGCCGCGGTCGCGCAGTCCGGTGTGACCGCGAAGCGCCGGGCACCCGGCGCGACGGTGCTCAGTACCCGCGGCGCGCCGTCGTGCCAACGGGTGATGCGACCGTCGGTGCCGGCGACCACCAGGTCCTCGCCACACGCGGCGAAGCCCGCCACGGCGCGCGCCCGCGTCCTCGCTCCCGCGACCCGCCAGCGTCGCCACGAAGACGGCGCGAGTGTCTCGAGCGTGCCATCGGCATGCCACTTCGCGCCGCGGATCGGCTCGGGCGAGCGCACGGTCATCCGCGCGCGACGGCCGAGCGCATCCCAGATCTGCACGACGCCGTGGATCGACAGGGCCGCTACGTCCTGGCCATCGGGCGACCACGCGACCGAGGCGATGCCGTCGCCTTGGGGCCCCACGCCGCGTGCGGGCAAAGCGGCGGTGTCGTCGAGATCGATCCACGACAGGCCGCCGCTGCGCGATCCGACGACGAGAGTGCGGCCGTCCGGGGAGGCGGCCACCGAGGTGACGCCGCCGGCGATCGTCCACGCGCGACGCGTGCCATCGCGATCAATCATCGCGACGCCGTCGTCGGTGTGCACGAAGCTCCGACCGCGCGCCGCGTCCATGCCCAGCGCACCATCGCCTGTGCCGGTCGCCTCGCGCATCGGCATCAGCGCGGCCGAAGTCACGTCGAGGCGCAGCGTCTCGCCGCCGACCATGACGAGCGGAGTGCCGTCGCGCCCGAATCGTGCGCCGATCGCATCGGCCGGGAGTGTGAGGATCTCGACGGCGAGCCCCGCGTCCGCGGCCCCCTGCGCGAGCGGCCACAGCGTGTCGTTCCACGCCTGCGAGCGTAGCCCCACCTTCGGGAGCTGCTCGAGCGCGGCGTTCGGATCGGTCGCCAGCGTCGCGCGCACCTCGGCGATCAACGCGGCCTCGGCCTGCTGCGTGGCCTCTTCGGCGCGCGCGGCCTGGCTGACGTAGGCGTCGATCATGTCGCTGGGTGCGAAGAGCATGGTCAGCCCGGAGATCCCCACGAGCGACACGGTCGACACCCCCAGCACGAACCCCCATCGCAGCCGCTTCGGAGGCGTGCGCGTGATGGCATCGAGCAGCGATTGCATCGAGTCGAACCGGCGCCGGGGATCGGCCGACAGCGCGCGGCGTAGCGCCGCCGCGACGTGCGGCGGCACGCGCCGATGCGACGGGACCTTCACGTCCGCGGCTGCGACCGCGGCCGACAGCTCGCCCAGCGTCGCGCCCTCGAACGGTCGGTGTCCGAACAGCGTCTCGAACAACGCGACCGCGAAGCCGAACTGATCGCTGCGCGCATCGGCGGTCCCGCCCGCGAGCTGCTCCGCCGCCATGTAGGCGGGCGTGCCCGCGATGGCGTTGGTGCGGGTCCATCGATCGAGCGGGGCGGCGATCGGCTCGTCGTCGAGCTCCGACGTCGCCGGCGTGGCCGCGGCGTGATCGACCGCGAGCCCGAAGTCGACCACGCGCACCCGGCCGTCATGCCCGACGACGATGTTCTCGGGCTTCACGTCGCGATGCACGAGCCCGGCGTCGTGGGCCGCGGCGAGGCCCCGGCCGGCCTGCGCGAACACCTCGAGGATCTCCTCGGTGGACCTCTGCTGTTCGCTCGACCAGGCCCGCACCGTGTCGCCGCTGACGAACTCCATCGCGAGGAACACCCGCCCGTCGTGCTCGCCCACCTCGTAGATCTGCACGACACCGGGATGCGACAGCCGGGCCAGCGCCTTGGCCTCGCGCAGCAGACGGCTGCGCATCGCAGCTGCGTCGTGGCCCGCGACCGCGTGCAGCAGCTTCAGCGCGATCTTTCGGTCGAGCTCGTTGTCGTAGGCCGCGTAGACCACACCCATCGCCCCCCGACCGAGGCGTCGCAGGATCGGAAATCGTCCGATGCGCACCGGGTCGGGCACGGCGCCGAACACCCGCGCTTGCACGAGGTTGCGGAGCGCGGCGGTGTCGAGGTGTCCGTTCAGCGTGTCCGCGATCGCGCTGGGCGCGGGCTCGTGCCCGTCACCCGTCGTCGTCGGGTCGGGGGCGTCGGCGGGGCTCGGGGTTCGCTCGGACATCGTCGTGGCTCGCACGTCCTCGGAGTGTCACCACCGGGCGCGTCGGATCTGCCCGTCGCGCGATCGATGCCCGCTCATCTCGCCCCGTAGTCGTCCGCGATCCGCTGGCGCAGCTCGGCCGCCCAGTCCGCGATGCCGTGGATGGTCGACTGCAGCAGCGCGGGCTCGGCCGCGCAGGTGGCGAGGGCGGCCTCGAGTCGCGCATGGGCGCGGCGCATGCGGCTGGCGACCGTACCCACCGGCCAGCCGAGCGCCGCGGCGATCTCGGTGCGCGAGAGCTGCTCGAAGTAGCTGAGCTCGAGCAGGACCTGGTCGTCGATGGGCACCGCACGCAGGCCGTGCAGCAGCAGCTGGTGCTCGCGACGCGACGCGACCGCGGTGACGACCGACGGGCCGATCGCCGCGATCGCGTCGATCTCGGGGTCGACCTCGCGACCGTTGCGGCGCTGCTTCTTCAGGTAGTTGCGCAGCACGTTGTTGGCCAGCGCGAACACGTAGCTGCGAAAGCTGCCCTCGCTGGCGAAGTCGCCGAGCTTGCGCGCGACGATCTCGAAGGTCTGTGCGACGAGCTCGTCGGCGTCGGCCGCGTTCGCGATCTTGTTGGCGAAGAAGCGCGCGACCGGCCGCACGTGGCGATCCACCAGGCGGCTGCCGGCGTTGCGATCGCCGGCCCACCACTGGCGATAGAGCTCGTCGTCCGTGGTCACGGTGGATGGGTCCATGGCAGGAGTGTCCCCGGGAGGGGCATCGGATCCACGGGAGTAGCGATCTTGCACGATCGGCCTCGGAGGTCATCGCTCGGCGGAGATCTGGGGCGCAAACGCCCAGACCGCGAGGTCGTCGGGCACGCTGCGACCGCCGCGGCCGCGCAGGGTCACCGCCGTATCGCCCACGGGGAAGCGCACTGCGCCGGCGAACGACACCAGGGCGCGTACCACGGCTCCGGCGACGACGAGGCCCTCGGCGCGAAGATCCGTTGGGCGGTCGTCCGACGGGGCCTGCGTCGCGGCCTCGTGGCGTGAGAGGTCGCCGGCGCGACCGTAGGCCACGACCACCGCTTCCCGGGGCTGTGCCTGCGCGAGACTGCGGGCGTTTGCCCGCGGGGCGTTGCGCACGAGCTGCATGTCTTGGCCGACGACGAACACCCACGCGTTCTCGTCGCGATCGACGGCGAGCCCCTCGGCCCAGTCGCTGTGCGGGCCGCCGATGTGCTGCCACCACGTGAGCGCACCATCGGCCGAGATGCGCCCCAGGACGAGGTCGTGCTCGCCCCGCGTGGTGACCCGGACGCGACCGGCACCCCGGCTGAAGCGAGCATCCGAGTCGAACGACGTCGTCCAGATCGCGCCGCCATCGGGCATCGCGACGATGGTGGGGGCCTGCACGCCTTGGTTCTCGTGCCAGGTCTTGCCCGGCTTCACCCGGATCATCTCCCCCGAGAGCGCCTGGAGATCGACGAGCTCGCCCGTCGCCGTCCATCGCCCGAAGAACACGTCACTCGTGTCGAGATCACCACACGCGAGCGACGGCCCGCCGCGCGCCGGGAGCTCCTCCAGCTTGTCGGCTCGGCAGCCGCCCGTCGCCCAGATCGTGCCGTCGTGCGTGACCGCGAGCGCGTCGAGGTTGTCATCGGGACTCCAGCGTCGATTCCCACCCCCGAGGATGCTCGTCCACTGCGGGCGTCCGTCGCGGGCGAGCCCGCTGACGAACACCTCCATCCCGTTCTTCTCGACGTGCACGTGCGCGTCGTCGAGTCGTCCCGCGAGGAGGGTCCCGCCGAGCACGAACCCACCCTGCGGCGCGCTCTCCAGCCGAACGCTCAGCACGCTCGCGCCGCGGCCGAGGCGCGCGCGCCGTTGCTCCTTGCCCCCGCGCTCGAGCCACACGAGCGTGAGTTCGTTGCGCGCATCGACACCCGCGATCACCATGCCGCCGTCGTCCAGCGGCACGACATCGCGGAACGACACGTCGAGTGCGACCGGCACCGCGTCGATCAACCGGCCGCCCGCGTCCCAGCGCACGAGGAACGTCAACGGTTCACCCGGGGTTCCCGATTTCGCCGCGGGCGGAGGGCAGAGCTCGCGAGCACCGAGCACGCCGAACTGCGTGCATTCGTCTGCGCGCCCGATCACCACGGTGCTGCCGTCGCGCTCGACGAAGAACGCGCTGACCTGCTCCATCCCGCTGCCGCCGACCTGATCGACCCAAGCCGTGGCCGGAGGCACGACGACCGCGTCGGCGGTGGATGCAGTCGCCGGGACCACGGGCGCCTGCTCGGCGTGAGGCGTCGGTGGCGGCTGGGTGTTCGCGGTGTGCGGCTCGCATCCCAGCGCGGCGGCCGAAACGACGGCGGCGAGGACGAGCGCCATGACTGCGTGCGTCGAGGTCGATCTCGGCGCTCCCGGCCGCTCCATGCGTGGACACATCGTCCAGGGAGCCTACCGCGACCCGGCGCTCGAGACACGGCGCCGGAGCATCAGCGGCACCAGGATGGCGAGCCACCCACCGCCGACGCGTCGCGGCCCGCAGCCGCATCCCGCCGCCTCGGATCCGAGCCCGAAGCCCGGCGGCAGGGCCTGCGGACCCGCTGCGCCGTCGCCGTCGTTCCCGTCGTCGCCGTCGCCGTCGTTCTCGTCGTGGCCGTCGCCCGACGATGAACCTCCGTCGTCCTCGTCGGGACCGCTGCCCTCGTCGCTCCCACCTCCGGCGTCGCCCACACGGATCGAGATCGTCTCGCCGACGCCCACGTTGTCGTCGAGGTCCACCGCGAGGGCCCCGAGCTCGTGCGTACCGCTGGCGAGCGAGACGTCGAACTCGTACGGTGGGTTCGCGTCGGTGCCGGCCTCGACGCCGTCGACCACCAGATGCACCTGCGCGATGCCGACGTCGTCCTGCGCCGCGACGCTCACCCGCACCTGGGCATCGCCGGCGCCCGCACCGATCGCGACGTGCTCCCCATCGGCGGGCGAGGTGATCGTGACCGTCGGCGCCTCGGTGTCGCCGCCGCCATGGGGCGGCCCGCACGTCGCCCCCGACCCCACCAACGGGCCCGGCGCACAGCCCGATCCCCAGTCACCCGACCCCGCATCGATCCCCGCGGGGAATCCCGTGCACGCAGCGGACGGATTCCAGGTCCCGTCTGCATCGTGGCACGGCGTGACGTCGATTCCCGACGCCGACTCCACCCACTCCACGCCGTTGTGCATCATCGCGGAAAAGCCGTCGGTGCCGCACGGCGTGTACACATACGACGCGATACCGAAGGCCCGCCAGCTCCCATCGAAGCCGTCGTCCTCACCCAGCCGCACGAACGCCGGCCCACCCGAGTCGCCGAAGCACACCGTCGTGCCATTGCCACCGATGTTCGCGTCGCCATTGCCGTCGGTGTAGTTGAACGTCGTGAGCGCCTTGTGCTTCACGCCGTACACACCCTGCTCGGTCTCGCCGAAGCCGACGATCCATACCTCGCGCCCCGGTTGCAGCACGTCGGTCTCGCAGCCCATCAGCGGCGGCGTGAACGGGACCTCCGTGACGGGCTCGGCGAGCCGGCAGTAGGCGATGTCGACCCCGTAGCCGATGCCGGCCCAGTTCGGATTCGTCTCGCAGCCCGCCGTGCCGACCGCGAAGCCCTGGCCATCGGTGTCGTTGCCGAAGAACACCGAACCGTAGCCGCTGCCGCAGTGCGCGGCGTAGATGATGAGCTCGGGGTGCACCAGCGTCGCGGTGCACGATCCGAGCGACACCGCGGTCGGGAACTCGCAGGTGCCGGCTTGCTCCCCGTAGTAGATCGGCTGTGGCGGCGGACTCTCGCTCACGAGCTCCCCGCCCTGCGCGGCCGTCGGCCACGCGAGCAACAGCAGTGTCGTGACGGTGATGCAGTGCGTCGGGCGTCCCACGACCGCGATGCTCGCACCGCGCGTATGTGCCTTCGAGGCCCGGCGCGCTGGGCAACTTGCCTGTGCAACCCGTGCGAGCGATCGCGTGCGGGATGACCTCGGATCGCGCCAGCAGACCCGCGGGGTCGGTGAGCGTGACGACTTGCCCAGCCACGCGCGGGGTGGCTGCCGGGGGCGCGCCCGGACGTCGGCGCCGCGGCGCACGAGAGAACCCTCATCCTCGACCCCTGCAATCCACGACCGCGCGACCGTCACTTCCCTTTGCATGCCGGCTCCGTCGCTCGCGCAACTGCGCCCCGCGCTCGCGGACGGTCACGGACCATGGGACCCCGCCTGGCTCACCCCCGAGGTATTCGCGGCCCATGTCGAAGAGCGCTGGCCGGGCGACGCTGCGCTCGACGCCGGCCTCGCGCGGCTGTGCCTGTCCGATCTCTACCTCGCGCGCGCGTGCCTCGACGGCAACGCCGACGCCGTCGCGGCCCTGATGACGCACTTCGTCCGGCCGATGCGGCCGATGCTGCGCTCGATGGGGCTCGCCGCCGCCGACATCGACGACGTCGACCAGGAGCTGCTGCGCCTCGTCGTGCTGCCCGGCGCGCGCGGTGAAGCGCCCAAGCTCGCGTCGTACCGCGGCCAGGGCAGCCTCGCGCGCTGGTGCCGGGTCACGGCGACGCGCCTTGCGATGCATGCTCGACCCACGGTCACGCCACCGCCGGGTGCGACGCTGCTCGACGAGGGCCCGATGCGGGGGCTCGAGCGGGCGACGTATGCCCAGCCGCTGGGCGCCGCGCTCGCGGCCGCGGTCGCGCGGCTGGGGGATCGCGATCGTCGGCTGCTCCAGCTCTCGATCGTCGAGCGGGTCCGCAACCGCGCCCTGGGCACGATGTTCGACGTGCACGAGAGCACGGTCGGCCGGTGGCTCGCCAGCGCGAAGGCCGCTCTGCGCGACGAGGTCCGCCGCTGCATGCACGAGTCGACCGGTGTGAGCGCGGCCGAGGTCGACAGCATCATTCGCGCCTACGACGGCCGCTTCGAGCTGAGCACCCGCCTGCTCTGGCCGGCCTCGGGGGCGTAGTTCACTTTTCTGTGCAAGTTCTCGCGGGTGCCCCCTCAAGGCTGCGAGACACCATGCATTCGATTCGCACCCTTGCCCTCACCGTCGTGACCACCCTCGCGCTCCCAGCCCTCGCGGCGTGTGACGTGGAGCCCGATGCCGCCGCCGACGCTGCCGACGAGCCCGCCGGCGGCAAGGCCGATGGCCTCGGCGCCACCTGCGAGGCCGCCGCCACCACGATGTACGTGCTCAGCCGCGCCGCGGACGGGACCCACACGCTCTTTCGCGGATCGACCGCGGAGCTCTCGGTGACGGAGCTCGGCGACGTCGACTACGAGGGCGACCTCTGGGAGCTCGTGCCGGGCGCGTACGGCTATCTCTACACCATCGATCGCGCGACCGATTCGCTCGTCAAGCTGAGCGCCGGCACCGGCGAGGTCGTGCACACCGTCGAGCTCGACGCCGACATGCGCAACAACGGCCGCGGCTTCGCGCGCTCGCCCGACGGCGTGCTCTACGGCCTGTTCGACGGCAAGAACCTGCGCACGATCGACCCGGCCACCGGTGAGACCGAGTCCATCGCGCAGGTGCAAGGCGTCGGCGGTGGCATCGAGGCGATGACGTTCTGCCCCGACGGCGCGCTCTACCTCGCGGCCTCGCCCTCGGGCAGCCCGGTCGGCAGCCACCTGTATCGCCTCGATCCCGCGACCGGGGCTGCCACCTCGATCGGCCGCATCGGAACGGCGACGATCGACATCGACTCGCTGACCTGCTCCGCGGCGCTGCAGCTGTACGGCGCCGACGCGGTCAACACGGCCGCGGGCGCGGACGTCCAGCAGGTCGACCCCAAGACCGGCACGCGGATCCTCCTGGGCCGCCTCGCCACCGGGGGCTACATCGACGGCCTCACCATGGCGCCGTAGGATGCCCCCGCGCACGCGCGCGTCATGACCTGCCCCGACGACGATCTGCTGGCCGAGTGGCTCGATGGTGTCGCGACCGTCGAGGCCTCGGCGATCGTCCGGGCCCACGTCGTGAACTGCCCGCGCTGCATGCTCGTCACGCACAGCGCGGGCGAGCCCCTCGACGACGACGCGGCGGTGCGGCTGGGTCGCTACGTCCTGGGCAGCCCGCTGGGGGCCGGAGGGATGGGGCAGGTGTTCGAGGCGACCGACACGCTGCTCGATCGCCCGGTCGCGATCAAGCTGTTCCGCGAGCACACCGGGCAGGTCGGGCGCGTGCTCGAGGAGGCCCGCGCGCTCGCCAAGGTCACCCACCCGAACGTGATCACCGTGTTCGATGTGGGCGAGCACCACGGTCGCCCGTTCATCGCGATGGAGCTCGTCCGCGGCAGCAGCCTCGCGGATCGTCTGATGATCGATCCTCCGCCGCGCCACGCCGTACTCGCGATGCTCGAGCAGGCGGGCCGGGGCCTCGCGGCCGCGCATCGCTGCGGCATCATCCACCACGACGTCAAGCTCGCGAACGTCCTGGTCACCTCGGATGGCGAGGTGAAGGTGATCGACTTCGGCCTGGCGCGCGCGGTGGCCGACGCGTCGAGCACCGCGCCGGCGGGCACGCCGGGCTACGTCGCGCCCGAGCGTCGATCGGGGCGCTCGGACGTGCGCGGGGATCAATACGGGTTCGCCGTGGCGGTCGTGCGGGCGCTCGGCACGACCGCGAGCGCCACCGAGGCACCCGCGGTCGCGCTGCGATCGCTGCCGCTGTCGGCGGCCATGCGACGCGCCCTCGCCCGGGCGCTGGCGACCGTGCCCGAGGATCGGTTCGCCACGATGGACGCGTTGATCGACGCGCTGTTCGTGGCGCCGCGTCGACGCCGGCGCGCCCTCGCTGCGGTGGCGATCGCCGGGGTGTCGGCGGTGGCGATCGTGCCCGCGATGACGGGGGAGTCGCCGGGCCGCCCGTGCGAGTACGAGGGCGCGCTGCAGCGGGTGTGGGGCGACGCGCAGCGGGTGTGGGGTGACGCGCAGCGGGTGTGGGGTGACGCGCAGCGGCACGAGGCTGGCGCGCTCGACGAGTATGCGTCGCGCCTGCGCGAGCTCGTCGCGCCGGTCTGCGCCGGGCAACAGGCGATCGCCGAGGGGCCCGATGGCGAGCGGTGGCAGCGGTGTGTCCGCGAGCGCATCGCGGATCTCTCCGCGGCCGCATGGCTCGGGCAGGACAGCGGGCCCGTCCTCGGGCGCCTCGAGGATCCGCTGGCGTGCAATCACCTGCGCTCGCCCCCGACGGCGCGCCCGCTCGAGGCGCACGCGCGCGCCGACGCACTGCGGGCCGAGGCCGAGCTCGCCGCGCGACTCGCCGCGGGCGCACCGTCGTTGTTCGTGCTCGCGAGCGACGACGACGGCGGCAACGACCTGTTCGTGGTCGCGCTGCCCGACCTGGTGTCGACGCCGATCGGCCCGATCGCCTACCCCGGTCCGCTCTGGGAGCTCGCCCGGGTGGGCCCGCACACCGCGGCGTCGATCGATCGCGAGGCCGACGCGCTGGTGACGATCGATCTTCGCGACGGTGCGGTGGTCACGACCGAGCCGCTCCCGCTGGACGTGCGGAACAACGGCCGCGGCCTGGCCGCGGACCCGACATCCGCGGGTTTGCTGATCGTGTTCGACGAGCGTCGGCTCTACCGCCGCGACGCGGGCACGCTGACCGCCCTCGCCGAGCTCGCGGCGCTGCGCGGCGGCCCCGAGGCCCTCGCGGACTGCACCGACGGGCGGGTCTTCGCGGCGGGCAGCGCCACCGGGAGTCCGCGCGGCACGACCCTCTTCGAGCTCGACGCCGTCGTGGGGACTGCGATCGAGCGCGGGCCGATCGGCAGCGTCGAGCTCGACATCGACACGCTCGCGTGCGCCGGCACCGATCTCTTCGGCGCCGACACCCGGGGCCCCGAGGACACGTATCTGCACCACATCGACCGCGAGGATGGCCGGCGAACGATCGTGGGACTGATTCCTCGGGTGGTCAACGGTCTGCTCGCGGTGGAGGGCTCGGATGTTCGCTGAGACGGCGCGAGCGGTGGGTCGGGGACGGGGAACCATCTTGCGCGCGTCGCGGTCGCGCGGCCAATCGTCGGCGACACGACGACTTTGGCGCCGGCGAGGTCGCGATGGCTGCGTGCGAGGAAAACGAAGACATCGTCATGCTGTCGGGACGATCGCGTGCATGCGACCTGCAGAGTGCCTGCTCAATAGACTTCGCCGTCCGAGCGAGGCGGGCCGCTCGCCTCGTCGATCAGGCGCTCGCGAAGCTCCCTCGCATCACCCAGATCGAGCGCCCGCATCTGCTCGACGCACGCCTCGGCGCTGCGCGGATCCCCGAGGAGCCGGTGCGCCCACGCCAGCGTCCGCAGGATCCCCAGGCGCGGCCAGGCACCGCGGCCGCAGATCTCGAGCGCCCGCATCGCCACGCGATACGCGTCGAGGCCGTCGCCGATCTCGACGAGGACCCGCGCCCGCTCGTACTCGAGGAAGGCCGCCGTCGCATCGGCGTACGACACGCTGCGCCTGCGAGTCTCGCGGAGCTCGGCGGTCGCGTCGTCGAGCTCGCCCAGGGCGTCGTGCGTCCGTCCCTGGATGCGAAGGCACGCAGCGACCGTGATGCGTGAGCGCGCGAGCTCGTAGCGGCGATGCGAGGCGTGGAAGTCCCGGGCCTCGACGAGCAGCGGTAGCGCCGCGACAGCATCACCACGATGCAGCAGCGCGCGTCCCTGGGCACCACGCGCCATGCCGAAGATGGCCTCGCGGTGATCCCTCGGCAACCCCTTCAGCCTGGCATCGATCGCGGCGCTCAGCTCGGAACACTGCGGCCAGTCGCGGTGGTCGATCGCGGTCCCGAGATCGACCACCGCCCGTGTGATCGCCAGCGCACCGTGGGTCGCTCCGAGGTCCGGGATGTTCCCCGTGACCTCGATGGCGAGGTCCGGGCGCGCGGCGTGGGCATACGCGAGGGCGCAGTGGATCCGTGCGTCGTCGAGATCGCCCGGGGGGAGCTCGTCGACCAAGGACCGGATCACCAGCCGCATGCGCTCGGCCAGGGCGAGCCACGGGTCCGTCGCATGCTCGAAGTGCCCGAGATCCTGGAACTGCACCTCGCGGATGGACTGTGTGAGCGCGTTGACCCGGGTCTGGACGTCACCCCATGCCGGCTCGAACGTGGCGCGGCGCCAATCGAGGCCGGCCTCGGTGAGCGCCTCGTCGAGGGTCGAGACCGAGGTCCCCCGCACGCGCAACCGCGTCGCAGTGATCGCGTGATCGGGGTGGCACAGCAGGCGCGTCGGGGTCGGGAGCTGGTCGAGCGCCGCGGCCTTGGCCGCCACACCGTCGACGACGCCGACCTCGGCGGGGCCGCGGGTATCGAGGTCGCCGGTCGCGCTGATGCCCGTGGCCAGGGGCTCGTCGAGCCAGAGCGACGCGAACGCCAGGGCGAGCGGGAGCGCGAGCGATGCCCCCTCGACGAGATCGGCCGGACCGATGAACTCGATCGCGTGGTCCTCGAACGCGTATCGCGGGCCGCGGGGACTCGACTCGGCGGCGGCCGTGAACGCCCGCTCGATGGCTTGGTGAGCGATGGGGCCGACCCGGTCGACGACGGCGGCGCGCGAGTGACGGAGCCGGGCCTCGAGGACGACGCCAGCGGCGCTGGCATGACTGACCACCGGGATCAGCACCGTCCCCGGTCGTGGCTGCGACAAATGCACGAGCGCGGCGAGCAGCGCGTGGCGCTCCGGGAAGCGCCGCTGCAAGCGCTCGAGTCGGGTGGCGATCTCGGGTTGGCGCCACAGCGCCGGTGTCTCGAGGAAACGGGCGAGTGCGGTGCGGTACGCGTGATCGAAGCTCGCCTGATCCGCGGCGGCGCCCTCCTCGAGCAGGGCCAGCGCACCGAGGGGACCGTCGCTGGCTGCCGCCACGACACGCAGGCCCTCGGCCCGGTCGTTCGCCGCCGGGACGTCTTCGCGGAACGCGATGTACTGCAGCGCGGTCGGTGGCGCCGGTTCCGGCGCGAGGGCGGCCAAGACCGCGGCGGTGGAGAGCTCCGCGTCGAGCTGCCCCGGTCGCCCCCACCATGCGCCTGGCGGAGGCATCTCGTCCTCGAGGATGCGCCGATACGTCGCGGGCTCGAGCAGCAGGAGTCCATTGGCGTGGGGATCGAGCGCCCGGTCGGCGCGGCGCACCGCCTCGTCGAGCGCGTCGCTCGCGATGCGATCGCCCGCCGCCTGCAGGGCCACGCGGGTTCGCAGGACCGCGGCCGCGCAGTGCGGGTCGTCCCCATGCCCGTCGTCGCCGGAGTCGAACACGCGCGCAGCCTCGGCGAGGGCCCGATGGGCGAGGCCCGACTCGAGGTCCTTCGCGGTCGCGCAGGCGATCGGCTCCGCCCGTGGATGCTGCTCGCCGTGGGTGAGCTGCGCGATCGAGTGGGCGACGTCCTCGAGGACCTCGAGCGTCGAGGGATCGAGCAGGCGCAGGGGGGTGCGGAGCTCGCCGGTGATCGCATCACCCCACACCAGGGCCCCGGACGAGGCGGCGGCGAACACCCCGGCCTCGAGGGGCTCGTCGTCGAAGCGGCCGAATACGCCGTGCTGACCTAGCACGACCTCGTAGTGCACACCGAGGCCGCGGTGCGGGACCGGCACGCGCAGGAGCCGGGTCGCCCACGCGCGCTCGGCCATCGTCGCCGCGACGGCGGTGCTGCGATCGGACGCGCGGTGGGGCAGGTCGATCGCGTCGGCGTCGCGCTGGACGGCCTCGCGGTAGGCCGCCTGCCATGGGCCGGACCCCCGGACGAACTCGGCGAGCATGCAGGCGTCCTCGACGTGGAGCGCGTCACTGCGCCACGCCTCGAGGGCGCCGGCGTCGAGCGTCGATGCGTCGAGCGTGCCGCGGGCGCGCCGCGATCGAATGAAGGTCCACGGCATGACCTCCGGCCCCGGATCGCGGGAGTGCGCGGCGACGATCGGGTGATCCCACGTCCGTGTCGCGAGCTCCGGGCGCCGGGCATCGACGACCGCGCATGCGAGGGCGATCGCCGCTCGCAGCGGGCCCGGGATCGCGTCGCCGAGGGCGTCGCACGCGAGGGACGCGAGGCCGAGGGACTCGACCTCGACGAGCCACTGCCCCAGCTCCTGCGGATCCTCGGGGACGGACGCGCCGGGGTCGCTCGCGGCCACGAAGAGCCGCAGGTCGTCGACGACCTCGTCCTGCGGTCGCGCGAACGCGGCCAACCACGCGAGGGCCCGCTGGCCCGCGGGTGTGGCCGGGTCTGCGGTGCCGAGCGAGGCCAGCAGAGCGAGCGCGTGCCAGGTGCCGGAGTAGCCCTCGGCCGCGTCCACGGCGGCCTCGAGCGGTCGGCGCGGGGTACGTACGGTCATGCGGCCCGGTCCTTGCTGGCAAACACGCGCGCGCGAAGGGGACCTGACAGCCGCGGATCGAAGAAACTCATGGGCCCTCCACGGGGACGACGAGGGGGAGGGCGCGCAGCGCCGCAAAACAGATTGCGTCGATGTCGGGGAACCGGCGTTCGTGGCCGTCGGGGACGGATTGGATGGTCTGGCAGGGGTGCCGGCCCACCCGCAGGCCCTTTGCGGGGGCGAGCACGGCGTACCGAACCCGCCCGGACGTGCCGAGGCCGATCGTCGAGGGCAGGATCGCCTTGCCCACGTGGACCTCGGCCGTCGGCCGCGGCGCCTGCAGCACGAGCGTGGCGCCGCCGGCCAGGACCGCGGCGCACGCATCGATGTCGTCGAGGTCCGCGGGGAGCAGGGTCCGGCTGCCGATCACCACGTCGCGGTCGGAGGTGGCGCGCGCGTGGTCGGCCGCGCCGCGCGGTGGCTCCGCCCACCACAGCGACGGCGTCTTCCCGTGGTCGCGTCCGACGCTCGCTCGCAGCGTGTTGTTGCCGCGCAGCTCGAGCCGGACCTTCGCGACCTGTCGTGCGAGCCGCGTCGACTGTCGGCTCAGCCGAGCGAGCGCGTCGGCTGCGTCGACGTCCCCGCGAGCCCCGATCTCGAGCTGGTCGAGTGCCTCGAGCACGGCGGTCGGGAGCCGCGTGTGTGCGGTGGACGGCGGGCCCTCGAGCCGGATCGCACCGGCGCCGAGGGTCGATGGGGCGAACGAACCGCGGTGTCGGCCCGGGGCGGGCGCGTCGCACCGCAGCTCGAGGCCATCGTCGCCGCCGCACGGGCCGACCAGCACGGGCTGCGTCGACGGCAGGGCGGCGAGGCGGTGCACGCCCGCGAGCGAGCGTTCGGTCGGACCGATCTGGGTGAGGAGACCGGCGTTGACCGAGAGCGCCGCGCGCAGGCCGGGGAGCTCGAGGTGCACGGGGACGTCGAGGGGTTGCTCGCGTGCCCAAGCGACGTGCTTCGCCCGGACGCGGACGCTCCGCGCATCGTCGTCGACGCGCGCCACCTCGGCGACGGCCGTGGCGGTCGTGGGGTGTTCGCGGAGCCAGGGGTTGGTCGGCGTCCACGTCCGCCAGGACCGCCGTTCGTCGAGGCGAGCGTCCGCGGGGGCGACCCGGGCGCCGATGCGGGCGGCGAGGCCGCGATCGTCCGAGAGCAGCGCGATCCGGTCGAAGCGGCCGCCTGCCCGGGTGCTCGGGCTCGCCTGCAGCATGCGCTCGAGCACCGCGTCGACCGCCTGGGGGACCGGCAGGGTGAGCACGACCTCGACGTGGGCCCGCGTGGCCCCGACGCCGAAGTGCGCGAGTCGTTGCCCGAACGCGCGGAGGTACGCGAGGGTGAGGCGGGAATCGTTGGCGCTGTCGAGGTTCGACGCGATCACGACCACAGCGCCGTCGTCACCGGGCTCGGCGGTCGCGGTGACGCCGGGCTGGTCGCCCAGCCACGTGTCGTCGTAGTCGTCGCGGGGCGCGGCGCTGGGCATCGGTGGCGCGGCGCGTTGGGTCCACCCGATCCAGACGTTCTCGAAATCCACGAGGACGAGGCTGCGACCGTGCGCCGTCATGGGTCGGCCTCCGCGGCCTGCAGGCGCTTGGCCATGGCGAGCTTCAGCCACTGCCGCGCGCGGTGGGCCCGTTGGTGGATCACGTCCTGGGCCCGCCGGCGCGCGCCCTCGTCGTCGACGGTCTCCTGGCCCGCGGCGAGGCGTCGACCGTGCTCCTGCAGCGCGAGCTCGGCGAGCGGAGTCCCGCCGAGGTAGTGCTCCTGCAGGACGACGCGGTAGTTGTCCGGGGCGGCCGCGGCGAGCTCGCGGACCAAGGTCTGCTCGAGCTCGCGCTGGACGATCGCGGCGGACTGCTCCCAGGCATCGGGCGCGGGGAGCTCGTCGGGTGAGGCCCCGCGGTCGACGTCAGGTCCCCGCCGGGTGCGGCGCAGCGCCGTGGCGGCGACGTTGCGCGCGGCGGCGCGGACGTAGGCATCCTCCTCGCCGGGGACGAGCTCGGCGTCGATCACCTTGGCGAGGAGCGAGAGGGTGACGCGCACGAGCTCGTGCTCGAGGAGATCCTCCGAGATGGTCGCACCGGCGAGCCGTGTGGCGACGCGGCGCTGGAGGAGCGCCCGGATGGCGCCGGCGAGGCGCTCGCGTTGCCGTGCTCGGCCTGCAGCATCGGTGCATGCTCGGTAGGCCGCGGCTTCCTCGCTCGGCAGCGTCCGCAAGGGCGCCAGGGTACCACGGCGCGACGTGTCGGCGGTGTCAGGGTTCGGAGGAGCTGGCGTGCAGTGGAGGGCGGGCGAAGGTCGATCCCGCCCGTGGCCGGATGGCCGCGTGGGTGGGGTGCGGTGCATCGCGAGGTGCACGGTCCCCGCGCTACCATGACGGCCGCACCTCGAGAGACACGATGCCCCGACTGACGCTGCCCCAGCTCGAACGCCACCTGTTCGCCGCCGCCGACATCCTGCGCGGCAAGATGGATGCCTCGGAGTTCAAGGAATACATCTTCGGGATGCTGTTCCTGAAGCGCTGCTCGGACGTGTTCGAGGGGCAGTACGAGGCGATCCTCGAGGAGCAGAGGGCGCGGGGGAAGCCGGCCGCGGAGGCGAAGAAGCGGGCGGAGGCGCCGAGCTACTACGCGCAGGAGGGGATGTTCTTCGTGCCGGTGCGCTCGCGGTGGGCGACGATCCGCGACGATGTGCACAAGAACGTCGGGGCCGAGCTGAACAAGGCGCTCGGCGGGCTCGAGGAGTCGAATCCGGGCACGCTCGAGGGGGTGCTCAAGCACATCGACTTCAACCGGCGGGTAGGGCAGTCGACGCTGCCGGACAAGAAGCTCCGCGAGCTGATCGCGCACTTCGATCTGCACCGGCTGCGCAACGAAGACTTCGAGTTTCCCGATCTGTTGGGGGCCGCGTATGAGTATTTGATCGGGGAATTCGCGGACTCGGCGGGGAAGAAGGGCGGGGAGTTCTACACGCCGCGGGCGGTGGTGCGGATGATGGTGCGGCTGGCGAAGCCGGAGGTGGGGATGTCGATCTACGATCCCTGCTCGGGCTCGGGCGGCATGCTGATCCTGGCGAGCGACTACGTGACGGAGCACGGCGGGAACGCGCGGGACCTCGAGCTGTTCGGGCAGGAGAACAACGGCGGGGTGTGGTCGATCTCGAAGATGAACATGATCCTGCACGGGATCGGCACCGCGCAGCTCGAGCACGGCGACACGCTGGGCGATCCGAAGCACGTGGAGAAGGGCGAGCTGCGCCGGTTCTCGCGGGTGCTGAGCAACCCGCCGTTCTCGCAGAACTACAAGCTCGACGAGCTGCCGTTCCGCGAGCGGTTCGCGTACGGGTTCTGCCCGGAGACGGGGAAGAAGGCCGACCTGATGTTCGTGCAGCACATGGTGTCGGTGTTGGATACCGGCGGGATGGCGTGCACGGTGATGCCGCACGGGGTGCTGTTCCGCGGCGGGGCCGAGCGGGAGATCCGCAAGGGCTTCATCGAGGACGACCTGCTGGAGGCGGTGATCGGGCTGGGGCCGAACCTGTTC
Organism: Nannocystaceae bacterium; assembly: GCA_044344875.1. Classification (GTDB taxonomy): domain Bacteria; phylum Myxococcota_A; class Polyangia; order Nannocystales; family Nannocystaceae; genus Xiheibacterium. The sequence goes on from JBIJCC010000058.1 coordinate 19,366, forward strand.
TACGGCACGGGCATCCCGGCGTGCGTGCTGGTGCTGCGGGCGAAGGGCGCGAAGCCGAAGGCGCGGCGGGGCAAGGTGCTGTTCGTGAACGCGGACCGGGAGTTCCGGGAGGGGCGCGCGCAGAACTACCTGGACCCGGAGCACATCGAGAAGGTGGTGAACGCGTTCGAGAAGTTCGAGGAGATTCCGGGGTTCGCGACGGTGGTCGGGAGGGAGGTGCTGGCGGAGAACGAGTACAACTTGAACATCCGGCGGTACGCGGACAACGCTCCGGCTCCGGAGCCGCATGATGTTCGGGCGCATTTGGTCGGCGGGGTGCCGAGGGCGGAGGTGGAGGCGAAGCGGGGGATGTTCGAGGCGCACGGGTTCGATGCGGCGCGGGTGCTGAAGAAGCGGGACGCGAAGTACTTCGATTTCGCGAAGGGGATCGATTCGGTGGCGGGGCTGCGGGCGAAGGTCGAGGGGGACGAGGGGATCCGGGCGAAGGAGGCGGCGCTGGACGAGGCGTTCGTCGGGTGGTGGCGCGGGGCGGGGAAGAAGATCGCGAAGCTCGCGGGGGGCGCGATGCTGATGACGACGCGCGCGGAGCTGTTGAAGTCCTTCGAGGCGGCGTTGCTGCCGGTCGGGGTGCCGAATCCGATCTTGGACCGGTTCGCGGTGGTGGGGGTGATCGCGAGCTGGTGGGATGCGGCGGTGTTCGATCTGAAGACGTTGGCGGCCCACGGGTTCGATGGGGTGATCGAGGGGTGGGTGACCACGATCGTGACGGCGCTGGAGGACGAGAAGGACAAGAAGGACACCCGGGATCCGCTGGACCACAAGCTGGTGAAACGGTTGCTGCCGGAGTTCTTGGAGGAGATCGCGGCGGCGGAGGGGGCGGTCGCGGAGTTGAGCGGGGTCGTGAAGGCAGGGGGAGCGGGCGCGGAGGACGAAGAGGATGACGATGGCGGTGCGGGCGAGGAGGGGCCGAGTGAGGCGGAGGTGAAGGAGGCGAGGGCGAAGCTGAAGGAAGCGAAGGCAAAGCTGCGCGGGCTGAAGAAGGACGTGGTCGCGCGGTTGAAGGCGGGGCAGAAGCGGATCGCGGGGAAGGAAGCGGAGGGGTTCGTCTTGGGGGTTCTCGAGGCGGATCTGCGGGCGCAGCTGGAGCGGAAGGTCGCGGGAAGCCGGGCGGCGATCGTTGGGGTGGTCGAGGGGTGGTGGGGGAAGTATCGCGTGACGTTGGCGGACATCGAAGGAGAGCGGGATGTTGCGCGGGGGAAGCTCGAGGGGTTTCTGAAGGGGTTGGGTTATGTCTGACTGGATCGACGAGTCACAATTCGAAGTCGCAGCGATCGACGCCCTTGCGGCGGACTCTCGCGGGGCGATCAAGATTGGGCCATTCGGCAGTCAGCTGAAGAAAGAAGCTATGGTCGCCGCCGGGATCAAGGTCTACGGCCAGGAGAACGTCATCGCGGGTGACTGGTCAGTTGGTGAACGACGAGTCTCGGCATCGAAGTATGAGTCACTTCGGTCATGCGAACTCGTCGCTGGCGACGTCGTCCTCACAATGATGGGAACCATCGGAAAGTGCCTTGTCTTTCCCCCGGATGCCGAGAAGGGGATCATGGACTCGCATCTCCTTAGAATCCAGCCAGACCTCTCGCGGGTGAGCACCGACTACCTGGTCACGGTGCTCTCATCGGATGAACTCGTCGGGGCGCAGGTGCGGTCTCTCAGCCACGGTAGCATCATGGCTGGACTGAGCTCCTCCATTGTGCGGCGCTTTCGAGTCCCGCTTCCACCCCTCCCCGAGCAGCAGCGCATCGCCGAGATCCTCGACACCCTCGACGAGGCCATCCGCAAGACCGAGCAGGTCATCGCCAAGCTCCAGCAGGTGAAGCAGGGGCTGCTCCACGACCTGCTGACCCGAGGCATCGACGAGCACGGCGAGCTGCGCGACCCCGACCGCCACCCGGAGCAGTTCAAGGACTCGGAGTTGGGGAGGGTGCCGCGGGCGTGGGAGGTCACCACGATCGGCGGCGTCTTCTCAATCCAGTCGGGGCTTTCTCTCGGGCCGCACCGTAGGCCGACCTCTCGTTCTGTGGCGTACCTTCGAGTTGGCAACGTTTTTCGTGGTCGTATCGACTTCTCCGATGTTGCCCGTTTTGATGCTACTTCCGCCGAGCTTGCAGAGCGCCGGATCGAAGCCGGAGACCTCTTGGTCGTCGAAGGGCATGCCAATGTGGATGAAATTGGGCGCGTCGCGCGTGCGGATGACCGGGCGCAAGGTATGACTTTTCAGAATCACCTTTTCCGCCTTCGGTCAGTGCGCGCTGAGTCGCGGTTCAGCGAGCTGTTCTTGAATTGCCAGATGGTCCGTTCGTACTGGCGGCGCGTCTGTTCGACAAGTTCGGGTTTGAATACAATCAATCAGAGTCTGTTGCGGGGTGTGCCATTTCTTCTTCCGCCTGAGGGTGAGCAGGTTCGCATCGTCGCTGCTGAGACCGCGACCAGCGCCCGAATCGTTGGGCTCCTCAACGAACTTGCCAAGCTTCAGAGTCTCAAATCCGGACTGATGCACGACCTTCTCACCGGTCGAGTCAGGACGGCACCGCATGAGCGATGATCGAGGCCCCAGCCAAGCGTCCTCCCTCCCCGAGCACGAGCCGTGGACGATCGCCCGCGGCCTCGAGATGCGAGAGCACGCCGCCGACGCGATCGGCAGCTCCCTCGATTGGCTCAGCGAACAGCTGGCGGCGCGCAAGCGCCCGGTCGTCGCCGGGAGCGCGCTGCACCTCGCGTTCCTCCGTTGCCGGGAGCTGCGCCGTTGCTTCGAGGTCCACCGGGGCCCCCGGCTCACGCCGCGGCAGGAGCTGAAGTTCTTCGGGGATGCCTTCGGCATCGACTGGATGAGCAAACTGCTCCACCGTGCCGTGCTGGACGGGCTCCAGGTCCCGCAGTCCTTGTGGTCGGCGCTCGGCGATCCGCGGGCGGACGTGATCATCACCAGGGCCGGGAGCCAGAGCAAGTCACGCGACTTGGTCTGGGAGCTGATCCTCGGCGCGCTGTGCAGCCGCGTCGCAACGTCGGTCGTGTTCGCCGAGCCGGATGTTAGGTGCGAGTTCCAGGGGCATACGATTGCGATCGCCGCGAAGGTCTCGTACCGCAGTCGGAACCTCTGGATCAACGCGGTCGAGAAGGGCATGAGCCAGGCGAACGGCCGCGGATCCGTTGGCCTGGTAGCGGTGAACGCCGCAAGCGTCGCTCCGTTGGGTTCGTGGCTGCGCGCGTGCAAGCAGCGGGGTTTCACACTCGGGCCGCGCGCGGGCGAGTGGGCGTCGGCGAAGACAGCTCAGTGGTGTGAACATGCGCTGCGAGTCGCCCCCGCGATGGTCACGCTCGCGAATGTGCCCGCGATGCCGACCGGCGTGGTGTTCTTCTTGCCGATCCTGTTGTCGGTCGCTGACCAGCCAGGTCCATTCTTCTACCTCCACATGCCGGCGACTTGGCAGGGCGAACACGGACCCGACTTCCAGTTCGTTTCGGCTCTGTGCGAGACGAGCAAGACCTCGCTCGACCGCGTCGAGTAGGCGACCCAATGATCGTCCGCACCTCCATGAACTCCGACGATCGCCGCCCCATCGGGGCGCAGGCCGCGAACTCCCGCACAAGCGCTGCGAAGCCCGTCCTATGCGGGAGTGTGCATTGTGCGAACTCTCGCACACGGCCGTCCGCTCCGACGCGGAGTGCGGAGATTACAGCGGAAAATCGAACCGCGGAGACCGCGAACTCCCCGGAAACCTCGCCGAACTCCCCGGAAACCTCGCCGAACTCCCCGGAAACCTCGCCGAACTCCCCGGAAACCTCGCCGAACTCCCCGGAAACCTCGCCGAACTCCCCGGAAAGCCCACTCGTTGCGGCGGTCGCTGCCGCGAAGTGGGCGCGGGTCGCGGACGTCCGCGCGGCGATCCTGGCGCTGTGTCGGGCGCGTCCTCAAACCCCGGCGGAGCTGGCAAGTGCGCTCCGACGCAGCCCGCGGACCATGGAGGCACACCTCTCGGCGCTGCTCGGCGCTGGTGCCCTCGAGCTCCTCCACCCGGACCAGCCCAACCACCCCAAGCAGGCCTACCGAGCCCGCCCCCCGGACCCCACCCCATGAACGTCCTCGAGCAGACCCACGTCGAGACCCCCTTCCTCGACCAGCTCGCATCCATGGGCTGGCTGCTCAACACCGGCAACCCCGACGACCCCGGGGTCACCGCGCGCAGCTCCTTCCGCGAGGTGTTCCTCGAGCCCGATCTCCGCGCCGCCCTCCTGCGCCTCAACCCCGGGCCGGACGGCAAGCCTTGGCTCGACGAGGCCCGGCTCGCCCAGGCCGTCTCCGCGCTCACCCGCTTCCACGCGAGCAACCTGCTCGAGGCGAACGCCGCCGTCACCCGGCTGCTCATCGACGGCACCGACGTCGAGGGCCTCCCCCACTGGGATGGCGGTCGCTCCCAACGCATCAAGTACATCGATTTCGATTCCCCAGACGCCAACACCTTCCGGGCCATCTCGCAGTTCCGCGTCGAGCACCCCGGGGCCCAAGGTGCCCACGCGAGCGGCAAGGCGATCGTCCCCGACATCGTCCTGTTCGTGAACGGGATCCCCCTCGTCGTGGTCGAGTGCAAGAGCCCCAAGCTCGCCGCGCCGCTCGAGGAGGCGATCGAGCAGCTGCAGCGGTACAGCAATCAGATCGAGGGCATCACCGGCAACGAGGCGCTGTTCCGGACCAACGCGTTCCTCGTCGCCACCTGCAGCGACGAGGCGCGGGTCGGCACCGTCGGGGCCCGCGCGGTGCACTACCAGGCGTGGAAGGACACCGCGCCGGTCCCCACCGCCGCGGTCGCGGCCGCCCTCGGGGTCAAGGCGCCCAGCGAACAGCAGACGCTCGTCGCCGGGATGCTCCGACCCGCGCACCTGCTCGACCTCATGCGGTCGTTCACCGTCTTTCTCACCGACGGCGGCCGGATGTACAAGGCCATCGCGCGCTACCAGCAGTTCCGCGCGGTGCACCTGGCGATCGCGCGGCTGAAGTCCGGCAAGACCCGCGCGGAGGATCGGGACGGACGCGATCGTCGCGGCGGGATCATCTGGCACACCCAGGGGTCGGGCAAGAGCCTGACCATGGTGTTCCTGGTCCGGCGCATGCGCTGCGATCCCACGCTGCGGCGGTTCAAGATCGTCTTCGTCACCGATCGCAAGGACCTCCAGGGCCAGCTCTCCGCGTCGGCCGAGCTCGCCGGTGAGCCGATCAAGCAGGTGCGTCGGGTCAAGGATCTGCGGCCCGTGCTCGCGCCCAAGGGCCCGGGGATCGTCTTCGCGATGATCCAGAAGTACCGCGACCTCGACGCCGACGACGCGTCGCCCGAGGACGCACCGGCGCCCGAGGCCGGGGTCGAGCACGACGTCATCAACGACGACACCGCGATCCTCGTCCTGGTCGACGAGGCCCACCGCTCGCACACCGACGCGCTGCACGCCAACCTCGACGCCGCCCTGCCCAACGCGGCGCGCATCGGGTTCACCGGGACGCCCATCGTCATGGGCGAGAAGAAGCGCACCCGCGAGATCTTCGGCGAGCTGATCGACAAGTACACCCTGCGCCAGTCCCAGGCCGACGGCGCCACCGTGCCGATCGTCTACGAGGGGCGGACCGCCCAGGCCGCGGTCGCCGATGGTCGCAACCTCGACGAGCTGTTCGAGGACATGATGCGCGACAGGACCCCCGAGGAGCTCGAGAAGATCAAGCAGAAGTACGCGACCAAAGGCGACGTGGTCGCCGCGCCGAAGCTCATCGCCGCCAAGGCCGTCGACATCCTCGAGCACTACGTCGCCAACGTGCTGCCCAACGGCTTCAAGGCCCAGCTGGTCGCCGTGACCCGGGCGGCGACGCTCATCTACCGCGAGAAGCTGCTGGAGGCGCAGGCGGCCATGCTGCAGGACATCGACGCCCTCGACCCGGCGATCCTCGCCCTCGACGACGATGCGGCGGCCGAGCTGCCGCGCCGGCAACGGATCCTCCGCGGTGCCGCGCGCTGGCGCGATCGCATCGCGGCCCTCGAGTTCGCTCCGGTGATCTCGGGGAGCGCGAAGGACCCCGACGACTATGCCCAGTGGACCGATCGCGACCAGATCGAGGCCCGCATCGCCCAGTTCAAGCGGCCGCTCGTCCACGCCGACCCGACCAAGTCGAGCCCGCTGGCGTTTCTCATCGTCAAGTCCATGCTGCTCACGGGCTTCGATGCGCCGGGCGAGCAGGTGCTCTACCTCGACCGGGCGATGCGCGAGGCCGAGCTGCTGCAGGCGATCGCGCGGGTCAACCGCACCCACGGCGAGAAGAAGCGGGTCGGGCTCGTGGTCGACTACTACGGCGTCGCGCGCCACCTCGCCGAGGCCCTGGCCGCGTACGAGCAGGATGACGTCGACGGGGCGCTGCACAGCATCAAGGAGGAGCTGCCCAAGCTCCGCGACCAGCACGCGCGGCTGGTCGCGATGTTCGACGCGCGGGGGATCGTCGTCAGCGGCGTGCTCTCGCGCCGCGAGCGGGAGACCCTCGCCGAGCAGTTCCGCGGGTGGAAGCACCCGGGGATCGGCGATCCGCAGCGCGCCGCGATGCTCGGCGACGGCACCGCCCGCGCGGCGATGCGCGCCGTGATCGCCCTCGAGCGGTTCCTGTTGGCGCCGTCGGTGGCCGCGGGCAAGGACGAGTACAGCCAGCTGCACCCCCGTTTCGTCCACGCGGTGCGGCGGCTGCTCGACCGCAGCACCACGCCGCTCGATCGGGACGCCGCCGCCCGCGATCTCGTGCTCCTGGTCGAGCCGCTGTGCTTCAAGGTCCTGTCGATGCTCGAGCCGGCGGCGCTCGCCGGCATGGGCAAGAAGAAGCGGGGCCTCGCCGCGGCGTTGCTCGTGCTGTGCGACCTCGGCCGCAGCCGCTACACGCTCAAGCTGACGCCGGAGGAGTTCGAGCGCCCGGACGGCTGGCCCGCGCGCACGTCCTACGAGAACGCGATCCGCGACGTCGTGCCGTTCCGCCTGGACACCGCCCACCGCGCGGCCGAGGTCGCCCCGGATCTGTGGCGCAGCACGCTGACGGTCATGCTCGGGCTGGCCGACGCGAACCTCGCGGACTTCGAGCGCTACCCGGCGCCTGGCGCCGACGAGGTCACCAGCGACGTCGAGGCCCTCGAGGCCCTACGCGACGACAAGCTCCGGGCGCAGATGCACGTCGAGCTCAAGGACTTCCTGTCGACCCTCGACACGGTCCTGCCGCGGGCCGAGGCCCGGCCCTACCTCGAGGACGCGAAGCACTTCACCGCGTTGCACGAGCGGGCCCGCCGGCTGTACCGCGGCGGCGAGCGGCCGATCGGGCGCGAGGTCGGCGAGAAGGTGCGGGCGTTGATCGACGAGCACGTCATCTCGCTCGGCATCGACCCCAAGGTGCCGCCGGTCGAGATCCTCGACGCGAAGTTCGACGCGCATATCGGCCGGGTGCCGTCACCGCGGGCGAAGGCCAGCGAGATGGAGCACGCGCTGCGGCACCACATCCGCATGCACGAGGGGGAGGACCCTGTGCACTACCAGTCGTTGAGCGAGCGGCTGGAGACGATCCTCGAGGAGCACGAGGGGCACTGGGAGGAGATCGTCGAGCAGCTCGGGCCGCTGTTCGCGGCGGCGCGAGGCGGGCGGGAGGCGGATGAGAGCGGGTTGGATCCGCAGACCCAGGCGCCGTTCTTCGACGTGATGCGCAAGGTGGTCACGGTGCCGATGGACGCGGCGGGGCTGGAGAAGCTGCGGGCGTTGACGGTGGACGTGGTCGATCACCTGCGATCCGAGCTGCGGCTCGCGGGCTTCTGGAAGAGGGGGGCCGCGGTCGCGCAGCTCAAGGGGTGGTTGGTGACGCGCCTCGACGGTGAGGACCTGTGCGAGTTCGACGCGTTGGGCAAGCTCGCCGACGATCTGGTCGAGCTGGCGCGGAACAACCACGCGAGGCTCACCACATGAACGAGGTCGTCGCGCTGGGGGAGCTGCGATTGCCGGTGCGCCGGAGCGCGCGGCGGCGGACGGTCGAGCTCACGGTCGAGCGGGACGGGCAGGTCCGCGTCGACGCGCCGATGGACGTGGCGATCGGTCGGATCGAGCGGTTCGTCCACGACAAGCGCATGTGGCTGTACACGACGCTGGCGCGCAAGGCCGCGCTGCGCGATCGGATGGTCGGCCGCGAGTTCGTGACCGGCGAGGCGTTCTGGTACCTGGGCCGCTCGTACCGGTTGGAGCTGGTGCGATCGCAGGCGGTGCCGCTGCGGCTGTCCGCGGGGCGGTTCCAGCTGCGCCGGGACGCCCGGGCGCAGGGCAGGGTGCACTTCGAGGGGTGGTACACGAGCCACGCGCTGGGCTGGATCGGGCCGCGGGTGGAACGGTTTGCCGGGAGGTTCGAGGTGCAGCCGGCGGGTGTGGAGGTGCGGGATCTGGGGAACCGCTGGGGGAGCTGCGGGGCGCGGCGGGTGGTGAATTTTCACTGGGCGACGGTGCTGCTGCCGCCGAGCGCGATCGAGTACGTGATCGTGCACGAGCTCGCGCACCTGCAGGAGCTGCACCACACGCCGGAGTTCTGGCGGTTGGTGGAGCGGGTGATGCCGGAGTTCGAGGCGAGGAAGCGGTGGTTGGGGGAGCGCGGGGGGGAGTACGTCTGGCAGCAGAGCTAGTCGTCCCGCAATCCGACCCGCCGCATCAACTCCCGCAGGCCCTTGCGCGAGTACCCCATCTGCGTGGCGACGCCATCGAGGTCACCCCCGTGGCGCGCGATCAGTTGCTGGCAGTAGTCGCGCGCGAACCGGTCCGTGAGCAGCTCGAGGGCCTCCTTCAGTGGGAGCTCGAACAGCTGGTGCTCCCGCACGCTCCGAATCCCCTCCCCGTCGAGGATCACGTCGCCGACGCGGATGCCGGGTTCGCGCGTGAGGTAGCCGCTGCGCTCGATCACCGTCTTCAGCTCGCGCACGTTGCCGGGCCAGCGCTGCCTACTCAACAGCGCGATCACCTCGTCCGTGAGATGCAACGGCTGCCCGGCCGTGGCGGCGACCTTCACCAAGAAGTGACGCGCGAGCACGGGGATGTCTTCGGGGTGCTCCCTCAGCGGTGGCAGCGCGATCGTGAGCTGTGCGAGTCGGTGGAAGAGATCAGCCCGGAAGCGGCCGGCCGCGACCTCGGCCTGTAGATCGCGGTTCGTGGCCGCCAACACGCGGACATCCACCGGGCGCACCTGGGTGTCGCCGACGCGCTGGACCTCACCGCGATCGAGCACCCGCAGGAGCTTGGGCTGCAGGTCGAGCGGCAGCTCGCCGATCTCGTCGATGAGCAGCGTGCCGCCGCTCGCCTGCTCGAAGGCGCCGGGGTGGTCGGCGGTCGCGCCGGTGAACGCACCGCGGCGGTAGCCGTGGATCGCCGACTCCGCGAGCTCGCGCGGGATCGTGCTGCAGTCGAGGACCTCGAGCGTGCCCGGCCGACCCGAGGCCAGGTGCAACGCCCGCGCGACCTCCTCCTTGCCAGTGCCGGTCTCGCCGAGCAGCAACACGGACAGCGGAAGCGGAGCCACGCGGGCGAGCAGCGCGAAGAGCTCGCGCATCTTCTTGCTCGTCCCGAGCAGACCGTGGAACGAACTGTCCACCGCGATCGGCCGCGCCTGCTCGTTCGCGAACTCGATGCGCAGCGCGCAGCCGCCTGCGAAGAACTCGGCGCCGTCATGCAGCTCGATGGCGTCATGCACACGGGCGCGACCCACCCATGTGCCGTTGCGGCTCCCCAGATCACGCAGCATGATCGAGTGTTCGCCGAACGTCAGCTCGAAGTGGGCCGAGCTGACGGACGCGTGCATGAGGGGAATGTCGGCGTGCTCGGAGCGGCCGCCGACCGCACGCGGGTAGGGGAGCACGTACGATGCCGTCTCCTCGGGTCCGAGGACGTGGAGGGTCGCGTGGACGAGTCGCTCCTCGTAGACCTCGCCTTCGCGGCGTTGGCTGAGCGTCGCGGTGAGCAAGTGCTGCGCGGTGGCCAGATCGGGCGTGTTCGCGAGGGACATGGAGCGCCTCCTGCTCGAGCAACCAGAGCGGGCCTCAGTCTATCCGCCGGCGTGTGCTCGGTCGACGGGGCTGAGGCGCGCAGGTATCCACCGCCGAGCCGACGCACGTCGAGGTTCACCGAGCGTACCTCGACGTTCCGCCGCCGAACGCGGTGACTGTTCCTTCGCGAGGAACGATCAACGCGACGTGTCCCGAAGGGCCATGAGCGGCATGGCCCGCGACTTGCTCACCGCGGGACGCGAGTGACCGGCGACGAGCGACATGGCGGGTTCATCGGGGCCAGGACCTGGCCTCCCGCCGAACTGGCCGTTTGGCCGATGGCCCTTCGGGACAGGTCTGGCACGTCCGTAGCAGGCGATCGCGGCACCGCGCGATGGCGTTCGATCACCGGGGCACGGTATGCTCTCCCCGCCGCAGCGCAGCGCGGCGCGTGGAACGGAAGCCACGCGAGGAGGAGTTCTCGATGACCGAATCGTCGCCGCGCCGGCCTCGAGCGCAGACCCCGGGCGAGCGTCCGACGCCCGAGCCGTTGCGGCTCGGCAAGTACGAGCTCGTGCGGACGCTCGGCTCGGGGGGCATGGCCGCGGTCTGGCTCGCGCGCAAGCCGATCTACGGCGGTGGCATGAAGGTGTGCGCGCTCAAGATGCCGATGCGCCGGCGCGATCAGGTCGCGATGGCGGACGCCAACCGCGAGGCGCTGCTCAACGAGATCGCGCTCGCGTCGCAGCTCTCCCACTCGAACATCGTGCAGTGCCTCGACGCCGGCGTCGTGAACGACGTGCTGTACATCGAGCTGGAGCGGATCGACGGCGTCGATCTGGCGCAGATGATGACGCGCATGCGGCACATGGGGCGGCCGTTCTCGGTTGCGATCGCCGTCTACATGGTGCGCGAGATCCTCGAGGGGCTCGCCTACGCCCACAACTTCCGCAGGGCGGGGAAAGAGGCAGGCATCGTCCACCGTGACATCAACCCGCAGAACGTGTTGGTGAGCTCGGCGGGCGAGGTGAAGATCATGGACTTCGGAGTCGGCAAGCGCATGGCCGACATCACCGAGGGGCTGATCCGCGGCAAGTTGAAGTACATGTCGCCCGAGCAGCTGCAGTCGATCACCACGCCGAAGCTCGACGTCTTCGCGGTGGGGGCGATCTTCTACGAACTCGTGACCGGGCTGGAATTCCGGGCCCGCGGGACGCAGGCCGAGCTCATCGGCGCTGCGCTGTCGAAGGCGCCGCCCGAGATCGAGACGCCCGGCTTTCCCCCCGAGCTCCTCGAGTTCTATCGCTGCTGCGTGGTCCGCAACCATCACGACCGCGCGGACGCCAACGAGGCGCTCGCGCTGCTCAAGCGCTGGCGCGGGCCTGTGGCCGATGCTGCGGATGTTCGGGTGTTGTACGAGCGCCAGGTCGATGGCGGCCCGCACTCGGGCTACACCGAGGCGGAGATCGAGGTGCCGCCGGCGCACATCCTCGAGCTGATCGAAGACATCCGCGCTGCCGCCGGCGCGCAGACGGGTGAGGTCGACGGGGTCGCTGCGGCGGAGTCCCCTGTGGGGCAGCCCGGTGAGCCCGCGTCCGCAGGTGTGATCGGGGAGCGCGTGCACGCGGGCAGCGACCCGGACGCACCGGTGTTCATGCGACGCGCGGGTCGGCCCCCGAGTGGACCCACGGTCGAGCTGCAGGGGCCGCCGGTCGCCGCGCCCGCGCGTAGCTCGGAGCCGCGGCGTCCCGACCCTCGCGCGGCCCCGGCTGCAGCAGCGCCGGCGCCCGCACCCAGCGCACCGCCCGAGGCCGCGCGGCCGTCGATCGTGAACGGAAGCGAGAACGCGGCGACCGTCAACCTCTCGCCCGACGCCAGGCCCGACCCCGTCGATCGAACTGCGGTGCTCGGCGCCGATGAGCTACAGAGGATGCGAACCCAGGCCCCGCAGGCGCAGGGGAGTCAGGCCTTCGCACTGGGGACGGATCCGTCGCAGGCCGCAGGTTCGGAGGTCTCGAGCCGGGTGGCGATGCCGGCCATCGATGAGGGCAGGTCGCGGCGGACGTGGATGATCGCAGCCGCCGCGATCGTGACGGCGCTGGCGAGCGTCGTGGTGGCATGGCTCGCGCTCGGCCCCGAGACCCGAACCCCGCAGGCCGCGGCTCCGGTTGCCGCGCCTGCGTCGATGCCGGCGGTCCAGCGCGAGGCCGCAGACGAGCAACCCGAGCTGCCGTCCGGCCCGGTGCTCCATCCCGTCGCAGTGCCGCCGGCACCCGCCGTGAGTGCACCGGCGGTGACGGCCGTGCCCGGACCGACACTGAGCCCCGTCGCGCCGGCCCCGCCCGAGGCGCAGCCGCACGCGAGCGCCGATCCTGTACCCGAGATTCCGCCGACGACCGACTCGCCGCCCGCCGCAGCGCCGAGTGCCTTGCCCGATGCCGACGGCGTGGCGCCCAAGCCTACCGCGAAGGCACCGAGCAAGCCGAAGGTCGAGGTTCGGCTCGCCCCCTTCGTGAAGTGCGAGGTGCTGATCGGTGGCAAGATCCGCAAGATCGGGAGCAAGTCGACAGATCTGGTGCTGCCCGCCGGCAGCCAGCGCGCGAAGTGGCGACCCGAGGGCGCGGCCGTCTGGTACGACGTGGCGACGGTCCGGCTCGAAGCGGGGCGGCGATACATGCTGACGATCTACGGCCCGGGAAACGCGAAGTGGAGCTCGAGCCCGGTGGTGAAGCCATGACGAACCCGGCACGCGACGGCGGCGAAGACGATCACCGCGGCGGCGCGCCGCCGTCCTACGACGACGACGACAGTGCCGCGTCGTCGGACATGCGGCAGCTCGGCGGCATGGCGCTCGAAGCGGGCATCCTGCGGCCGGGGGCCCGCGTTGCCGGTGGGGCCTACGAGATCGAGGACGTGCTCGGCAAGGGCGGGATGACGACGGTCTACCTCGCCCACACCACCGACGGCTCGGGCGTCGCGGTGGCGCTGAAGGTGGCCAGCGGAAAGAACGCTGCCCGGGCCGATGTGCTGCCGCGCATGCGCAACGAGGCGGTGGTGGGTGCTCAGCTCGGCGAGCATCCGAACCTCGTGCGGACGATCGGCGGTGGCGTGCTGGAGAGCGGTCTGCCGTACGTCGCGACGGCGTTCGTACGGGCGCCGGCGCTCGCGGACGAACTCGTGATGACCGGCCCGCTGCCCGCCGGTCGAGCGGTGCGGATCGCTCGTGATGTCGGTCGTGCGCTGCAGCTCATGCATGGCCGCGGGCTCGTGCACCGCGACGTCAAGCCGGGCAACGTGTTGGTCCTGTCCGACCGCGCGATGCTGCTCGATCTCGGGCTCGCAGCGCCGGTCCTTCCCGCCAGCGCAGGCGCCGGCGAGCGCGATGCGTCGCGTTTGACCGCGGTGTTCGAGCGACCCGGGACGAAGCACTACATGGCGCCCGAGCAGGCGGCCGGCGCGTCGCCCTGCGCGGCGATGGATGTGTGGGCGCTCGGGGCCACGCTCGCCGAGATGCTGGTGGGCGAGGCGCCGTACGGCAGCAAGTCCGAGGCTGTCGCCGTGGCGTGGAAGCTGGATCCCGAGGCGCCGGAGTATCGGCTGCCGCGGGCGCGCGCCGATGTTCCCGAGTCGCTCGCGCTGCTCGTCGAGGCGGCGCTGGTGCGTGACGCGTCGAAGCGCATCGGACTCGATGCACTCGTGGAGCAGCTCGAGGGCGTGCAGGTCGACGCCGATCGCAGTGATGAACTCGCGGCCTCAGGTGGCCTCGGTGGCGGCGCGGTGCTCGGGCAAGTGACGACGTTGGGGGAGGACGCCGAGCATGCGCGACCGCCGGAGGTGCTGGCCTCGACGCGCACGCGCGCCTCGTTGTTGATGGAGATCCATCGCCGCGACCCGACGTTGCCCGAGGTGGCGGGGATCTCGGATCCGGCGGTTCGAGGCCGCACTAGGGGCCTGTGGATCGGCGCTGCCGCGATCGTCGTCGTCGGTGTGGTGATCGCGGTCGTCGTGTCTGGTCTCGGCGATCGCGACGGGGATCGGAGCACGCCGGCGAGCGTCAGCGCCGGCGTCGGCGGTGGAGATGGCGGCAGCGGTGAACATCCTGCGGCTGCCGGGGCTCAGCCTGCGAAGGCCGCCTCGGAATCCCCTGTGGCCGCGGAGAGTCCCGCGCGACCTGTCGAGCCGACACCGGCGCCCGCGATCCCGACCAAGCCGTCGACCCCCGGCCCGTCGCTCTCCCCAACCAAGGTGCCGAGCGTTCCGAAGCCTGCTCCTGCGGCCGCCAAGCCTGCGGTCGTGCCGAAGCTGCCCGAGCACGAGACCGAATCGTGCAAGGCGACCCGGGAGGCCGCCGCGGATGCGCGGGACGCCGGCCAGTACACCAAGCAGCTCTCGCACCTCGCGAAGAAGCCGTGTTGGTCGGACGCCCGAGAGCACAAGCGCGAGCTCGTGCAAGCGCTCGTGGCGGCGCGTCAGTTCGATCGTTGCATTGCGGCCGGGCGCGGGAGCGCCGACCCGGTCGTCGTCCGTGCCGTCGGTCAGTGCGAAGCGCTTCGAGGAGTGGTGCCCGAATGAACCCATGGATTCCCTTCGTTCAGATCGCGTTGCTCGTTGCCGGTCCAGCGTCGCCGCCGACGGCCAAGGCGGGCGCTGATGCCCCTGCCGCCGACGGTGCACGTTCGATCGCGATCGACATCGACACCAGCACGCTCGGCGAGTTCGGCGCGGTGTTCGATCGGCGGCTGGAGCATGAGATCCGCGCCGCAGCAAAGCAGCGCGGCATCGCCGTGGTTCCGCAGACCCGCGGTCGCATCCGCGTGGAGGTGACGGACACCAGCGGCAAGGGCACCGCGTTCGAGTTCGCGGTGGAGACGACGCCCTGGGCCGCCGATGCCGGTCGCACGTCGGAGCGAGGGACGTGCGCCCCGTGCACCGAGGAGATGACGGTCGCGAAGATCACCGAGGCGCTCGGCGCGAGGTTCGACGCGCTCGCGGACACGGCCGAGGAAGCACCTCCGACGCCGTCCGTGACCGCGGGGAGCGGCCCTGCGGACGGACCGAGTGGGCCACGTGACGACGGTGAGAAGGCCCGCAAGCGCCCGGTCGCGGTGGCCGGTTACGTGTTCCTCGGGCTCGGGGCGGCCAGCGTCGTCGGTGGGGCGGTGATGGTCGCGCTGCCGGACAAGACGAATCGCGAGGCCGAGGACCACGCGCGCTACGCGGGGACCAGCACGCGGACGCCGGGCATCGTGCTGTTGGCTGCAGGCGGAGCGGCCGTGATTGCGGGCGCGCTCATGGCGTTCACGCGCCCGAAGCAGGGCGGACGCCGAGTGACGGTGACGCCTGCGGTGGCGCGGCGCTTCGCCGGGCTCGGCGTCGGAGGGCGGTTCTGATGCGGTGGGATGCGGGCGTGCGGGCGAACGGGGACGCGAAGGAGTTCACGATGGCGAATCGACGACGACGACGGGTGATGCAGGTGTGCGGGTTCGGGCTCGGGCTGCTCGGCGCGCAGGCCTGCCGGATCAGCGGCTTCGTGGAGGAGCACTGCGAGAACCAAGACGGTGACGCGTACTGCGAGCGCAAGCACGGCGGGGAGCTGCGGTACTGCGCGAGCGGGCGGTGCGAGTTCGAGGCCGACGACGGGTGCGTCGCGGCGCGGCCGGCCACGAACGCGTGCTACGCGGCGTGCGGCGACATGCAGACGGTGGAGGACGATCCGAGCTGCGATGGGGTCGCGGAGGGATCGAGCTCGTCGGCGACGGCGGGCACGGCGGATGTGACGAGCGAGCCGACGGGAGATCCGAGCACGGTCGGGACCGGATCGATGTCGATGAGCGGCAGCGAGAGCGACACGGAGACCGAGACGGCGGAGACCAACTCGACCGGCGGCGGGTGCATGGACTCGAGCGAGTGCGCCGACCCCAAGAGCCCGGTCTGCGTGGAGTCGGTGTGCGTGGCGTGCACCGAGGCGGGCTTTCCGGATCAAGCGTGCGAGGCGAAGGACGCGGCGGCGCCGGTGTGCAGAGGCGACGGCGAGTGCGTGGCGTGCACGCCGACGAATCCCAGCGCGTGCGATGGGACGACGCCGGTGTGCGACGAGGCCACGAGTGCGTGCGTCGGTTGCTCGTTCCACGAGCAGTGCCCGGAGAGCGCGTGCAGGATCGCGACCGGTGGGTGCTTCGATGCGGGGAATGTGCACGACGTCGGGCAGGGGATGGAGTACGAGGAGATCGGGGATGCGGTCGCGGATCTCGGGCAGGGGGGGGAGGTGGTGCTGCGGATCTTCGACGGGGCTTCGTATGACGAGGCGGTGACGATCAGCGGGGCGGGTACGGCGTACGCGTTGTTGGCGGATGACGGGGCGATGGTGCCGCAGTGGGTGAACACGGGCGGTGGCGCGGCGACGTTGCGGGTGCAAGGCGGAGCGGAGGTGTACGTGCAGTCGGTGCGGCTTACGGCGAACACGGCGAGCGGGTTCCCGGGTGTTTCAGTGAGCGCGGCGACCCTCTACCTCGATCGCACCGAGGTTCTTGGGAACACGGGCGGTGGTCTGCTGCTGACGGGCGCAGCGTCGGGCTTTGTTCGCAACTGCCTCCTCGGAGGAGGACCCGCGAGCGACAACCCGGCAGTGTCGGTGGACAACGCCGCCGTCGCTATCCTCTACTCCACGCTCGTGGGCTACGACGATGGCTTCGGCGCGGGTGCTGCGCTTCGGTGCTCGAACCCCGACTCGGTCGAGGCCCGCAACAGCCTCTTCGTGAAGACGGGGAGCGGAGCGGACCTCGACTGCCCGGAACTCGCGGCCACGTACTCCGCGACCGAGAACGCGCTCGCTGGCGTCGGGAACGTCGCGCTGGGCTCGGTCATGGCCAACTGGTTCGTCGGCATCACCACCGACCTGCATCTCAACAGCCCGCCGGCGGCGCTGTTGTCGGCGGCAGAATGGCGAGTTGGGGATCCACCGGTCGACATCGACGGCGAGCCGAGGCCGGCGGAGGATGCGACGCCGGATGTCGCGGGGGCAGACCTCCCGTGACCGAGCGAGATCTACTCGCGGCAGTGTTGGGCATCGCCGCGTGCCACTCGACGGTCGCTGCAGCCGACGGCTCGACCACTGTGGCGGAGGGATCGAGCTCGTCGGCGACGGCCGGCACCGCGGATGTGACGAGCGAGCCGACGGGAGATCCGAGCACGGTCGGGACCGGGTCGATGTCGATGAGCGGCAGCGAGAGCGAGACGGAGACCGAGACGGCGGAGACCAACTCGACTGGTGGCGGGTGCATGGACTCGCGCGAGTGCACGGACCCCAAGAGCCCGGTGTGCGTGGAGTCGGTGTGTGTGGCGTGCACCGAGGCGGGGTTTCCGGATCAGGCGTGTGAGGCGAAGGACGCGGCGGCTCCGGTGTGCCGAGGCGACGGCGAGTGCGTGGCGTGCACGCCGACGAATCCCAGCGCGTGCGATGGGACGACGCCGGTGTGCGACGAGGCGACGAGTGCGTGCGTCGGGTGCTCGTTCCACGAGCAGTGCCCGGAGAGCGCGTGCAGGATCGCGACGGGTGGGTGCTTCGATGCGGGGAACGTGCACGACGTCGGGCAGGGGATGGAGTACGAAGGGATTGGGGATGCGGTTTCGGATCTTGGGCAGGGCGGGGAGGTGGTGCTGCGGATCTTCGACGGGGCTTCGTATGACGAGGCGGTGACGATCAGCGGGGCGGGTACGGTGTACGCGTTGCTTGCCGATGACGGGGCGATGGTGCCGCAGTGGGTGAACACGGGTGGTGGCGCGGCGACGCTGCGGGTGCAGGGGGGGGCGGAGGTGTACGTGCAGTCGGTGCGGTTGACCTTGAACCCGGCGAGCGGGTTCCCCGGGATCTCGGTGAGCGCGGCCAGCCTCTACCTCGACCGCACCGAGGTCGTGAACAACACCGGCGGTGGGATCGTGCTGACGGGCGGAGCGGAGGGCTACCTGCGGAACTGCTTCGTAGGAGGCGCCGCCGATGTGACCGCGATGACGGTCGACAACTCAGCGGCCGCTATCCTCTATACAACCTTGGGCGGCAGCCTCGGGGTGTCGGCGAGCCTGAGCTGCGCCAACCCAGACGCCGTCACCGTCCGCAACAGCATTCTCGTCAGCCGCGCGGCCACGGGGGATGACTTGACGTGTGCTGCTGCGGAGATCACGTACAGCGCAACCGAGGTCCTGGTGCCGGGTATGGGCAACGTCGCGGTCGGCAGCTTCGACATGGCGGACGCGACCGCCTGGTTTGAGAACTACAACGGCGGCGGCTTCGGGCTCACTGCGGCTGGTGGCGTCACGTTCGGCGACGTCGCGCTGTGGAGCGTCGGGGATCCCTTGGTCGACATCGACGGCGAGCCGAGGCCGGCCGAGGATGCGACGCCAGACGTCGCGGGGGCCGACCTTCCGTGATGCCGCCGCGGGGGACGGGGCGAGGCCCGCTCGGTTCGAGTCCTCGGATGGTCGCGCAGCGGCGGGAAGTCGCGTTCCTCCACCGGGGAACTCGGCTTCCCGAGGCGCGGGACACATGCTCGGAAGTCGTTGGAATCGCGTCGACCAGCCGGCGGCCCGAGGCGTGCTTTTGGGGGCTGCCATGACGAGTCGCTGCTCCACCCGCCGCCGACCACGAACCTCGCCCCGCGCCATCGCGGGTCCGTCCAAGCACGCGCCAACGCCCATCCGGTCGGTGCGAGGGCTGCTCGCAACCCTACTGCTCGCGGGCTGCGGTCCGCGGGCAGCCGTCGTGACCCCCGTCGAGCCGGCGGGCGCTGCCGCCGACGCGGGGGCCGGTGCTGCGGGATCGAGCCCGACCCACGACGCTCCCTCCGCCGCGATCCCGGTGATCGACCCTGCCGCAACGCCAACGTCCACGAGAGCGGCAACCGACGCACCGGCCGTACCCGAGGAGCCCGTGCAGTCCCCGATCGGCCCGGCCTACTACGCCACGATGCGCGAGGGCTGGGTCGAGGTGCTCGTGCACGCCAAGGACAGCGAGCAGGTCGTCGCGATGATCAACGCGCTCGACGGTCGATCCGAGATGTGGGCCGGCGACCGCCGCATCGCACCCGAACTCGCCGCGCTACCGAGACTGCGACTCATCAGCTCGGGCGGGGTGTCGGAACCGGTAGCGTGGGCCCAGGCCGGTGCAGAGATCGGGATGACGGAGGCGTGGTGGCGACTCCGCTACCGGCCGCGTGGCAACAAGGGGCCGTACCTCGCAGTGCACGACGCCGCGCCAGCGGGCACCAAGCTGCGCAAGCCGTCACCGCCGCGCAAGGTGAAGAAGAGCCACCCATTCGTCGCGCCACTGCTCGGCGCGCTCGCGGAGGACAAGGACGCCAAGCTCGTCCCGCTGACCTCGTACGGCGTGACGTACATGGTGCAGGCGATCGACGGCGACTTTCCGGATGCTGCCGCGGTCGCGATCGTGACGGTCGTCGACCCGGGAGAGACTCGGCAGCCGGGCTACGACGTCGCGGGGACGTC
Organism: Nannocystaceae bacterium; assembly: GCA_044344875.1. Lineage (GTDB taxonomy): Bacteria > Myxococcota_A > Polyangia > Nannocystales > Nannocystaceae > Xiheibacterium. The sequence continues at coordinate 38,940 of JBIJCC010000058.1, forward strand.
GACCTACTCGGTGTTGCTCGCGCTCGACGGTGAGGGACGGGTGGTGCGGCCGGCTGCCCCGTCGTTCACGTACTACTTCCACGAGGCCTACGCGGTCGGAGACGTCGATGGCAACGGGTTCGACGACCTGCTGCTCGAGGGCACAGCCTTCGAGGACGCCTCCGTCGACCTGGTACTCTTCGGTGTCGATGGACCCACCTGGGTGAATCTCTTCAGGGATTGAAGCCGATGCAACGCAGATGCGCACGCAGTACCGCCATCGTTGTGATCACAGTGGTCGCGCAACTCTTCGCAAGCCGATCGCACGCGGGTAGCGGCGCGGCGGAAGACGAAGCGACCGCCGCGCCAACCACGGAGCCCGCGTCCTCCACCCCCGACGTCCTCGATGTGCCGATCGTCATCACCGTCGACACCAAGCTCGGCGAACAGGACGAGTTCGTCGGTCCGCAGCTGCGGGCCGGGGTCCGCGAGCGGCTGACTGCCCGCGGGTTCCATGAGGAACGGACGGCCCCGCGCGAGCTGACGATCGTGGTGCGCTGGTCGGAGAGAGCCGCCAAGGACGCGCCCGAGATCTACGCAATCGACTACCAGTTCGCGACGCTGGCAGACGCGGGGAAGCGCCGAACTCTCCTCTCCGTGGAGTGCGAGCGCTGCGGGCTCAGCGATCTGCTCGACGCCGTCGAGCGCGACGTCGGGAAGCTCCGGCCGGAGCTCGCGGCCCCGGTCGAGGTGCCGGAGGCCGAGCCGCCGCCGCCGGTCGTCTCGAGCGCGCCGGCTGGGCGCGATGACCGGTCGAATGGGCGTCGCGCGCCGCTGTCGAGCCTCGGCAAAGCGGGGATCGGTGTCACGGCGTCGGGTGTAGCGGTGCTCGTCGCGGGGGCCGTGTTGTTGGCGACGCCGACGACGGAGCGCGTGCAGCCGGACAACCCGCTGTTCCTCGAGGTGACGAGCTATCGCAAGCCCGCTATCGCGGCGCTGAGCATCGGCGTGGCCGTCCTCGTGGCCGGCGTCGTCATGCTTGCGGTCGATCGCGCCCGCGCGCGCCGGAGCGACGCGACGCGCTTCGCGTGGCGACGAAGCATGATGGTGGGGGTGCTGCGGTGAGGCCGAAGCGGGCGGCCGCGTGTGGTGGGACACGACGGCTCGGGCTGGCGTGCGCCGCGGCGCTCGGTGGATGCGGGATGCGGGGCCCGACGATTCGGGAGGCCGAGGCGCGAGGCGGAGTCGCACTGCCCTCGGACGTCGACGCGTCGGATCCCGGTCGTGGTGGCTCGGCGTCGGCGGGACCTCGCGAGCCCTCCGAACCCGTGGCGACGCGGGCGGTGCGTCGCGAGACCATTCGGCTCGCGTTCGGGGGCGACGTGCACGGCGAGTCGAACATCCGCCGCGCGCTCGCGGCCGGGGAGGACCCGTTCGCGAGTGTCGCTCCGTGGCTGCGCGAGGCTGACGTCGCGATCGTCAACCTCGAGACGACGGTCGGCCGCGGAGGCACACGTCAACCGAAGGCTTTCAGCTTCCGCGCGCCGAGTTCCCTTCTCGACGCCGCGGCGACCGCCGGAGTCGACGTGGTCAACCTCGGCAACAACCACGCGTGGGACTTCGGCGCCGACGGGCTCGCGGCGACCCTTGGCGAGGTTCGCCGCGCCTCCATGGTGTCCGTGGGCGCAGGCCGCACTGCGGCCGACGCCTATGCGCCTGCGGTCGTCGACGTGGATGGCGTGCGGGTCGCGTTTCTCGGCTTCTCGCGGGTCACGGCGAGCTGGGCGACGCTCGCGGCGGAGGCTCGCGCCGGCGTCGCGCACGGCTTCGATCTCCTGCGCGCGAGCTCGGCGGTCCGCGAGGCGAAGCGACGGGCGGATGTCGTCGTGGTCTCGGTCCACATGGGGCGTGAGCGAGCCGCGTGTCCGACGACGCGCGACCGTGCGTTCGCGGACGCGATGCTGCAGGCTGGCGCGTCGATCGTCGCCGGCCATCACCCGCACGTGTTGCAGCCGGTCGAGCACCACGACGGGAAGCTCGTGGCGTACAGCCTGGGGAATCTGGTGTTCGACGGGCGAACTGGACCGCGTGCTACGGGGGTCCTGACCGTGGAGGTCACACGTGGCGGTGACGTCCTGGCGTACGAATGGGCCGCGGCGAGTCTCGTGAGCGGGATCCCGCAGGCGGTGGACGCCGATGCGCAGGCGTCGAGCGAACGGGCATTGCGCGATCTCGAGGTCGCGTGCCGCTCGCGTGAAGCGGCGGTCGCGGTGCGTCCGCGCGGACGCGCAGGGGGGAGTGAGCGATGACGAGTCGATTGCTGTCCGCATTGGTGGCCGGGCTCGCGGTGGCATGCACGCAGGCGCCCGGCGAGGAGCTGGCACCATCACCCGCGCTGATCCAGTTCGACCTGCCGCCGGACGCGACGTGGCGCCGCTCGGCGGACGCGGAGGCGACCGCGGTCTTGTCCACGCCGATCGAGGTCGAGCCGGGAACCCACGACATCGAGATCGCCTACCACTGCACGTCGGGGGCGATCCGCGTCGAGGCCCGCGCCGGCGAGACGACCGTCGTCGACCTCGCGTCGGTCGCGGGACTCCAGCTCGCGACCTTCATCCCGAAGGCGACGTCGCTGACGGGTGCACCGCTCGGGGTCGACGTGTTCCTCGGTCTGGACGGCGCGCCGAAGCTAGCCAGCGTGGGCTTTGGCGAGTCGGTGACCGTGCCTGCGTGTACCGAGCGGATCCGGATCGCCGCGACGGACCCCGTGCTTCAACTCGGCGGGTTCATCGAGGACATCGAGTTCGCGGCTGGGGCGGTCGTCACACGCGAGGTGTTCCTCTCGCGGGGCCCGGACATGGTGCGGATCCACGGCGGGAAGATGCGCTACACGGAGCGAGACCTGCGTCATCCGCTGGACATCCCGAGGGCGGAGTGGGGGAAGACCGTCGAGAAGATCGCGGAGGTGCCGACGTTCGACATCGATCGGACGGAGGTGACCACGGACCAGTACATCGCGTGCTCGTACGACGCGATGACGCGGGCGGCGTGGGATCAGTTCGGGCAGAGGGCGGTGTGCGATTCGCGCGAGGAATGCGGGCGACGGGGTGCGTGCTTCGAGCGCGGGTTCGACGGCGAACCATCCGCACTGTGTACAGCGGACGTCGCCTGGCACGAGAAGCCGTATCGTGCAGAGGGCCTGCCGCGGATCGTCCGCACCGGGAAGGGGAGCTTTCCGATGAATTGCATCGGGTACGATGCCGCCGAGCGCTATTGCGCCTGGGTCGGCAAGCGGCTCGCGATCGCGATGGAGTTCGAGTTCGCCGCGCGAAGCGGGAGCGTCGAGCGCGAGTCGCTTTGCGACAAGCAAGATCCACGGTGCTTCTGGGATCGCACAGTTTTCGATCGCGAAGTCGACGGTGCGGAGAAGTCATGGATCCTCGACCGCAACCCGCCAACGACGCCGTGGCCGAAGACCGATGTGGAAGAGACATGGGCCGAACGGGGCGCGATCGACACCGCTGCGACTGATGCAGGGCCGCACGAGGTGTGTGCTCGGCCCTACACGCGTACCCGACACGGGGTGTGCGACATGCTACACAATGTGCAAGAGTGGGTGGCCTGGTCCCGCGCGCGGCGTTGCGGGCAGTACAGCCACGCTCCGGAACATGACACGCGAGAGCGCTGCGAGGATTACATGGTCGGGACTCGCGGTGGTTCGTGGCTTGACGGATACGAAGGTGTGTTCAAGACTACCCGTCTCGGCATAGCCCGTTCTAGCAAGGAGACATTTGTCGAATTGCTGGGACCGGATACCGGTGTGATTAAGGTTCACGATTCGTATCTTTCGAAGGGTCATTCGGAAGACGGGTCCGAGCGGATCGGGTTTCGTTGCGTACGGGACGTTCCGCTTGCAGTCATGGGATCCACCGTAGGTGGGCACAAGCGATGAGTGATTCCAAGGACCTGTTTCGGAACCCGGTCCCGGGCTCCGAGATGAAGCCGCGATTGCCCTGTGTGGACTTTGGTCCGGACGGCAAGAGTAGCGGCGCCAGCATCTGCAGGACCGCCTTCTTCACGAAGGCGACGTCGAAGCTCTTCAAGTGTCCGAATCAAGGCCATAGCTTCGGGAAATGTCTGATTGGGGCATTTGGATACCCTCGTGATCGGCGCGCGCCGGGGGCTGGGTTTGCGTCTTTTCACTATCATCAGGGGATTGATCTGAGTGCCCCTGAAGGTACAGACATCAAATCTGTTTGTAGCGGGACGGTGCATCATGTGCACGACGAGTTGACGGCCGGATACGGCCGCAGCTTCTCAGTGCGTTCGGATGATGGTCGACGCTACTATTGGTACGCGCACTGTCACAAGATTCTCGTGAAGCTGGGCGACAAGGTGAGAGAGGGTCAGAACATCGCGCTCGTCGGTTCGACAGGATTCAAGCGAGCTGATGTCGGCCCGCATCTCCACTTCGAGGTCTCGGCGACCCCGTATCCTAAGCCGAAGATCGTCGAGACATCCCTCCACGCACAACCGATCTGGCCGTTGCGCGGCGAGCAGCCGGACCACACGCTTGTGCCTCGGCTCGATCCCGTCGAGGAACTCGAGCGGCTGGGACCGTGGGGGATGCGTTCGGTGTACCTGCCGACCGTCCCGGCTGAGGGCAACGACCCGCCGATCCCCTTCACGCAAGACGCCGCGCTCGAAGAACACCTGCAGGTGGTGCTCCGGAAGGCCGGCTACTACCCACTCGGCGCCAACAACACCTGGCACGGCGGCGTCCACCTCAGCCACAAGGAAGCGGCCCCCATCTTCGCCCCGTTCGACGCCGACATCGTCGCCCTGCGCCTCGATGCCGACCCAGTCACCAGCAAGGCGATGTACGGCTCGACCAACTTCATCCTACTGCGCCACGAACTCAGCCCGCACGCGGCCCGGATGTTCCGCGGCAAGCACCCGACCGACGACGACGATCCCACCCCCGGTGGACCAGGCGGCGGTGGCGGGAAGAAGGTCCCGCTCGGCGTTGGTCGTGGTGCGACGAACCTGCCCGACGACGTGATCGCGCTCAAGCTCGGCCTCCACGCGCACCTCACCCCCACCGGCAGCCCCTACTACGACCCGGCCGATGACGCGGCGCTCGTGGATCCCGATCCCGACGACCGCCTGTTCGCCGCGATCGACGCCTTCCAGCTGACCCAGCCACGCCCCAAGAAGATGAAGAAGTCGCGCCCGTGGCCCGATGGCGTGGTCACGCGCGGCGGCTACACCTGGCGAGCGATCTTCGGTCCCGAGCACGCACCAGCTCCCAGCCGTGACGGTGCGCGCGAGGGCGGCGACACGCCCGAGCCCGAGGCCCCGATCGGCGGCGACACGCCCGAGCCAAAGGCCCCAATCGGCGGCGACACGCCCGAGCCGCCGCCGCCGCTCGACCCCAGGCGGACGGTCTATTGCCTTCTCATGCACCTCGGCGCGGCGGACCTACGCGCGAGCGCGGCCGCCTACGACTGGCTCGCCACCGCACGCGCCAATCCCCGCGCCGGCAACGACGACGACGTCGCCGCACGCGAGCGTGCCGATGCCCGCGCGGCCGACGAGCTCGAGGCCGCGGAGCGCAAGCTCAAGAAGCAAGTCGGCTTTCCCGCCGAGGCACCGGATGCCGACCCGGGTGACACCGAAGAGATTCGGTGGGTCCAGAAGCGCCTCACCCGGTTCGGCTTCTACTCCGGCGCCCTCGACGGACTCTGGTCCGATGCGCTGCGCGAAGCGATCGCGGCGTTCCAGTCCCAGTATGTCGACTACTACGCTGACCCGGCCCACCCCGCGCCCGGCTACATCACCGCCAAGGGTGACACCGCCAAACAGCTGCGCCGCCCCAAGTGGAAGCTCGATGGCGAAGCAGCCGGCGGCGATCTCGACCCCGTGTTCGCTGCCCGCGTCGCAGAGCGGGGCGCGGACGGCCGCGCGACCGTCGTCTCCGGACTCTCGATTCCCGTCCGCGCCGGCCAACCGCTGTGGCCCGGCGGAAAGCTCGTCGCCGTCCTCGATGGCGCGAACATCGAGTTCGACCAGCTGCACCTCGAGTTCTTCTCCGAACACCCGCTGACCGACGGCGACACCCTCGTCGACGACACCGAGGACCTCGTCCTCGACGTACCGGATGCACTCTTCAACGCGGTCGAGATCGTCCCCGGCTTCGCGCGGGACCGTCGACTCGAGGCCGGCGAGGTCCAAGCCTTCTACCGCGACGAGCGCTCCCACTTCTTGCGCCGCACGCAGTGCAAGTTCCGCAGCGAGTGGGACCTCGATATCCCGGGTTGGCTGCGCTGGCTCGACGACGGTGGCTTCGGGACAGACGGCATCGCGGATGCGCTCGAGGCCCACATGATGTGGAGCGGCGCTGCGGACGTCCTCCCCGCCTCCTCCCACGTCTGGCACTACAACCCCATCGAGTTCCTCGGACGCTACGCGGAGATCCTGCGAATCCTCGGGCCGCGCCCGCCGGTCGCGCCTGGCAAGTGTGCCTTGGTGGTGCACGTGCACTTCTCCGATGGCCAGCCATGGTCGGGTGCTCGCGTCCAGCTCTCGCTCGCCGGCGAAGCGAACCTCCCGACGCAGGCCGATGTCCGCGGGCTCGCCGTGTTCACCGATGTGCGGCCCGGCGCGTGGATGGTGTGGCTGGACGAGCACGTGTATGTCGCGAGCTTCGTCGAGGTCGATGACGGTGACAGCTTCGTCGTCGTTCAGCTCGATGCGCCGATCCCCGGGCCGGCGATCTCGACCGCGACGCTCGACGTCGAGGTGGTCGGTCCCGGTGGAGCACCCGCATCCGGCGTGGAAGTGGTGCTGTTCGGCGGCGCCGACGTCGAGCCGATCGCGACGGATGCCGCGGGTCGCGTGACCTTCACGATGTTGCCGCCGGGCGAGTACGGGGCGATGGCGATGGGCGTATCGTCGGCGACCTTGGAGCTCGTCGCCTCGATGGTCGGCGAGGTGCGCATCGAGCTCGAGCTGGGCGAGATTGCCGTCCAGGTCCGGTACGCCAACGGGGCGCCCGCGGCCGGCCAAGCCGTCAACGTCCAGTCCACCGAGACCGGGGACGCGCACGCGGAGCGGAGCACCGACCCCGACGGCATCGCAACCTTCGAGGTCGTCGCCGGCACCTACGACGTCTGGGTGCACGGCGTCCCGGAGGCCTGGGAGACCGTCGAGGTCACGCTCGAGGCCACCACCCCCGTCGCACTCCTCATCCCACTCGCTGACACGCCGACCAACGCCGTCGACCGCGGCGGCATCGACGTCTTCGTCCGCGACGAACTCGGCACCCCGCGCGCGGGCGAGCTCGTCTGGCTCCTCGACGACGCGAACCTGCAACTCGCCAGCGAGACGACGGCCGCCGACGGCCGCACGCGCTTCGACGATCTCGACGAAGGCACCTACGGGATCTCGGCCGAGCACGGCCTCGCCGACGAGCTCGGCATCGCCGTCACGGCGGGGAAACGGGCGCAGATCGCCGTCCGCCTCGGGGCGCCCAAGCCGGCCGCCAAGCCAACGGGCACGCTCCTCGTCACGGTCGCCTACGAGGACGGCGCCGAGTTCGACGGCACCCTCAAGGTCACGCGTGCCAACTACAGCAGCCTCGTCTCGCGCCGCGTCACCGGATCGTTCGTGCGCGTCGAGGACGTCGAGGCCGGCCCCATCGTCGTCTTCGTCGACGGGTTCGACAGGGAGGTCCGGCTCGATCTGCCGCCCAACGTCGACGTCCCGGTCATCCTGATGCTGCCGGGGTTCCCATGACGTCCGACTTCCCGCGCGTGACGCTGCCGGCCGGTCAGCGGTTCGCGTTCGTGCTGGGTGCGGATGTCGAGCGGTGGGACCGCGGGTTCGCGACCGAGTCGCTGCGGTCGGCGCTCGAGGAGGGCGTCGACGCCGACGCGATCCGCGAGCTCGCGCGGCGGCTGGGCTTTGGCGCAGAGACCACGGACGACCTCGCCGTCGCGCGCTTCCTCGCCGATGCCATCGCCGACGGCCGCGTGCTGCCGGTGGGACTCGAGCCGCCGAGCGCTGCCGGCTGGCCGGTCGTCCACGCGAGCGAGCGTCCCGCGGATTGGTCGCGCGCCGTACCGCTGTCGGACCTGCAGGGTCCCACCACCGGCCCCGTGGCGTGGGTGTCCTTCGCGGTGCTCGACCGGCGCGGCCGCCCGTTCGCGGGCGCGCAAGTCGGGCTGTTCGGGGCGGACGGCAGTCGAACCGCACTGGTGCTCGACGGGTACGGGCGACACGTCGCGGTCGGCGTCGCCAAGAACACGCGCCTGCGGGTCGAACTGCCGCCGATGTCCGAGTTCGCGAAGCCCGAGCCCAACGCGACCCCGATCGCCGCGCTCCCGGGTGATGTCGAGCTCCGCGGCCAGCCTGGGCAGACGATCCAGCTCGGGCCGCCTAAGCAGCACTACCGGATCGTGATCGCCGAACCGCCGCCCGGATTCAGCGCGTGATCACGACGATGACGACCAGCCGCACCGTGGGAACCCAACAATGACCGATCGCATCGCCCAGGTGAGCTACGAGTTCGAGTGTGCCTCCACGATGTGGCGCGTTCGCGCGGTGACGCTGCGCGAGGAGCTCAACCGCGGTTTTCGGGCGGAGCTGCGGCTGGTCGCCGACGAAGCGGCGGTGCTCGAGGAACTCTGGGGCGCGCCGGCGACGTTCACGATGACGCGAGGCGACCACGTCCGCACGTTCCGCGGCTGCGTGAGCCAGGCGTCGCTGTCGAGTGAGTCCGATGGCGCATCGGTGGCGGTGGTGCGCTTCGTGCCGACACTCGCGCGCCTGGGTTGGTCGGAGGACTCGCGCGTGTTCCAGGGCGAGACCACGATCACCATGGTGCGCGCGCTGTTCGGGCTCGCAGAGGGCCTCGAGGTCGACGTGGACCCCGCGGTCGTCGAGCGGGAGCGCGACTACTGCGTGCAGTACCGCGAGAGCGACCTGGCGTTCGCCTCGCGCTTGCTCGAGGACGAGGGCCTCGTGTGGTTCCTCGACGACTCCGACGCCTCACAGGTGCTCCGCATCGTCGCCGACAACACCGCGCTCACGGATGTCCCGGATCTCCCGGAAGCCCGGATGATCACGGACCGCTTCGACGAAGCGCACGAAGAGAGCGTGCAGGCGCTCACCTTCGTGCACCGGGTCCCCTCCGCCCGCGTCGTCGAGCGCGAGTGGGACTGGTTCGGCGAGCCGAGCGTGGCCGAGGCGACCTTCCCTGGCCAGGGACAGGGCCGCGTCCACGCGATGCACGAGCTGCGGCGCCGAGGCGCCGACCACCTCGCCGACTCGGCGCGCCGCGAGTACGAGCGGCGCGCTACCCGGGACCTGCTCGGGAGCGGGCGGAGCAACATCGTCGGGCTCGGCTGCGGTCGCCGACTCACGATCGTCGGGCCCGGCCACGACGCCGTCGACGTGGTCATCACCAGCGTCACGCACCACGGCGATTGCCCGGAGGTCGAGCGCGCCGCGGCCGGTCATCGGCCGAACTACACCAACAGCTTCGAGTGCCAGCCGGCCGAAACACCCTGGCGACCGCAGCGCCGGACCCCGCGCCCGCAGATCCACGGCTTGCACACCGCGCTCGTCGTGGGACCGCCCGACGAGGACGTCCACACCGACGAGCACGGGCGCATCCGGGTGCGGATGCACTGGGATCGCGCGACGACGGCGGACGCCGAGGCCAGCTGCTGGCTGCGGGTTGCCCAGTCGTGGGCGGGCCAGGGATGGGGGACGATGTTCATCCCGCGCGTCGGCATGGAGGTGCTGGTCGCGTTCCTCGACGGCGATCCGGACCGGCCGATCTGCGTCGGCTGCGTCTACAACGGCGCCCATCGTCCGCCGTACACGCTCCCGGACGACCGCACCAAGTCGACCATCCGCACCCAGAGCACGCCCGGCGGCGACGGGCACAACGAGCTGACCTTCGAGGATGCCGCCGGCGCGGAGCAGATCTACGTCCGCGCGCAGCGGGATCTCCACACGGACGTCCAGCGCAACGAGGCTCGCACCATCGGCGCCGACCAGACCATCCACGTCGGCCACGATCAAAGCGTGACGATCGACGGCGATCAGCACGTGACGCTCAAGGGCAATCAGACGGTGACGATCGATGGCGGCGGAGAGACGGGCACGGCCGGCAGCGCGATCGCGGTGAAGGGCGAGGTCGCCGTGACGGTGACCGAGCCCGGTCGCGTGGTGATCGACGCGGCCCAGAGCATCGAGCTGCGCGTGGGTCCCACGCGTGTGGTGATCGATGCCGCGTCGATCCAGCTGTTCGCGGGCGGCGGGGCGATCTCCCACATGAACGAGACGATCACGCTGTTGGCGGAGGGTGGGGCGATGGCGCGTCTGGGTTCGACGGTCGCGTTGCGATCTGCCGCGGGTGCCCAGGTGATGCTCGACAAGTCCTCGGCGGCGATGAGTTCGCCTGCGGGCGCGCGGGTCACCCTCGATGATGCAGCGACGATCGCCTCGTCGCTCGCAGGCGAGGAGCTCGAGCTGGCAGGCGGCGCGACGCTCCGTTCGGCGACGATCGGCCTCGAGGCCTCCGCCGGTGCACAGGTTCAGCTGGATGCCGACGCGACGATGCGTGGCGGCGAGGTGCGTTCGCTCTCCGCGAACGGCTCGCTGGCGCTGACCAGCGGCGGCGCGACGCTGGACGGCACCACGGTCGATGTCACGGCCGCAGCGATGGCGACGGTGATCTCGGCGTTGGTCAAGATCAACTGAACGGGCCGGAACGCGGCTTCGCGCGGCTTGGGGGGCACCTGGCACGCTCGCCCCCTGCTCGCGCACGTCGGCCCCACGATCGAATGGCCAATTCCCCAGCCCGAACAGCGTTGCCCCCGGCTCCCCGAGGTTCGCCCCCACCTCCGAAGAGTCCGCCCCCACCTCCACGGGCGTTGCCCCCAGGTCGGAATGGCCATGCCCCCAGCTCCGGCGCGTCTGCCCCCGCGGGGGCAGGCATCGCCGCGTCGGGGGCGTGGGTTCGCGGACTTCGAACCCACGTCGTCCGACCGCGATCCCTGGCACATCGAGCGGCAACTTCGATCTGGCGAGCGCCGCTTCTCGTCGCCTATCCTCGGGCTCCGATTGGAGGAGTTCCGATGGCAAAGAAACGAGTGGGTGACAAGGCAGAGCGGGTCCTCAAGCTGTTGCTTGGCCTGCGAAACAAGAAGGTCGCGTCGGCGCTGAGCGCCCGTGGCTTCGGCAAGGCGGATCTCGAGGAGGGCTTCGCGTTGCTGCGCGGCCTGACCGACGTCGCGATGGGCGTACTTCCGCCCGAGAACGTGAACCCGACGTTGGTGCTGTCGCTCGACGCGTGGGAGAACGAGTGGTTCCCCGTCGCCGACGCGACGCTCTCGCGGCACTACCCGGAGGTGCACGCGAAGCTGTTCTTGAATCTGTCGCAGACCGAGGGCGCGGCCGTGGTGATCTCGGTCGGCACGTTCATCGACCGGCTCGAACAGATGAACAAGGCGGACGGCGGCTACGGCCCCGACGGCAAGGACGCGCGCAAGCTGCTCGAGCGGCGCGGGCTGACCCGAGACGTCGCCGCCGAGGCGAAGGCGCTGCTCGAGAAGGTGACCACGATCGAGAAGCGGCCCGAGCCGCCGGACCTCGAGGCGCAGCGCGCCGAGGTCACCGCGGCCGAGGACAAGATGTGGGCATGGTACCTCGAGTGGGGGACGATCGCCCGGGCCGCGATCAAGGACCGGGGGTTGCTGCGGCAGCTCGGGTTCCTGGCGCCGTCGCGGGGCCGGACGAGCGAAGAGGAAGGCTCGACCGTCGCGGCACCGGGTGCCACCGGGTCGGACGATCTGATGGACAACGCTTGACCGTGTCGGGGTTGCCCGCGGTTCGAGGCCGCGGTGTCGGGGTTGCCCGCGGCGCGAGGCCGCGGGCAACCGGAGATGCACCTGTGCGTGGCGACGAGGAACGTCGAGGTTCGTGGACGCGGTGGACGTGTTGCCAACACCTCGGGGTCGAAGACCCTCACCGGTGGCGCAGGACTTGCTCATGCGGCCCGGCGAATGACCTCAGCCGGCGACTCGCGACCGCAACCGACTCCCACCATCGTGCGTGATTCCTTCGACCGGACCTTGGCGTGTCGCGTCTGGCTCCCCGACGGGTGGCGACGTGTCGACGCCGATCCTCGAGCGCTCGCGCGCCTCGGCGCCGGACGGACGCTGGCGGCGTTCTCGGCGACATCCGAACTGCGCACGCCCTTCGCGGTGATCAGCGTCGCGCAGGTCCCGTTCGACGTACGGCTCGATGAGTGGTGCATCCACTGCGCGGCGCTGCAGGGGGTCCAGGACGTTCGCATTCGCCGGGCGACGCCGGGCCGAGTCGAGCTCACGCACCTGCCCGCTGCCGAGTTGGCCCGCGTTGCCCGCGTCGATGTCGCTCGCATCGATGTCGCCCAAGCCGAGGTCGCTCGCGTCGCGGTGCAGGACGGCGCGCGGGTGGTGCAGTTGTCGACGTTCGCGGCCCAGCAACGCGCGCTGCATCCCGAACTCATGCAGCGCTTCGACCTGCTGAGCGAAGGTCCCCTGCGCGCCGAGCGATGGGAGCTGCATCGGGTCGGGACCTCGCCGGCGCTCGTGTTCGAGCTGCCGTCGAGCTGGCGCGTGCAGGGCGACGCATGCGGCGATGAAATCGCGGTGCTCGCATGGATCGAGCACGAGGCCCGACCCACGCGCGCCTACGTGTTACTGCGCCTGGCGGGCTCGGATATGCCGATCGACGCTGCTGCGCACGTGCGCCGCGTGGCGGCGATCGTCTGGCGAGCCGGCGGGGTCTTGCTGACCGCGCTTGGCACGGACCCGAGTGGTTCCGGCTGGGCCGCCACCGCGCAGATGTTCGACGGCCGCAAGCACGACGTGCGAACGCGGCTGATCGACGTGGGTGGCCGCGCGCTGGACGTGGTGATGATCGCGGTCGGATCACCCGAACATCGGATCGACTGGTTGCGGGCGCGTCGCGTGCTCGACGAGGTTGCCGCGGACGCGCGGGTGGAGTCGTGAGTATGGTCGATCCCGCCGCCGTGCCATCACGCAACGCGTCCCTCGAGCCGTTGCTCGCGGCCGTCTCGGCGTTCGTCCGCGACCCCAGCTGTCGCCTGCTGAATGTGATCGTCGACCCGGAGGTGCGCGGGTCGATCGTTGGGCTGATCGTGGCGCACGAGCATCGACCCGACAATGCCGCGCCCTTCGTCGCGCTCGAGCACGGCCACACGGCCGAGTGTCGCGGGTGGCGAGCGCGGGCCGCGTTCGCACGGCAAGTCCACCTCGCTCGGCGCCAGGGCGCCGAGGACTCGGTGCCCCCATTGCCCGAGGCGCCCGATGGCGACGACGAGCAGGTCGCCTTCGCGCAGCAGCTGCAGCAGTTGCTGGATGCCAGCCCGCGCGACGCCGAGGGGCTCGTCGTGGTGTTGGGCCCGTCGGAACTCACAGCACCCGCGAGATTTCGCGAGGCTGTGGATCGGCTGATTCGCGCACCGATGCTCGCGCCGGTGCGATGGATCGTCGTCGCGGCGGACGAGGGCGCGATGGCCCCGTGCGTCGCCGGCCTCGGGCCGCGCGCGAGGCAGGTGGACGCGCGTGCATCCAACGGCACGCGTGACGCCGAACTCGACGCCCTCGCCGCCGGACGTCGTGGCGCGCGGCCGCGTGGGGTGACGCCGCCACCACGTGCGGACGTCCCGGATCGCGTGCCCGGTCCCGAGGGCGAGCAGCGGCTCGAGATCGGGCGACTCTCGCTCGCGGCCGCCCTGGCCGCCGCGCGTGGCCACGGCGCCGAGGCCGTGGCGTCGCAGCGACGCGCGCGGGACCTCGCGCGTTCGCTGGGCTGGACGCAGGACGCGGTGGTGCTCGAGCTCGCGCTCGCCGGTCACCTCGTCGCGGCCGGTGCACCGCACGAAGCAGAGACGGTGTTCCTCGGCGCGATCGATTCTGCAAACGCGCACGATCGGCCGGACCAGGCCACCACCGCGGGCTTCGGACTGGCAGCGACACGGATGCTCCGCGCCGAGCGACACACGGCGTTGGTCGCGTACGCCGACGCGGCCCTTGCAGCCGAGCGCAGTGGGAGTGATGTACTCGCCGTCGAGGGCAGTCGGCTCGCGGGTGACGTCGCCTTGGGCCTGCGGATGGAGCCGCAGGCGATCACGTTCCTGGCGCGGGCCGTCACGCTCGCAGACGCCTCGTCGCAGCCGTCCGCGCGACGCAGCGGGTCGATCGCCGCCAGTGCGCTGGCCGACCTGTGTGCGCGTCGCGGCTCGGGCGGGCGCGCGGCGGATCTTCGTCGGGCCGCGGCGCGACTCGACGGGGAATCGCCAGGCGAGCCGGTGTCGGATGTCACTGCGGCACCTGAGCTGTCGCCGCCGACCGTGGCATCGCCGCGAGTGCCGGATCCGCCACCGGCGCCCGCGGCGTTCGACGAGGGTACGGGCCTGTTGACGCTCGAGCAGATCGCCCAGTTCGCGTTCGGCGGGATCGCGGCCGACGCGACGCCGCCCCATGAAGGCTCGCGCAGCTGGACGGCCCGCGAGATCGAGTCGCTGCAGCGCGCGGTCGATCACTCCTTGGGGGACGAGGCGACGACCATCCTCAGCGCGGATGAGCTGGCGGCGCTTCGGGGCGAGAGCGTCGCGTCTGGGCCCGCAGACGGCGAGCATGGGGAGCACGGCTAATGTCCCTAGCGAGCACGTGGCTCGATCTCGTCGTCGGCGTCGATCTCCACCTCGAGATGGTGGCGACGCCCGCGCCGACCCCGACACCGTTTCCGCACCCCCACTGCAGCGTCGTGTTTGACCCGGTGGGCTACGTGGTGGCCGAGGTCACCGGCGCCTTGCTCGCGATGGCGACCGGTCGACCGGTCGATCCCGCGGGCCCCGTGCTGATCGGCGGGCGCATGGCGACCGTGACCGGCGATGCGGCGAGCATGCCGATCAAGCACATGATCATCCCGCCGGGTACGGTCTTCGCGACCGGCGTCACGCCCAGCGACGCAGAGCTCGTCGTCGGCTCGAAGACAGTGCTGCTGCGCGGGTCGAGTGCGGTGCGGGCTGGCGAACTCGCGCTGTCGTGCTCGGAGCCGGTGCGGCTGCCCACCTCCGCGGTGGTGTCCACGGCCGGCGGGCCCGGCGTCACGATGATCGGTGGGCCGCCGGCGGTCGATCTCGGCGTCGCCGCAGGCATGATCGGCATGCGGGCGCTGCGGAACAAGTGGACCGCGAAGAAGCTGCACGCCGCCGTCGACGGTGTGATCCCCGACAGTTGGCCGCGGCTGCGGCGGCTCGCGCACAAGAGCGCGTGCTTCTTCACCGGACACCCGGTGAACGTCGCCAGCGGCACGGTCAGCACCAGCGCGGTGGACCTGTCGCTGCCGGGTCCGCTGCCGCTGCAGCTCGAGCGCGACTACGACAGCAACTGGTGCGACCGAGCGGGGCCGCTCGGGTTCGGCTGGTCGCACGCGTTCGACCAGAGCGTGTGGCTCGAGCCGGGCTGCGTGGTGGTGCAGGGTGGCGACGGGCGCGAGCTGGAGTTCCGCACGCACGCGCTACCGGACGGGGTGGCACGCCGCGGGGACCGGCTGTGGCACCCGGTGGATCGCTGCACCTTGGTGAGTCGCGGGAAGCTGCGGTGGGCGATCGAGGATGCCGACGGGCGGACGCGGGTGTTCGAACCGATTGCCGGAGAGGCTCCGCATGAGCGGGCCCGTGGTCGGGCGCGGCTGGTGGAGATCCGGGAGGCCGCAGGATCCGTCATCACGCTTCGCTACGATCGGTGCGCGCGCCTGGTGGGCATCACCGACGCCTGCGGGCGCGTGATCGAACTCGAGAACGACGCCGCGGGGCGGGTGCGTCGACTATGGGCGCCGGCAGCGGACGGGCGCGGGCTGCGACAGCACGCCGAGTACCGGTACGACGACGATGGCGATCTGGTCGAGGTCGTGGATGCGTGCGGAAAGTCGTGGCGCTTCGAGTACGACGCGCACCTCCTCGTGCGCGAGCGCGACCGCGAGGGGCTGTCGTTCTACTTCGAGTACGACGGTCTCGATCGCTACGCGCGGTGCGTACGAACGTGGGGGGACGGCGGGATCTACGACCACGTGATCGAGTACGACCACCAGGGCCTGCGCACGATCGTGCGGGATTCAGTGGGCGCCACGACGCGGTACCAGATGGACGGGCTCGGGATGGTCACCGAGATCGTCCAAGCGGATGGGAGCACCGTGCGTCGCGAGTACACGCCGACCACGTGGCTGGCCGCGGAGATCGACGAGCTGGGGGCGGCGACGCGCTACGCGTACGACGAGCGCGGGAATCGGATCCGGATCACAGGGCCGGACACGCCGGCAGGCCCGCGCGTGACCGAGATCCGTTACGACGAGGGGAACCGACCCATCGAGCTCGTGGATCCCGTCGGGTCGAGCTGGCGGTGGAACTACGACGCGGCGGGGCGGCTTACCTCGCGCACCGATCCGCTCGGGCACCCCACGACGTATGCGTGGGCCGGCGTGGATCTGGTCGTGGTCATCGACGCCGTCGGTGCCCGTACCGAGCTCGTGTGGGACGCGGCGCACAACCTGGTCGCGATCGCCGGGCCCGATGGTCATGCGGTGCGACGCAGCTACGACGCGCTCGGGCAGGTGGTCGCGATCACCGACGCCCTCGGTCACACGCAGCGCCGGCAGTACGACGCCGCCGGGCGGTGGCTGCGGATCACAGAGCCGGACGGCGAGGTGCGAGAGGTCGTGCGCGATGGCGAGGGGCGGGTGGTCCAGGCCCGCGATGCTCGTCGCGAGGTGAGCCTCGGCTACGCCGGCATGGGGTGGCTGGCATCGCGACGGGTGGGCGGGCACGCGGTTCAGTGGCGGCACGACACCGAAGGCCGCGTGGTCGCGGTCGTGGATGAGCGCGGTGGGGAGCACACGTTCGAGCGCGACCGCGTCGGGCGGGTGCGCGTCGAACGGACGGTCGACGGCATCCTCACCCGGTTCGTGCGCGATGCCGCGGGGCGGGTGGTGGCGGAGCATCGACCCGACGATGTGGTCGTGCGGCACGGGTACGACGCTGCTGGCGCGCGCGTCGAGACGGTGTACCCGCGTGGGGGGACGGAGCACTTCGCGTACGACGCAGCCGGGCGGCTGGTCGCGGCGAGCAATGATCACGTGGTGCTGCGGTTCGATCGCGATCGGCTGGGGCGCGTGGTCGCGGAGCGGAGCACGCGGACGAACACTGAACTCGCGGAGCGACGCGAGGTGGTGGTGCGCCGGCGATTCGACCATCTCGGGCAGGCGGTCGCCCTGGGATCGACGTTGGGTGCGGACGTCGCGATCGATCGCAACGCGATGGGGGATGTGCTCCGCGTCGCGCAGGCGACCGGAGACATGGCGGGGGGGGCGGCCATGTTCGGGCGCGATGCCGTGGGGGATGAGGTCGATCGCGCGTTGCCGGGTGGCGCAGGCGCCCACTGGCGACGCGATGCGATCGGGCGTCCGACGCAGCAGCACGTTCACGGAAGTGACGCTTCGGAGCGTGTGCTGCGGTATCGCTGGGCGGGCGATCGGCTGCTCGAGCGGAGTGACGTCGGGTCGCCGTTCGGTCCGCTGCGGCGGGTGTTCGAACACGATGCCGGTGAGGCGACCGGCGGTGGCCACCAAGGTCTCGATCGTGGGTTCGCCGACGAGCTCGACAGGGTGTTCGCGACGCCGACTCGGTGGGATGAGGACGACTCGCCTGGCGGGGCGCTTCGTGTCCGCCATGGTACGGACGGACCGACGATCTACGAGCACGACGGCGAGGGCCGACTCGCCGCGCGGCGCGAGCCCGACGGTGCGGTCACGCGGTTCCACTGGGACGACGCCGGGCGTCTCGTGCAGGTCGACCGCGCCGACGGATCTGCCGTGGCGATGACGTACGACCCGCTCGATCGTCGCCTGACCAAGCGCTGCGACGGGGTGCAGACGTGCTTCGTCGCCGACGCCGATCGTGTGCTGCACGAGTGGCGAGAGGCGGCGGCCCCTCCGGTGCCGCGGCCGCTGCCAGGGGAGGAGGCCCGACGCACGGCGCTCCTCGAGCTGCGGGAGACGCTGCGCGGGATGTTGCCGCCGACCGAGGCCCAGGCGCGGTGGGCGTTGCAGCTCGCGAAGGCAGCGCGCGAGTTCCCGCGCTTGGTCGCCGAGCTGCGCGGCGAAACCCCGCCGCCGGCGAGGCTCGTCGATGGCGAGGTCGTGACGTGGTTGTTCGAGCCCGGCAGCTACGCACCGTTGGCCCGCGTCACCGCGTCCGGGGCACACGCGATCGTGGCCGACCATGTCGGGCGGCCGCTCGTCGTGCTCGACGACTCGGGCAAAGCGGACGCCGAGCTCGTCATCGATGCGTCAGGCCGAGCCGAGGTGTCAGGCGACGCGTCGCTGTGCCCGTGGCGCCTCGCCGGGCAGTACCTCGACGACGAGATCGGCCTGCACTACAACCGGTTCCGGTACTATGACCCCGATGCCGGCCAGTACATCTCGCGGGATCCGCTGGGACTGCGCACGGGGTTGCGGGTCTACGCGTACGTCCAGGACCCGGAGGTGGAGAGCGATCCGCTGGGGCTCAGCCCGCAGGCGGGTGCAGGGTGCGGTGGTGCGCGACGGGGCGCGAAGCGCGGGCCGAAGACCGATCCGAACGCGCCACACAACGCGACGATCCGCGCGGAGGCCGACGCGCTTGTGGAGGCGGAAAACGAGATCCTCGCGGGAGGCGGTCGCCGGGCCGAGCGCGTCGTTCCGATCCCGCCGGGAGGCCACAAGCGTTTTCGGCGGCCGGACATCGTGTACCAGACCCCGGACGGCGAGGTCAGAGCGGTGAACGTTGGGCGCACGCGCTCGGACGGCTCGCCCGTGCAGCGCGAGGTCGAGGCGATCGAGGACCTCGAGGCCGCGGGAGTACCCACCGAGTTCGTGCCGTACGACAAGTGATCAGCATGGCGAAGTTGTCCAGCCAGTTCTACGCCGCGCCCTGGGAGATCGCTGCGTTCGTACGGCAGGTCGTCCAGCGGTTCGAACTCGACGTCTGCCTCGTTCGCAAGGCGCCGTTCAAACTACGGAGAGTCAGCGGCCCGCAGGGGCTGTCCGATGAGGCGATCGCGGCCGCTGACTGGGTGGTCTTCTCAGTCGGGGCGATGGAATCCGGCGTGGAGAACGCTCGTTCGCTCGAGCTGGCGTACCCGGACGCGCTCACGCTCGAGGTCGGGACTCTGCGGGATGAAGGGCTGCGCGAGTCGTGGCTGCGCGCGCGCACCGAGAACGCGGCGGCGATGAAGCGGTGGCGCCAAGTTGCCCGGGCACTGGCATCGATTACCTACGCAGGTGTCGTGGCGGTCGATCCGTCCACGGGCGTCGACGGACCACCGCTCGGGGCGATGCGGTGCACGGCTGCTGCACGGGAGCTCAACGCTCGCGGCGTCCGCGTTCTCCCGGGCGTGGGTTCGACCCTGCTCCGGCTCATCGACCCGCGCGAGTGATGGCCATGGCGAAGTTGTCCAGTCAATTCTACGCGACGCCCGGGGAGGTTGCGGAGTTCGTGCGCGGCGTACTTCGTCGCTATCGAGTGTCCGCGGCCTTGGTGCGCAAGAATCCGTTCCGGCTCGATCACGTCGGGCCGTGCGCGGAGCTCAGCGACGACGCGGTTGCAATCGCGGACTGGGTACTGTTCGCGGTCGAGCCAATCGAGGGCGAGGTCATGAGCGCCAAGGCGTTGGAGACCACCGTGCCGGCCGCGCTCACGCTAGAAGTCGGGCGGCTCGATGAGGATGGACTTCGCCAATCTTGGCTCCGGGCGATGGGCGACAACGAGGCGGCGATGAAGCTCTGGGGCCGAGTCGCGCGCGACCTACGGGCGATCACGTACGCGGGTGTCACCGCGGTCGACCCTGCGACCGGCGTGCGGGGGCCAGCGTCGAGAACCGTGCGGTGCACGCCCGGGGCGCGTGATCTCGACGCGCGCGGCGTCCCAATCCTCCCCTTGGCCGGGACTACGTGCCTCCGGCTCACGGATCCACCGACGAAGCGGAGTTGATCCGATTCGGTCACCGGACGCGGGGTTCGTAGGGGTGAAGGCCACATTCACGACGACGGCGCGACGAGGTCCACGTCTGGGTGGACCAGCCGTGCGCGCACCTGGGAGCAGCGCTGGTTCAGGACCGAGAGCGAAGGCTCCGACGGGTCTTGCGCGCATCGGCACTCGAAGCCGACCCAGGGGTTGTTCGCGCGTATCTGACGATCGACGCCGTGATGACCGCGGGCGTCCACGAGAAGCTCAGGCCAGGTCGGTTGGGCCCGGTCACGTTCGACCTGCCGATGGAGGACCGGAAGACGCTGTTGCTCTCCACGCTCGCCTCGCGCTCGGACTGGCGCGGCGATTGTGGCCTTCACCACGACAACCCCGCGTGTCATCGGCTCTTCGCGGCGCGACGCAAGAGCCTGGCGCCCCAGATGCGCGCCGGGTGCTGGCCGCGGTCGATCCTCACGGGTGCTGTCGCGAAGGACCCGGAGGTTCACGTTTCCGAGGGGGCACGAGCGTGGATGCAGGGCGGCGGGAAACTGGGGCAGCGCCGCGTGGCGAACGTCGAGTTCTTGCTCGATGCGCGGGGCGGATCGAGCGGGTGAGTCGCGGCGGTGAGGGACGGTGGGCCAGATCCTCGTCGCACGTGTCAGGTCCGTGACCGACGAGCGTGAACTTCGGCAAGGAGCCCGGCAGGTCGCCGGGATCAGATCATGGTGTACATCACAGCGATCCACCTCGAGGGTGGAGTCGATCATCAACACATCACCCGCGTGCGATATCGAGAATCGACCTCGAGCTCGACGCAGGAGACTTCCCGCGCCGAGATGGTCGTGTGGATCCGAGACAAGGGCGGCGATGCGCGCGTCGCCGGCCACGGGACCGAGGCGAAGGTCGTCGTCGTGAACGCGAATCCGCCGTACCTCCGCACCGAGGCGAACGGACGGCCAAGCGACAACCTGCTCTCGCTTCCTCGGTTCTGACTGGCCAGGACGGCCGTCGATACGTGCGGCCGCGTGCGGGCCACCCCCGCGCGCGGCCGCCTCTACTCCCCCGCCAGCAGCTCGAACAGCGCCCGCCGCCCGCTCGCCGAAATCACATACCGCTGCTCCCCGATCTCCTCGCACAGCCCCGTCCGCCGCGGGTCATCCCGCGGCGTCCGAAACGCCCGCGCCGTGTTCGTCGGCGGTACCCGAACCCCGTTGTCGCTGAGGATCCTCGCGATGTCCGACGCCGACTTCGGATCGGCGCCGTGCCGCGCCGCCCACTCGAGCGCCCAGAGGATCCGCGCGATCCAGACGCTCCCGTGGATCCGCGGATCCCCGTCCAACGGCGACAGCTCGAAATCCACCGGGACCTCGCGCGCCACCGGCGGATTCGTGACGGCCAAGGGCTCCCTGGCGCGCGCATCCACATCCCCATCGTCGGCCTCGGACTCGTCGAGCACGCCGTGCGCCCGCTCGGCCAGCGACACGACCACGCGCGTGACCTCGTCGACCGTCTCGCGCTCCGCCAGCGCCTCGATCGGGAACCGTCGGCTCGTCTCGAACGCCAGCGGTGACCCCAACAGCGTGCGCTCCGACGTCAGCGCGCTCCACCCCGCCGGCACGACCGGCGCCTCGCCGCCCTCGAGCCGCGAGCGTGCCGCGCGATACGCCGGGTCGCGCCGCTGGTTCTGTGAGTAGAACCCGACGGCGAGCTGCACCTGTCCGTCGCGCAGCTGCTTGCGGGAATCCGGGAACCATAGCGATACGCCGCGGCTCGGCTGCAGCTCGATCCACAGCTCGCCCTGACCGACGTCGATCTCCTCGTCCATCAGCACGAGCTCGGGATCGAAGCTCAGCGCACCCGTGAGCGCGTCGCGGACGGCGGCCACCAAGCTCCGCCCCGCGTCGGGCCACGCGCCGCGACTCGCCTCCGTCGCCGCGACCACGGGGACCGCCGGCACCGTCACCGCGTACTCGATCCCCTCGCGCGGCGCGTCACGGGCCACCGAGACACCCGCGCGATCCGGCACCCGCTCGGGCACCACGACGGGGATCGACGCCGCCGCGGGCGGGGCGCTCGGCGCCCCCGACCAACCCAGCGCCTCGTGGATCTTCTCCGCCTCGGCCTCGGACAACCCGAGCTCTGCGCGGTGCGCCGCCAGCCGCGTCGCCTCACCCGCGGTGACGAGCCCATCGGCCAACGCCATGTCGACGAGGTCGCGGTACCGCCGGTCCGCGTCCGGTGCCCGGCTCACGGTGATCGAAGCCTCGGGCTTCAGCAGGAACGGCGCGCGCTCGGTGAGCTGCGCCATCAACGGGTCCGGACGCCGCGGCTCGATGATCCCCGGCGCCTTGTACATGGGGTCGCTGCCCAGGCCGGCGAGCACGTACACGACCTCGTCGTTGCCCGCCTCCTCGAGGTGGAAGAACGGCGTCAGCTGCAGCGGCGGTGACTCGCCGTTCCACATGTAGATGAAGCG
>JBIJCC010000059.1:0-61220 GCA_044344875.1 Nannocystaceae bacterium
ACAACCCCACACAGACAGAGGAACAGGATCGACTCCAAGCTGTGAACGCGGGTCCGCTGCACACGCGGGTCGTGCAGCTCGGCGAAGATGTCCACGAACGACTGGACGTCCGGCATCGGGCCCATCGCTGCAACGGCACTCGCCCTTCTCTTCGGCATGCGCCGCAACAGATCACAAGTCACGCCCCGGATCAAACCGAAGGTCCATCTGCGCAAGACTGCTTAAGTTTTGATGCGATTGCCCTGTGGGCAACCCGAAGCGGCGGGGCGCCATTGGCGATGAGCGCATCGAGGATCGACACGTCGGTCAATGTGCCCATGCTGTAGACGTACAGTTTCTCGACCTCGACGAGCGAATCGAACTCACCCAGACTGGTGGGACCTGTTTCGAATGGCTTGTCGGCACAAGGGCCGAACATTGCGGTGCCGATCCGCTCGACGTTCGGCAGGC
The DNA here is from genome assembly GCA_044344875.1 of Nannocystaceae bacterium. Classification (GTDB taxonomy): domain Bacteria; phylum Myxococcota_A; class Polyangia; order Nannocystales; family Nannocystaceae; genus Xiheibacterium. The sequence goes on from JBIJCC010000059.1 coordinate 451, forward strand.
TGATGTGCGATCGAGGCAATCCGTACAGCTGCACCCAATCGAGTTCACGGACCTGACCCAGTCCCTCGAGCACGCCCAAATCTCTGCAGCCCGAACCAAGGTGAAGCGCTTTCAGTTCGGTCAAGTGCACGAGACCAGCAGTTGTCGGAAGATCACCGCAGCCATAGAAGTCGAGCAATTGGGCTCGCTCGAGGCAGCCAAGCACCGACAGGTCGGCGAGTTTGACGTCGCTGAGATCGAGCACGACCGCGCCTGTCACCGATCGCACCTGAGCGATCTCGGACCAGTCTGACTCAGCGTCGACCCGCAGGTCCCCTTCGATCTCGCGCCAGCATCCGTCCGGCTCCGCTGCTGTCGTCGATGCCGAATCACTCGCCATCGTCGCGTCTGCCGAGGACGACGCGCCTCCGGTACCGCTCGTCTGTGTGCCCGCAGCATCATCGACCGGCATGCGGGGCGGGCTGCAGCCGGTGACGCCCAGCACCAGCAACGCGAACAAGCATGACTTGGCTGACGATCGCCTGCAGCCGAGCAGGCACAGGCAGGCGAGGCGGAGGAGGGCGGAGGAGACGAACGAGGAACGACGTGGTCGCCCGCGCGCGACGTTCGTCGCCGAGGCCGGACTCACGCAGGGGGCGGGCATTGTTCGCATGGGGCTCCGTCCTTGTTGCCGCACACCACGGATGACTCCGCGCCGAGCACCTGCAGCTTCTCGAGGATCTCGGACTCTGGTACCTGCACGTTGCGCTGGAACTGTGCAAAGTCCAGCGGCGGCGCACCGTTGGCGATGAGCGCATCGAGAATCGACATGTCGGTGACCGTGCCCATACTGTTGATGTAAAGCTTGTCGACCTCGATGAGCGAGTCGAACGTACCCAGACTCGTTGGACCCGTCTCGACTGGCGCGTCAAAGCAAGGGCCGAACATGGCGCTACCGATCCGTTCGACGTTCGGCAGGGTGATGTGCGATCGAGGAAGGCCGTACAACTGCACCGAATCGAGTTCACGGACCTGCCCTAGGCCTTCGAGAGCGCCCAAGTTGCCGCAGGCGAAACCGACGTAGAGCGCTCCCAGCTCGTTGAGTTGCGCCATACCGGCTGTTGTCGGAAGGTCACCGCACGAAATGAACTCTAGGAGGGCGGCCCGCTCGAGGCAGGCAAGTACAGATAGGTCGGGTAGGTTCGCGTCGCGAAGGTCGAGCCTCACAATGCCCGACACCGAGCGTACTTGCGCGATCTCGGACCAGTCAGAAGAAGCGTCGATTCGCAGGTCGCCTTCGATCTCGCGCCAGCACCCCTCCGGCTCCGCTGCTGTCGTCGTTGCCGAATCACTCGCCATCGTCGCGTCTGCCGAGGACGACGCGCCTCCGGTACCGCTCGTCTGTGTGCCCGCAGCATCATCGACCGGCATGCGCGTCGGGCTGCAGCCGGTAACGCCCAGCACCAGCAACGCGACCGACCGCCCGATGGTCGATGGTCGGATCATCGTCGAGTAGCCTGGCGGGCCCTCGGCTCGGTGACAAGGGAAATCAGCCGCCCCCGCGATCACGCCACGCGCACGATCGCCTTGCCACACGGCACCAGCACCCGCAGCGGCTGCACGATCCCCGCCGTCCGCGAGAAATTGTTCAACCGCTCGAGCATCGCCAGCGTGATCTCTCTGCCCCGCGCGACCAACAGCTGCCCCCCATTCGACAGCACATCCTGATCGAGCACCATGCCATCGATCAGATCGCCGACCCCCAGCATCCGCACCTCGAAGCCCTCCTCCGCGGTGCCGTGGAAGTCCGCGAGCGCGTCGAGCAGCGCGACGTCGTACTCCTCCGCGCGACGCAACGCCTTCACCGCCGCGGCGACCGAACCCCCGCGCGACGTGAGCGCATCGGCAGCCCGCGCCACCTTGAGCAGCCGCGCACCGCGGGCCACGAACTCGTCGCCCGCGGGCTGATCCTGGTGCCGGATCATCGCCGCGACGCGATCGAGCCGAGGAATCGGCGCAATGAGATTCGCGCCGACCTCGGGGATCGACGCCAGCATCCGCCGCACCTCGGGCCTCGGCCGCTCGCCGGCGAAGTGCCGCGCCAGCGCCTCGGGCGGCACCGCGATGCAGCCCACCAAACACAGCTGCCCGGCCAACCGCAGCTCCCAGCTCGATCCGAGCCCGAGCTTGCCCGCCATGTGCATCACGTAGGCCTCGACCATCTGCGCCCGACCCAGCGCGATCGGACACGCCAGCCCCAGCAGCTCGACCAAAGCCCCGACCGCGCCGCGCAGCGTCTGCTCGAGCAGCTCGCGCTCGGCACCGATCACACGGTGCTGCTCGATCGCGTCCTCGAGCACGCGCGACAGCTCGGGGATCGGGCACGGCTTGAACAGGAACCGGAACAACCCGCCGCGGTTGACCGCATCGGCGGCGGCCTCGAGATCCGACTGCCCCGTGAGCAACACGCGGACGGTCTCGGGCGCGCGCACGCGGGCATGGGCGAGGAACTCGGCGCCGTTCATCTGCGGCATGCGCATGTCCGAGACGATCACCGCGAAATCGCGGCCCTCGGCACGGGCGCGATCGATCGCCGCGAGGCCCTTGGCCCCGCTGATCGCGGTCTCGACCTCGAAGTCGAAGGTGAGGTTGTGCTCGAAGGCCTCGAGCACGCGCGGTTCGTCGTCGACGAACAGGACCCTGCGATTCACCGCCATCACGCAGCCTCCTCTCGGTCATCTTCGGATGCGCGGCACCACGGCGCCCAGCGCGGATCGGGGTGATCGCGCCGCCCCCCGACGATCGCCGCCGCGACGCGCACCGCGGTCGCGGCGTCGAGCACCGCGGGGATCCGCGGCAGCGGCTCGTGGTGCCGCGCGACCGCGTCGATGATCGGATAGTCCATGCCCCACAGCCCCAGCAGATACGCGCCGGCGCGGGCGTGATCCGGCATGGGATCGGCGCGCGGATCGTCGTCCGCCGGCAACTGCGCGATCAAGAGTCGACCGATGTCGTGGAGCACCCCGGCGAGCCGCGCGGCGTCGGCATGCGCAGGCTCGGCGATCCTCGCCGCGAGCGCGGCCACCCGCATGCTCCGCGCGTTGACCTCCTCGACCAAGGGCCCGAGTCCGGCCATCGACGCCGCGAGCTCGTGGCCCAGGACGATCGCCCGCAGCAGCTCGGCGCCGAGCCGCGCCACCGCGTGATCGACCCGCGTGCACTTGGCCCCCCGCGAGAGCAACGCGCTGTTGGCCAACTGGATGGTACGGGCCGCCAGCGACACGTCGCGCCCGACCATCGCCGCGATCCGGACCATCGAGACGTCGGGGGTCGCCATCAACCGCGACATCTCGTCGAACAGCTTCGGCCGCCGCGGCAGATCCGACACCCGGCCCAGGCGAGCGCGCAACGCCTGACTGGTGAGGATGCGATGCACCGAGACCGCGTGCTCGAGCGTGTCCACCAGCGCCGCGGCGGTGCACGGCTTCGACAGAAACACGTGAGCGATCGGCATCGTGCGGACCAGCGCAGCGGTCTGCGCGTGACCCGACAGCACGATCCGCGTCACGCCGGGGTGGTCGGCCTGCAGCGCCCGCAACAGCGCCGCGCCGTCCATGCGACGCATCGCGATCTCGGTGACGATCGCGTCGATGGGCCGCGCCCGCAGCAGCGCCAGCGCGTCCTGCCCCGAGGTCGCGAAGTGGAGGTCCCACCCGTCGGCCGCGTCGAACATCAGGTTCTCGAGCCCCTCGAGCACCCGCGGCTCCTCGTCGACGAACAACACCGAGCTCACGCGGCGCGCTCCGGTCCGGGCAGGCCCTCGGGCAGCGCGGTCGGCAACCCGACAGGCAGGCGGATCACGAGCGTCGTGCCGACGCCCGGCGTACTGTCGAAGCGCAGCTCGCCGCCGTGCTTGTCGACCACGATGTGGCGCGCGATCGACAGCCCTTGGCCCGTGCCGCGGCCCACGCCCTTGGTGGTGAAGAACGGATCGAACACGCGCTCGGCGACGGCCTCGGTCATGCCGCAGCCGTCGTCGGTGATGCGCACCTCGGCGACGTCGTCGTGGCACGCGGTGGCGATGCGGATGTGCCCGCGCGCGTCGTCGCCCTCGCGGCCCGCGTCCACGATCGCGTGCGCGGCGTTGATCACCAGGTTGAGGAACACCTGGTTCAGCTCGCCGGGCAGGCCGAGCACCTGCGGCAGATCGGGGTCGAACCGGGTCTCGACCTCGGCGATGTACTTCCACTCGTTGCGCGACACGGTCAGCGTGCTCTGCAGCGCAGCGTTGAGATCGACCGGGACGCGCTGCGCGGCGCCGGGGTGCGCGAACGACTTGAGCGCCTGGACGATCGCGCTCACCGCCGTCACACCCTCGTCGGCGCCGTCGAGGGCGATCGGCAGGCGCTGCCGCAGCCGCGGCACCTTGGCCCGGGCGATCGCGGCCTCGAGCTTGGCGGCGACCGCCGGCGGCACGCCGGGCTCGGCCATGATCTGCTCGATCTCGTCGACGAGCCCCAGCAGCCCGAGGGTCGCCCGGCGCAGGAAGTGGAGGTTGTCGCCGATGTACTGCATCGGCGTGTTGATCTCGTGCGCGACGCCCGACGCGAGGCGACCCACGGCCTCGAGCTTCTGCGCCTGGCGCAGCTCGAGCTCCATCGAGTGCAGCTCCTCGAGCCGGCGCGCCAGCTCGTCCGACAGCGCGCGCGAGCGCTCGAGCTCGGCCTGCAGTCGCCGCTGCGGGGTGAGATCGACGACCGCGATGACCGTGCCGATGCGACCCTCGCCCGGGACCACGACGGGGGAGCACCGCACCCGCAGCGTCCGCTCGTCGCGGACGATGGTCTCGACGTGCGAGTCGCGAGCGTGGCTGCGCAGCCCGGGCGCGTCGAGCAGCGCGTAGAAGTCGAGGCCGGTCGCGGTCCCCTCGGCGAGCGGGACCCCGTGGGCCGAGCGCATCGCCAGCAGTGCGTGGGCGCAGCGGTTGGTGTCGAGCACGCGATCGCCGGCGTCGAGTACGACCACGCCGAGCTCTGCGTCCTCGACGATGCGCCGCCACCGCATCGCCTCAACCAGGAGTCGCCGCGTGAGGCTGTCGCTGCGCAGCGACTCGACCATCAGCAGTGTGCCGCCCTCGACCGCCGGCGCGCTGCGCAGCCGCACGTAGCGGACCTTGCCGTCGATCGACAGGGCCGCGGGCATGTCGTCGTTGGCCGCCTCGCCGCGGGCCAGCGCGCGCAGCCACGCGGCGCGCTCGCGACGGTGTCGCACGCTCAGCACCTCGCCGATGTGCCGACCGACGAGATCGGCCGCCTCGCACTCGAGCGTCACCAGGGCGTGCGGCGTGGCATCGACGAGCCGCAGCGCGGTGTCGATGCGCAGGCAGCCGATGCCGAGGCGCGATCTCGGTGGCGGCGGAGCGTTCATGCGGCGAGTCCACCGGGCACCCAGCCCGCGTCGTCGACACCCACCGAGACGGCGATCGCGTCCGCGTGGGCGCAGGTGCAGATCTGCAGCGCACCGAAGCGCTCGTCGAGCGCCCCTTCGCACAGCACCAGCTCGCACAGCCCGGCCGCTGCGCCGCCGGCGAGCGCCGCTGTGGGATCGTGCGGGCCGTGCAACCAGCTCGGCGACGGTGGGGCCGACAGCAGCACGACCGGCCCCGGGGCGAATCGCTCGAGCTGCCACGATCCCCAGCCGAGCTCGCGGCTGATCGCGAGCAGCTCGGTGAGCGTCGCCTCGGGGTCGCCCCGATCGAGACGAGCGACGGGTTCGAAGCGAGGCACGCGGTCGACGCGATCCGCCCACGTTCGCGATCGCAGCACGCCGGCGAACATGCGCATGACCGCGTCCTCGGTGTCGTACGCCAGCAGGTCGCGCGCGAGCTCGAGCTGGCCGATGCCGTCCATCGCCGCGAGGAAGCCCCGGCCGAGCACGCCGAAGAACGTCGCCGGCACGGTCGCGACGCACTGGCCGTATGCCGTGTCGAGACCCGCCGCGCCCTCGGGCTCGGGGCCCGCGACGCACGGGGACGCCGACGCCGCGGCGAAACGACAGGTCGGCGCGCCGGCGGCGATGCACGCGATCTCACGGACCTCGCACGGCTGTCCCATCGCGGCGAACACCGCCTCGAGGAAGCCCTCGGTCACCGCACACACCGGCGCCGCCGACTGTCCGAACGCCGCGACCCAAGCGTGCGCCGCATGGGCGCTGTGCGAGTCGATGATCCCGGGGCCACCGACGCCGAGCTGCCCCAGGCCGAGCGCGGCGAACAACCCGGTGAACACCTCGAGCGTCGACGACGGCGGGACGGCGCGGGCGAGCAGCGGCGCGAACGCCTGCCGCGCCGCCACGCGCAACACCGAGCACCCGTCGATCCCGTGGATCGTCATGATCGTGTGCTGCAGCCGCGCGAAGTGCTGCGAGTGCACACGCACGGGGAAGCCCGCGATCGATCGACGGCCACTCGCCGCGTCGATCTCCGGGGACCACGACGCGACGACGGACGGGGGCAGCACCGAAGGGCAATCGGCCGCTTGGAGTCGCCCTTGAGGACCGTTGTCGGCCGAGCGGCAGCGATTGCACCCCCGACGACGTCGACCGCAGCTACCCTGCTCGCACCCATGTCCGAGCACCACGCGTCCGTCCGGTGGACCCGCACCACCCCCGACTTCACCTACGACACCTACGACCGCGGCCACCAAGTGCGCTACGGCTCGGGCATCGAGGTCCCCGCGTCGGCGGCCGCCGACTTCAAGGGCGATCCCACCCGCGTCAACCCCGAGGAGGAGTTCGTCGGCGCCCTGTCGAGCTGCCACATGCTGACGTTCCTCGCGATCGCGGCGCGCAAGCACCTCGTGGTCGAGCGCTACGAGGACGATGCGGTCGGCACCCTCGACAAGAACGCCGAGGGCCGACTCGCGGTCACCAAGGTGGTCCTGCATCCGCGGGTGACCTTCTCGACCCCGGTCGAGCCGGCGGTGCTCGCCAAGCTGCACGAGTCGGCGCACAACAACTGCTTCATCGCGCAGTCGGTCCGCACCGAGGTCGTCGTCGCGCCGCCCGAGTGAACGGCGAAGGCCGCGATCACAGATCCTTCCACACGATCCCGCCGCGTCCGCCCGACAGCGCCCCGAGCAGGTTCGTCCGATCCGTCTCGCGCACCCGCCCGCGGCTGATGTCGGCCTCGACCAACTCGTACCCGAGCAGCGCGAACACCCGGCCCTTGTAGAAGATCGGTCGGGCGTTGCCGTACCAGTCGACGCAGCTCACCGTGCAGCGATCGTCCTGGGGCGTGTTCGGATCGGACGCCAGCGCGCCGAGCTTGCGGAAGTCGAGGTCGCGCACGTCGAGGAACAGCACCTGCGCCGAGCCGTTCACGAGCTGCTCGTAGCCGGGCGCACCCGAGCCGCGGATCGGCAGGCCGAGCGTGCCGTCGCCCTCGCCCGAGGGCTTGAAGAAGAACCCGTGGCTGCGGGTCTCGCCCTGCGCGGCGGCGGGCTGCACGAACTCGCCGGCGACCTCGGGCTCGCCGCGCAGATCGATCGAGGTGAAGTGCAGGTCGGATCCGTCGGTGCCGACGACGACCGCCGCGTCGCCCATCGGCTCGATGCGATCGACGCCGTGCGGCAGGGCGATCGACTGGGTGCCACCGCGCTCGCGGATCCCGAACACCTGCAGGCTCGCGTCGCCCCGGGTGCCCTCGCCCCAGCTGCTGCCCTTGCCGTAGAGCAGATGATCGCCGACGAAGCGGTTCTGGAACGCATAGCCGTTGCCGGTGGGCTCCGGCAGGTCGACGTACGCCGCCGTGTTCACGGTCTGCACGCCGTCCGCCAGCGCCGCGGTCGGCACCCGCAACATCGCAACGTCCGCGCCGGCGAACTCGGCCCCCCACATGCGATCGCCCGGCGTGTTCGCCATCACGACGACGTTGAGGAACCCATCGGCACCCTCCTTGAACGAGAACTGATCGATGGGCGCACCCCACACGCGCAGCGCCCCGGGATCCCCGCCCGCCAGCGGGAAGCGGTAGACCGCGGCCGGCGGGGCCTTGCCCTCGGCCGTCGCCGCGCCCGCGCCGTCGTGGACCCACACGTACACCGCCTCGCCCGAGACGTAGAAGCTGCTGCCGTAGGGGCCGATGATGCCGCGCGCGTTGCAGCGGGCCTGACCCCGGCCCAGATCGCACGTCACCACCGTGTGCAGCACCGGGCTGTCGGTGTCCTGGATCGGGCGATAGATGTCGGTCGCGTCGATGATCGTGTGCCAGTCGTCGAAGCGCTGCTGGCCGCGGTTCCACGGCATCACACCCGGCAGCTCGGGGTCGGCCTGCGCCGGCAGCTGGTACGGCATGTAGAACACCAGCTTGTCGCCGAGCAGGCGGCTGGCGTAGTTGCGCGACGAGTAGTAGTCGTTCGAGCGCAGGAAGAACGTGTCTTTGTGCGTGAGCTTCCCGGCGCGATCCACCTCGAACATCCCGATCTCGGTCGCGTTCGCCTGGTAGCTGTAGCCGACCACGACGATGGTGTCGTCGTGGATCAGCATCTCGTCGTACCAGGCGTCGTGACCCGCCTCGGGGCTGACGTCGATCGCGGAGATCGGGCGCAGGGACTTGCGCGCGAGATCGACGGTGAACAGCCGCCCGCGGCGCAGCACCACGAGGTGATCGCCGTGGGTCTTGACGATTCCGCCCTCGTCGACGCCGGCCTCCTGCGTGTTGGTGATCGACTCGTCGTCCTTGGCCGCCGGCGAAGAGGCGACGCTCGGCGCCTCCTCGGCCGCTGCGCCTGCCGCGTCGGAATCGCCGAGGCTGTACCACGACCCGGGCGCACTGCGCTTGGCCGGCGGGTTGTTCCGGGTGAGGTACTTCGACAGGTCCTTGCCCGACTTGAAGCGCTTCAGCGCGGAGGCGCTCCCGCGATCGACGACCTTCGCGAGCTCGCGCTTCGCCTCGTCCGAGGTCTTGGGCGATGTCTCCGGCGCGGCGGTGCCGAGCGGGGCCGCGCCCTTGCTGGCGCAGGCGGGGGCGGCGAGACAGAGCGCGGACAGGGCGAGCAGGAGGTGGCGTGGGTGCACGGCGTGGGTCCTGACCACCGAACGCCGGCCGGCGGACGGCACTTACGGCGCCCCGATCGCGCCCCCCATCGCCGCGCGCACGCCCGGCCACCCTGGCCAGCCCTGCTACACTGACGCAACGTGGCGTTGATCGACCTCTACGCGGACGAGCGCGTGGCGATGGCCCACGACGGCGCGCTGTTCCTGTGCGGCTGGGCCGACGCGCCGACCATGGTGCAGATGCGCGCGCTGGGCGAGCACGGCCGCCGGGTCGAGGCCGTCATCGGACCGATGTTCCTCATCAACGTCGCGTTCGGCGGCGTGCCGAAGTTCAGCGACGAGGTCCGGAAGATCTCGGCCGATTTCACCCGCGATGCTTCGCTGTTCGCCGGCTCGCGGGCCCACGTGGTGACGATCCCCGGCTTCAAGGGCGCCGCGGTCATGTCGTTCATCAACACCTTCTTGCTCCTGGGCCGGCCGCCGCGGCCGACCAAGGTCTTCCGCGCCGTCGACGAGGCGGTGCGGTGGACCGCCGCGCTGCTCTCCCCGGCGGGCGACGTGGCGGCGATGCACGACGCGATCGAGTCGCTGCGCCTGGGCCTCTACCCGCCGAGCGCGGTCGCAGGGTCGTGATCCGGGCTCACCCGTCGGTGCGCGACGATGTCACGAGCCGACCACCGGGCGGGAACACGGCGCAGTAGCCGTAGCCGCGCACGAGCAGCACGGGCATCGACGCGCCCTCGCGGAGCAGCGGCGGATGGCCACCGACGGACAGCCCGATCCGGTGAGCACCGAGCTCATCGGTGGCGCGCAGGACTGCGCGGGTGAACGGGGCGCCGCGCATCCACAGGTGGTGGACCTCCTGGACGCGCGCGTCGACGAAGGCCCCCTCGCGGAACAGCCGCTCCGCAGCGCCGCGTCGACGGCGGACCCAGCGGACGAACGGCACCCAGCTCCCGACGAACGATCCGACCCAGCACAGCACCACCACCGCGATCCCGAGCGGCTCCGGCACGTGGCCGACGACCGTCACCCCGACGAGCAGGCCCAACGTCGCGATGCCGCACGCGCAGCAGAACCATAGGATCCCGTAGAGGATGAAGCCCCAGATCGAGTCGATGCGCCCCGCGAACCGCCGACACAGCGCCGCCGGTCGTGGGACCGGGCTCGCGCGCAGCTCGTCGAGCTCGGTCATGCAGCGCAGAGGTTGCCACACCGAACATCGGGGCGCGATCGAGGCGTCGACGCGATCTGGGTCGTGCGGGGTGTCGATCCGCGTCGTGGAGTCGCCGATCGGGCTCGATGCCCTCGACTTCCGCGACGACGCACGCTGGCACATGCGTTGCTCTCACACCTCGGCATGCCCGTACGCCCCGTGTCCCCGCAACGCATCATCCCTCTGCTCGGGGGCCTCGTCCTGCTCGCCGGTTGCGGCGGCAAGACCGGCGATCTCGTACGACCCGAGGACGACCGCGGCGACGCGGTGTTGGGCGCCGCCGTGAAGTGCTCCGCGAAGCCGAGCCCGGCGCGGCCGCTCACGGTCGATCTCGACAGCGCGACGCGGGAAGATCTCGAGGCGCAGCTCGACCAGGGCCTGGTCGTGGTCGCGTACGACTGCAAGAGCCTGCGCGTGCTCGCCGACTGCGGCCTGCGCAGCGCGGCGGCGTACGAGTACGCGGGCCTCAGCGTGCAGGAGGACGTGGTCCAGATGACCGGCCTCGACGAGCTCGCGGTCAACGTCCCGCTCGGTTCGGTGAGCCTCGGCGCCGAGATGAAGTCCGGTCACAGCATCGACGTCGCGCTCGTCAGCGTCGGCCGGCGCTCGAGCACGGTGACGCGGCTCGGCGCGGACGAGCTCACCGGCACCTGCGAGGGCGCGACCCACTACGTCCGTCGGGCCTCGATCGGAGCGTTCTCGATGGCGAAGGGCTCGGTCGGCAAGGTCGCCGCGGTGGTCGATCTGTTCAAGGCGAGCGCGTCGGGTCAGAGCGCCTCGGAGCGCAGCGCGATGAGTCGCGGCGGATCGCTCGAGGCCTGTCGCACGGCGGGGCCGGGGGCCGCCGCGCCACCGCAACAGTGCGCGCTGCCGATCCGCCTCGACCTGACGCCGATCGCCTCCGGCAACGCGACCGCCACCGACGACGCCGCGCGTCGCCAGCCGATCGAAGCGGCGGCGAACCCCTGCCCCGAGGGCTTCGCGTTCACCGACGGCGTGTGCACCCGCGACGACGGGCCCTACCTCTGCGATCCGGGCGACCCCACCGACTGCCGCGAGCAGTGCACCCGTGGCAACGCCGAGTCCTGCACCAACCTCGGCGCCTACCTGGTCACGCACGGCGAGAACACCCCCGCCGGCTGGGAGCGGGCCAACGGCGAGGCGATGCCGTTCTTCAAGCGGGCCTGCGACGCCGGGCACGTCGAGGGTTGCGCCGGCCTGGCGCGCGTCACGTTCCCGATCGAGATCACCCGTGCGACGCTGGCCCAGGCCAAGCGATCGATCGAGCTGGGCAAGCGCGCGTGCGAGGCGGGGAGCGCCGCGGCGTGCCAGGACGTCTCGGTCGCGTACTTCAACGGCAGCGGCGACGAGACCACGATGCCGCGCGACTACGACGCGTACCGAGAGTTCGCGGAGCGGGCGTGCGATCTCGGGAATCACTACGCGTGCGGCGACGCGGGCGAGGAGTACGTCGCACCCAGCGGCTCGAACGCGAAGGACCCGACCAAGGCGCTGGCCTTCTTCACCCGCGGCTGCAACGGCGGCGAAGCCCAGGTGTGCACCAAGCTCGCGGACCGACTCCTGCGCGGCACCGGTGGCGTGGCCAAGGACGTCGCGGCTGGTCTCGTCGCCGCCTCGGACGCCTGCGCCGCGGATCCCGAGGAGTGCTTCATCGTCGCTGGTTGGGTGAAGGGCGCCGGCCGGCCGAAGGACGCGTTCGACCTGCTGTCGCGCGGCTGCACCGTCACCACGGAGAACCGCTACCTCGAGGAGTCGTGCGCCGAGCTCGGTGACTACTACGCCGCCGGCATCGGCACGACCAAGGACGCCGCTCGGGCCAAGGCCGCGTGGACCACCGCCTGCGACGCGCGCAAGGCCGCGACGCCGGACACGTGGAAGGCGTCGGCGGCGTGCAAGAAGGTCGAGGGGCGCGCGGGATCGCGACGCGGCGGCGCGTGACTACGTCACCGCGCACCAGGGTACGCGGGCCTCGGCGTAGAACTGCTCGATCGCCTCGGGCACGAGCGGCGTGTCGAGCAGCGCCAGCGGGATCGACACCCAGTCGGGGTAGTCCGGGTGACCGCTCCACTCGATGTTCGAGCCGCACGTGCGACAGAACTTGCGCACGATCGTCGACGACGAGTTGTACGCCGTGAGCTGGTCCTCGCCCGAGAGGAAGCGGACCTTCACCTTCTCGATCGACAGGTAGGTCGCGAACGCGGCGCCGTGGCCCTTGCGGCACATCGAGCAGTGGCAGTGCGAGACCATCGATGGTTCGCCGTGCAGCTCGAACGTCACGGCTCCGCAGAGGCAACTTCCTCGATGCATCGGTAGAGACTCCGCGCGCCAGGGTAGCGGGCGCCCGCAGGGCGAGCAACGTGGGCCGCAGGATCGATCGCCCGGCCGTCGCGATCGAATGGCCATCGGGCGCGCGGCCCGTCGCCGATCACTTCGGCGCGCGCGGAGGCCCGATCGTCACCGCGCCGCTGAAGCTGTTGATCCGCAACGTCGGGCCGCCGCGCCCCAGCGCGCGGCGGTGCGTGCCGCGGACCCGCACCTCGGGGGCATCGAAGCGGTCGACGATCTCGCCGGAGAAGGTGTCGACGACGATCTCCAGGGGCCCGCGCGACGGCACGGCGAGGTCGATCGCTCCGCCGTGGGTGTCGATGCGCAGCGGGCCGTCGCCGAAGGTGCCGGCGACCGCGATGGCCCCGGTGACCGAGGTGAGCTCGAGCCGGCCGAGCGCCACATCGCGCAGCGTGATCGCGCCGGAGATCGACTCGGCCTCGACCTCCTCGCGCGCGCCGGCGATGGTGACCGCGCCGCTGACGGTCGAGACCTCGACGCGCTCGGGGGCGCCGGTGACGTCGACGCGGCCGTCGACGGCGACGATCTCGAGCCGCTCGGCCTGCCCGTCGACGGCGACGCGGCCAGAAACCGTCACGATCTCGGCTTCGCCCCGCAGGTCGTGGACCGCGACATCGCCGTTCACCGTCTCGATGCGGAGCTCGGCGTGCTGGGGCACCCGCAGCACGAGCGTGCCGGTCATCGGCAGGCCCACGCCGTCGAGCTCGACCCGCAGTCGCCGGCGCGTGCCGCTGATCACCGGCACGAAGCCCAGTGCGTCCGTCGAGGCCTCGATCTTGCCGTGGACCCACGTGCGGATCTCGATGTCGAGGCCCACCACCTCGACGCTGATGCGGGCGTCCTTCGCCGCGGACTCGACGATCGCGCCCGGGGTGGGCGCCGCCACGGACGGGATCGGCAGCGCGCCGGCGAGCCACCATGCGAACAGCGTCTTCACTGGGTGTGCTCCACTTCGGTCGCGCGTCGCAGCAGCGACAGCTTGTGGCGGTAGGCCCGGTCGAGCGCGCGCTGCAGGCCAGGGTCCTCCGGGCTCGTCGTCAACGCGGCGCGCGAGCGCTCGATCGCGTCGTCGACGATGCCGAGGTTGTCGTCGAAGGTCGCGAGCAACGTGCGATCGAGGCCGCTGCGCCGCGAGGCATACGCCGACGCCAGGGCCAGCGACGCGGCGCGTAGGTTCGACTCCTCGGGGATGAGCGCCGTGAATGCTGGCGTCGACGCGGTGAATGCCGGCACCGCAGCGGGCTCGAGAGGCACCGGGGTGGGCGCGGCGCCCTCGATCACGATCGCCGGACTCGCGGTCTCGGCGACCAGTGGCGCGGCCTCGGGCAGCTCGACCGCCGTCGGTCGCGACGACCACCACGCGGCGGTGCCGATCGCGATCGCAGCGGCCGCGGCCCACGCGACGCGCGCCCGACCGCGCGGCCGCGCGGCGACCGAGGCGGCGATCTCGGGCCACAGATCCGCCGGGGGCTCGGTGCTCCGCGGCAGCGCGCGCAGCAACGCGTCGAGCTCGCGATCGTTCATGCCAGCGCCCTCCGCAGCAGCTCGCGCGCGCGGTGCAGCTGCGCCTTCGAGGTGCCCACGGCCACACCCATGCACGCGGCGATCTCGTCGTGACCGAGGCCCTCGATCTCGAAGAGGACGAACACCGTGCGCGCCTGGGTCGGCAGCGCCGCGATCGCCCGCTCGAGATCGAGGCCGGCGTCGACCCGACCCTGCGGCTCGCTGGTGGTCGCCGCGCCCTCGCCCTGCTCGCGCTCGCGGGAGGCCCGACGCAGGGTCGCGCGTCGATCGCCGAGCACCACGTTGACCGCGAGCCGATGCAGCCAGGTCGAGAAGGCCGCGTCACCGCGGAAGCTGGGCAGCTTCTCCCACGCGCGCACGAACGCCTCGTGCGTCAGCGTGCGGGCGGTGGCCGCGTCGCCGCACAGCCGCAGGCACAGCCCGTAGATCCGGCCGGCCTCGGCGCGATAGATCGCCTCGAACGCCGCGAGGTCCCCCGCCCGGGCGCGATCGACCCGCGCACTCGCCTCGTCCTCGTTCTCCGGGGCACGTGCGATCATCGGGAAGCTGGCGAGGGCGGTGCCCACTGACCTCCTTGGATGCCGCCGACCCACCTTCGGGTTGGAACCGCGGCGACAAAAAGAGTCTCGCCGATTTCGTCGCAACGCTGGGGCCTGCGGCGGCATCGAAGGGGCCATGACCACCGCCCGCCTCCTGCGTCGCTGCCTCGTCCTCGGCCTGTGCGCCTGCGCCCCGACCCGCGCCGCCGAAGGCGCCCCCGCCCGGACGCACGTCGTCGACGCCGGCGACGCGACCGCTGCGAGCGCGACCCCCTTCGACTGGAGCGGCGAGGTGGCCGCGGGCCGCCGCGTCGAGATCCACAACGTCAACGGCGCCGTGACCGTGGTGAAGGGATCGGGCCGGACCCTGCGCGTGCACGCGGACAAGTCGGGTCGCCTCGCGGACGAGGTCCGCATCGAGGTCCACGCCGATCATCGCGGGGTCACCATCGACACGATTCATCCGCAGTCCTCGGGCCGGCAGGGGAACCGCCGCAACCGCGGCGACGGGGCCACCGTCGACTTCCGCATCGAGCTGCCCGCCGAGCTCGCCCTCGCGGCCACCGTGGTCGACGGCAACATCGACGTCGGCGGCGTGAGTGACCGTGTCGAGCTCACCGCCGTCAACGGCAGCATCACCACCGAGGGCGCCCGTGAGGTCGACGCCAGCACCGTCAACGGCAGCCTCGTGGTCGCGTGGCCCGGCGGCGCGGGTGGTCACGCCACACTCGAGGCCGTCAACGGCTCGCTCGAGCTGCGCCTCCCCGCGGAGACGAACGGAGAGCTGGACATCAGCACGGTGAGCGGCACGATCACCTCGGACTTCCCGCTCGATCGCCGCCAGCAGATGGTCGGCGCCCAGGCCTCGGCGGTGCTGGGTACCGGCGGCGCTGCGATGCAGCTGAGCACGGTGAACGGACCGATCCGCATCGCGAAGGGGTGATCGCGCGGCTCGACTACGGCGCGGCGCCGCAGCACTCGCCGGCGTGCGAATCCCAGCAGGCCGTCGAGAGCAGCGTGCCGAACTCGTCGGTGTCGGCGCCGAAGAAGCTGTCGACATACATCCCGGCGAGCACCGCGGTGGTCTCACCGAATCGGTGCATTCGCAGGTCGATGTTCGCGTGCCCCCCGTAGTCGCCGTAGCTCCGATCGTAGCCGAGCAGGACCTGCGTCCACGCCTGCGTGTCGTCGACGGCGACCTCGGGGACGATCTCGCCCCAGGCCTGCGTCATCACGCGCTCGACCAGTGCCTCGGGGGTCTCGGGCACGAGGTAGATCCGCACCTGCAGGTCGGCGTACGAGGACCCTTCCGCCCCCCAGCCACCGCCGCCGACGTGCGCGGCGCAGTCGTCGAAGTCGAACAGCAGCGCGAGGACCTCGGCGTACTCGGTGTCCCACTCGCCGGCGCCCTCGCGCACGAGTTCGAGCTCCTCGCGCGACAGGTGCAGGTTGTTGCCGAACTCCGCGTTCCACGACATCCAGTCGGCCGGCAGCTCGACGCGTACGCCGGGGCCGACCGGCACCACAGAGATCCCGTCGAGCGTCGACGACGGCAACGCAGTGAGATCCGCATCGACGATCTCGCACGCGAGGACGCCAGTGTCCGAGCTCGAGCCCTCGCCGGCGGTCGTCCCCGAGCTCGAGCCATCCGCCGACGTCGACACGGAGCTCGACGAGTCCTCACCGCTCGACTCGACGGCGCCGGTCGTGCCCTCGGGCTGCGAGGCGGACGACCCACACGCGAGCAACAACGCGATCCATGACCACCGAACCGATCCCATGGTCCTGAGCCTAGCGCCACCGCCACGGCAATTCTAGCCCGATGGAGGGTAGCCCGTCCCATTCGCCGGGATTTGGATCGGTCGCGGCGATCGATTTTCCGCACTGCACGACTCGTTCCGCATGCATCTTGCGATGAACGCCTTTGCCCTGGGTCTGATCGTCCTGGGATCGTTGGGGTCGCTTGCGACCGGCTGTGACCGAGAGCCGATCGGCGACGCCGGGGCCGTCGATGCCGAGCCGTTCCAGGCCAAGTGCGAGGCGGTGCGCCCCGAGGGTCCGCGGCTCGATGGCTTCGGCGCCAGCCTGCGCGGCAAGGCCCTGCGCTTCGACAACGGCCGGACCGCCGAGGAGCTCTGTGGCGGCGCAGACATCGGGGCCTGCGTCGGTGAGGACGGCAGTGAGCTGTCGGAAAACCTCGAGGTCACCCTCACGCGCATCCCCATGGCCGGGGATCGCTTCGACGACATGGAGTACTACCTCGTCGACGGCGACTGTGACTGCTGCACCACCGATCTGTTCGGCGTGGCGAACGTCGAGGTGACCGCCATCACCGAGGAGTGCATCGGCGGCGTGGTGACGATCACGGAGAACATCGGCTTCGGACTCGAGACGTTCACCTTCGCGGCGCCTCGGTGCTAGCCGGGGGCGCTACGGCGGAGCGGACCGCACATCATCGAGCCATCGGCCGACCCCCCCACGCGCGGCCGATGGTCACGCCGCGCCCGCGACCTCCCCCTCCAGCACCACCCCCAGGTGGCGCTCCACCTCCGCCAGCATCGTCCGCGCGCGCTCGACGTACGTGTGATCCCGCAGCACCCGAGCGCGCGCCGCCTGCACGAACCCTTGCCGCCACGGCTCGTCCGTGAACGCGCGCCTCACCTTCACGACGAGGTCGGCCTCGTCGGTGAACACGCACAGCTCGCGATCGACCGCGAGGTGATCGTTCACGCCCAGGGGACCGAGATCCCAGTCGCCCTCGGAGCGCGCGAGCACGAAGCCGCCAGCCGCGCTGGCCTCGAGCACGCGCAGGTGCAGGTTGCAGCGGGTGTTGATGTGCAGCACCACCTTGTGGCGCTGGTAGAGCTCGCGCAGGGCGGGGCCGGGGGCCACGATGCCCTTCGCGTGCGCGGCGAAGCGGGGAATGTCCGACCACCCGTTGCCGAACAGCGCGACGGGGATCCCAGCGGCGATGAGGGTGTCGGCGATGCGCACCCGATCGACGTGGCGCGCGATGATGAGGCAGTCGTAGGCGAGCTGCCCGGCCTTGTCCGGGGGCACGACGATGCCGAGCGCCGCCACGGCGGCAGCGAGCACGGGCTCGAGCGGATCCATCCCCGAGGGCACCTGGGGCATCACCATCATGCGGGCCTCGAGCTCGCGGTAGAGCCCGGGCGCGAAGGTGGGCTCGCGCGGGAACGACAGGTGCGTCGCGTAGGCGACGACATCCTGCGCGGGGCCGGTCGCAGGCACACCGTAGGTCGCGTCGTCGACGGCGAACAGCAGCGGTGCGCAGTGCGGGTAGCCGCGCTCGCGGTACGTCCCGGCCAGGGAGCGGCTCCACGCGAACGACAGATCGAACCGCTCGAGCTTGCCGATGACGCGCGGATCGGACAGCGGCGGCAGCTCGTCGAGGATCCACGCCGCGAACGGCAGGGTGCGAGGCAGCAGCGCGCCGAACTCCGGCCGCAGGTGATCGACGAGGAACGCGAGGTCGGGATCGGCCGCGGCCAGCGACGCGGCGACCTGGGCCGGCTCGAGCTGCTCGTGCGCGCCGCCCTCGACGACGAGCTCGACCTCGTGCCCGAGCGCGCGCATCCCCGCGGCCAGACCCGCGGCGACGTGCTGCAGCACCGCGGTGTGGATCGACGTCCACGCCCAGATGCGCAGCGGTCGACCCGCGCGCAGCTTCGCGAGGGTCCGCGTCGGGACACCGAGGTCGTCGCGCGCCGCGATCTGTGCCAGCGCGGCGCGACCCACCGCGAGGCGCTCGGCATCGACGGACTCGAGCTCGTCCTCGAGGGCGGGCGAGCACGCCACGCGGATCCGCGGCAGCGGTCGGCGTGGCGCCGCACGGAACATCACCGCGAGCGTGGCCTCGGCCGCGGGGCCGACGTCCAGCGCTTGCAGGCGTCGGCGACTCGTCAGCTCGCGCAGATCGACCGCCTCGAGCAGGCGCCGCAGCGCGGCGGGATCGACCTCGAGCGCGTACACCGACTGGCGCCACCCGGGCACGCTCGACACCAGCGGATTGGCGATCACGTTCACGAACGCCGCGTAGTCGAGGAGCGAACCGACACACGTGTGCCGCTTGTCGAGCGTCGCGCTCTCCAGGAGCGCGCGCGCGAGGTGCCGCGGATGCTCGGGCGCGACAGACTCCACGCCCTGCTCGTCGACGAGTCGCGGCAGCGCATCGCGCTCGACCCGCGCGCGCCCGTCGCTCGTGCACAGTCGCCACGGCACGTCTTCGATCCACACCACATCCGCGGCGCTCGGCGTCGTGCGCTCGAGCACCGCCGCCACCGCGGGCCACTCGCGGCGCAGATGGGCGAGGTTCTCGGCCAACAGCGATGCCGCCTGTTCGCGCAGCTCGGCGTCGGCCGCCGCGAGGTCGGCCGCGATCGCCTGCAATGCGGGCGGCGGGAGATCGGAGCGGCGCAACCATCCCAGCGCCCGCGCAGGTGCACCCAGCCGACCCCACGCGATCCCGATCCTCCGCGCGAGCGCAGGGTCGGCCGCGGCGCGGTGCAGCGCGAGATCGCAGCGCAGCGCGGGCAGCACGAGTGACTGTGCAGTCAGGCGATCGGACCACGCGCGCAGCAGCGGCGCGGCGGTCCAGAACCCGGGGTGACCGGCGTCGAACGCCGCGAAGAACCCCGCGCTCCCCGCCCACAGCAGGTCCTCGACCGTGCGCGCGACCGCGTGGGCCTCACCGACGGTCGGATCGACGAACCACGGCGTGGTCGCGATCGGGGCGTTGCGCTCGAGCAACCACGTGATCAGGCGCAGGTGCGTCTGCACCACCGAGGCGTCGTCGTCCGGCTCGACGACCCAGAGCTCGCGCAGCGAAGGCAGCTGCGCCCGCGCGGCGTCGACCAGCGCGGTCGTGCTCGGCCCGACGACGATCGCGTGGGTGATCTCCTGCGTCGGCCAGCCGAAGAGATCGAGCGCATCACGGACCACCTGCGGGGCCCCGCGCGGTGCGGCCGTTGGGTTGAGTTGGGTCATGGCGTTCCTTCGAGGAGCCGGAGCACCGCCGGCAGCTGGGTCTCGATGCAGAGCTCGGGCTGCGCCCGCGACACGGCGGCGCACAGCGCCGGGTAGTCCACCCCGTCGAGCGTGCGGGCGAGGGACGAGAGTTCGTGTCGCGGCACGACGAGGCCGAGGCCACGCGCGCGCACGAACTCGGCCATGTAGCCGAGCTCCGGGCTGACGAGGATCGGCAGGCCCGCCGCGACGTAGGCGAACAGCTTGCTCGCCAGCGCCGTCCGCAGGTGCCGACGGCCCACGGCGAGATCGTCGTCGAACGGGTAGAGCAGCAGGCCGAAGTCGTGGTGCCCGTGCATCGCGGCGACGAGGGCCTCGAAGGGCTGGCGCGGCTCGAGGCGAAACCGCGGATCGGATCGGGCGTGCGCGACGTACTCGTGGAGCGCGGTCTCGAGCGGGCCCGCCATCGCGCCCGCGTAGGCCGTGACGCGCATCCCCTGCCCGGTGAGCGCGGCGAACAGCGGCAGCACGTGCAGATCGCCGAAGACCCGGCGCGAGCTCGTGCTCGGCTTGATCTGCCCGGCGTGGACCAGGCGCCACGGCCCCGATCGATCGCGCGCCGCGTCGTTCGCCGGGCGGATCCACGCGCGCGGCGGACAGGGCAGGATGCGGACCTCGGGCACGCACGCGTCGGCGACGACGGCGTCGAGCGCCGCGCCGCCCTGTTTGTGGACGAAGCCGGCGCTCCGGGTCCGGATCCACCGCTCGGAGATCCGGATCATCGCCAGCTCGGGCGCGGTGAACAGCCCGTCCTCGACGAACGCGGCCTCGCGCCCGGGCTCGACGAAGGCGTCCATCCAGTCCCACACCTCCGCGACGACACGCAGACCGGGGCGCACCGCCGCGAGGAATTGGCCGAGGAACGCCCACCGACCGTGGGCCTGCAGATAGATCGTATCGCCCGGCAGCGCGGTGATGACGTCGGCGAGGCGGGCCAGCGATCCGTCGCAGGTCATCGCGGCGGTGAAGGTGTCCGGCGGCGGGGCGCCGTGGAGGTAGATCGCGACCACGCGACGGCCGACGGCGCGCAGCGCCGCCGCCATGGACTCGAGCGTCGGGAAGTTGCCGTGGTGCACGGCCACGAACACGATCGCGCCCTTCGCCGCGGCGGCGAGGTCGGCCACGGCCGCGGGATCGGCCGGCGTCCCCCAGCGCTCGACGAGCAGCGACCGCACGAACGCGCCGCAGTGCGCGTCCTCGGTGACCGGCATCGAGAGCGTGTGGGGATCGGGCCCGAGCATCGACGGCGAATCCGCGGCGCATCTTCGCTTGTGTCGCGATCGTGCGTGCGATGACCGGCCCAATGCGGTCCGGATCGGTCCAGATCCGGTGCCGTGGGCACTGCCGACCCGTTCCAGTGATCCCGTCTCCCACCCACTCCTCCTACCCAGTTCATGCTGCGGCGCGGCCGCAGGGAGGGATCCAACCCTGGCCGATGCGATCGCCGATCGCTACAGAGTGGTCCGTGACCAGAGTCGTCGTCACCGGCGGAGCCGGCTTCATCGGCAGTCACCTCGTCGAGCAGCTCCTCGGCGAGGGGCACGAGGTCCACGTCGTCGACGATCTTTCGACCGGACGCCTCGCCAACCTCGCCACCGTGGCCGCGGACCCGCGCCTGCACGTGCACGAGCAGGACGTCGCAGACTTCGAGCGCCTCGTGCCGGTGGTGCGCGGCACCAGTCAGGTGTTCCACCTCGCCGCGCTCGCGGACATCGTCCCGTCGATCGAGCAGCCGCTGGCCTACGCCCACGCCAACGTCGACGGCACCATGGCCGTGCTCGAGGCGGCGCGGCAGTGCAAGGTCGCGCGCTTCGTCTACGCCGCGTCGTCGTCGTGCTACGGGATCCCCGACGCGTACCCGACGGCCGAGGACGCGCCGTGCCGGCCACAGTACCCCTACGCGCTCACCAAGTACCTCGGCGAGCAGTCGGTCATGCACTGGGCCCAGGTGTATGGCCTGCCCGCCGTGGCGCTGCGGCTGTTCAACGTCTACGGCCCGCGCTCGCGCACCGGCGGCACCTACGGCGCGATGTTCGGGGTGTTCCTCGCGCAGAAGCTCGCGGGTCGGCCGTTCACCGTCGTCGGCGACGGCACCCAGAGCCGCGACTTCACCTACGTCACCGACGTCGCCGACGCGTTCGTGCGCGCCGCGGCGAGCGACGTCCGCGGTGTGTCCCTCAACGTCGGCACCGGCCGACCGGTCACGGTCAACCGCATCGTCGAGCTCCTAAGCGGCGAGGTCGTGCGCGTGCCCAAGCGTCCGGGCGAGCCCGACTGCACCCACGCGGACACCACCCGCATCGAAGCGCTGCTGGGCTGGCACGCGAAGGTCGACATCGAGACCGGCGTCCGGACGCTGCTCGACAACATCGCCGACTGGCGCGATGCGCCGGTGTGGACGCCCTCGACGATCGAAGGCGCCACCTCGGCGTGGTTCCAACACCTCGGGCGAGGATCCGATGCCTATCACTGAGGCCCCCAAGGCGACACGCGAGCCGAGCCCAGAGCGCGTGCTGGACGTGGGCGCGCTCGTGCACGAGCTGCGGCTGCGTCGCCGCGAGGGCCAGCGCATCACGCTGGTGCACGGCGAGTTCGCCGACGCGGACTCGATCGATCGCGCGCTGCTCCGCGGCGTCCGGGCCAGCTCCGATCTGATTGTCGCGACCGTCCCCACCGATGGGGCGGTCGGGCGCGACGGCGTCCCGTCGCTCACCGCCCGCCTCGCGCTCGCCGCCGCCGTCCCCGAGATCGACTTCGTCGCCGCGGTCGATGCCACCGGCGCCGCGACCTCGATCCTCCTGCTCGAGCCCGACATCTACGCCGTCTCGACCACCGGAGATCACCAGGGCCCGACCCACGTCGAGCTCGACGCGCTGTCGAAGACCGGCGGCGAGCTGTACACCCTCAGCCGTCGCGGCGACGCGGTGATCGAGTGGCGGCAGCGGCCCGAGCCCGGCGCGCGCGAGCGCCTGCGCTTCGCCGCGGACATCGCCCAGCGCATCGGCATGACCGGCCTGCTCGCCGGCCTCGAGGCGCTCCGCGGCCTGCGGGTCGCGGTGGTCGGCGAGACGATCATCGACGAATACGCGTACTGCGACGCGATTGGCAAGTCGGGCAAGGAGCCGATCATCGTCAATCGCTTCCTGCGCTGCGACGCCCAGGGCGGCGGTGTGCTCGCGGTCGCCAACCACCTCGCGGACTTCTGCGGGCACGTCGAGATCGTCAGCGCGCTGGGCTCGATCGATCGCCGCGAGGACTTCGTCCGCCAGGCCCTGCGCCCCGGCATCGCGCCCACGTTCATCACCAAGACCGACGCCCCGACCATCGTCAAGCGCCGCTACATCGACGCCTACTCCCACGCCAAGATGATGGGCGTCTATCACATGGACACCTCGCCGCTGGCGGGCGCCGACGAGGATGCGTTCGTCGCCGCGCTCGAGCCCGCGCTGGCCCGCTGCGACGTGGTGATCGTCGCCGACTACGGCCACGGGCTCATCACGCGCCGGGGCGTCGATCTGCTGTGCGACCGCGCGCGGTTCCTCGCCGTGAACACCCAGCTCAACGCCGCGAACGCCGGCTATCACGTGCTGTCCAAGTATCCGCGGGCCGACTTCGCGTGCCTCCACGAGGGCGAGCTGCGCATGGACGCCCGCGATCTGCGGGCCGAGCTGCCGGCCCTGCTCGAGAGCACCGCGATGCGGATGGGCGCGCGTGCCGTGATGGCGACGCAGGGCAAGAGCGGCACGTCGCTGTTCACTCGGCACCGCGGCGTGTTCCGCTGCCCTGCGCTGGCGACCACCGTGCTCGAGCGCATCGGCGCCGGCGATGCGGTGCTCGCCCTGTCGTCGGTCGCGATCGCGGCCGGCCTGGCCCCCGAGCTCGTCAGCGTGCTCGGCAACCTCGCCGGCGCGCAGATGGTCGCCGTCATGGGCAACAGCGCCTCGATCCGCAAGTCGCGGCTCGTCGAGAGCGCCCGTCACTTGCTCGCGTCGGCCGAGATCGGAGAGCCCACCCCGTGACCGGGCGCAGCGCCGTGTTCCTCGATCGCGACGGCGTCCTCGTCGAGGACACCGGCGCGCTCGTGCACGCCGACGACGTCCGCGTGCTGCCCGGCGTCGTCGAGGCCCTGCTCACGCTGCGCGAGCACGGCCACGCGCTGGTGGTCGTCAGCAACCAGACCGTCGTTGCCCGCGGCCTCGCCGACGAGGACGACGTCATCGCGCTGCAGCTCGCCATCGAGGCCAGCCTCGTCGCCGCGGGCGCACCGGCGTTCGACGACTTCCTGTTCTGTCCCCACCACCCGAGCGCGACCGATCCGGCGTACCGCGTCGCGTGCGACTGTCGCAAGCCCGCGCCGGGGTTGATCCTGCGGGCCTGTGCGCGCCACGGCATCGACCCACGCCGCAGCGTGATGGTCGGCGATCGCCCCTCGGATCTCGCCGCGGGCGCGCGGGCCGGCTGCCGCACCGTGTGGGTCAAGACCGGCCGCCACGACGACGCACCGATCGAGACCGCCTCGCCCTTCACCGCGCCGAAGGCCGATCACGTCTGCGAAGACCTGTGCGCCGCCGCGCGGTGGATCACCTGGAGGGCCGCGTGAAGGCGCTCGTCCTGTGCGCCGGCTACGGCCGACGCCTCGGCGATCTCACCCGCGATCGGCCCAAGCCGCTGCTCGAGGTCGGTGAGCACGCGATCGTCGAGCACATCCTCGCGCGGCTCGCCGCCGCCGGTGTCGACGACGTGTGGATCAACCTCCACCACCACGCCGCGCAGTTCCCCGCGCGCCTCGGCAACGGCAGCGCGTGGGGCCTGCGGATCCACTGGGTGCTCGAGACCGAGCCGATGGGCACCGCCGGCACCGTGTCGAGCGTGCGCGAGCAGGTCGGCGACGCGCCGCTGCTCGTGCACTACGGCGACATCCTCACCGATCACGATCTCGGCGGGCTCATGGCCGCGCACCGGAACATCGACGCGTGGGCCACGATCCTCGTGCACGATCGCCCCGGCTCGAACAGCGTCGCGGTGCTCGGCGAGGGCGATCGCGTCGAGACCTTCCTCGAGCGCCCGAGCATCCCGGTGATCGGCGCGCAGCAGTGGGCGTTCTCGGGGATCTGCGTGCTCTCCCCGTCGGCCCAGGCCGGCATCCCCCGCGGCGGCCGCCCCGACCTGCCGGCCCACGTGTTCCCGGTGCTCGCCGAGCGCGGCCTCCTGTTCGCCCAACGACTCGCCGGCTTCCGCTGCGCCATCGACTCGCCCGAACGCCTCGATCTCGCCCGCCGCGCCCTCGCGAGCGGCGCCTTCGTCCCGACCCCGAGGAGACGCCCATGACCGCCCCGCTCAGCATCGATCCGCTGATCTGCCAAGACCTCTTCATCGAGAGCTACCTCGCGCAGTTCCACGAGGCCGTGCGCCGGGTCTCGGTCGCCGAGATCAACCGCGCCAACCACACGCTGCTCGCGGCGTTCGAGCGCGGCGCGTGGGTGTTCGTCGCCGGCAACGGCGGCAGCGCCTCGCTCGCGAGCCACCTCGCCTGCGACCTCGAGAAGACGGTGAGCGGCAAGGATCCGCGCGCGGCCAAGAAGCGCTTCCGCGTGCAGTCGCTGGTCGACAACGTCGCCCGGCTCACCGCATGGGCCAACGACGAGACCTACGACTGCGTGTTCTCCGAGCCGCTGCGCAACCAGGCCAGCGCCAACGACGTGCTCGTGATCGTGTCGGCCAGCGGCAACTCGCCCAACGTGCTCGCGGCCCTCGAGACGGCGCGCGACCTCGACATGGTCACGATCGGCTGCCTCGGCTTCGACGGGGGCAAGGCCGCGGCGCTGTGCGACGTGCCGCTGCTCGTGCCGGTCGCCGACTACGGCATCGTCGAGGGGGCCCACGGCGTGCTCGCCCACCTGATGACGAGCTGGCTGACGCGCGCGGTCGATCGCCTGCGCATGCACGCCGCCCACGACGGAGGTGCGCGGTGAACCGCTTCGGCCACGTGCTCGTCACCGGCGGCGCCGGCTACGTCGGCTCGGCGCTGGTCCCCGCGCTGCTCGCCCGCGGGTACCGGGTCACCGTGCTCGATCTGTACCTCTACGGCACCGAGGTCTTCGCCGAGCACCGCGGCCCCGCGCTGCGCGAGATCGTCGGCGACATCCGGGACCCCGAGGTCGTCGGCTGGGCGCTCGAGGGCGTCGACGCCGTCATCCACCTCGCGTGCATCTCCAACGATCCGTCGTACGACCTCGACCCGGCGCTCGGCCGCTCGATCAACTACGACGCGTTCCGGCCCCTGGTGCGCGCGGCCAAGGCCGCCGGCGTGCAGCGCTTCGTGTACGCGTCGTCGTCGAGCGTCTACGGGGTCAAGGCCGAGCGCGACGTCCACGAGGACCTGCCGCTCGAGCCGCTCACCGACTACTCGAAGTACAAGGCGCTGTGCGAGGAGATCCTCGCCGAGGAGCGGGTGCCCGGCTTCACGACGGTGACGGTGCGGCCCTCCACCGTGTGCGGGTGGTCGCCACGCCTGCGACTCGATCTGGTCGTCAACATCCTCGCCGCGCACGCCTGGCACAACCGCAAGATCCAGGTCTTCGGCGGCGACCAGATGCGGCCGAACCTCCACATCGCCGACATGGTCGGCGTGTATCTCGACCTGCTCGATCAACCCGCCGAGGCGATCGACGGCGACGTGTTCAACGCCGGCTACGAGAACCGCACCGTCAACGAGCTCGCGAGCCTGGTGCGCGACACCGTGGGCGGCCCCATCGACATCGAGGTCGTGCCCACCGACGACAACCGCAGCTACCACGTGTCGTCGGCGAAGATGCGGCGGGTGCTCGGCTTCGTGCCGCGCTTCACCATCGAGGACGCCGTCCGCGATCTCTGCCAGGCGTTCGCCGCCGGCAAGGTCGGCGCGATGAACGATCCGCAGTACCACAACATCCAGCGCATGCGGGACGCCAACCTGCGATGACGGACATGACCACCACGACCCTGAGCATCGTGACCGATGCACCGACGCGACTCGAGCTGTTCCGGAGCATGCTGCGGATCCGGCGGATCGAAGAGGCGATCGCCCACCGCTACGGCGAGCAGCGCATGCGCTGCCCCGTCCACCTGTCGATCGGTCAAGAGGCGGCGGCGGTCGGCGCCTGCGCGGCGCTGCGATCCACCGACCAGATCGTCAGCACCCACCGCTGCCACGGCCACTACCTGGCCAAGGGCGGCGATCTGCGGGCCATGATCGCCGAGCTCTACGGCAAGGCGACCGGCTGCTGCGGTGGACGCGGCGGGTCCATGCACCTGTTCGACCCCACCGCGGGCGTGCTCGCGAGCGTCCCCATCGTGGGCAGCAATGTGCCGCTCGGCGTCGGCGCGGCGCTCACCGCCAAGCAGCGCGGTCGCTCCGACGTCGCGGTCGCGTTCTTCGGCGACGGCGCATTCGAGGAGGGCGCCGTGCACGAGGCGGCGAACTTCGCCGGTTGCCACCGCCTGCCGATGATCTTCGTGCTCGAGAACAACCTCTACTCGGTCTACACGCCCGTCGACCAGCGCCAGCCCGCGCGCGCCGGCGGACAGCCGATGGCGGGCTTCGCCCAGACCCACGGGCTCGCCATCGAGCACGCCGACGGCAACGACGTCGTCGCGGTGCACGAGGCGATGGGCCGCGCAGTGGTCCGGGCCCGACGCGGCGATGGTCCGTCGCTGCTGGTCGTCGACACCTACCGCTTCCTCGAGCACTGCGGGGCGAGCGACGACGATCACCTCGGGTATCGCCCGGTCGGCGAGCTCGCGGCGTGGCGCGATCGCTGCCCGGTCGCGGGCATGCGCGCGGCCCTGCGCGACTCCGGCGAGCTCGACGTCGCCACCGAGCTCGCGATCGAGACCGCGATCGTCCGCGAGATCGACGAGGCCTTCGCCGCCGCCGATGCGGCGCCCTACCCCGCCGCGCACACGGCGATGGAGGCGGTCCATGCCTGACGCAGCACGCCAGTTCGCGCCCCGCATCCTCCACGCCGCCGACGCGATCCGCGAAGGCACCGCCCAGGCCATGCGCGCCGACGAGCGCGTGTTCGTGATGGGCGAGGGCGCCACCGATCCCAAGGGCGTCTTCGGAACGACCACCGGGCTCGTGCAGGAGTTCGGGCCCAACCGCGTGATGGAGATGCCGGTGGCCGAGAACGGCTGGACCGGCATCGCCATCGGAGCCGCGCTGTGCGGTCAGCGGCCGATCCTCGTCCACCAGCGCGTGGAGTTCTCGCTGCTCGCGATGGAGCAGCTCGTCAACAACGCCGCGAAGATCCACTACGTCTCGGGCGGCCGTCACCGCGCGCCGCTGGTCGTTCGCCTCGTCGTCGGGCGCGGCTGGGGCCAGGGCCCCGCGCACTCGCAGAGCCTCGAGGCGCTGTTCGCCCACATCCCGGGCTTGAAGGTCGCGATGCCGTCGTCGGCCGCCGACGCCAAGGGCCTGCTGCTCGGCGCCGTGCAGGACGACGGGCCGGTGATCCTGATCGAGCACCGCTGGGTGCACTACGCCCAGGGTCACGTCGATCCCGAGCCGATCGCGATGCCGCTCGACGGCCCGCGTGCGCTGCGATCGGGCGACGACTGCACCGTCGTGTCGACGTCGTACATGACGCTCGAGGCGCTGCAGGCCGCCGACGCCCTGGCCGCCGCCGGCTGCAACGTCGATCTGTTCGATCTGCGCGTGCTCCGGCCGCTGAAGCTCGACGCGATCGTCGAGTCGGTGCGCCGCACCGGGCGGCTCGTGACCGTCGACACCGGCCACGCGACGTACGGCATCGGCGCGGAGATCGTCGCGCGCGTCACCGCCGAGGCCTTCTCGAGCCTGCGCGCCGCGCCGCAGCGCATCGGCCTGCCCGAGCACCCGACCCCGAGCGCGCGCACGCTCGCCGAGGCCTACTACCCGCGCTCGCCGAAGATCGTCGCGACGATCGGCGACGTCGTCGGCCTGCCGAAGGCCGCGATCGACGAGATCGTCGGGCGCCTGGCGGCCGAGCGCGACTCGGTCCCCCTCGACGTCCCCCACCCCAGCTTCAAGGGCCCCTTCTGATGCACGTCCGCTACTCGTACCTGTCGCAACAGTTCGCCGACATCGGCGGGCTCATGGCCGAGATCGAGGCGCTGGTGAAGTCCGGCGACTTCACCCTCGGCGAGCCGCTCGGGCGGTTCGAGGCCAGCTTCGCCGCGCTGCTCGGGGCCCGCCACGCCATCGGCGTCGGCTCCGGCACCGACGCGCTCAAGCTGCCGCTGCGCGCGATGGGCATCGGCCCGGGCGACGAGGTCATCACCACCGCGAACACGTTCATCGCCACCGTCGGCGCGATCGCCGAGGTCGGCGCGACGCCGGTGTTCGTCGACTGCGACGATACGTTCTGCATGGACGTCGGCCAGGTGCAGGCCGCGATCACGCCGCGCACCCGCGCGATCATGCCGGTGCACTACACCGGCTACATGACCGACATGCCGCGACTCGTCGAGATCGCCAAGGGCCACGACCTGCCGATCGTCGAGGACGCGTGCCAAGCGATCCTCGCCGACATCGGCGGCAAGCGGGCCGGCACGTGGGGCATCGCCGGCGGCTTCTCGCTGCACCCGCTGAAGAACCTCAACGTGTGGGGCGACGGCGGCGTGATCGTCACCGACGACGACGCCATGGCCGCGCAGCTCCGACTGCTTCGCAACCACGGCATGGTCAACCGCGACGAGATCGCGGTGCTCGGCTACAACTCGCGGCTCGACACGCTGCAGGCCGTCGTCGGCAACTGGCTCATCCCGCACACCGAGGCGATCGCCCAGGCGCGCATCGACAACGCCGCGTACTACGACGCCGCGCTGGCGGAGATCCCCGGCGTGACCCTGCCACCGCGCGGCGACGGCATGCGCCGGGTCTACCACCTCTACATCGTGTTCGCCGAGGATCGCGACGCCCTGCTCGCGCACTGCCTGGCCCGTGGCATCGAGGCCAAGGTCCACTACCCGATCCCAGTGTATCGCCAGCGCGCGCTCGCCCACCTCGGCCACCGCGAGGGCGACTTCCCGGTCGCCGATCGCCACACCAAGAGCATCATCACGTTCCCCTGCGATCAGCACCTGTCGCGGAGCGAGCAGGACCACGTGATCGCGACGGTCCGCGAGTTCTACGGAGCCGCGCGATGAAGCCGATCCCCTACGTCGATCTCGCCGCGCAGTTCGCCGCCGAGCGCGGCGTGCTCGAGCGCCGCATCGCGTCGGTGCTGTCCGAGGGCCAGTGGATCGGTGGCGCCCAGGTCGACGCGCTCGAGCGCCGCATCGCCGCGCGCCTGGGCTGCAAGCACACGGTCGGCGTCGGCTCGGGCACCGACGCCCTGGTGCTGGCGATGAAGGCCCTCGACATCGGCCCCGGCGACGAGGTCATCACGCCGCCGAACTCGTTCGTCGCGTCGACCGCCGCGATCGTGCACACGGGCGCCACGCCGGTGTTCGCGGACGTCCTCGACGATCAGACGATCGATCCCGCGGCGGTGGAGCGGGCGATCACGCCGCGGACCCGCGCGATCATGCCGGTGCACCTGTCCGGCCGCACCTGCCGCATGCCCGAGCTGCTGGCGATCGCGAAGGCCCACGGCCTGCGCGTCGTCGAGGACGCGGCGCAGGCGTTCGGCTCGCAGCAGGGCGGCCGCGCCACGGGAACGTTCGGCGACGTCGGCTGCTTCTCGGCGCATCCGCTGAAGAATCTCAACGCGATGGGTGACGCTGGCTTCGTCGCGACGGACGATGACGACATCGCGGCTCGGATCCGCCGGCTGCGCAACAACGGCCTGTTCGATCGCAACACGGTCGTCGAGTGGGGCACGGTGTCGCGGCTCGACACGCTGCAGGCCGTCGTCCTCGATCACCGCCTCGACGGCCTCGACGCGGTCATCGCCCGCCGCCGCGCCAACGCGGCCCGCTACCGCGCGCTGCTCGATCCCTCGCTCGTGTTCCACCCCGAGAGCCGGCCCGGCGACTTCGACACGTTCCACACCTTCGTCGTGCAGGTCGATCGCCGCGACGCACTGCAGCGCTTCCTCGCCGATCGCGGCATCGGCACGTCGATCCACTACCCGGTGCCGATCCACCTGCAGCCCGCCGCCGGCGCGCTGGGCCACATGCCGGGGGACTTCCCGGTCACCGAGCGTCAGGCCGGCCGGATCCTGTCGCTGCCGATCCACCAGTTCCTCGACGACGACGACATCGTGCGCGTCGTCGCGAGCATCCACGGGTTCCTCCGATGCTAGACCACGCACTCCACCAAACGCCCGTGGCGACCTCGGAGGTGCTCGACTACGAGCAGCTCTACGCCGACTACCAGACCGGACTGGTCGATCGCCTGCGGGGCTTCGGCGCCGCCGCCGATTGCCTGTCGCTGTGGGTGCCGGACGAGGATCCCGCGACCAGCCTGCGCAACCTCTGGGACGCGGCCGCGGCCGCGGGCGAGCGCGAGATCGCGGTGTACCTCGGCCCGACCACGACCGCGTCGCTCGACGGCGACGAGGTGCTCGGCACCGCGGCGCGCTTCGGCGTCGCCACGCTGACCCACGGCCGCACCGGATGGTTGGTCGAGGTGCAGGAGCTCCGCGCCGCGGCGCCGATCGTCGAGCGCCGCGCGGTCGCACCGCGGGTCCGTGCGGCCGTTCGCGCGTCGACGACCACCACCCTCGAGACCAGCGCGGGCGCGATCCACCCCGCGTACGTCGACGCGATTGCCCGCGCCGCCGCCGACGTGCAGCACGACGGCGTGCTCTCGGCCGACGCCGGCGAGCTCATGCTGCGCGTCGAGGACCATGGGAGCACCTTGAGTCTCGTCGTCGATCGCGAGACCCACGTCATCCGCCGCGCCGCGTTCACCGATGCGCCGCACGCAGGGGTGATGGAGAGGTTCTGCGCGCTCGTCGAGGGCGTGCCGATCCTCGACGCCGCGGACCACGGCGTCGCGCGGCTCGAGCTGTCGCTCCGCGAGCACCGGGCCCACCGCCCCGTGGCCGGCATCGTGACGCCGCGCTCCGCCGATCCGTGCTTCGCCCTCCCGCAGGCGCTCGTCCGCGCCGCGCTCGCCGAGTACCGGGCGCAGACCGGCTTCGCCGACTGGATCAGCACCCACGACGCCGGCCCGGCCGCCCCGTGGCGCGCGATGTCCCCGGCCGATCGCGGGGCCGCCGTACGCACCGTCCTGCACACGTTCGTCGCCGCCTGCGACCGCCGCCCGGGCGCCGTCGAGCTCGTCGCGATCGAGCTCGACGTGCGACTCGTGCTCCGCCTCGACGAGGCGCTCCTCTCCGAGGGCGGCCCGCGCCTGGTGTTCGAGCTCGAGCAGGCGCTGCGCGACGCCATCGACCCGCGCCTCGAGGTCGTGCTCGAGGAGATCCGCGATCGCAACCGCAAGCGGCGCCTCGCCGTCGTGGAGTGACCCATGACCGGAATGACCGACCACACCCAGCTCATCCTCGACGGCACCAAGATCGGCTGGCACCTCGATCGCGTCCACGCCTGGGAGCGCGGGGAACGCATCGCCCCGATCACCATCGACATGGCGCTGACCCGCGCGTGCAACTTCGCGTGCGAGTACTGCTACGCGATGCTGCAGGAGAACGACCGCAAGGTCATCACCCGCGACGTGATCTACGACTTCCTCGAGGACTGCGCCGAGATCGGCGTCAAGGGCATCAGCTTCGTCTCCGACGGCGAGAGCACGATCTCGCCGGTGTTCGCCGATGCGATCCGCCGCGGCAGCGAGCTCGGCCTCTCGATGGCCGTGGGCACCAACGGCCTGGCGCTCACCAAGATGCGCCTCGAGGAGATCCTCCCGCACCTGACCTACCTGCGCGTGAACATCTCGGCGGGCGAGCGCGATCGCTACGCGCAGATCATGGGCGTCAAGCCCGAGTGGTTCGACCGCGTCTGCCAGAACATCCGCGACATGATGGAGATCAAGCGCCGCGACGACCTCCCCGTCACCGTCGGCATGCAGATGGTCGTCATGCCCAGCTACGGCGATCAGATCCTCCCGCTCGCGCGCTTGGGCCAGTCGCTGCGCCCCGACTACCTCGTGCTCAAGCACTGCTCCGACAGCGAGGACGGCGAGCTCGGCGTGGACTACGACGGCTACGACTCGCTGTACGACAAGCTCCGCGCCGCCGAGGCGCTCTCGGACGACGAGTACAAGGTCGTGGTGAAGTGGTCGAAGATCGAGGCCCGCGGCAAGCGCTCGTACCAGCGCTGCTACGGCGCGCCGTTCATGATCCAGCTGTCGGGCTCGGGCCTCGTCGCCCCCTGCGGCATGCTCTTCAACGAGCGCTACAAGAAGTTCCACATCGGCAACATCTGCGAGACCCGCTTCCGCGACATCTGGGCGAGCGATCGCTACTGGGACGTCATGAACCTGCTCGCGTCCCCCGAGTTCAACGCCCAGAAAATGTGCGGCTCGCTGTGCCTGCAGCACAAGGTCAACGAGACGCTCGATGCCCACGCCAAGGGTCTGGTGCAGCTGACGACGCCGCGCGGCGCCGCCCCGGCGCACATCGACTTCGTGTAGGGCGCCTTGGAGGCCGCGAGCGCGGGCGCCCATCGAGGCGCCAGCGCTCGCCGGAGTGTGCGACTCACGTGCGGTCGACTTGCACCGACCGATCCGTGGCGCACGTTGGGAGGTGACCGCTGCGTGGCGATGGTGGCTGGGCGCGGCCCTCGTGATCGCGGTGCTCCGCGGGGTCGCGCCGCTGGTGATCGAGGCGTGGATCGAGGCGCGCCTCGAGACCGCGCTCGGCGCCCACGCCGAGGTCGACGATGTCGACCTCCGGCTGCTGTGGGGCGAGATCGTCGTCGAGGGGATCACGGCGAACCCCAAGGCGGACAGCCGCTCGCGGCTCCGGATCGAGGAGTTCGCGGTCCGCCTCGGATGGCTCGATCTCCTGCGCGGGCTGCCGTTCCTGCACGCGCACGCGACGGAGCTGGACGTCGAGCTCGACGCGGACCGGCGCTAGCCGATGCCCGAGCGCACCGAGAGCACCGGCGGCTCGATGGGCGCGTCGCTGCGATCGCTGCGCCTCGACGGTGGTCGCCTCGCCGTCGTGATGGTGGCGGGCGAGCCGCCGATCGACGTCGTCACCGACCTGCGCGGCAGCATCACCGACACCGCGACCAGTCGGCGCGCGACGTCGCTGTCGACGCACGTCTGGCTCGAGGCGTCCACGAGCCACGGCGGATCGTTGGCGATCGAGGGCTTGGTCTCGCCCGTCGATTCCGCGTCGAGCTGGAGCCTCGCGTTCGTGCTCGAGCGCCTCGATCTGCGCGCGCTCAACCCGATCTTCCACGCGTTCTTCGAGATGGACGTCGAGCAGGGCTGGCTGTCGCTGGAGGGCGAGCTGAACGTCGGCCGCGGCCGCATGCGTGGGCAGATCATCCCGCGGTTCGACAACCTCGAGCTCCTCGGTCAGGACGAGGTCGGCGTGCGCCACCCGATGGGGGAGGCGCTGTTCGGCGCGATGCTGGCGTCGGCCGACGTCCCGATCGTCATCGACGAGCCGGCGCCGTTCGAGGAGGGTTTCGCCGTCGAGGATGTCGCGCGCGTCGAGCCGATGGCGCTGCTCGAGGCGATCATCCTGCGCGGCTTCGTCCGTCGGCTCGACACCCTGGCGGGCTACGAGTCCAAGGTCGAGAGGCTCGAGGTCGACTTCCCCGCGGGTCGCCTGTCGTTCCACGGGGTGACGCTCTCCAAGAAGGGCGGCGGCGTGGAGACGCCGTTCGTGTCCGTGCCGCGGCTCGACATCGTGGTCGAGCAGAGCGCGGTCGACAGCGAGGTGCTCACCTACAAGGCGATCACGCTGCACCAGCCGGCCTTGGTGTTCGTCACCGGGGCGAGCGCGGCCACGAGCCAGCTGCAGTTCGATCCGCTGTGGCAGGACAAGGTCTCGGTGCTGCCGTACCCCACCGACCGCATCGTGATCCTCGGCGGCAAGGTGGAGTACCGCGACGACACGACCAGCCCGCCGACGCGCCTGTACGCCGCGAACATCGACCTGCGCGTGGAGAACATCGGTCGCGCGCGCGTGGATACAGCACGGCGCGCCGCCTCGTTCGTGGCGCACGCCAGCGTGATGGACATCTCCGCGCTCGACATCGAGGCCGAGCTGTCGCCGGGCGTGGTCCCGATCGACGCGACGGTCCGGCTCCAGCTCGAGCCACTGCCGCTGCGCGAGCTCAACGATCTCCTGCGCTCGCGACTGCAGATCGACGTGACCGGCGGCACGGTCGCCATCGACACGACGTTCGACGCCCACGGGGGCCACGTGCAGGGCACGGTGAGGCTCGCGCTGCCGGGCATCGCCGTCATCGGCTCCAAGGAGGTCGAGTTCCAGCGACCGATCCGCGAGTTCATGCTCGAACGCCGCCTGCGCAAGCTCGACGGCCGCGTGCTGAGGGTCGACTACCGCGTGTACGAGAGCCTACTGCGGGAGCTCCCCGAGGCGCTGCTGTCCGCGGCGCTGCACGCCAACTCCGACGCCGCCCCGTCGGCGCGCGGGTCGATCGGCCGGGCCCGCGCTCAGGCGGTGCCGGACGGCACCACGACCACCGGGCAGCTCGACTGACGGACTTGGTCACACCGAATGTCGCCCCCGCGCGTAGACTGGAGCGTGTCACGACTCGCGCTGCCGCTCGCGCTGCTCTCCCTCGCGTCCCTCGCGTCCCTCGCGTGCAACCAGCGGGCGCCCGATCCACCGCCGAAGGCGACCGCCGAGCCGACGCCCAGCACCGCGTCGCCGACACCCACGACGGCGACGCCGTCGGTTGTCGGCGCGGTCGTCGACGAGCTGCAGTCCGCCAAACGCGACTTCGCGAAGACGGAGGGCAAGATGCTCCACGCCGCCGCGCAGATGTACATCGCGACGCAGGCCGCGTGCCCCGCGAGCGTCGAGGCCCTCGCCGAGGCGAAGATGATCCCCAAGGTGTCCGTGGATCCCTGGGGCGCCAGCTACGTGATCGCGTGCAAGGACCAGGGCGCGCTGCTGACGATCACGTCGTACGGACCGGACGGGAAGCCGGCCACCGCGGACGACGTGGTGGTGGCCAGCGACGGGTCGTAGCCTGCGATCACGACGGCGGCTCCGGCGTCTCCGGCGTCTCAGGCTCTGGCGTCTCAGGCTCTGGCGTCTCAGGCTCTGGCGTCTCCGGCTCCGGCGTCTCCGGCTCTGGCGTCTCCGGCTCCGGCGTCTCCGGCTCGACCTCGGTGCCCGGGTTCGTCGCGGCCTCCGCCCGAAGAGCATCATCGCGCCGCTCTCGAGCACGACTGACGGCACTGCCGATTCCGGTTCGAAGGGCCGTGATCGGAGCGATCGCGAAGGACACGACGAAGGCGCGGGAGACGATGGAGTTTGCGGGAAAAAGCGGGTCCCGCTGGTCCCCGTTCCCGTTGCGCAGCTGATCGTAGTCGAATCCGACCCAGAGGATGTCCCCGAACAATCCCAGCCCGACCCCCGGAAGTGGCCGTCGCACCCCGGTGGCGGGGTAGGCGTAGGGCGAACCCATCACATGAATCACTTGGTCGGCCGGTAGGATCGGCTTGGAGAAATAGACCGCGAAACTCACCCAGTCCCAGGCGACCCAGAATCGAACGCCCGCGTTGAAGGACAGCGAGACATCGTTCCCGTTGATGAAGCGCCCGAGCCCAGACCCCGGAAACGCGACGGTCTTGCCGATCGGCAGCTCCACGAGGGGCTCGAAGGCAAACTTGTTCGCGGGCCCGAAGCAGAGCGCCGTCCCGCATCGGGCCTGCCGTGCGTCTCGGAACACCGCCTGGAAGGTCCGCGTCTGGGCGGCTAGACGCGCTTCGAGCGTCTGCCAGTCCTCCGCGCGGGCACACACTCGCTCCGCCGCGTCTTCCTTGCGCGGATCGGCACGCAGCCGGCCGCAGCGCCGCTGAGACCTCAGCACGGCCCTCGATGGATCTGCCTCGGCAGCGGACGCCGGCGTCGCCACCGGCCGCTCGCTCGTCCCGCCCGGAGCGTCTTCGCCGGCGTGCATCAGCAGTGAAAACAACGTGGTGATCGTGCTCGACGACATGTTGGTCCCCGGTTTCCGTCGCTACGGGATGGTGTAGAAGCACTCGGATTCCCACGCCGGCACGGACACGCTGAGCTCGACGTTCGTCGACGGCGCGACCGTGACACTTGCCAACCATCCGTCGGCGACCTCGCTCAGCACTGTCCCCGCTGCCGCGCTTCCTCCGAGCGTCACCGCGAGATCAGCCGGCGAGAAGGAGCCGCCGTCGCAGTCCTCGCCGCGCAGGAGATACTTGTACGTGCTCGAACCATCCTCGCCGAGCACCCGATCCAGCGGCTCGAAGCGCAGCGCGCGGGGAATCTGCGGGACCACGATGGTACGCGGTAGGGTCTCGAGACCTTCGACACCCACGAGCGTCGCGACGAGATCGAACTCCTGCTCCCGCGGCGCGATGCAGGCCGTGACCGAGTTCGTTCGGGACGTCCCCTGGGGAAGGACGAGCGGTGCGCTGGGCCGCGGCATCCCGCAGTCCGAGCGGGTCCCGAACTGGACGAGCGACGGCTCGACGGTCGCCGCCGTCAGGTTGCCCTGGAGGGAGAAGTCCACGCTGTCGCCGCTCCCATCGGCCCGAACCAGCTCGGCTCGCACGGGGAGCGAGAGCACCCCGCACGATGCACCGTTGGAGGTGCACGCCGCGGCCCCCGGGTTCGGCGCCTCCACCGTGCAGTCCCCGTCACTCGCACAGTCGTCCCCGTCCGCGACGACGATGAGAGTGGCGTCGGCGGCGATCCCGGCCGTCACGACGACACGGGCGGCCTTCGGCGTCACGCCCCCAGATTCTGCCCAGAGGCAGAGCGTCTGATCAGGTGGAGTCTCGATCGATCCGGAGACGATTCGGAACTCGGCGACCCCTACGGGTGCCAAGAAACACCGCAGCGAGACGCCGCTCGCTATGTCGACGCAGTGACCGTCGGCATCGTCACCATCGGACGCGACCTCGATTCGAGCGTACTCGGTGATCGAATGGGGGAGGCCGAATGTGCCCGCGAGACCACCAGTAGCGCCGAGGTCGGACCCCAGCCCCGGCGGATGTTCGCAATCGTTGGAGAGCGAGACGATGACGACGTGATTGTCTGCGGCGACGCGGGCGTTCGCATCGCGGTACCCGGTCACCGCCGCGACGACGTACGGCCCATCATCCGTACCCTCGGCCGGCTCCGTATCGTCGGCGGAGGGCTCTGCGGAGGGCGTGAACGGTGCAATGACGATCGGCGCCGGCGAGATCGAGATCCTACCGCCCTCCGGGAGCACGAGCAGGCAGCGGTCGCCGTTCGAGTACGCATACTCGTTCCTGGACTCCCAGCAGTCGCTGCAGCCCGACGCGGTGACTGTGATGAGCCCGGCGATTCCGGCGAATGCGAGGCGTCTGGTGCGGACGAACGCCGCGCCCGGACAGAACTCTCCAGGGATGTCCGTCATGGATTCCTTCGGGCCGCGCGGGAAAACGATTCGCCGCGACAGTCGGAGAGTGTGCAGACAGGCCGGACCCGTCACAGTGCATTCTGTGAGATGGCTCTCTGATCGATTGGCCGACACCCGGCCCCGCGCGGCCACGTCAGGCGCGTCCGCGGACGATCGCCGGAACACCGCCCCGTGGTCGCAGCGTCGCGAAGTCGTCCTCGACGATCTCGCGCGTCGGATCGATCTCGAACCGGTACCGCCGCAACAGCGTCGCCAGCACGATCGGCCCCTCCATCATCGCGAAGTGCATCCCGATGCAGAAGCGCGGGCCCGCCGAGAACGGCAGGTACGAGCCCTTGGGTCGCTTGGCCTCCTCGGCGGGTAGGAAGCGGTCGGGATCGAAGGCGTCGGGATCCCGCCACACGTCCGCGCGCCGATGCTGAGCGTACGCGCTGACGAACACGAGCCTGCGCGGCGGCAGCATCGTACCGGCGATCTCGACCGACTCGAGCGTCCGTCGCGGGAACATCATGAGCGGCGGATACAGACGCAG
Organism: Nannocystaceae bacterium; assembly: GCA_044344875.1. GTDB lineage: Bacteria > Myxococcota_A > Polyangia > Nannocystales > Nannocystaceae > Xiheibacterium. The sequence continues at coordinate 39,212 of JBIJCC010000059.1, forward strand.
CGTCTCGCGGAACACGCGGGTGGTGAATGCGAGCTGCTCGGGGTCGAACCGATCGCGCGGCGCCGCGGCGAACGCATCGGCCTCGGCGACGACCTTCGCGAGCGCCGCGGGGTGACGCGCGAGCAGGTACATCGCCCACGCGAGGCTCGTCGCGGTGGTTTCGTGGCCGGCGACGAACAGCGTGACGACCTCGTCGCGCACCTGTCCGTCGGTCATCACGACGCCATCGTCGGCGTCGCGCGCGGCCAGCAGCCGGCCCAGCAGATCGTGCCGCTCGATCGCGTCGCGCCGCCGCTCGTCGATCATGCCGTGGATCCGCTGGTCGACGACCGCCACCGCATCGAGGAGCTCGCGGCTGCGCGATCCGGGGACCAACACCGGCGACTCGAACCGGTGGTAGAGCCGGTCGAGCGCGCGACGCATCCGTCCGTGGGTCTTCGCCGAGAGCCGTCGCACCAGGTCGAGGACCAGGATGTGCGGCGCGAGGGCAGGCGACGCGAGCGAGCCGTTGACCCACCCGAGGGCGGTGGTGAGCGCGGCGCCCAGCGCGTCGGCCTCGTCGAACGTGTCGATGCCGAACAGCGCGCCGCCGACGACCGTCATCGCGATCCGCGTCGTCTCGTGGGCGAGGTCGATCGTCTGGCCGGGCGTCATCGCGTCGGCCGAGCGCTCGGCCGTGTCGCGCATCGCGACCGCGAACTGGGCGAGCGCGGCCGGGGTGAAGATCGGCGCCATCAGCTTCCGCTGCCGCCGCCAGAGCTCGCCCTCACTGGTGAACAGCCCTTGGCCGGCGAGGTCGTGGAGCAGCACGCGGAGCCCCGGCGACTTCTCGAAGCTCTTCGCCTTCGTGACGAGCACCTCGTGGCACGCGTCGGGATGGGCCGGCAGCGCGAGCGGCAGGTGCAGGATCCGCCCGCGCACCATCGGCGCCGGTGAAGCCGCGATGCTCCGCTGCATCGCGAGTCGCTCGGCGGTCGTGCGCCCGAAGCTCCCGAGCCAGCCTGCGTCGTGGATCCGCGGGAGTTCGTCGAAGCTCGGCATGTCGCGCCCACGATAGCGCACACGCGCGAGCTCGTGCTCGAGAGCGCGTGGCTGGTGGACCTGTCGTGTGCGAATCCGCCGTTCGGCGGAGGGGCTCACTCGCAGATTGCGCCGGGGTCACACGTGAACCGCTCATCGACCTCGTCGTAGTCGCAGAGCCCACCGCGCCGCGGAGTGCACTCCGAAGGAAACACGCAGTCGTCCGTCGGTGACGAACACCGGATCGCCTGCGGGATCGGAGCCCCGACGCACGGTCCGACGTCGACGCGGCACTGCAGCCCACGGCAGTCATCCGCCCGCGCGCAGTCCGAGATCATGCACCGATTCGCGGGCGGCAGCCCCAGTCCGCCGAGATTCGTCGCCGTGTTGGCGCAGATGCAGGCGGAGCCGGCCTCGCAGTCGGCGTCGCACAGGCACTCGTCGCCGACGAGCGTTGGGCACGCGACCGCCGCGGTTCGGAACGCCACCGGGAAGTAGCCGTTGGTGTCCGGACACTCCACGAGGCCCGAGTAGGCACCTTCCATTGCGTTGCCCTGAGCGTCGACGAGCCAGGCGTGCATGCAACCCTCCGGCAGCGGAGGCTCGACCGGCGGCGGTGCCGGCCCACAGCCGGCGCCCGGGAGATCCGGCGGCGCCGCGCCCCCGCTGGTCTCCGAGTTGGCCGTCGACACCGTAGCTGCGCTCGTCGTTGCCGTCGACACGCCGCTGGTCGTCGATGGACCGCTGCCAGCCGTGGTGACCGCCTCGCTCGCGGTCGGTCCGCCCTGATCCGCGCTCGGTTCGCCGCGCGGGCCACACCCGAGCGACGCCGCGAGCACCACACTGAATCCGCGCGACGCAGCGCCACCCGCCGCCCGCCTCCAGTTGCGCGAGTCCAGGGATTCGCCGACGTCCGAATGCATCGCCGATCACGCTGTCAGCTCGTGCGCACCGCCACAAGCCGATCCGGGCGGCGGCACCCATCGTGGCGCCGAGACACACCATTTCGCCGCGACCGTCGCGCTCGCCTCCGAGTACGACCCGCGACACACCGACGCCTTCGATCCCCGGGCGGGTCGACGCCGGCGACGCGACGTCGCGATCAATCCACGCCGCAGTGGCCGTGCGGCACGCCCTCGAGCACGCAGGCGATCGCCGCCTCGCCGTAGCGACGCCACGGCTCGGCGTCCGCCGGGCTCCGCAGATCCGCGGTGCCCGCGAGCGTGCGACGGATCGCGGGCACGATCGGGTCGGACCAGTCCGCGACGCGGATGCCGACCTGCACGCCGGTGTCGCGCTTGGGGACGATGCCGTAGCCGCCGTCGTAGGACTCGGCGAACACGATGACGTGGTCGCCGAGCGCGAGGCCATCGGCGCCGTCGAAGCGGATCCGCGGCTCGCCAGCGTATCGCTGTGTCGGTGACCCCTCGCGCGGCGTCGGCGGGACATCGGCGAAGACGTGCTCGACGCGGATCGTCGCGTGGGCGATCGTCGGACCGCGCAACTGCGGATCCGCGGCCTGCTCCTCTTGGACCTCGATGACCTCTCCGCCCACGACCAGCGCATGGCTCCCCCCGAGCACATACGTCGGCGGCGCCCAGTACATGAGCCCCAACGTGAAGGTCGGCTCGGGCCGCGGGTGGTCCTCGCGCGTCGTGGGAGCAGCGGGGACGTCGCTCCGCGGTGGCGGTGCGGAGGGGCGCGAAGCCGTCGGGGCCGCGGTGCACCCGAGGCCGAGCGTGAACGCGAGCGCCGTGGTTCGCACCTGTTGCAACACCACCGGGTTCGTCGCACGACGCCGCGCGTTCGACAACTCGACCTACGTTTTGCCTCAGAACTGCCCTCCGCGACGCTGGTCGTCTGGTACGCTGGCCGGCATGACGATGGGTATGGCGCTGGCACGTGCCGGTGAGCAGGCGATCCTCGAGAAGACCAAGGCGCACCGCGACGCCATCGCCACCCGTGGCGTCGGCGTGTACTACGGCGATCACTCGGGCTATCGCCCCGGCGCAGGGGACCCCGCGGGGCTGCGCGAGAGCAGCTGCATCGGCTGGGCGCTCGAGATCGCCGGCGCGGCGTTCGAGAAGGTCGGCCGCGCCGCCGAGTGGCGCACGATCCGACAGGTCGTCGTGAGCAATGGTTCGCGCGGCACCGTGCTCTGTCAGCAGCTCGTCAACCGTGACTGGACGGGCCTGTACTGGAACCCCGATGCGAACACCGCGGCCGACGGCAGCAGCGAGCACACGTACAGCGCCGCGGTGAATCGCCGCAAGAGCAGCTACTACGGCATCCCCACCGAGGGCAGCATCCTCAACTACCGCCCCGCGCCCGGCAGCACCACCACCGACGACAACTCGGGCCTCGACCGCCTCGCGAAGTGCCCGTTCTGGGTGGCGTGCGCCCGCGGCGGCATGCACGTCTTCGTCGGGACCGGCTCGACCGTTTCGGAGTTCCACTGGGAGGCCCTCCCCACGAACCCCAACGCGATGGAGCAGGTCCCGCTCGAGAACTACGCGTGGCTGTCCGGGATCCTGTGCGTGCCGCCCGGCGTGTGGGAAGCCGCGCGCTGATCGAGCGTCGCTCGGCGGATCCTCGCATCTCCGGGACACGGCGGCGCACGGGGTGCACCGTCCCCGCGGTTGCGCTTCGTCGCCGACCGTCCTCTGCGAATGCATCGAGGCCCGTGGCCGCGCATCGAGTCGGTCGTGAACGGCCCGATCGAACCCACTCGCCCCCTCCGTCCGACCCGCGCCGCGGTCCCAGCCGCGCTCGGCCTCGCCATCACCATGGCCGCGCCGATCGTCCGCGCCGACGAGGGCGCGTCGCCGGCCCCCGAAGGTCCCCGCGTGCACATCGAGCGCTCGCGCGACGTCCCGGTGTCGCTGTACGAGGTCCGCGGCGAGTTCGCGGCGGTGGGCTCTGCGGGGACCGTCCAAGGGGTCGCGTACGGCTCGGTATGCGGCGCCCCGTGCGATCGCGTGGTGGACGGCAGCGAAGGGCAGAGCTTCTTCCTCGCCACCCAGGGCCGCAATGGCGGGGTCGCGGTGGCGTCGAAGCGCTTCACGCTGGCCGACCAGCGCGGCGATCTGACGATCCGCGTCAAGCCGGGTCGCGTCGGCCTGCGCTTCGGCGGGCTCATGATGACCAGCTTCGGGCTCACCGGTGCGGTCCTCGGCCCCAGCCTGCTCGGCGTCGGCCGTGCGATGGACCAGCCGAGCTACATCCGCCCGGGGATCGCCCTCACGGTGGCGGGGATCCCGTTGGCCGCGGTCGGCATCGTGATGACGGTCCTGGGTCGCACGCGCTTCGAGATGGTCGACCGCAACGCCGTGGCCCACGGGCCCGCACGCCGGCGCGTCGCGGCCCGCCTGCGCGCGGCCGCAGTCGGCAGGATCTGAATCGCCGGCCCCTCAATCGAGGCCCGGCGTTTCGACACCCTCACCACGCGAGCTCGGCCACGTCGGTCGCCGAGCCCTCGACGTCGTCGCCGACGACGCGCGCCCGCAGCGTCGCGCGGGCCTGCGCCGCCCACCGCGTGATCGTGACGCGGTGGACCCCGTAGCGCGCCGCGAGCTCGCGGGTCGCCTCGCCGTCGACGATCGCCCGCAGCGACGCGCGCAGCCGGGGCTCGAGCCCGGCAATGCCGTCGTGCAGCGCTGCAGCGAGCCGCCGGCGCCGCTCCTCGCCGAGCGCGATCGACTCGGGATCGGCCGCGTCGCCGAGCGAGCGCGTGTACGCCACGAAGTCTGCGGATGCGGGCCGACGTCGACGCAGCTCGCCGAGGAGCTCCCTCGTCGCGCAGATCCGCAACCACGCCACCAACGATCCCTGGCCACGATAGCTCCGCAGCTGTGCCGGCCGCCCCGGCACATCGATCAACAACCGGAGCAGCAGCCGCTGGTGGAGGTCGGCGCTGTCGCTGCGATGGACGTCGAAGCGCGCGCACACCGGCGCGATCACCTGCCGGAGCTGACGATCGAAATCGGCGAGAGATCGACGATCACCACCGAGACACGCCCGCACGAGATCGAGATCGGCGTGCAGCTGCACGGCCGTGGCGGGTGAGGACATCGGACTCGACGGGCATCGCGTGGGGTCGGGCATCGCGTCGCGCTCCTGCAGCGACGCCGGGTGTCGGCCGCGCCGAGGCGCCGTTGCTACGGATCACGCGTCGCGGACGACGAGCTCGACGACGAGCCCGTTGCCGAACTTGCAGCCGCTCCACTTCGCCCCTACGGATACACGACCGGACAGCTCTGCCCGTCGCCCCCGCGACAGTCGTAGAGTTGACCGCCTCCGCTCACGTCGTCGCCGCGATCGTCGCTCCCGCCGCCGCGCGGCGGGCCGTGATGATCGCCTGCATGTCGAGCAGCAGCTTCGCCTCGGCGAGCGCGCCGACGCGGCCGTCGCCCTCGGTCTGCAGCAGCTCGACGAACGCGAGGTTCGACGCGAGGCCCGTCGCGGTCGCGTCCTCGTGCCAGGCGAGCATCGCGTCGACGCGCGAGCGCATCGCGGTGACGCGCTCGGCGATCTGCGCCGCGCTGCGGGGCAGGAACGACAGCACCGCGACGTCGTCGTACTCGGCGCCGCGCACCTTCACGCCGCGATCGCGCAGCGCGGTCGCGACCCCGAGGAAGCGCGTCGCGGCCTCCTCGGGGGCCAGCGCGGCGAGCCCGAGCACGTTCGCCGCCGTCTGGAGATCGTCGCCGCCCCAGATCTTCGGCGCGTCGGCGAGCCGCCGGTAGATCGCCTCGATGTGATCGCCGATCTGCAGCGGCGTCCCCTCGCGCCCCACCAGCATCGCGCACGCCGCGAGATCCTCCGGCCCGGTGAGGAACCAGTGATGGTGCTTCATCCGCTCGTAGATCTCGCGCATGCGCACGACGTGCTCCTCGCGGGGCTCGCCGACGATGCGCCGGAGGATCGTCGCCGCGAGGATCTCGTGCACCCCGCCCTTGCGCACCTTCGCGTCCCGCATGAGCGTCTGGACCCGCCCGGTGGCCGCGACGAAGTCGTCGACCGACTCGCCGACCCGCACCAGCGCCGCCGCGAACACCAGCCGCATCGACGCGGAGACATCCGACGTCCACCCGCCGTAGTGCGGCTCGAGCTCGGCGCTGCCGGCCCGCACCCGCGCCGCGAGCTCGACCGCGTCGCCCGGCGTCGTCACCAGGGAGATGGCGGCGAGCCGCAGCGACGCGCGGTCGTCGAACGTGCGGCGCTCGACCTCGAGCGCCTCGAAGAGCTCGACGAAGCGGGCGAGTGGATCGATCGCCGCGGGGGCCGGTGCGTGGTCGTCGTCGCGGAATGGCATGCCTGCCGGAGGATGCCACGGCGATTTGGTTCCCCGCGCCTGTCCATGGAGGCCGGGCCTGGCAGGCCGCCGCCCGACGGCTCTGGCGCCCCTGGCGCTCCAGCCGAGCCCTTCGGGGTCGCGAGATGCGCCCGCGACGATGGTGTGCCCGAAGACTCGAGGCTGGACTCGGAAGCATCCTCGGCGCCGGTGGCCATCGCGCTTCGTGCCATCGACGCATTGCGGGTGCGTCGACTTCTCTCTCGGCGGATGGCCCGGGTCGGCGTGCAATCACGGCAGAGCATAGACCGCGAGCGCGTGGGCGATCGCGCGGCTCATCGCCTCGTGGATCCCATCGTCGACGTTGTCGGCCCCGTCGCAGTCCGCGTGGTAGCAGGCGTCGTAGGCCAGGCCCGGCGCGCCGCCGTTGGCGTCGGCCTGCTCGGCCGACTTGATGCCCTCGGCGCCGGTGAACAGCCCGCCCGCGGCGATGCCCGCGGCGACGAACGGACCGTAGTCCGAGCGGCCGTCGAACGGCGTCTCTTCGGTCGCGAGCCCCAGCCCGTCGAAGAAGTCGGCGAACACCTGCTCGAGCTCGGCCGAGCCCATGGGACCCGCGGTGCCGAAGGCCGAGCCGTCACCGTCGTAGCGGAAGCGCACGAAGTTCGGCGAGCCGAGCATGTCGAAGTTCATGTAGGCGACGATCTCGGCCCGGGCCATCGCATCGAGCGACTCGACGTAGTGCGTCGAGCCGACCAGGCCGACCTCCTCGGCCGCCCACCAGGCGAAACGGATCCGGCGCCGCGTCGGGCAGCCGCGCACCAGCGTCGCGATCTCGAGCAGCGAGGCGCTGCCGGTGCCGTTGTCGTTGATCCCCGGGCCCGCCGGCACCGAGTCGAGGTGGGCGCCGAGCATGATGACCTCGTCGCCCTCACCGACCTCGACCACGAGGTTCGTCGTCGGCCGCGACTCCACGGTCGCATCGACGTCCATCGCGATCGTGACCGAACCGCCGGGCGCCTGGGCCATGGCGGCGCCCACGTCGTACCGCGTCAGCAGCACCGGGACCGTGACGTTCGTCAGCGCGCCGAGGGTCGACTGCCACGGACCCGTGCGATCGGGGCTGTTGCCTTGGTTGAAGATCACCACGCCGACCGCACCTGCGGCCTGCGCGTTGACGACCTTGCTCGCGGTCGTGCACGTCCCGCGCTGGAGCAGCGCGATGCTGCCGGCGACGAACCCATCGAAGTCCGCCGGCTCGCAGCCCGAGGTGCTGCCATTGCCGAGACCCAGCTGCACATCCACCGCGCGCCCGATCGTCGTGATCATCCCCGGCGCCGAGTACAGCGCGACCGAGAAGTCCGGCCCCTCGGCCCACGTCTGCTGGCCCTGCCACGCCAGCGACGCAGGCCCGGTCTGCGTGAACACGTTGACGTCGAACGTCTCCTCGACCACCTCGTGCTCGGCCGCGATCAATCGCTCGCGGACGTACGCCACCGACGCGTCGTAGCCCGCACCCCCGAGCGCGCGGTTGTTGCCGTTGGCCTGGGCGATCGCGTCGAGCGCGTCGAGGTGCCCGCGTAGCGCGGCCGACGTCACCGCCCCGGGGAGATCGTCGCACCACACCGGCGGCGGCGGCTCGCCGGTCGACGTGTCGGCCTGCGTGTCGTCACCCGTCTCGCCCGAGCCCGAGCCGCCCGGCGTGTCGCCCTCGCTACCCGACGGCGACGACATCGGCGATGGCGACGACGTCGGCGCATCGCCGCTCGACGTCGAGGCGCTCGACGGCGCGTCGTCGCCACAGGCCAGGGCGAATGCCGTGTACAGCGCCAGTCCCCCGAGCCGTCGTCGCATGCGGGGAGGCTACCGCCACGGGCCGTGGATCGGAAGCGACGCCGCCCCGACTTCGGCGATCGCTCCAAGCTGTCGCTGCCAAGGCCGCAGCCGGATCAACTCGAAGGACTGGTCGTCGGGCACGTGATCGTGTTCGTGCCCGCGGAGTACCCGAGCGGATAGTTCGCGCAAGGGACAGGGATTCGCGGAGCGCGGTCACGCGGCTCGGTGCTCGACGGCGCGTCGCTCCAGGTCGGTGTGATTCGCATCGAAGAACGCTTGTACCCAGCGATCGCTCGCGACGCCGAGGAGATCGTCACCGCGATCGACCGCGTGCCGCGGGCGCCTCCGGGCCCTGCGTGTGCTGGTGCCCGGCTGCGGGCTGATGGTTCGCTGCGTTCGCGCGGCGGCGGGAGATCCTCGATAGTGGTGGCGCCCGGTCCGGGTGCGTGACGCGGTGGTCGAGCAGAGCAATGTCCAAGTCCCCGAGGCGGGGCGCTCGAACCCGCGACTCGCGGACGCGAACACGGCCACGCGCGGTGGTCACGGCGGCTCGGGCGACGACCATCGGTTGGCGAGAGCGATGGATCAGGCGCGCCCCGACGACGGGCTCGACGAGGCCGCCGCGCTGGCCAACCTCAAGCGCGGGCTGTTCGACGCTTCGGGGCGCACCGAGCCGATCGTGCTGTCGCGCTACATGCTGCTCGAGCGCATCGGCGTCGGCGGCCTCGGCGTGGTGTTCGCCGCCTACGATCCGAGCCTCGACCGCAAGGTCGCGATCAAGCTGCTGCAAGACCGCGCACTGGTGGGCGAGGGCGAGCAGCTGGCCCGCGAGCGGCTGGCCCGCGAGGCCCAGGCGATCGCGAAGTTGGCCCACCCCAATGTGGTCGCGGTGTACGACGTCGGCAGCTACGAGCTGCCGCGCCCGCTCGAGGGCACGCCGCCCCGCGGCGTGTTCGTGGTGATGGAGTACGTCGACGGCGACGACATCGATCGGTGGGTGGCCGCACGCCCGCGGCCGTGGCGGGCCGTGCTCGACGTCTATCTGCAGGCGGGGCGAGGCCTCGAGGCCGCCCACCACGCCGGGCTGGTGCACCGCGACTTCAAGCCCGGCAACGTCATCGTCGGACGGGACAGGCGCGCGCGCGTCCTCGATTTCGGGCTGGCGCGGGCGCATCGCGGCAGCACGCCGGTGCCCGGCACGATCACGCAGATCCGCGGCGCCATGGATCCGCCCGAGCGCAGCCCGCTGGTCCCGCCGATCACCGAGGTCGGCCGAGTGATCGGCACGCCGGCGTACATGGCCCCCGAGCAGCACGCCGGTCGGCCCGCCGACGCGCGCTCCGATCAGTTCGCCTTCTGCGTTGCGCTGTGGGAGGGCCTGCTGCGCCAGCGCCCGTTCGCCGGCAACCGCGTGGCCGTGTTGGCGGGGGCCAAGCGCGAGGGCCTGCTGCTCGCGGCGCCGCCGGGCACCAAGGTGCCGCGCGCGCTGTTGCGGGTGATCGCGCGCGGGCTGGCGGCCGATCCCGCTGCGCGGTGGCCCGACATGGGCGCGTTGTTGGCCGCGCTCAAGGCCGTGCCGCGGCGTCGTCGCGCACTGCGGTGGGGTGCCCTCGGCGTCGCCACGGTCGCCGCGCTCGCGGCGTTGCCCAGCCTGCGCGCGCCGCCGTCACGGCCGCTGTGCAGCGACTTCGAGACCATCGCCGACGAGCTGTGGAACGACGACGCACGCGATCAGCTCCGCGAGACCTTCGCCCGGTCTGGGCGGCCACACGCAGAGGCCAGCAGCCGCGCGGTGGTGACCGCGCTCGACGAGTACACCGCGCAGTGGATCCGCCGCCGCCGCCAGGACTGCGAGGCCGCGTTCGTACGCCGCGAGCGATCGCCCGAGGCGATGAACCACACCGCGCTGTGCCTCGACGAGCGGCTCGAGCGGGCCGGCGAGCTGATCGCGATCTTCGGTGCGGCCGATGGCGACGCGGTCGATCGCGCGGTCGATGCCGTGGACGCGCTGCCGACGTGGAGCGAGTGCGAGCGCCAAGGGGGCGTCGACGCGCCCGCCGCGGACGAGGGCGCGCGGGTGCTCGAGCGCCAGCTGCTGCGCGCCGAGTCGCTGCTCGAGACTGCGCGACCCGCCGACGCGCTGGTCGTGGCCGAGGCCGCGCGCGCCGAGGCCGAGCGCGCGGGCCAAGTACGCACGCGCGCCCACGCCGAGTTGGTCGCGGCCCGGGTGCACGCGCGCGGCGGTCGGACTGCCGAGGCCTTCGCGCTGTACTACCAGGCGCAGGCGTCGGCAGAACGCGCCGGCGACCAGCGGACCGCGACGCTCGCCGTGCTGGGCGTCGCATCCACTGCGATGGAAGCGGCCGACGCCCCGCTCGCGCAGCGCATGCTCGCGCTGGCCGAGGCGAAGATCGGGCGCCACGAGCTCGGGCGCGGCCTCGTGTTCGAGGCTCAGTACCTGCGCGCCCGGATCGCCCGGATCGGTGGTCGGCTCGACGAGGCCGTGCAGGCCGCGCTCGATGCGTTGGCGACGGCCTCGGAGCACTTTCCCAGCGGCCACTTGGCGATCGCCCGCGGGCACGCGCTGCTCGGGGTGCTGTACGGCGATCTCGGCGACAGCGATCGCGCCGCGGCCGAGTCGCAGCGCTCGCGCGAGCTGTACGAGGCGCGGCTGGGTCCCGATCATCCCGATGTCGCCGACCAGATCGAGTCCCTCGCCACGATCGAGGCGCGCCATGGTCGGCACGACGCTGCGCTCGCGGGTTACCAACGCGCGCTGGCCATCCGCGAGCGTGTGTGGGGCCCCGACAGCCCGCGGGTCGCGTACGCCCTCTCGAACATCTCCTCGACGTTGCAGACCCTGGGCCGCATCGAGGAATCGCTGGTCGAGTCGCGTCGCGCGCTCGACATCCTGCGCGTGACCCGTGGCGAAGCCCACCCCGAGACCGCGGTGGCCGCGTCGAACCTCGCGAACGTGTTGCTCGACACCACCGATCTCGCCGCCGCGCGGGCGATGGCCCAGCGCGCGCAGCAGAGCTTCCGCGACAGCGTCGGCGAGCAGCACCCGCAGTTCGCCTACGCCGTGGCCACCGAGGGCCTGGCGCTGCACACGATGGAGCGCTTCGACGAGGCGACGGACAAGCTGACCGCCGCGCGCGGTCTCCTGCTCGCGCACTTCGGCGTCGATGCGCCGGCGCTGCCGATCGTCGACAAGGCCCTCGCCGAGGCGGCGCTGGGGGCCGGGCACCTGGCCGCCGCACGCGAGCACATCGTGCGCTCGATCGCCGGCATGCACCGCGGCGCGCACGATCCCCGCGATCTGGCCGGCGCGCTGCTGTTGCAGGCGGTGCTCGACGGCGAGCGCGACTTCACCGCGTTGCGCGTGCAGTGGCAGCAGGCGGGGCTGGACGTCGAGGTCTTCGATCGCCTGCGCGAACGCCTGCAGGAGGATTTCGCCCACGCGCGACCTGACCTGTTCGTCGAACCGGGGCCGCGAATGAGGAGACTCGAACGATGAGCGCACGCGAAGAGGTCGCGGCCGGCTACTTGCTGGTCCATCCGATACCGAGGCCGGCCGACGTCGGCGAACGCCTGCTTCCCAGTGAGATCCTCAGCGCGTCTCACTACGTGTGCCGGCAGTTCCCCGACCCCACGGCCCTCGCTTGGGTCGAGGCATCCGAAAAAGAACGCTTCGCGGCGCTCGCCGAGGTTGGCCTTGCGACGCGGCGTCGACGCGAGGCGCTCGCGTGGGCGACGGCGCGGTTCGAGATCGATTTCGGCTGGCCAGGCATCTTCTACACCGCCGCTGCAGCGACCGAGGCCAGGGACCGGTTCTTCGGCAGCGAGTCCAAGATCAAGATCATCGGCCTGGGCTTGCCAGCGCACTACCGCGACGAGTTCATCGACATGACGGCGTCAGCTGGGGAGATGGGGGCACTCCAGAACGTTCGGCGCGGCGAGCCCTTGGCGCCCGGCGCCCGCGGACTGGGCTTCGAGCCGATCAATGTGGAGACCGGCCAGCTTGGGGAGTCGTGGCTTTGCGCCGAGCTGGAGACCCACTGCGCGAAGGTGCTTGGCATCCGACCCAACGACGCAGGCTTCCTCGACTCACTCGAGCAGGCCGTGCGTTGCTGCGACGAGATCTCGCGTGAGGGGGTCGGGACTGAGCGTGGCCCGTGGCTTCCATTGCGCATCGCCGTGTACGGCTGAGTGCGTCGGCGGGGGCGTCACGATTGCGCGACCCTCGGGGGCGCTGGACCTGGACTGCAGTCCGCGGACGACCGGACGCAGCCTGCGACGCGGAAGAGCAGGCCAGCTGTGGTCACGCCGACCGCCGCGAGCGATCCCCAGTGCGTGTCATCCACCGTCGAGCACGAGAGCAACAGGTTGTGCGCGGCGTGGAACGTGATCGCGGGCCACAGACTCACGCCGCGTCGATCACGACCAGGATTGCGGCGAACGCCGTGATCGGGGTGAACGATCCACCGAACGCCGACGGGAACGCCACCAATGCACCGAGCACGGCGCCCAGCGCCATCGCCCGAGGTCGCAGCTGCAGCGGAAGAGCCGTTCGCGAGAATGCGTAGAGGATCGCGTTGAAGGCGATGCACGTGAGCAGCCGCGACACCTCGTCGCCGAGCGTGGTCCGCAGTGGGACCGCGAACACGAGGGCCAGGCTGCCGAGGAGGTAGAGCGCGGGGGGTTGGAGGAACTCCGAGACGCGCGTCAGCGGGGAGCGGGGCACCTTCGGCACGAGAGCACGGCACGGTGCGGCGCGACAAGCTGTACCGATCGGAGTAGCATCTTCACCTCATGGAGCACCCTCGGGCGAGCGTGAGGACGGCGATGCATCGCGCGCTCGCCATCGCGATGATCTCGGGATGTACGCGGACGCCGGTCGAGGCGGCGCCGACCGCTGCGGCTCCGCCGAACACGGAGGTGCCGGCGACCGAGGAGCATTCGACGATCGAGAGCGTGCCGGAGGATCCGACGATCGCCGCCGAGCCGCCGACGGCCCCGGCAACGCCGAAGTCGCTCGCGCCGATCGGCGCGCCGCCGACGTGGTCCGCCGTGCTCGCGCTCGCGCGCAGCGAAGGGCTGAGGCGTCCCGCGAAGGCAGCCAGCCTCGTCGGTCTCGGCGGCGATCGCTGGGCTGCCGCGATCCGCACCACCGATCGGCAACCTGGTGACGACGGCGGTGCATGGACGACGCACGTGCTCATCGTCGACGCGACCGATCCGCTGCGACTCGTGGATCGCCGCGCGCTCGTGTCGTGGGGCGACCTCGGTCTCGACGAGCCCCCGAGCGCACCGGTGGCGCTGTTCGCCGACGACTACGACGGTGACGGCGCGCGTGAGCTGCTCGTGCGTTTCGGCTTCACGCTGATGCTGTGCGGCATCGGCCAGGTCGAGCGCCGCGAGCTGCGGATCTACGGCACGAAGGACGACGGCACGCTGCGGCCCCAGATCGCGCTGACGCTCGACGATCGGGTGTACTTCGGCGCAGACACGGGGCGAGAGTCGTTCATCGACCGCGACGCGGACGGCCGCGCAGATCTCGTGGTGAGCGTCCGCAGCGATCACGAAGATGTCGACGACGTGAACGCCGGCAAGCCCGTTCGCAGCAAGCACGAGGTCGTGTACACATACGTGCCGGCGAACGACGCGTACGCCCGGGCCGACGCGAAGCGGGTGAAGGGGCGCTCGCCGCTCGACTTCCGCATCTGGGACGCGTGCGGGGAGGGCGAGAGCCCGGGGTCCGCGGAGCTGTGAGCGCGATCGAGTCGCGCTCGACGGTGCACTACGGGCGCCCCGGAGCGCCCCCGCGGCGAGTCGCCGCGTCGCGGATCCATCGCCAGGCTCGGTGCAACCAGTGGAGACGAAGCGCCTGATAGAAGCCGGACTGATCCAGCGCCGGCGCCGGCCGCTGCTCGGGATCGGGCGCAGGCTGGCGGTAGCCGCCCGACGTCCCACGCGATCGGGCACCCATCCGCCAGCGGCCGCGCTGGAGCTCGTCACTCACCGTCCCCGCAGGATGCAGGAGGCGCCGTGCGTGAGCAAGTCGGACGGACGCGGCGGCGCTTCGACGGCGAAGTGTTGGAAGAGAAGGGATGATGGCGCGGCGGTGCGTCGGCACCCGAGTGCGGGAGCGAATCGGAGACGGAACCCTCTTCGGTTTGGGACAGATCTCTGCAAGGTCGCGCGATGGGGTTCGTTCGACCTGTCGAATGGCGTTCGATGTCTACATCGGTGCCCACCGCGACCGATCGCGAGCACGTCGGGAGCTCGCGCGTTTCGCCGTCGACGTCTCGCTCGCGATCGTCCTCGGCGTTCTCGCGACGCAGTTGCTCATGCGCCTGTCCGTCGTGCGCGTCGAGCCGCCGCGCATTCCGATCGAGCGCGACCTCACGCCGCTCGAGGTCCCGACGGTGCCCGCGCCGAGGTGCGGCGGCTGGCCGATGAGCGGCGACGAAGACTTCGAAGACGAAGACATTCCCGAGGACCTGACTGCGCACAACTGACGGAAGTGCCGCCGCCGGTCAGCGAACCAGCTCATCGGCGCCGGCGTCGGGCAACCCGTCGCGCGCATCGTGCTCGAAGTCCTCGGGCACCCCCGGATCGGGCAGCGCGAAGCCGACGTCGATGGCGCCGTCGATGCCGGGTGCCAGGTGGAGATCGAGCGCAGGCGGCGGCTCGAGTGGCGCCACGAACACGTTGGGGCTGCCGAACTGGACGTTCGACGAGGCCAGTGTGATCGCAGCCGGATTGCGTTCCCACAATTTTTCGGTGCAGTAGTTGTTGGCGACGCGCGCCCTGGTTCGCGAGTACCGCCACTCGATCGAGCCGGTCGTCTCCCCGAGGTTGACCACGGTGTTGTGCAGCACGTCGCTCTCGCAGGCACATGCCAAGGCGATGCCCGTGTCCGCTTGGGGCAACACGGAGATGCCCGGGCCGCCGACCCAGACGCGGTTGTTCACCACCACACCGCCGACGTGGCCCCAATAGCCGGTGCAAGCGGGATCCTCCGACGCGCGATAGGGCACGTACGCCTCCTCGCACTCCGACTCCGGCACGTCGGGGGGTCCGGCGTCGCCCAGGACGAGGGACTTCCAGTTGTCGACGAACAGGTTGCGCTCGACTTGGCTGCGGTGCGAGCCGGCGAACAACCGCACGGCCGTGCGGGGTTCCCCGGTCGGGCACCAGAAGTTCGAGAAGGTGTTGTCGCGGATCGTCCAGTCGGCGATTCCCCGACCAGAGATCGCACCCACGTCGCACCCGCCGGCGCCGTCGGGCCGGAAATCATCGGAGATCGCGAACGTCGAGCAGGCGATCTCGCCGGCGTCCGCGAAGACCGTGCCCGCGCTGTCGCCGGAGATGTCGACCATGAGGTCGAAGGCGTCGGCCAACGCGAGCCGGTAGAGGGTCGTGCCGACGAGGGCGCGGTCGCTCGCCGCGACGACGATCATCCGTCCGCCGGCATTGCGGATCCCGAGCTCGGCGATCGTGACGCCGCTCGCCGCGATCTCGATCGCAGACGTGGTGAGGCCGCCGAGATCGAGCACCGTGTCGTCGGGCTCGCCGCTCTGCGATCGGAGGGTCACGTCGGCCATATCGAACACCAGCGGGGCCTGGACGGCGTAGGTGCCGGGCGCGAGCACGAGCGTGTCACCCGGTGCCGCTGCCGCAACCGCGGACGCGAGCGCGTCGCTGCTGGCGATCTCGACGATGTTGCCGCGCGGCGGCGGGAGCGGCTCGCAACCGGACGACGTCGGCACGCCCATGTCGGGGTCGGGGCCGGTGTCGTCGGGGCCGGTGTCGGGATCGGTCGGGGTCGACTCGGCGGTGGCATCCGCGGTCGTGGTCGGGCCCTGCGTCCCGGCGCTCGTCGGGTCACCCGATGTGCCCGCGCTCGACGTCTGGGGACCGTTGCCGATCCAGGCCGGGTTCTCGACGACGCACGCCGACGTCAGGGCGACGAACACGGTCGCCCACGGTCGCGGTCCCCCAGGTCGCGATCCGGGTCGCGATCCGGGTCGCGATCCGGGTCGCCATCGAGCCCACGTGGCCACGACGACGACGCTACCACGGTCCGACTGCGACGTCGCCCGTGGTAACGTGCGCGTCGGTGACGTTCATCATCGCCGCCGCCGCTGCCGGTGCGCTCTGGGTGTCCGCCGTCGACACGACCGCGTTCGCATCGGGCCGCATCGCGACCGCCGACGATCCGTCGTCCGTCGATGCGGGCGCGGTCGTGCTTCCGGCGGTCGTCTCCGGCGAGCTCCCCACGCGGTGGAAGAGCGCGATCGACGAGGCCATCACGACCGCGTTGTCCGACGCGGGCCTCGTGATCGCGTCCGCACCGGGCACGAGTTGCTTGGTCGGGCCACCGGGCGACGATTGCCGACGCAACATCGCCCGTGACAAGGCGGCGCGGCACGTGATCGGCGTCGAGATCGCCTCCGAAGGCGAGGGCGACTGGGCGATCACGCTCCGCGCGTACGCGGCGTCGAACGGGCAGACCGTCGCCTCCGTCGAGGGGAGTTGCTCGCTGTGCGGGTTCGAAGAGCTCGTCGAGCTCGCGGCTGCGAAGGCGGCGCTTCTCGGCACGGCGCTCGAACGCGAGACACTCGAGCCCCCGCGCATCGCGATCGCCAGCCGACCGGGGGGTGCCACGCTGGTCCTCGACGGGCGGCCCCTCGGCACGGGCCCGACCTCGCTCGAGGTGCCCCCGGGGCCCCACGAACTCGTGGTGACCAAGCCGGGCTACTCGAGCCAGACGCTTCGCTTCGAGGCGAGCGCCGGCGTCGAGCGACGCCTGGAATTCGACCTCGTCCCGGTGGGAACGCGTACCTCGACCACGCGGCGCGGACGCGGATGGATCATCGCCGGCGCCGCGCTGCTCGGCACCGGCGTCGCGGTCCTCGCCGCGGGCGCCACCTTGCTCGCGCTCGATGGCCGCGAGCGGCGACGCGACTGCCAGCGCGACCCCCTGGGCAATTGTCGCTTCGTCTACGAGACCACCGCAGCCGGCATCGCGAGCGTCGCGGTCGGCGGCGCGGCGCTCCTCGCCGGGGTTCCGCTCCTGACGATCGGCGCCAGGCGTCACCGGGCCGCGGGCAAGCGCGCGGCCGTGCTCTACGGGACGACGCTGCGCTTCTGAGTCGCGGATGAACGCGAAGCGTTCACCCGCGACGAAGGCAAGGAGCGAAGCGATGAGGGATGGGGAGGACTCCGGCGGGCTCGGCCCGACGGAGGGGAAGGGCGGGCCGCCCTTCCCCATTGCTTGGTAGTTGCCCATCAACGCGAAGCGTTCGCGACCTCAGCGTTCGCCGATCGCCTTGCGCACCCGCGCGAGCCCCTGCTGCGCATCCGAGCTCCCGAACTCGGCCGCACGTTCGTAGGCGGACAGCGCATCGTCGTATCGATACATCTTGTAGTAGGCGTCGCCGAGCATCGAGAACGCCGCCGCCGAACGCGGCTGCAGCTCGGTCACCCGACGGGCGATCGCGGCCATCTCCTTGTAGTCACGTCGATGGAAGTGGACCCGCCCCAGGCCCAGCATCGCGGTGGTGCTCGCGGGGTCGAGTCGTAGCGCCCGCGCGAACGCGGCCTCGGCCGTCGCGAGCTCGCCGCGGCGCAGCGCAACGTTGCCGTCGTCGATCGCGGCGCGGGCGGTCTTGCCCGTGGGCGTCGGGGCGGACGGCGCCGGAGGTACCGGTGGCGTCTCGCGGGCCGGTGCCACCGTCGGCGGCACGGGCACCTCGCGATCGGCGGTCGTGCCCGGTGCCACCACGGCGGGCTCGAGCGGCGCGACCGCGACAGGCGACGCAGGTGCGCGGACGCGAGCCGGCCGCGCGACCGCCTCGAGTCGCGCGGCCGTCGTGATCGGAGCGCCCTCGCGATCGAGCACCGCCGCGACCCGAGCCTCGCGCGTCGCCGCGTCGGGGGCCGCGAGCGCACTCAGGGCCTCCGCCGCGATCAGCTCGTTCTCGCTGAAGGTCCGCGCACCCGCCCGCTCGCGCAAGCTCGCGAGCTCGCCCGGTGTGAAGGCCACACGCGCGCGAATGTCGTCGCGCGACGGGTCGAACACCAGCGCCGCGGCCCAGAAGTCCGCGGCGAACGGGGCACCTCCGGGACGCGCAGCGTACTCGTCGCCGAGTCGCTCGAGCGTCTGGGCCATCTCGCCGCGCAGCGCGGTCGCCATCGCAGCGCCGCGCTCCGCCGCCGCACCGCCGAGCGACTCGAGCGCGAGTACCTTCGCGTACGCGGTCGGCCCCTGGGGATCGTGGGACGGCGGATAGACGTAATAGCCCTGGGCCGCCGCCGCGCGGGCCTCGTTCGCGAGCTGCTCGATCTCCTCGCGCTCGGTGGCCGTCGCCTCGGGTCGCAGCGCCATCGCGACGCCGACAACGGTCACCGACAACAGCGGCGCAGCCACTGCGAGCGACAGCCAGGCCCGTCGTCGCCGCTTGCGATCGACCACCATCGCCGCGAGCAGCTCCTGCATCGATCCGAAGCGGCGCTCGGTTCGGGCTTCGAGCCCCCGCAACACGGCACGGTGGAGCCACAGGGGAACCCGGCGATCGGGCCGGTCGGAGGAGGCGATGCCGGCGCGTACGGCCTCGATGTGCTCGTCGAACGTCGTGGCCTCGAACGGCCGGCGGCCGTAGAGCGCCTCGAACAGGGACACGCAGAACGCGAACTGGTCGCTTCGGGGCGACGCCGCCTCGCCGACGAACAGCTCGGGCGCCATGTACGGCGGCGTGCCCATCAGGGTGCCGTGCTCGGTGACTGCGCTCGCCAACAGCGATCGTCCCGGGACGACGCGGCCGAGGGAATCCGGCGTCACGCCGAGCGCCGGCGAGAGCTCGTCGATCTGCCGCGCGAGCCCGAAGTCGAGCACCGCGATGTGACCATCGCGGGCGACGAGCACGTTGGCCGGCTTGAAGTCGCGATGCACGAGCCCCGCCGCGTGGGCGGCGGCCAACCCCGCACCGGCGTCGAGGAACGCGTCGCGCACCGCCTGCCACGACCTCGGCTCCTCGGCGCCCCAGCGACGGAGCGTGCGCCCATCGACGAACTCCATCGCGATGAAGACCCGATCCCGATCTCGACCGACATCGTGCACACCCACGACGTTGGGGTGGCGGAGCTTCGCCATCGCCTGCCCCTCGCGTAGCATTCGATCGGCCGCGCTACCGATCCGCGTGTCGTGCTCGGCGGCGGGCCGCAGGACCTTGATCGCCACCCGCCGGTCGAGCTGCGGATCATAGGCCGCGTACACGTCACCCAGACCACCCGAGCCCACCGGCGCGAGGACGACGTAGCGCCCGAGCGTCGCACCAGTCTCGAGCAGCGCCGCTCGGTCATCGGCCGCCGTGTCGGCGAGGACGCCCGACCCGACCGCGCGCGCGCGCGTCGGAGGATCCTCGAGCGCACCGGTGCGCACCGCGACCGTCGGCGCATCCTCGGGCACCGCCTCCGACGTCGGCGGCACGCCCGACTGTCGGGTCCGATGCCGGTCGCCGTGGCCCGAGGGCTGCACCATCGCGGGGCCAGACTCGCACGCGCGAGGGTCCGCGCGCGAGCCTCGCTCGGGGGCGCCGCGGCGGCGTCCGGCCGTGGCGGCGCGCACGCTGGCGCGCCGGCCTCCTGCTACGCTGTGCCGGTGGACGATTCGACCACGCCGCTGGGACCGCGGGCACGCCAGCGGCCCGAGCGGATCTGGGCGCTGGTCGGACGCAGCCACGCCGTCGCCGACCTCGTCGTGCACCTGGGCACGCGCACGACCCTCGGCCGCGATCGCGACAACCACGTGCGGCTGGCCTACGACGGCGTCTCGCGTCACCACGCCGAGATCGAGGTGGCCGAGGACGGCACGGTCTGGTTGCGCGATCTCGGCTCGACCAACGGCACCGTGGTCGAGGGCCAGCGGGTCTCGCGGCGCACGATCGCGGCGGGCGATGTGGTCGAGGTCGGCGTCGTCGAGCTCGAGTTGGTGCGCGTGACTGCGGCAGAGCTCGAACGGCTCGAAGCCGCCGCGAGCTCCCGCGCCGCGACCCTTCGGCTGACCCCACGCGAGCGCGAGGTCGCCGGCCTGGTCGCCGCCGGGATGACCTCGGCCGCAATTGCCGAGCAGCTCGGCATCGCGGTCCGCACCGTGAACACGCACCTCGAGCGGATCTACGAGCGCCTGGGCGTGCGCTCGCGGGTCTCGCTCGCGACGCTGCTGGGGAGCTCCGGCCACCCCCTCGACGGCGATGGGTGACGGGACACCCCCGCGCACGCGGCCGTGAGGGTTCGGTTCGCGTTCCGAGGTCGGCAACGTTGCCGATGTCGGCGACACCGCGTCGCGACGTACGGTGACCGCATGCGCTTCGAATCACTGTGGGCAGTCGCCCCCGGCACCATCCCGACGCTGTGCGCGCTGTGCATGTTCCCCGCCACGACCTGGGCGGCGACGCTGCAGGTCGGACCGGGCAAGCCCCACGCGACCCTGTCGTCCGCGGTGGCGACCGCCGTCAGCGGTGACGTCATCGAGGTCGACCCGGGCATGTACGACGACGACGTCGTGACGATCGACTCGAAGAACCTGACGATCCGCGGGGTCGGCGACGCACGCCCGCACTTCCGCGCCACCGTGCCGATCTCCAACGGCAAGGGGATCATCGTGGCGCTCGGCACGACCGAGCTGGTCGTCGAGCACCTCGAGTTCTCGGGCGCGGTCGTCGTCGACGCCAATGGCGCGGGAATCCGGATGCAGGGTGCGAGCCTGGTGGTCGAGGACTGTCTGTTCCACGACAACCAAAACGGCATTCTCGCCGGCGCCGGAGCCTCGCCCTACACCGCCCAGATCCGCCACTCCGAGTTCCACCACAACGGCATCCCCGGGGGCGACGGCCAGCAACACAACGTCTATATCGGCGACTATCCGACGCTGTTGGTGTTCGAGGGCAACTACTCGCACCACGCGTATTCCGGACAGGCGCTCAAGTCGCGTGCGCTCGAGAACCATGTGCTCTACAACCGCTTGATGGACGAGGCCGACGGCACGAGCTCGTACCTCATCGACCTCTCGCAGGGCGGACTCGCGTATGTCGTCGGCAACGTGATCCAGCAGGGGCCGATGGCCTCGAACCACAGCACCATCATCGCGTACAAACCCGAGGGGCCGACCAACCCCGATCTGCGGTTGTTCGTCGTGAACAACACCATCGTGAACGACAACGTCGAAGGCCTCGACCCGGCGTTCGTGCGGGTGTGGGCGGCGACCGACGTCGTGCTGCGCAACAACATCTTCGTCGGCTGGGGCACACCGCTGTTGCTCAACGACGGCGCGGCGCCGGCGATCATCGACGAGCACAACGTGCACACCGACGATCCCGGCCTGCTCGATCGCGCCGGTTACGACTACCGCCTCGTGGACGGTTCGGTGGCCATCGATGCCGGTGGCGCGCCGGGCAGCGATGGCGCGTTCGACCTCACACCGACGAAGCACTACGTCCACCCCGCGGGCACCGAGCCGCGGCCCGAGGTCGACGCGGTCGACATCGGCGCCTACGAGTTCGGCATGGGGCCACCGGCCGGGGACGATGGCGGAATCGGCGGATCGGACGGCGGAACCGGCGATGCCAGCGACGACGACGGCGGCTCGAGCCTCGACGCAGGCGGCGACGACTCGGCGGGCGACGACGGCTCGGCCTCCGCGGCGAGCGCGGGAGCCGACGAGACCGGGGTGTCAACGCCGGCCTGGAGGCGCGGGAATCTGCGCGCGAGTCGGGAACTCGGCGTGAGGCCCGTCGCGCGCCCTCGAGGGGGCGGGAGGTCGCGTGCTCGCGGAGAAGTTGGCGGAGCCGAAGC
>JBIJCC010000150.1:0-21955 GCA_044344875.1 Nannocystaceae bacterium
GATGACGATCCCCCGGTAGCATCGGCGTCCGTCCGCACCGTCACGCGGCGCGTGGTTGCCGCGGCGCGTGGTTGCCGCCCGGCGTGGTTGCCGCGCCGCGATCGACCCTTTCACCACAGGCTGCTAGGCGGATCCCCGAAGTGCAGAGCTCGTCCGTGGCGTTCCATCGCAACGCGAACCATACCGCCGATGCGAATCCGAAAGCGGCCGCAGCGAGCAGCATCAATCGGAATCGAGGCATTGCGAGAGGGGTGGCACGCAATGACACACCAGGACCAATTGCGATTGCGTCATCACCGCGGAGTTGATCCTAGCGCTGACTTCGGGGGTGGTCAACCTCGCGAGACGCGCCGCACTGGCGCCTTGTGTCGCCGCGGTTCTCCGGTCACTCCCTCACCGCTGGTGGGCAATGCGATTATGGTGCCGCGACCTCCAGACCTGGGTCGGGGTCGTGGTTGGAGCAGGCGGACTCCTGGGCCCGCAGGGCGACTTCGAGGAAGCTGCGACAGTCTTCCGAGGCTACTCGAGCGATGAGCAGGGATGTGTCACGTGACCGCAGCCGAGATGCGTCTCGATATGCAGCGATCGGTTCCGTTCCACGCGCAGCGCGCTCGCCGGAGGACGCGTTCATCACCGAGCGCCATGCCCCCAGACAGGGTCGTCAACCGCCTGGTCGTGGCTTGCACGTCAAGACCCCATCGACAAGTCGGCATCTTGCGGGATGGCTTGCAGCCCCGTCGTCACAGCCGCGCGTCCGAGAGTCGCTGCAGCCCGAGCATGTGTCGGCGTCGCAGGTTGCGCAGCAGAGAACCATCCATCCCACGATGGCATCGAGCCAGCGCACGCCCCGATTAGCGTCCCCACCAGGATCGGAATGAGTCTGATCTTCGTTTCACGATAGCCGCCGGTTGTTGTCGTGAGAGTTCGCATGCGGATAACTCTGGTTGGTCAGCGCTCAGCGTAGCCTAGGTCCCGCGCGTCAACTATCAGCCGAGCGTGTGCAGATCAATTGACCATAGTCGAGCTTGCATCGGGCTCGGACCTCGTTGCAGCCGAGCCACGGGAAGAAGCCAGATGTGCAGTTTGAGCAACTGGTGCTTCCGCAGCTGTAGCAGCAAGCAAGGAAGTCCGACGGGGCAGTGGTGAGGCTGCCCGGGCCCCCCGGGTCTCCCGCCGTCAACTTGCTAGGGCGCCGGCCCGAGGAGCCATGGCCGTCACCGAGGTCGAACGCGCGCGCCGACATCCCGAGGTCGCGCTGCTCGGGGTGCTCGCCCATCGCCACGACGCGGTCGCCTTCGCGGCGGCGCGCGCGTTGCTGTTCGCCCTCGACGACGTCGACGAGGCCCGTGCCCTCTGGTACGCTGATATCGTCCTGGGCTTCGTCGACGAAGCTGTACGCCGCGCCCTGGAGGCCGAGATGAACCCCGAGAAGTACGAGTTCCGCAGCCAATTCATGCGCCGCATCCTGGCCGAGGGCGAGGCGCGGGGCGAGGCCCGCGGCGAGGCGCGCGGTGAGGCCCGCGGCGAGCTCGTTGCCCTCGGCAACGCCGTCCTCAAGGTGCTCGAGGCGCGCGGCCTCGCGTGCGACGATGACCTGCGCGCCATCGTGATGGTATGCAGCGATCGCGCCCAGCTCGAGGACTGGCTCGTGCGGGCCGTGCACGTCCGCGACACCGACGAGTTGCTCGCGCCGCTCTAGCAGCCGCGAGCCGACGCGGTCGCGAGCAAGAGGGCCACGCTGTGGTCGCGACGCCCGGGGGTCTACTCGGGGCGCCTGACCCACTTGCGCCGTTGCTTGCAGGCCGCAGCGCGGATCGGCGGCGCAGCTCGTCGACGAGTTCAATCCTCCTCCCGCGTATCCGACAACCCACCCGCCGAATCCGGCCGCGCCTCGCCGCCCGCCTCCGCCGGAAACAGCGCCTTGTGCCCGAACTTGCTCCGTACCGCCGACAGCACCCCCTGCAGGCGCACGGGCTCGACGATCCCCCGCGCATTCGGCTCGGGCGGCAACAGCTCGAGCTGCGCGCCCTGGACCCCGCGCGGCACCAGATCCCCCGCGCCGACCCCCGTCAATCGAAAGCCGCGACCCTCGATCTCCACCCCCTGCAGCAGATCGCACGCCGCCTTGTAGATCACCCGCGCGTCGTCCGTCCCCGGTCGCAATGTGCATTGTCGGGTCTCGGTGCGGAAGTCCGTGTCCCGGATCTTCAATTGCACCCGCTTCGCCACCACCGACTTCGCCACCAATCGATCGGCGACGCGGGTCGCCTGTGACAACAGCTTGCGCCGAATCGCCGACTCACCCACCACGTCGACCGCATACGTGTCCTCGTGGCTGATCTGCTTGCGATCCCGCGACGGCACCACCTCCCGCGGATCCATCGCGTGGGCGAGTTCGTGCAGGTGCACCCCGCTGCTGCCGAACCAATGCTCGAGCGCCGGCCGGCCGACGCGCTCGAGATCCGCGATCGTCGTGATGCCATGCGCCCGCAGCCGCTCCGCCGTCTTCGGCCCCACGCCCCACAGTTCCTCGATCGGCAGCGGTCGCAGGAAGTCGAGCTCCGCGCCCGGCGCGATCTCGGTCATCCCGTCGGGCTTGCGGTGGCCGCTGGCGATCTTCGCCAGGAACTTCACCGCCGAGATCCCCACCGAGCACGTCAATCCAGAGGTGGCCTCGCGCACCGCCGCGCGGAGCTTCTCCGCCGCGACCGCCGGCGGGCCGAACAACCGCGTCGTGCCGGTCATGTCGAGGAACGCCTCGTCGATCGACAGGCCCTCGACCACCGGCGAGAATTGATCGAACACCTCGAACGCGCGATCCGACGCCTCGTTGTACGCCTCGAAGCGCCCGGGCAACACGACCGCATGCGGGCACAGGCGCAGCGCCACCGCCATCGGCTGCGCCGAGCGGCACCCGAACTTCCGCGCCTCGTAGCTCGCCGCGGCCACGACGCCGCGCCGCGCGACGCCGCCGACGAGCACCGGCTTGCCGCGCAGCGCCGGGTCGTCCCGGATCTCCACCGACGCGAAGAACGCGTCCATGTCGACGTGGAAGATGGTGCGCGGCTCGTCCACGGCGGGGGACGATCATCGGCGATCGACGCGGGGCGGGCCAGGGGGATCCGCGGCGGCGTGCTCACACGCCTCGACCGCCCCGCCCGTGGCCTTGGAGGAGGTCGAGCGATGGACGAGGGCCGTCGGCGCCGTCGCGGTCGAGAGGGGTGCGGTCCAGGCGATCGCGGATCACCGGGAGCAGAGTCGCAACGCGGGCCGCGGGCGCAGCTGACACATCGCGCGCCGCCGGGCCCACGCGCACGGTGCGACCGACGCGCGCCTTGGTGTCATCGCGGTGTCGTGCACCCGACGTCGCCGAGTTCTCGCGTTCGAGACCTTGTGCGATCCAGGTTGCTTGCTAGCTTCCGCGCGCCGCACAGCTGCAGACCGCGTACGCACTGCGAGGACGCTGCCGATGGAACGCGATGCCAAGGCGGCGAAAGCAGCTGCGGCAACGCAGTGGTCGCCCGTGGTGGGCTCATGCCGAGCACCACGATCTTCAGTCATTCGATTCGCCCAGGACGCAAACTCTCATGCACGACATCATCGATACAGCGGTTGCTGCCGGTTCTTTCACCACTCTCGCAGCCGCGGTGACTGCCGCCGGGCTCGTGGACACGCTCAAGGGAGCCGGCCTATTCACGGTCTTCGCGCCCACCGACGAAGCCTTCGCCAAGCTGCCGGCCGGCACGGTCGACGCCCTCTTGAAGGACCTCCCGAAACTGCGGGCCATCCTCACGTATCACGTGGTCGCCGGCAAGGTCCACGCGGCCGACGTCGTGAAGCTCGACGGCAAGTCGGCGAAGACCGTCAACGGCGCCGAGGTTCAGATTTCGACCAAGGACGGGGTCAAGCTCAACGGATCGGCGACTGTCATCAAGACCGACATCGAGTGCACCAATGGCGTGATTCACGTCATCGATGCCGTGATCTTGCCCCCGGGCTGATCGCTCGAGCCAGGGACGACGCGCGTCGTGGTGGGCCGAGCCACGGCGCGGGTCATGTTCTGCCGTTTCGCTCCGCGATGCTTCGTCGCGCACGGGCCCCGGCGATCACGGCGTCCACTGCGACGTCCGGTCCTCGCGCTCGTCGCAGTACCCGCATCGCTCGTCGCCCCAGAACTCCTCGTCGCGCGCGTACTCCGGCGCGAATGCGTCGTCGATCAGCGTGCGGCCGTCGAGCGTCATGGTGATCTCCACGTCCTCCGGTCCGCGCACCGACTCCGAGCGATCGTCGTCGTGCCAGTCACCGAGATCCGCGATCGACACGCGCAGGGCCTCGACGGGTGCGTCGGGATCCCACGCGTCGCCGGCCTGGCGCGGGGTGAGATCGACGACGATGTCGAATGCGTCTCCGCCGGTCACGACCGGCTCGCTGCAGCCGCTGGCCCGCAGCCCGGCCGCGATGTCGCACACCACCACGTGCGACGTCCCCTCGAGGATGAACTCGAGCCGGTAGGCGCCGGGCACGATCGTGCTGCCATCGGCCGGTGTGGCCGTCCACTCGAGGCCGCCATCGCAGGCGATGTCGCTGCAGGGCACGAGGCACGACGCCGCGCTGGCGGCGAGGGCGGCGGCCAACGACAGGACGGGGCCAGCGGCGCGCATCGAGGATCCCATGCTACGGCAGTGCTCCGTCCCGCGCGAACGATCACCCCGTCGTTGCGGTGCGGTGATTCGATCGGTCCGCTGCGCGCACCTGCTCGAGCAGCTCCAGCGTGTCGCGGGTGTCCTGGTGGTCCTCCCCGAGCGTGTCCCGGCAGATGCGATGCGCCTCGTCCGCCTCGGCCAGCGCCGCCGCGGTGTCGCCCGTGGCGAGGTAGGACTCGGCGAGGTTGTACGCCTCGAGGGCGACGTTCGGGTGCAGGTCGCCCAGCGCCGCGCGGAATCCGGCCTTCGCCCGGCGGTGGAGCTCGATGGCGCGGCGATGGTTGCCCTCGCCGGCCTCCACGTTCGCGAGGGTGAGCACCGCCGCCATCGTCTCCGGGTGCTCCTCGCCGAACAGCGCGACCGACTCCGTCACCACGACCTCAGTCGCTGCGCGGGCGAGTTCGAGCTCGCCGAGGGCGACGAGCACGGTCGCGTAGGCCATGCGTGCGCCGCGGGTCGTCGCGCTGGTGCCGAGCTCGGCCTCGGCGATCGTCAACGCCTGCAGCGCGTCGGATCGCGCCTCCGGCAGTCGTTGCAGCGCGACGAGCACGCTCGATCGCGTCTTCAAGGTATAGACCTTGTCGTTCACGTCGGCCCGCGACATCGCGGCACGCACGTTCTCCTCGGCCAGGGGCAGCGCCTCGTCGAGGCGACCGAGTCGCATCAACGCGTCGGCGATGCCGTCGCGGGCGTGGATCGCCGGATACGAGGCATCGCCGAGATCACGCTCGGCGCTCTCCAGGGCCAGGCGAAACGACGCGAGCGCCTCGTCGTAGCGGCCCTCGAGCCCGAGCTGCTGCGCGCGCATGGCATGGAGCGCCGGGACCAGCGGATCCCCGGGGCTGACGTCGTCGACGAGCGTGAGCGCGTGGTCGAAGGCGCGGTGGGCACCCGCGACATCGCCGACGCGTCCGCGCATCGATCCCAGGCGACTGTCGAGGCCGAGGCGCTCGTGCGGGGTGTAGAGCGCCGCCGCGGGATCGTCGAGCAGCCGCTCGAGTCGCGCGATGGCGTCGTCGAACGCGTCGAAGGCGGTGAGGTACTGCGCCTCGACGATGCCCGCGACGAAGCGCGACCGCGGTCGGCCGGTCCGGGCGGCCTGGGCGTTCAGATACCCGATCCACCGCAGGGCCTCGGGCTCGTCCCGGCGTTCGGTCGCCTGCGTCGCGAGCATCTCGGCGAGGCGGAACGCCTGGTCGTCCAGGGCGAGGGTCGACGCGAGTTCGAAGGCCTCCTCGAGCAGGGGTTGGGCGTCGGTCTCGCGGCCTGCGACGGCGAGGGCCATGCCCTGCTCGGCGAGGCATCCGGCCCAGGGCGCGTCGTCGCGGCGCGACACCCCGGCGCACGCGACGACGGCGGTCGCGTAGGCATCCTGCGGGTGGCCGGCGCGCGTCAGCATGCGGGCGCGGGCCAGTCCCGCAGCGACCTCGGGATCTCCATCGGCTGCCCGGCCCGACGAACACGCCTCGGGCTCGGCGAGCCCGTCGAGGACCCGCGTGAGGGCTGCGGCGGAATCGACGCTCCCCTGCGCGAGCAGATCGAGCGCTGCGCCGTGGGCGAGCGCGAGCTCGTCGAGGCACTGCAGGCGCAGGCGGGCCACCTCCGGTGTCTGGGCACACGCGTCGGCTCGCAGCGCCTCGAGGTGCGTCGCGTAGTCGTCCAAGACGCCGAGCGCGTGTTCGGCGGTGCGCGCGTCGACCGGGGCGAGTTGCTCGCCGACGCCCGCACGCGTGGCGGCGTCGTGGTGCACGTCGACGCTCGCGCGGAGGCCATGACAGGGCGGCGGCGGATCCTCGGCGCGCGGGCCGGGCCACGCCGCGAGCATCGCCACCGCACCGAGTCCCGCGAGCGCGCCGATCGTGCGAGGCGAGGTGGGCCCCCGCGAGCGTCGCAACGCCGACGCGACGTGCTGCATCGAGGCGTGGCGCACCGCCGGATCGGCCGCCAGCCCCCGGGCGATCACTGCCCGGAGCCGCCGCGGGATGGCGGGTGCCCTGGGGAATTCCAGCGATCGCTCGGGCTCGAGGGCGAGCGCCCGGCCAGGCGTCGCGCCCAGCGGGCGATGGCCGAACAGCGCCTCGTAGAACATCACGAAGTAGCTGAACTGATCGCTCGCCGCTGTCGGCTCCCCGCGCTGCCACACCTCGGGGGCGGCGTAGGCCGGGGTACCGCAGCCGCGTGCCGAGGTCGCGCTCCCGCTGGCGTTCTGCGCCGACGGCAGGGCAGCGGCGTGCGGTGTCGCGTCCGTCGCGACGTCGTCGACGGATCGCTGCAGACGGGCCAGCCCGAAATCCAACATGCGGACGCGGCCGTCGTCTCCGACCAGCACGTTCTGGGGCTTCACGTCACAGTGCAGCACCTGCGCCGCGTGGGCGAAGGCCAGCGCCCGCGCGATCTGATCCATGACGTCGAGGATCTCCGCGACACCTCGGGGCGCGGCGGCGAGCCAGGCCTGCACGTTGCGACCCGTGACCAGCTCGAGGGCCATGAACACGGTGCGATCCGCGGTACCGACGTCGTACAGCGTGGCGATGTTCGGATGCGAGAGCCGAGCGAGGAGCTGCGCCTCCCGCAACACCCGGTGCAGCTGGGTCGTGTCGCCGATCTCCACCAGCTTGAGGGCGACGTCGCGGCCGAGCGCCGGATCGGTCGCCGAGAACACGACGCCTTGTCCGCCGCGCCCGATCTCCCGGACGGGGAGATAGCGGCGGAATCGCGGCGGCCTCGAGATCCCGAACAGCGCGGCCCGCACCCGCTCGGCGGCGATGTGCGTCGGGAGATCGCGCGCCGGGTCGCTCCCGGATCCCGATCTCCTGGATCCCAAGCCCGGCATTCGCTGCGATCCCACCACTGCGCAGAGGCTAGCAGCTCCCGCGCGGGGTCGTCGAAGGCACCGCGCGACGCGGTCGATCCTGCGGTACGCTCCGGCGCAGTGACGGCTGCGACGACGCGCATGTGCGGCTTGGATGCCCTGCGCGGGCTCGCGGTCTTCCTGATGATCGAGCAGCACATGGGCGTGTGGCTGTGGCATGGCGTCGGCAAGGGCAAGATGCTCGCGTCGGCGTGGCCGCTGGTCGCGTTCAACGCGCTGGGCGGCGGCGCGGCGCCGATGTTCATCACGCTTGCCGGCGTCGGCACCGCCCTGCTCGCGCGGGCGCGACCGGCCGGGGCCGACGGTGTGCTCGTGCGCCGCGGGCTGGTCTTGCTCGCGTTCGGCTACCTGCTCACCGCCATGACGCCGAGCTGGTTCTCGTGGGGATCGTGGTTCGTGCTCCACCTGATGGGCTTTGCGATGGCGACCGCGGTGCTGTGGCGGCGGCTCTCCGACGGCGCGCTGGTCGGCCTCGCGCTCGCCGTGATGGTCGGCGCCATCGCGGTGCAGACGGCGATCTCCACCCCGCTGCAGCTCACCAACGAGCTGATGCGCGACAGCTCGGGGCCTGGCGGTGCGCTGCGCCTGGCGTTCGTCGAGAGCCAGTTTCCGATCCTGCCGTGGCTCGGCCCGTTCCTGCTCGGCATGGTCGCGGGCCGGGCGATCGCGGCGCAGGCGTTCGGGCGGATCGCGTGGCTCGGCGCCGCGGCGCTCGGCCTTGGCGGCGGTGGATGGCTGGTCTCGCAGCTCGTCGCGCCCGCGCCCAAGACCTTCGCCGGGCGGGCCTTCGCGATCCACCTCGGCTTCTTCCCGGCCTCGATCGCGATCGTCGGTCTGCTCGTCGGCGCGGTGCTGCTCGTGATCGCGTGGGTGTCGTGGCGGGACGCGAGGTCCCCGATCTCGGACCGCAACCCCATGGTCGTCCTCGGCCGCGCCTCGCTGACGCTGCTGCTCGTGCACGTGCCGCTGTTTCGCGAGGCGACCCGCCCGGTCGGCATGTGGCACGGCATGGGCGCCGGCGCGACGCTGGCGATTATCGCCGGGTTCCTGCTGCTCGCGGTGTTCCTGAGCGGGCAGTGGCAGCGCGTCGGCTACCGCGGCGGCGCGGAGTGGATCCTGCGCAAGCTCGGCGGTTAGTGCGTCGCGTTGCTGCGGTACACCGTGAGATCGTCGGCGCGGGATGCCGGCGTCAGCCACGGGCACGCGGGCAGCGGGAGATCGACGCACGCCACGCGGATCGTCCGGCGCCGCGCGATCGCCTCGATCGCGTCGAGCATCCGCCCGAGCCGCGCGCCGCCGAACGGGCAGTAGAGGAAGAACACCGTGCCGGCCGCGATCGCGTCGCCGAGCTCCGGCGCGTCGCCCTCGACCATCGTGCAACGCCAGAGGTCCATCCGTGCGGCGAGCTGCCGTGCGGCGAGCACGAGCGTGGGCTGGATCTCGAGCCCGATCGTGCGCGCGCCCGTCAGCAGGTGGACCAACGCGGTCGCCCGGCCGATCCCGGCGCCCACGTCGACGAACACGTCCGACGCGTCGATGGCGGCGTGCTCGACGACCCGCAGCAACGCGTCCACCGGGCACGGCAGGTACGGCACACCGCCGCGCGGGAGATCGGGTCCGTCGTCGGGGATGCCGTCGAGCCCGAGCACGCGATCGCACCACGCGTCGCGGTCGGGGGGCGGCACGGCGAGCAGGGCCGTGCGGAACGACGAGGGGTCATGCATCGCGGTCCGCCGCATGCGGCTGTGGCACGGGTGCAGCGTGCACGATCCACGGCCGTTCCGGATCGTCCGTGTCGGATCCACCCTCGGTTGCCTCCGTGGGAGTCGCGAGGCGGCGCCCATGCGATCCCTGCCGCGGTGACGTGACGCGCCGCCATCGACCTCGGTCGCGGCCGCGTGGCATGCTGCGGGCAAGCGTCGCAACCGTGACCGATCCGACCCGATACGACGAGGTCCCGTACAGCAGCTATCCGTATCCGCGGACGCAGCCGGACCGGCTATGCGCATTGGCGCGGCTGTTCGGGTTGCGCGCGGCGGATCCGCGGCGGTGCACGGTGCTCGAGCTCGGCTGCGCGAGCGGGGGCAACCTCGTGCCGCTGGCGGAACGCTACCCGGAGGCGCGATTCGTGGGGGTCGATGCGTCTGCGCGGCAGATCACCGCGGGCCAGGAGCTGATCGATTCCCTCGGCCTGACCAACGTCACGCTGCGGCACGGCGACATCCTCGAGGTTGACGGGTCCTGGGGCGAGTTCGACTACGTGGTGTGCCACGGCGTGTATTCGTGGGTGCCGCGCCCGGTACAGGATCACATCCTGGCGATCTGTCGAGACCGGCTGCGCGACGACGGCATCGGGTACATCAGCTACAACACCTATCCGGGTTGGCACGTCCGCGAGATGGTGCGGCACATGATGCGCTGGCACGTTCGCGGCTTCCCCGAGCCCGCGCGCCAGGTACAGCAGGCCCGGGCGCTGGTCGATTTCCTGGCCCGGGCCGTCGATGGCAAGCCGTCGGCCTATGGCGCCATGCTCGGACGGGAGCTCGAGATCCTGAGCCGCGCCGGGGACGACTATCTGTTCCACGAGCACCTCGAGGAGTGTAACTCGCCGCTGTACTTCCACGAGTTCGCCGAGCGGCTCGACCAGCACGCATTGCAGTACCTCTGCGAGAGCGACGTGCACATGATGTTCGCCCGCGAGTTCCCGGACGAGGTCCACGCGACGCTGGATCGGATCGCTCCGGATCTCGTGCACATGGAGCAGTACGTCGATTTCGTGCGGAACCGGCAGTTCCGCGCGTCGCTCGTCTGTCACCGCAGTCGGGTCCCGGTGCGCAGCCTCGGGCCCGAGTCGGTGATGGATCTGCGCCTCGGGTTCGCGGGGACCGCCGACGCGACGCCCTGCGATCTCTCGCCGGGGGCGAGCGTCGAGTTCACGGGGGCCGACGGCGTCGCGGTGAGCAGCAGCCAGCCGATCACGAAGGCGGCGCTGCTCGTCCTGCGCCGGCGGTGGCCCGACGACCTGCCGTTCGGTGTGCTGTGGGAGGCGGCGGCGGGGTTGTTGCGCGAGGCGGGGATCGTCGACGAGGCCGCGGAGGCGTCGCGGCGGCGCTTGGCCAGCGATCTGCTCGCGTGCCTGGTCGCCGGAGGGCCCATCGAGCTGCGGAGCACGGCTGCGGCGGTCGCCGTCGTGCCCGGGGATCGGCCGCGGACGACCGCGAGCGCGCGGTGGCTCGCCCGTCGCCACGGCTGGGCCGCCAGCGCCCGACACCAGCGCGTCGATCTCGACGCGCCGTCGATCGAGATCCTCTGCGCGTGCGACGGCACTCGCGATCGCGGGGCGTTGCTCGAGGCGCTGCTCGAGGCGGTCGCTGCCGGGCGCCTGGTCGCCGAGGTCGACGGCGCACCGCTCGGGAGCGCGGCACACGAGCAGCTACGGGACCTGCTGGCGCCGATCCTCGCGCAGACGCTCGAGCGGCTCGCCGGGGTGGGGATGTTCGTCGGTTGACCGCGCGCGCGCGGTCACTCATCCGTTCGGAAGACCACCGCCCCGGTCGCGCGCTCGTCGTCGTCGACCTGCTCGCGCGCCGTCGCGAGAGCCCGCTGCTCGCGCTCGAGCTCGGCGAAGCGCCAACCGGTGCTACCGTCCTGGGCGATCTCGAGGTCGCCGCCCAGCTCGATCAGGCGGCGCTGCAGATCGGCCTCGTTGGGGCGCCGCCCGGTCGCGGTGTGCCACGCCTCCACGGCCTCCTGCATCCGCAGCACCTGCCCACCGCGGGCGCTCGCGTGGACGAGCCCGAGCACCGCCCGGTGGCCGTTGTCCGCGAGCGCAGCGCGGACGCGGCGGCGGTGGCCGGGCACACGCAGGATCGGCACCGCCGCGAGTCCCAGCGCCGTGAACAGCGGGAGCTCGGCGAGGTACCACGGCAGGTCGAGCGCCACGCAGCCCGCGGCGACGGCGGTGACGAAGGCCCACAGCAGGGCGATGCGGAACGTCGCGCCGTCGGGATTGCCGGTGTACTGGGGGATCGGGCGGCAGAACAGCCACGCGGGGTGGACCGGTGCCTCGCGCTCGGCGAGCGCGGCGGTCGGGCGCAGCGCGGTGAACACGTAGAGGATCGCGCCGTCCTCGGAGACCTCCACCCGCCCGTCGAAGTCCACGAGCATCGACGTCAGCAGCGCCTCGGCTTCCGCCGGTGTGCAGCCGGTGACGCGCTCGACGTCGGAGCGGCCGATGCGGCCCTGGCGGGCGCGGATCTCCTGGGTGAGCCAGCGACGGTTCGCGAGCGGATCCTCGCGGGGAATCGGGGCGCCGAAGAACGCGCGGTTGATCTGCTCGTAGAGGTGCGAGTTGGAACGCGCGTCCCGCAGCGCCCGCGCCTCGGGGTCGTTCGCGATCGAGGGGTGCGTGCTCCAGTAGATCCCCTCGAACAACACGTCGACGAGCCCGTAGAGCAACAGCCCTGCGCCCTCCATCGGCGCGCCGTCCTCGGTGATCATCGCCAGGACGACGCTGCCGATGAGCAGCCCCAGGGCGAAGACCACGGAGTATCCGACGAGGAACACCGTGAGGGCGAGCCGAGCGGTCCACGTTGCTACTGCCGTCGCGCCCCGAACGACGCGCGCCACCGCGACTTGTCGCGCGTCGCGTCGCTCGTGATCGATCGCGAAGCCCTCGGGGAAGCGGAACTCGAGCTCGCCGCGCTCGGTGACCGCGATGTGGCCGCCGAAGCGGCGGCCCAGGCGATGCAGGCCGCGCTCGGCGTCCGCCAGCGCGAGGCCGGATCGCGCGGCGGCATCGGCAATCGTCACGGTGCGACCATCGCCCAGCGCGGTCTGCAGGCGCGTCGCGAGGTCGACGTCGGCTCGCGTCCGCGGGCCCTGCACCGCCCCGGTCGGTAGCTCCAGGGCGGTGGTCGGGTCGCGGGGATCGGCCATGCTGCTAGCCCCGCACGACCGCGGTGGGGCGCGCGAGATTCCTGGCCTTCGCGATCGCCTCGTAGTACGGGGCGAAGCACGGCCGATCCACCCAACGCCCCGCGCCGCGCTCGCTGCGGAGCTGGCCCTGTTCCCACACCACGTTCCCGCGCGAGATCGTGATCGCGGGGACGCCCACGACCTCCATGCCCTCGTAGATGTTGAAGTCGATGTTCTGGTGGTGGGTCTTCGCCGAGATCGTCCGCGTGCCGCTCGGATCCCAGACCACGAGGTCGGCGTCGGCGCCCGGCACGATCGCGCCCTTGCGGGGGTACACGTTGAAGATCTGCGCCGCGGCGGTCGAGGTCACGCGGACGAACTCGGAGGGCGTGAGCCGACCGGTGCGCACGCCGTGGTGCCACAGCACGCTCATGCGATCCTCGACGCCGCCGGTGCCGTTGGGGATCTTGCGGAAGTCGTCCTTGCCCATCTCCTTCTGCGGGGTGCAGAAGCAGCAGTGATCGGTCGCGGTGGTGTGCAGGCGGCCGCTCTGCAGGCCCTGCCACAGCGCCTCCTGGTGGTGGCGCGGGCGGAACGGCGGGCTCATGACGTGGTGCGCGGCGGTGCGCCAGTCGGGATCGCGGTAGACCGAGTCGTCGATCACCAGGTGCTGGGCGAGGACCTCGGCGAAGACGCGCTGACCCTCGAGCTGGGCGCGCGTCACGGCTTGCAGCGCGTCCTCGCACGAGGTGTGCACGAGGTACAACGGCACGCCGAGCACCTCGGCGATGCGGATCGCCCGGTTCGCCGCCTCACCCTCGACCTCGGGCGGTCGCGACAGCGGGTGACCCTCGGGCCCGTGGATGCCCAGCTCGAAGATCTGCTTCTGCAGGCGCCACACCAGCTCGCCGTTCTCGGCGTGCACCGTGCACAGCGCCCCGAGCTCGCGTGCGCGCGAGAAGCTCGACACCAGCACCTCGTCGTCGCACATGATGGCGCCCTTGTAGGCCATGAAGTGCTTGAAGCTGTTGACCCCGAGCTCGCGCGTCAGCGTGCCCATGTCCTCGTGCACGGTGTCGTCCCACCACGTGACCGCGACGTGGAACGAGTAGTCGCCCGCGGCCTTGGCCGCCCACTCGCGCCACTGCCGGTAGGCGTCGAGCAACCGCTGCTTGGGCGCCGGGATCACGAAGTCGAGGATCATCGTGGTGCCGCCGGCGAACGCCGCGCTGGTGCCGGTGAAGAAGTCCTCCGACGCCGTGGTGCCCATGAACGGCAGCTCCATGTGCGTGTGCGGATCGATGCCGCCGGGCATCACGTACGCGCCGGAGGCGTCGATCACCCGGGCGCCCGCGCGCGCCTCCAGGTCGACCCCGACCTCGACGATCTTGCCGTCGGCGATCGCGACGTCGGCCCTGGCTTCGCGGTCGGCGGTCACGACCGTGCCGCCCTTGATCAACGTGGAGATCGTCGTGGACATCGTCGGTTCCTCGGGCGCGTGCGCGCCCGGCGGTCATGGTAGCCGCCGCACGCCGGGCCGTCGCCGTCGGCCGGACAAAGCCCGGGATTCGGGGCGACTAGCCCGCGAACGTCGCGATGTCGCCCGGCGCCACCACACCGCGGTCGGTGATGATCGCGGTGACGAGGCCCGCAGGCGTCACGTCGAACGCGGGGTTGCGGACCGCGATGTCGGCCGGCGTCATCAGGCGCCCGCCGTGGGTGCGGACCTCGTCGGCGCCGCGGTCCTCGATCGGGATCTCGGCGCCCGAGGCGATCGCCCGATCGATCGTCGTCCACGGCGCGGCGACGTAGAAGGGGATGCCGTGGTGCCGGCAGAGCACCGCGACGGTGTACGTGCCGATCTTGTTGGCGACGTCGCCGTTGCGGGCGATGCGATCGGCGCCGACGATCGCCGCTGCGATCTCGCCCTTGGCCATCAGCGCGCCGGCCATGTTGTCGGCGATGACGGTGACGTCGATGCCGTCGCGCTGCAGCTCCCACGCGGTGAGGCGCGCGCCCTGCAGCACCGGTCGGGTCTCGTCCGCGAACACGCGCAGCCGTTTGCCGAGCTCGACCGCGCGGCGGATCACCCCGAGCGCGGTGCCGTAGCCGGCGGTCGCCAGCGCGCCGGCGTTGCAGTGGGTGAGGATCGTGCCGCGATCG
This sequence comes from Nannocystaceae bacterium, assembly GCA_044344875.1. Taxonomy (GTDB): domain Bacteria; phylum Myxococcota_A; class Polyangia; order Nannocystales; family Nannocystaceae; genus Xiheibacterium. Next base: position 14,656 of record JBIJCC010000150.1, read on the forward strand.
GGGAGCAGCGGCGCGCCGAAGCGGCCGATCGCGTGGCACGAGGCGAGGTCGTCGTCGGCGTGGCGGGTCGCGATCTCGAGCAGGGTCGCGCGCAGCATCGTCGCCGAGGCGTCGGTTGGGCTCGTCGCGGCGGCGGCCGCGAGCTGATCCAGCGCCACGAACAGGTTGACGGCGGTGGGGCGCGTGCGCGCGAGTCGTTGCAGCGCCGACGCCAGCGCGACACGGAAGCCCGCGGGATCGTCGGGGAACCCCCGGGCCGCGACCGCGAGCCCGAGCGCCGCGACGCAGCCGATCGCCGGGGCCCCGCGCACGGCCAACGACTCGATCGCGTGCGCCACCCCCTCGACGTCGTCGAGCGCGAGCCAGACCTCCTCGGCGGGCAGGCGTCGCTGATCGAGCACCTGCAGGTGGGAGGCTCCGGGTTCGAGGACGAACGGGCTCACGCGGTCCACGGCGCGTAGCATCGCGCACTGTCGCGCCGGCCGTCCACGCTGCGGGGAGGCCGGGGCCCTGGTACCCTCCGCCGCAGCCCGAGCCGATCGGCCGGCGCGCCCACGATGCCCCGTCCGTTCAAGATCCTCTCCGACTTCGATGGTGTGTGGACCGATCAGGCCGTCGAGGCCCAGTGCGTGCGACGCTTCGCGATCGATGCGCTGACCGCCGCGACCGGTTCGCCGCGCGCGACCGTGGAGGCCGACTACGACGGCATGGTCCGCGACATCGTCGCGCGGCCCGGCGCCCACGGCTGGGCGCCCGACGGCCGCATCTCGGCGTACGTCGACGAGGATCCGCTGTGCGCGTGCAGCGCGCTGTGCAGCTTCCTCGATCGCGCCGATGATCCCACGCCGCTGCGCTATCGCCAGGCGGTGCTCGACGCCGGTCACGCCAACCTCGGCGCCTTCGGTGAGTTCTGCTTCCACGGTGGCACCGGTCAGTTCCGCAAGGAGCACCCCGCGTGCATCGTCGCGGGGGCCCGCGGGATGCTCGATGCGCTCCACGACGCCGGCGCCGAGCTCGTCGTGGTGTCGAACTCGGCGACCGAGAAGCTGGTCGCGTTCTTCGCCGCCGCCGGCATCACCGCCTCGGAGCACGCCGGCGCCGAGCTGCGGGTCCGCGGCGCGGCGGGCAAGTGGTTCCTCGGCGAGACCGACCGCTCGATCGCGATCGGCGGCCGCAGCATCCATGTCGATCGCCCGCGGTACCGCGCGGTGATCACCGACGAGCGGCCGGACCTCGTCATCGGCGACGTGTTCTCCCTCGACCTCGCGCTGCCCCACGCGATGCGCGTCGAGGGCGACCCCGCGGCGCCGTCGACCCTGACGCTGCGGCGGCACGGGCACACCCCGGGCTGGATCCTCGACGACCGGGCGGGCGGGGCGATCGATGTGGTGGTGGATCAGGTCGGCGATCTCGTCGACGTGGTCGCGAGCCGAGCCGGTCGGCGGGAGACCTCGGGTTAGGCCATGCACAAGGTGCTCGAAGAGTCGATCGCGATCGTCGGGCTCGTCCTGGTGATCGGCCTGGTGGTCGCGCGGCTGCCCAAGGTCGAGGTGGGGCACTCGCCGGCGTTCCGCTCCCGGCGCCTGCGCAACTGGGTCCCCGTCGGCCTGCTGTACGCGCTCCTGTACATGGGCCGGTACAACCTGACGGTCGCCAAGAGCGAGTTCGCGAAGATCATCGGCGTCGACGGGGCGCCGATGATGGACAACCCCGACTTCGCGATGATCTTCGGCGTCGGCACCACGGTGTACGGCTGCGCCTTCGTGCTCAACGGCCCGCTGACGGATCGCATCGGCGGCAAGAAGGCGCTGCTGCTCGGTGCGTTCGGCTCGATCGCCGCGAACGCGGTGCTCGGCCTCATCACGTGGATCCGCCCCGACAGCCACCTGGCGCTGTGGTTCTCGATCGTCTACGGCGTCAACATGTACTTCCAGAGCTTCGGCGCCGTCGCGATCGTCAAGATCAACGCGCCGTGGTTCCACGTGCGCGAGCGCGGCACGTTCGGGGCGATCTTCGGCATCCTCATCGCCCTCGGGCTGTACCTGTCGCTCGACGTCAGCCGGCTCATCGTCGACGGCATCACGCTCGAGTGGGTGTTCTTCGCACCGGCGCTCCTGCTGACGATCCTCGCGGTTGTGACGATCGCACTGGTGAAGGACACGCCGTCGCAGGCCGGGTTCGACGAGTTCGACACGGCCGACGCCTCGTCGGGCGACGACGGGCCGCCGCTGCCGGTCGTCGAAGTGTTCAAGCGGATGCTCCGCGACGAGGTCATCGTGACCATCGCCTGCATCGAGTTCTGCACCGGCTTCCTGCGCCAGGCGATCCTGCAGTGGTACCGCTCGTTCGTCGAGGCGATCGGCCAGACCGATGGCTTCGTCTATGCGCACTGGGGCATGGTCTCGTGCTGCGCGGGCATCCTGGGCGGCGTGTTCGCCGGTGTCATCTCGGATCAGTTCTTCGGCTCGCGGCGGGGGCCGGTGAGCGCGGTGCTCTATGGGCTCATGGTCGTCGGGAGCGTGCTCGCCGTCATCGCCCTCGAGTCGCCGTGGCTGGGGCCCATCTTCGCGTTCATGTCGATGTGCGTCATCGGCGTGCACGGCATGCTCACCGCGACCGCGAGCATGGACTTCGGCGGCCGCCGCAACGCCGGTGTCGCGGTCGGCATCATCGACGGCTTCGTGTACGCCGGCACCGCGGTGATGTCGTTCACCTACGGCGCGATTCTGCCGGTCAAGGACGAGGCCAAGGACGCCGGCGCGTGGATCGCTTGGCCGGTGGCGATGGTCCCGGTCGCGCTCATCGGGTTCTGGCTGGCGCGCCGGGTGTGGCACGCCAAGCCCAAGCGCCACGTCAAGCCGGGTTGACCGTCGTCGCCGGGCCGCGCCACGGCGCAGTCACCTCGCCGTGGATCGCCACGTCGCGGGCCCGCAGGGCCGCGAACTCGGGGGAGCCCGCGACGTCTGCGAGTCGCACCCGTGGCTGCGGCTCGCGGTAGTGGAAGTCGCGTGACGGCGCGACGAGGAACTCGCAGCAGATGTCGAGCAGCGGGAGCTCCGGGCATTGGTCTTCCTTCCACAGGAATTGACCGGCCTCGTTCACCTCGAGGAACACGTACTCCCCGTCGGGGGTGACGACGAAGTCGAAGCTGCCGAACAGGAGATCGAGGCGGCGCATCAGCAGGGTGGCCCGTCGATGGACCTCGGTGGGGAGCTCGATCGGCGCGAGCGGGCGGTCGCACGCCGGTACGCTGCGCCAGTCCACGCGTGCGTCCGGGTGCCGCTGGGAGTCGATTGCGACCGCGACGGCGTGGTCGCCGAAGAACGTCGCGCGGACCTCGTGTCGCTTGGGTATGCGCCGTTGGAAGATGCCGGGGGTCAGCCGGAGGATCCGATCCGACGGGAGGTTCTGCGGCGTCACGATCGCGGTGCCACTCGTCGCGACGCCGTCGGCGAGTCCCCACTGCAGCGGGAGGAACGACTTGTGGATGGTCTGGCCCGGGGGCGCGCCGCCGACGAACTCGCGGATCGCGGCGGCGTCGTTGCTGCAGAGGGTCTCGGGGACGGCGAAGCCCACGGCCCGAGCCTCGGCGAGCTGCAGCAGCTTGCTCGACGCGCGGCGTTTGGCGTCGATGCCGTTGATCCACACGGCGTCGCGCGCGAACGCGGCGAGCATGCTGTGGAAGAACTCGTGGTTCTCGGCCTCGGCGTGCGCGACGTCGTCGGGGTGGAGCTCGGCCCGTGGCACCCGGGGTGAGACCGGCCGACGGTGCCAGACGACGTCGACGCCCTCGCCGTCGTGGGCGAGGTCGGGCCCCGCGAACGCGAACGACGGCGAGGTCGTGTCGCCGACACGGACCGAGATCGACTGTCGGCCCGGGAAGTCGCCGCCGAACCATCGCGTCACGCGGTGCCCACGCGCCGTGAGCACGAGGGCCACCGCGGCGGCGTGGGCGTCGTCGGGCTGGGTGCTGATGAAGACGCGCGTCATTCGATGTAGACCGCGATTTCCTTGTCGCACTGCATGGGCGACTCGGTTGCCCAGTTGGTCATCCCGCCGGCGACGTGGGCGAGCTCGTCCGCGGTGAGCTCGCGGGCGAAGGCACGGGCGGTGATGCGCTCGGGCTCGGGGGTGGCGGTCGGCTCGGGGGTGGGTGCGGGCTTGGTCGGCTTCATGGTGGTCGTTGGGGAGTCCACGGCGAGCCGCGCGATCCTGACGGGGCCGAAGGTTCTTCCAGGTCCCCTCGCGGAATGGGCCCCCGGCCGCGGGACGTCGTGGTGGCGGACCCATGCTCAGCCTGACCACCCGCCAGTCGATCTTCCTCGGACTCGCCGCCTGTGCCCCGATCGCCCTCGGCGTCGCGACGCACCTCGAGCACGAGGCGGCCGAGCGCGCTTGCATGGACAGGGACGCGGAGCCGGCGGCGGAGCCCGTCGTCGAGGTGGTGCCGCAGATCGTCCCCATCGTCGCGCCGATTCCGTACGTCGCGCCGGTGCCCGTCGATGATCGCGCGGGGGCCTACGCGTTCGCGTTCGTGGTCGACGTGCCCACGCCGCACCTGGTGCTCGCGACCGCGACGGAGCTCGGCGAGGGTGCGTTCGAGGCCATCATGACGGGGGCTCCGCACTACCGCGGCGCGCCGACCGACGCGTTCGTCGATCAGCCGGTGTGGCGCGACGTGGACGCGGCGCGACTGCCGGAGCGGGCACGCCTCGCCGTCGGTCGTCATGTCCGTGTCTACTCGGCGGCCGGTCGCGTCTGCGTCGCGCGGATCGGCAGGCCGGTCGCGGTCAGCGAGCGCTCGGGATCGATCGCGTACATGGGCGAGGACGAGGTCACGGAGATCGGCGAGGGCGAGGACGCGATCATCGATCCCGCGTCGCTTTGGGACGATGGTCGACGCCTGGTCGTCGCGCCGCTCGAGGTCGCGAGCTGCGAGGGCGGGATCTGGGCGCGCGACATCGCGCTGTCGGAGCCGCTGGTGTACGTCGCCGACCAGGATCCCGCCGCGGAGCAGGATGGTCGCATGGCTGCGCAGCTGCCGTCGCCGGTCGCGCGGCGGATGGTGCAACGCTCGAGCGCGCTCCAGCCGATCGCGGCCGCGTTCGCCGAGCACGTGCGCGGCTTCACCGATGAGGCCTTCACGACGCGTCGACTCGTCGATCGCCTCGTCGGACAGCGATGGATCGAGCCCACGCGCGGCGGCGAACTCGACGTGTTCACCACCGACGGTGACGAGTTCGGCGGCTGCGGCGGTTTCGATCCGGCGTGGGCCGCGATCGCCGTCGACGCCGAGAACGCGCCGGTCGAGTTGGTGTGGGCGGATGCGCAAGCGGACTATGTGCAAGCGGTGTTCGATCTCGACGCCGATGGTCGACCCGAGGTGTTCGCGCCGAGCTGGCTCGGGCCCACGCACGTGTTCACGCTCGAGCCCGAAGGCCTGCGCGAGTTCGCCGTGCTCGCCGACGTCCCGTACTATGGCTGCCCCTGCTGAGGGCCGAATGCAGCGCGACCGACGGTCACTTGGGGGCACCGATGGTTGACGCGCCCACGTCCGTCGGCCACGCTGGATGCACTGTGGCGGGCGTGCAGCTGGAGTTCAGCGGCCTCGAGACCGACGTGTTCGGCGCGCCGCGTCGTGCCCTCGTCGTGACGCCGGCGCAGAAGATCCGCGTCGGCCGCGGCCGCCTGGGCGCCACGACTCCCGCGGCTCGGGCCTCCGAGGTCGACTCCGAAATCGTGTCCCGCCTGCGGGCCTGGCCGCACCCGGTCGAGGTGCTGCTGCTGCGCTCGTGGGGCGGCGATGACGCCCGCTCGTGGGGATTCGAGCCCGATCTGGCCGATGCCGAGATCGACGCCGTGGGCTACGCGGTCATGCGCGACCAACTCGCGTTCTTCCGCGATGCCATCCGCCTCGGCGTCTACGCGATCGTGTCGACCGACCTCGGCGCCGTCGAGTTCGACGCGATGCGCCGCGCGACCACCCGGCTGTCCCGCGAGCTCGGTCTGCGGGCGAAGTCGGGGACCGCCACGGTCGACGACGAGGTCGATCGCTGGATCCTCGAGCACCTCTCGTTGTGGACGACCCGCCCGTTCGACGAGTTCGTGCTGCAAGGCCTGCCTCAGCTGTTCGCCCTCGTCGATCGCCACCGCGGCCGCCTCGCCGACCTCTCGGCCGCGCGACCGTGACGTCACGGACGCGCGCCAAATCGTCACCGCTGTGCCGCCGCGCCGTCGCGCCGTCGGGCTACACCGGGGAGCAATGCAGGTCATCGCCCCGCAACGCGTGCCCGCCCCCCTGCTCCCGCGCCTCCCGCACCCCCTGCGGTGGCTCGCAGCCGCCTTCCGCACCACGGCGCCCATCCCCACGGCGCCGCACCCCGAACCGGCGACACTGCCCGAGCAGCACCCTGCGCTGCCCTGGTGGTTCGATCAGTCGTTGATGTGATCCCGTTGGCCGGCGAGACTTCGCCGACCATGAGTGTCTCCGACCACGTCGCGCTCGCCCAGCGCTGGATCGACGCCTTCAACGCCCACGACGTCACAGCCCTCGTCGCGCTCTACGGCGAAGATTGTACTCACACCTCGCCGAAGATCCGGGTGCTGCATCCGGAGACGGGGGGAAAGATTGTGGGGAAGGCCGCGTTGACGCGGTGGTGGACGGATGCGATGCAGCGGTTGCCAGGGCTGCGCTACGAGGCGACGGCGATTGTGGCGGATGAGGTGCGCGTGATCCTCGAGTATGTGAGGCATGCGCCAAACGAGGCGCCGATGTTCGTCGCAGAAGCGTTCGACATCACGGGCGGCCGAATCGTCGCGTCCCGCGTATACCACGGCTGAGGCAGGAGCCCGAGTCGTCGACGACCACGACGACGACCACGACCACGACGACGACCACGACCACGACCACGTGGACGTGGACGTGGACGTAGACGTGAACGTGGACGTGGACGTGGACGTGAACGTGAACGTAGACGTGGACGTGAACGTGAACGTAGACGTGAACGTGAACGTGAACGTGAACGTGAACGTAGACGTGAACGTGCCCGCCCCCTCACCGACACATCCTCGTCAACATCTCCACCACCCGAACCACCAACCCCCGCGCCTCCTCCAACTCCCCCAACTCCCCCCCACCCACCGCCGCAAACGCATCGAGGATCGCCCCACACTCCACTCCAGCGTTGCATACCGAGGTGGCTCTCGCGTGACGGATCACGCGGCGAGTAGCTGGTCGAGGGCGCGCGAGATTTCGTGCTGAGCGCGACCATCTGCGGCGATGGTGACGGTGAGGCGGTTG
>JBIJCC010000151.1:0-21954 GCA_044344875.1 Nannocystaceae bacterium
TCGCTCACGGCATCATCTCCAACCTGCCGACCGGCCACGGCGATCTCGCGGATCAGCTCCGCCGTGCGGCCACTTCCATCGTGCTCAATATCGCCGAAGGAGCCGGCGAGTACTCCAAGGCCGAGAACGCGCGCTTCTACCGGATCGCGCGGCGCTCAGCGACCGAATGCGCCGCCGTGCTCGACGTCAGCATGCGGCTCGAGATCGCGACCGCCGCGAGCTGTCAGCCCGCGCGTGACCTGCTGCTGCGCATCGTCTCCATGCTCGTCAACATGGGCCGGGCCTTGCACGCCTGATCGGGCACGGGCGGGCACGGGCACGGGCACGGGCACGGGCACGGAGCAGGGTGTCCGGAAGAACGCTTCGCGTTCTTCCGCACCCTGCTCGGACCCCCGATCACCCGCCCCGCAGCTTCGCCGCGTACGCGCTGCCCGGGAATCTCCGCTCGAACTCCGCCGCCGCCTCGCGGGCCGCGGCGTCGCGGCCCAGGGCCCGCAGCGCGCGGATCCTGCCGAAGCTCGCCTCCTCGGCCAGGGCGCCGCCGCGTCGCAGGTAGCGATCGAAGGCGGCGAGGGCGGGCTTGGGGCGGCCGCGCTCGAGGTGGATCTCGCCGAGGGAGACCTGGGCGGTGTGGGCCACGGTGCTGCCGCGATGGGCGTCGATGAGCTTGGCGTAGGCCCGGGCTGCGCCGTCGAGATCGCCCGACGACCGCAGCGCGCGGGCCTGCGCGAGGAGGTCGTCGGGGTCGGGCTTGGCCGGGCGCACGGTGACGCCGCCGCCCTGGAGTCGCTCACCGGCGACGAGCTCGAGGGTGGAGCCGTCGCGATCGATGCTCGCGCGTCCACGGGTGATCTCGATCGTCCACGCGCGCCGCTCGATCGTCACCACGACCTCGCTGGCGTCCGCGATCGCGACGCGTGTGCCGGCGACGACGACCTGCAGCTGCACCGTCGCCGCGGCGCCGGCGGCCACCGTCGCTGCGCCCGCGACGAGCTCGAGCTCGGGCGTCGCACCCTCGGCGCGGGCGATGAACTCGCCGCCGGCATCGACGCACACCTGCGCGTCGCCATGGCGCATGCACGACGACGAGCGCGCGCGCGTCGGTACGCCCAGGGGCACGGCGGAGGCGATCGTCGGCTCGACGACGAGCTCGCCCTGCTCGAGCTGCCACGCGGGGGCGACCACTGGCGCAGGCGGCGGATCCATCGCCGTGGGGCGCAGCTCGATCGCCGCGAGCGGGGCCATGGTGGGATCCATCGCGATCGCGCGCGGGGCCAGGCGCCACCACGCCGCCGACGCGAGGACCATTGCCGCCGCGATCGCGAGCGCGGGCCCGAGGCGGCGGCGCGCGATCGCAGGCTCGCGCTCGCCCCGCTCTGCGAAGAACGTCGCGACGGCCGCGGCCGCCTGCCGTTCGTCGTCGGGGTGCGCGGCGGCATCGCCCGATGCGAGCTCGGCGAGCAACGCCTGCTCGACCCGCGCGGCCTCGTCGTCCGGTAAGTACGAGTCGACCAGGGCGCGCTGGGTCGCGTCGGCACCGTCGACGAGGCAGGCGTCGATCGCCGCGCGCCACCGGGCGTCGTCGAGTCGATCGGTCACGACGCGTCCTTTCGCACGCCGAGCTGCACGTCGCGACGCACCGCACGGCGCAGCTCGGACAGCGCCTTGATGATCCGCGACTTCACCGTCGCCACCGGAGATCCGGTGATCTCGGCGATCTCGGGCAGCGTGTACTCGAGGCCGACGCGCAGCACGAGGGCGGTCCGCTGGGCCTCGCCGAGCTCGCCGAGGTACGTCGACAGCGGCCGCACCAGGCCGTCGCCGACGTCGCTCGCACCATCGTCGGCGGCCACGGTGTCGATCGCCTCGAGGTCGGCGCCGCGTCGCACCGCGGCGCTGCGCAACCAGTGGCACGCGCTGCGGGCCGCGACGCGCCGCGCCCAACCGACCAGCGGCCCCTCGCCGCGGTAGTTGCCCGCGGCGCGCAGGACCTCGACCAACCCGAGCTGCGCGACGTCGGCCGCGTCGGCGGGGTTGGAGACGAGGCGGGCCGTGACGGCGCGGACGGTGGGCATCAGGATCCTCGCGAACTGCTCGGCGGCCGCCCGGTCGCCGGCGGCGACACGGGCTGCGAGGGCGCGCGTGGCGTCGCGGTCCTCGAGCGGCGGATCGGGCACTGGACGGGGCACGACCGCTACATTCCGTGGTGGCGCGGTCGCGCGCGGTTCGGTTGAAAAAAAGATCCGTGCAGGCGCACCCGGACCCCCGCCCACACCGTCCCGCTCACCGCATGGGCCCGCAGCAGCGTGGTGCGGCCGCTCGGGGTGTCGAGGACGAGGGTCGCGTTGGCGACCCAGGCGTCGGCGCGTCCGAGCAGCAGCAGGCCGACCCGCCGCGACACCGACACGTCGAGGCCGGCCACCGCCGCGAGGCCGAAGCGCGCGGCCCAGCCCCGGCCCTGCGCCACCTCCCGCACGCGCCAGCCCACCGCCTCGACGACCGCAGCACCGCCGACGACAGGCTGCACGCGGGCGTCTCGGCGAAGCGTCGCGGCGAGCCCGAGATCGACGGCGACGCGCATCAGCGTCGTGGGTGGATCGCCCGGGCCCGAGCGCGACGGCGCCCAGGCGATCCCCAGCATCGGCGTCGCACCGCGCGGGAGGATCGCGTGCATGCGCAGCCCCACACCGCTGTGCCATGGGATCGATCGCGAGACGTTGCCGCCGACGTAGCCGAGCGCGGCGTCGATCCGCGCGCGGGGTCGTGGTGCCGCGGTGGCCTGCGGTGCCGGGGTCGGCGGTGCCACGGCGACGACCGGCGGTGGGGCCGGCGGGCGCACGGCGGTGTCGATCGACGTCGCCATGCTGCGCACCATCACGCCGATCGACTCGAGCAGCGCGTCACCGTCGTCGCCGCTGGGCAGCGCGCGACCCCACGCCCCGGCATCGCCGGGCAACCACAGCTGCAGGCGCACCGCGTCCTCGCCCTCGGGGGTCAGCCAGAACGCCGCGCGTAGCCCGGGCACGTCGAGGTCGCGGGCCCAGGTCTCGGGGGCGCGCGCGTCGTCGATGGTCAGCATCGTCACCTCGAGCGCGAGGCCGGTCCCCGCGAGGTGGCTCGACAGCACCGCACGCACGTCGTCCTCGGCGAGGCCGAGCGCGGGCGCGACACCGACGAGGACCACGGGCTCCGCGGCGGCGTCGGGCGTGGGCACGGCCACGATCGGATCCACGACGCGATCGGCGACGGGCGCCGGTGACGGGGGCGCACTGGCGAGCACGAGCGCCAACCACGCCTCCATCGCGGCGCGATCGTGCCACACGGGAGTTTTTTCATCCATTCGTCGGCGCGTCGCGCCACGTGTCTCGACGATGGCGCGCGCGCACCGAGGTCCTCGTCCTCCGCACCGGGTGGATCCACCGCGCTCGGCGCTGCAGCTGCGCCGTCGCACCCTGCTGCGGGCCCTCGGCCTCGGCATCGCCGCGCCCGTCGCGACCTGGATGGCGCGCTTCGCCGACGCGGAGCCGAGCACGCGGCCGGTGCGGCTGCTGACGATCTACATCCCCCATGGCTGGCCGATCGAGCACGTCGAGCCGTTCGGCGCTGGACCGGCGCTGCTCGGGGACTCGACCGTGCTCGCACCCCTGGCTCCGTACGCAGCCAAGACCACGATCGTGCGCGGCGTGAGCATGAACGGCGCGAGCAACCATGCGGCGATCCGCGCGACGCTCACCGGCTTCCCCGACGGTGGTGAGGCCGATTCGATCGACGGATCGATCGCGGACGCGCTCGGCGTCACCGCGCACGTGCTCGGCGCAGTCCCGTACGACAAGGGTGCGGGCTTCGGCGTGGACTCGTTCCTGGTCAAACACGGCACGTGGGTGCGGCCGACGGAGGATCCGCGCGCGGCGGCCGACGATTTCTTCGCGACCCTGCCGGGTGGGCAAGGCAGCCCGCCGACCTCGAGCGACGCGGCCCTGCGCGCGCGGGCGCTCGCGCTGACGGAGCGCGAGCTCGAGGGCATGCACACCGCGCTCGCGGACCTCACCGCCGAGCAGACCAAGCTCGCGCTCCACCTCGAGGCGGTGCGGCACCTGAAGGCCGGCGGCGGTGGCGGTGGGACGCCGCTGTTGTCGTGCGACGAGCGGCCCGTGCTCCCGGCGGTCGATGCCACCGCCGGCCTCGACGTGCTCGATCCGGCGAACTTCGGCCTCGTCCTCGACGGTCACCTGGAGGCGATCGCCGCCGCGCTGGTCTGCGGCACCGCGCAGGTCGTCACGCTGCAGAACATGTACGTCAACGCGGGCCTGAACTTCGGCTTCGCGGGCGGACCCGGGATCGCCAAAGGCCACCACGATCCGGTCTCGCATTCCTGGGACGCCGCGGGGCGCAGCGAGTTCGCGACGTGCCAGCGGTGGTTCTACGAGCGCATCGTCGCCAAGCTGCTGTCGACCCTCGACCAGCCCGATCCGGCCGACACCGATCCGACCCGCACGGTCCTCGACAACACGTTGATCTACGTGTGCAGCGAGGTCTCCGACGGCGCCAACCACAACAGCGACGCCTCCGAGGTGTGGCTCGACGGTGCCCCACACGCGACGTACCTGCCGGCGGTGTTGATCGGCGGCGCGGGCGGCTGGCTCGCGCCGGGCCGAGTGGTCGACGTGAGCGGCACCAACCTCGATCTGCTCGCGACGCTGAGCGCGGCGATGGGTGTGCCGGTGGATGTGATCGGCGGGCAGTCGGTGCAGATCTTCCAGGAGCTCCAGGCATGAGGCGACACGCGACGAACTCGATCCTGGCGCTGTCGATGCTCGCGGCCTGCTACGCGGGTGCCGATGGCGACGCGCACGAGGGCGGCAGCGACGACGGCGGCAGCGACGACGGTGCGGACGCCGGCGGCGACGGTGCGACCGACGGCGGTGAGCCCGAGGCCCGGTGCGAGAGCTCGCAGCTCGGCCCGCGGCTCCTGCGTCGCCTGACCCGCGACGAGCTCGAGCACTCGCTGCGTGACATCTTCCCCGAGCTCGGCGACGCGTGGTCCGGCGTGCGCCTCGGTCCCGATCCGCTGTCGAAGCTGGGGTTCTCCAACGACGCGGCGATGCTGCAGGTCGGCGATCAGACGGCCGCCGATCTGCTCGACTCCGCGATCGAACTCGCCGCGCTGGTCACCGCGCCCGATCGCCTGCCGACGATCCTGCCGTGCGCGAGCACGACGGCCGACACCGCGTGCGTCGAGACCTTCCTCGACACACGCGGCCGTCGGCTCTTCCGCCGCGCGCTGACGGCCGACGAGCGCGCCGACTACCTCGCGTTGTTCGCCGACAACGGGGCCGAGGCCGACTTCCCCGTCGCGCTGCAGTGGATGCTCGTCGCCCTCATCCAGTCGCCGCATGCGTTGTATCGCCGCGAGCTCGGCACCGACGACGCCGATGGGTTCGCGCTGGACGCCGACGAGCTCGCGACGGCGCTGGCGTACGACTTCTCGGGCACGACGCCGAGCGAGGCGCTGCTCGACGCTGCGGCCGCCGGCGAGCTCGACGATCCCGAGGCGCGGGTGCAGTGGGCCCGCACGCTGCTCGACAGCCCGGCCGGTCGCGCGCTCGTCCAGCGATTCGCGGCGGAGTGGACCGGCTTCGAGCGGGTCGGCACCGCGACCAAGAACGACGTGCCCGAGTTCGACGGCGTCCGCGCCGCGATGATGGCCGAGACCCGGGCGCTGTTCGACGCGGTGTGGTTCGAGGACGAGGGCGACGTGCGGGCGCTGCTCACGGCCGAGTCCACCGTCGTGGATCCCGAGCTCGCGGCGTTCTACGGCTGGCCGGCCCCGGGCGCCGACGGCCCCGTCGATCGCCCCGCGGGCTGGGGCATCGGGTTGCTCGCGCAGGGGTCGTTGTTGGCGTCGAACGCCAACGCCGACGCCTCGTCGCCGACCAAGCGCGGCGTGATGGTGTACCGCAGGATGCTGTGCCAGGACGTGCCGCCACCACCGCCCGGTATCCCGCCGATCGACGCGGTGCCCACCGGCGAGACCACCACGCGGCAGCGGTACGAGGAGGTCCACGCCGCGAGCGAGTCGTGCCGCGGCTGCCACGACCAGTTCGATCCGATCGGCTTCGGCCTCGAGCACTTCGACGCGGTCGGTCGCTGGCGCGCCGACGAGCGCGGCCTGCCGATCGACGCCACGGGGACGCTCGTCGTGGGTGACGGCGAGCCGGTCGCGTTCGACGGACTCGACACCCTCGCGACGGCGCTGGCGGATGCCCCCGAGGTCACCGACTGCGCGAGCGGCCTCGCGGCGACCTGGGTGTTCGGCTGCGCGGGCGGCCAGTCGTGCCTCGCCGAGGAGGCACGCACGGCGCTGGTCGATGGCGACATCGGGATGATCGAGTACGTGGCGAGCCTCGCGGGCGCGCCCCACTTCGTCCGTCGACGCTAACCGAACTGCGGCGTGTACGGCTGGCCCGGCGTCCCGCCGATCGCGAGCACGGTCACGCCCTCGGGACCCGCGTGCAGCGTGCGGCGCACGCTCGGACCGACGCGCACCAGGCTGCCGGTCGGCAGCGGCGTGCGCTCGTCGCCGACGACGAGCTCGGCGCTGCCGCGCAGGATCACGTAGACCTCCTCTTGGCCGTCGGCGAGGTGATCGTGCACGGGCCAGTTGGTGCCGCCCGGCGCGACCACGCCGATGTTCATGCCCCACGCGCTGACGCCGAGCGCCTTCGCGGCGAAGCGGAATTGGATGCCCGGCAGGGCGTGGGGCCCCTCGTAGGCGGGGATCTCGTCGATGCGTTTCACGGTGACGTCGTTCATGGTGGACTCCTTCGCCGAGCGCTGTGCGCAGAGCATGGCGGCGCAGAGCATGGCGGTGAACCCCCGGCTTGGTCTTGTAAAAACCCGACGGCCCGCGCAGGTCGTCGTGTCGGATCCCCGCAGCGGTCGGCGCGTCGACGTCACGCGCCTCCCGCCGCCGCCGCCGCTCTTGCCGTGGGTCGAGCGCTTCTGGGGCACGCGGTGGGATCTGCGGGGGCAGGCGCCGCACCACGCCCGCATGCTCTCGGATCCCACGGTGCACGTGGTCGTCGAGCGCGGGCGCTCGCGCGTGGTGGGCGTGCACCGCGAGCGGTTCGCCCGCGTGCTCGAGGGCGAGGGGCGGATCCTCGGCACGCAGCTCTGGCCGGGCGCGGTGACCGGGCTCTCGGTGTGCCCGGCCTCCGCGTGGACCGATCGCGTGGTGCCGCTCGCCGAGGTCGTCGCGATCGACGTGGTCGCGCTCGAGGACGCCGCGCTCGCGCACGCCGACGACGCCGAGGCGTTCGCGGTGATCGCAGCGACGCTGCGGCCGCTGCTGCGACCCCTCGACGACGGGGCACGCCTCGCGCGCGCGGCGGTCGAGCACGTCACCGCGACCCCCGGCGTGGTCCGGGCCGCGCAGCTCGAGGCCCACCTCGACCTCGACCCGCGCGCGCTGCAGCGCCTCTTCGCCCGCTGCATCGGCGTGACCCCCAAGTGGGTCATCCGCCGCGTGCGCCTGCAGGAGGCCGCGGCCCGGCTGGCCGCGGACGCCCCGCCCTCCCTGGCCGAGCTCGCGGCGACCCTCGGCTACGTCGACCAGGCCCACTTCGCCCGCGACTTCAAGGCGGTCGTGGGGCTGACGCCGGGCGCGTTCGTCCGACAATCGCGCCCGGCATGAGCGCCGACGGGGATCGACGACCTGGGGTGATCGTCCGGGCGCCCTGGGGCACTGTCGGGTCACCATGATGATGCGCTTGTCCTTGATCGCCGCCCTGCTCGCCCCCCTGGCCTGCACCCAGACGACCAGCAGCTGCGATGATGCGGGTTTCCGCTGCGTCCCGTTCCCCGAGGAGAGCAGCTCGGGCGACGACGGCGGGGCGTGCCTCGACGGCGACGAGCCGGCGGTGGTGCAGATCCAGAACCGCAGCGGCAACGCGATCGAGACGGTGTACTTCATCCGCTGCGACGGCACGGATCCCAGCGAGTTCCCGCTCATGCCGCCGGGGCTCGCCAGCGGCGAGGACGTCGAGATCCCGCTGCCCGGGCCTGGTTGTTGGTTGCTGGACTACGCCGGCGAGGGTTGTGAAGGCGAGATGCCGACGAGCACCGAGGAGGACGTCTGCGCCGGGGATGCGTTCGCGTGGCTGGTCGATGACCAGAATCACGTGTGCGCCGGCTGAGCTGGTCGGTGGGCCGCGTGCGTGCGAGCATCGCGGCGTCCATGCGCGCCCGCTCGATGTGGCTGACTCCGCTCGCCCTGCTCGCGTGCAGTTGGTTCGCCTCGGGCGCGGCGTCGACGTCGACGTCCGCGCCAGCGAGCGTCGTGGGCGCACAGCGGCTCGCGCCCGCGCCGACGGACCCGATCCCGGCGGATCGCGGCAGCCCTGCCGGATCGTTGGCGGCCCGGCCCGCGTGGCGTGGCGGCGACGTCGGCTACGCGCCGATCCTCCCCGAGGCCGACGCGGCGGCGCTCTTCGCCGCAGCCACCGCCGCGACGCAGCTCCGCGCCACGCTCGACGGCGAGCTGCTCGCGTGCCGCCTCGACGTGCAGTTCGAGGAGATCAAGAACTGGTCGCTGCGCCCGCGCAAGTGGGCCGCGGCCGATCTGTTGATCGTCGTGGGCTTCGGCCCCGAGGGGGCGACGTCCGAGGGGCGTCTCGCGAGCTTCGGGCCCAACCAACGGAACTTCGCCCACTTCGTCGTGCCCGCAGCGCGCATGGGCGAGGGCGACGTCCTCGACGTGCTCGTCAACGATCGCGATCGTCTGATGGCCCGCGACTTCATCGATCGCGTGCCGCTGCCGTGGGCAGGCTCGACGCCGCTGGTCGCGAGCAGCTCGATCTCCTCGGTCGTGTGTCGCGTCGTCGAGGGCGAGGCGCTGGCGCGCGAGGTCCAGGCGCGGCTGTGGGATGTCGACGACGCGCTGGCGCAGTGGCGTGGGCTCGAGCCCGACGTGCGCTCGGGAACCGCGGCCTGCTCGGCGCCGCCAGAGGTCGGCGAGCGGGTCAGCCTGCTTGCGGCCGTGCTCGGCTGGGACGATCCACGCACGCTCGCGCGACAGGGCGCTGCCGCCGCGACCGAGCTGGCGGTGCAGCAGACCTGCGCCGAGCGGTTCGCGGCGTTCGTCGGTGCGCTCGACGTCGTCGGTGCACCGGCGACACTGGGCGGCACCGATCTCGGCGTGCGCGTGCTGGACGGTAGCTGTGCGCCCGCGGCGATGGCCCGGCTCGAGGCCACCGCGGGGCGGTCCGCCGGTGGTCGCTGCACGTTCGCGCTCGAGCTCACCAACCGCGCCGCGGTCCCGCTCGAGCTGCATGGCGCCGCGGTCGTGCACCCCGACTGGGACGTGGTCGCGTTCGACGCCCGGGGCCGCGCGCTGACCACCCACGGCGCTGGCGCCCCGCGGTCGATCGGCGCTGGCGCGGTGCGTCGGCTCGACTTCACCACGGGCGATGCGGTGGCGAGCTCGTGGTTCGGGGCGAGCGTCGCCGTTGCGGCGCCGCCGGTGATGGTCGAGCTCCGCGAGCGTCGCAGTGACGGTCGGGCGGTGCGGCTGCGGTTGCCGCGGCTCGCGACGCAGTGATCGGATTCCCGCGCGACCCATGGGCCCGCGGAGCCACGTCACCCCGGGGGTTGGTACTCGTCGCACGCCTGGTCGATCGTCGCGACGGCGGACTCGAAGAACGCCACATAGTCCGCCGCGGTGCCGCAGACGTCGCCGTGCACGCCGTGGTCACCCCACGCCGCGACGAACTCGGCCCAGTGCGCGCCGTTGAGATCGCCCGGTTCCTGCTGACAATCGGGCCACGCGGGCGTCAGCCCGAGGACGACCACCGCGCTCGGATCGCCGAGCTTGGCGTCGACGACCGCGTCGTACCACTGCTGTGCGTCACCCCCGTCCTCGCGGTTGGGATCGTCGCTCACGAACGTGACGACCAGCAGCGCGTCGTCGCGCAGGAAGCCGGTGTTGCAGCCCTGCGGCCCCTCGAGCTCGGGGGACAGCGCGGCGAGCATCGATTCCATCGGCCGCTCCGACGGGTGCCCCGCGACGCCGACGGTGGCGACGCACGCGAACGCGGCCGCGAGGTCGGGCTCGTCGGGGCCGATGTAGCGCGCGCCGCCCTCGAGGCTGCACAGGGTGTTGCTCGCGTACTCGCCGGCGGGATGGATCACGCCCGCGCCGCGCACCGCGTCGCACGCCTCGAACGGCGTGCTCTGGATGTACTGGTTGCAGGTCGCGGAGCCGGGGTCGTGGCCGATGAAGCCGTTGACCGTGTCGCAGCGGCCCCACGCGTCGGTGTCGGTCACCAGGATGTGGAAGTCGCTGTCCGCGTCCACCGCGGCCTCGATCGCCGCGATGAAGCCCGGGAACGCGCCGACCAGCGACGCCTGGTTGTCTTCCATCGACACCGAGTTGTCGATCACGAACAGGAAGTCGACGCGGCGACATCCGGTCTCCGGTGGGCTGCCCTCGGCCGCGCCGTCGCCGAGATCGAACGCGACCGAGCCGCCGTCGACCCCGCTGCTGCCCTCGGCGACGCCCTCGCTGCCGGCGGGCTCGCCCGTGCCCTCGGCGTCGGCGCCCGTCAGGCTCGCGATGCCGCCGCCCTCGGCCCCGCCGCCCCGGCCTCCGTCCGCGTCGCCGCAGGCCGCGAGCAGGGCGATCGCGGCGACGAACGCCCGCGCGGAGGGTGAGGGTCGGATCGACGCGCGGCGTGCCATGACTGTGCTGTCGTTCGAGGGCGCGATCGGGTTCCCGCCGACGCGGCGTGCCACGAAAAGAACCCCGCGCACCCGTGGCGGGTTCGATCGCGTGGCGGCGCATGGACCGACATGCTGCGATGCGTGCGCTGGACGATCCCCGGCCGCGATTGCCGATCCGACGGCCCGCCGCCTATGCTGGCGCGGTGGAGCCCGCCGTCTCTGCGCTCTACGCCGAGCTGCGCAGCTTGGCCCACGGCATGATGCGGCGTGAACGCGGGGGTCACACGCTGCAGACGACCGGCCTCGTCCACGAGGCGTGGATGCGCTTGGGTCAGGACGGGCAGTGGGACAGCCGCCACCACTTCCTCGGCGCGGCGGCCCACGCGATGCGCCGCATCCTCGTCGAGTACGCGCGCGCGCGCGGCCGTGACAAGCGCGGCGGCGGGGCCCAGGTGGTCTCGCTCGACACCGCGGCCGACGTCACCGTCGCCGATCTCTACGGGCAGGCGGTCGATCTGCTCGCCCTCGACGCTGCCCTCGATCGGCTCGCGGCGCGCAGCGAGCTCGGCGCCCGCATCATCGAGCTGCGGTTCTTCGCCGGCATGTCGCACGAGGAGATCGCGACCGCGTGCGCCGTGTCGCTGCGCACCGTCGAGCGGAGTTTCCGGTTCGCGCGTGCGTACCTCCACCAGGCGTTGTCCGAGCCGGATCCGAACCCGGACGCGAAGCCGACCGAGGACCCGTGAGTGACGAGGCGCAGGAGCTCTTCCTCGACGCGCTCGAGGTCGGCGACGACGCGCGCGACGCCTGGCTGGCCGCGCGCTGCGGGGATCGACCCGCGCTCGTGGCCGAGGTCCAGGCGCTGCTCGACGCCGATCGCGTCGCCGAGGGGTTCCTCGATCCGCCGGTCGCCGACACGATCCCCGACGAGCGCGGGCGCTGGCTCGAGGGCCGCGCGATCGGCAGCTACACGATCGTGCGGCGGATCGGCGTCGGCGGCATGGGCACGGTCTACGAGGCGATGCAGCAGCGACCGCGGCGCAGGGTCGCGCTCAAGCTGCTGCGCTGCGGTCTCGTCAGCCCGGAGCTGCGCCGTCGATTCGAGCAGGAGGCGGAGATCCTCGGTCGCCTGCGCCATCCGGCGATCGCGGGGATCTACGAGGCCGGCACCTACGACTCCGAGCTCGGCCCGATCCCCTACTTCGCGCTCGAGTTCATCGAGGACGCCAAGACCCTCGGCGCGTGGGTCACGGGCGCCGATCTCGACGCGGCCGCGATCGTGCCGCTCGTGGTCGAGATCGCCGAGGCCATCGGCCACGCCCACGCCGCGCACGTCGTGCACCGCGACATCAAGCCGAGCAACATCCTCGTCGGCCGCGACGGCCGGCCGCGGTTGATCGACTTCGGGGTCGCGCGCGCCACCGACGACGAGTCACGGCGGATCACGCTCGCGACCGCGGTCGGTGAACTCGTCGGGACCCTGCACTACATGAGCCCCGAGCAGTGCTCGTTCGACGGCGCCGAGATCGACGGGCGCGCCGACGTCTACTCCCTCGGCGTGGTGCTGTACGAGCTGCTCGCGGGGCGGCTGCCGTATCCGATCGACGGTGTCGCGCCGGCGATGGTCCCGGAGCTCGTGCGCACCCACGTGCCCGCGCCGCCGCTGCGCGATCGTCAGCGCTGGGCCGATCTCGACGCCGTCGTGCTCACCGCGCTCGAGAAGGATCCGCGGCACCGCTACGCCACCGCCGAGGCGTTCGCGGAGGATCTGCGCCGTGCCCTGCGCGGCGAGCCGGTGCACGCCAGACGATCGCGTCGGCGCGTGCGATTGCGGCGGCTGTGGTGGCACGGACGCCGGGCGTTGCCGGTGGGCGTGCTCGCGGCCGGCGTCGGGCTCGGCGCGTGGTCCCTGGGACGCGAGTCGCCCGCGATCGATCGCGCGGTCGAGCCCGCGGCCACGACCCCGTCGAGCGACGGCGATCGCGAGCGTCACCGACACCGCATCGCCATCGCCGAGCGCGCCCGCGATCAGGGCGACCTCGCGCTGGCCAAGCGCGCGCTGCAGGAGTGCCCGCCCGACGAGCGCGGCTGGGAGTGGTGGCGGCTGCGCGCGCAACTCGACGGCAGTGTGGCCCACGCCCCGCTCGACGCACCCGTCGACGCGGTCGCCTACGACGCGGTGGGTCACCGGGTGCTCGCGCTCACTGAGCTCGGCACCCTGGCGATGTTCGAGGCCGACGTCGCCGCGGGGCGCCTCGTCGAGCGTTGGCGCGTCGCCACCGACGATCGCTATCTCACCCTCGCGGTGGATGCCGCGCTGCGTCGGGTCTACGTCGCCGGGGACCGTGGGGTGATCCACACCTACGCGATCGAGGACGGCGCGGTGCTCGAGGACTTCGGCCCGGGTCGTTCGATCTGGGGCGTCGCGATCGTCGAGGCGCCCCACGGCGTGCTCGTCACCCGCACCGACGGCTCGCTCGAGCGGTGGTCCCTGCCGACGCCGCAGCGTCGCTCGACCGCGGTCCTCGGCCAACGCTTCGGACGGACCGCGACGTTCGACGAGCGCTGGGTGGCGGCGCTCGACGACGGCGCCGTACTCGGGGACACGACGACCGGCGCGGTGCTGCGCCGGCTGGACGTCGGTGCGCGGCCCGAGGCCGTGATGATCGATGCCCTCGGCATCGCGGTGGGCGGCTGGGACGGCGATCTGTGGCGCTTCGACGCCGACGGCACCGCGCGGCCCGCCGCGGCTGCGCTGCCCGCCGCCATCCTCGACATCGAGCGCGTCGACGACACCACGCTGGCGATCGCCGGCGCCGACGGGGTGATCCGCCTGTGGGATCGCGATGCGGCGCGCACCGTCGCGGAGCTGCGCGGTCACGATTTCGGCGTGCGCGCGCTGGCGATCGATCCCGACGGTGGCGCGCTGGTCTCGGGATCCACCGACCAGAGCCTGCGGCTGTGGGATCCGCGGCGTGGCCCGCTCGACACGGTGTTCGTCGGCGCCGCCGAGAAGATCCACGCGCTGGCGTGGTCGACCGACGGCGCGTTGCTGTTCACCGGCAGCGGCGTCGAGTGGGATCGCAGCGCCGCCAACGAGCTGGTCGCGTGGTCGGTCGACACCGGGTCCGCGGTGGCGCGCGTCCGCGATCACGCGGCGACGATCGAGGCGGTGATCGTCGCGGGCGCAGCGGTCGTGTCGGCCGATCGCGACGGGACCCTGGTCGTGCGCGACGCCGGGCTCACGCCGCGCGTCCGCGTGCGCGCCCATCCGGGGCGCATCCACGCCCTGGCTGTGTCCCCCGGCGGCGACGTCATCGCGAGCGCGGGCGAGGATGGCACCGTCGCGACGTGGCGCCTCGACGACGGCGCCCCGATCGCCCGCATCGACCCGACGATCGGCGCGGTGCGGGCGATCGCCTGGGACGGCGATGCGCTCGTGGCCGCCGGCGAGCGCGGCGTGGCGCGGTGGATCGACGGCACGACCGCGATCACGACCCTCGCCCCCGAGGCCGGCACCGCGCTGGCGATCGGCCCCGGCGGCGAGCGCTTCGTCGGCGACGCGCGCGGGATGTTGATCCGCCTGGGCGACGGCGGCTGGCGGGTCGACACCCTCGGTCGAACGATCCACGCCCTGTCGCTGGTCGCCGATGGCTCGCGGCTCGCCGTCGCCAGCGACGACGGCCGCGTCCGGCTGGTCGATCCCCGCGACGGCGCGGTGGTCTCGACGGTGGGCAGCCATGAATTCCCGGTGATGGCGGTCGCGTTCTCCCCCGATGGCGGCGCGCTGGCCTCCGGCGGCTTCGATCTGCAGGCCAGGATCTGGCGTGCGCCTCGGCCGTGAGGACGTCTTTGTGCGCCCCCGACCCCGCGCGGGGAACAAGCCTGCGACCCTTCCGGTAGCGGGCGTTCGCCCCAGGAGGTCCACCATGCAAGCACTGTCTCGTAGCTGGAATCTGACCAAGGTCAGCTTTCGCGTCATCGGCCAGGACAAGGAGCTGCTGCTCTACCCGCTCATCGCGATGGTGCTGTCGGTCGGCTACCTGCTCGCGCTGCTGTACCCGACGATCTGGCTGGAGATGTCGCGCGATGGCTCGGTGGAGTGGGACGTCGCCGACTACATCGTGACGTTCATCGCCTACCTCGGCCTGTCGTTCATCGGCACCTTCTCGAACATGTGCATCGTCTACACCGCGAAGACCCGGTTCGCCGGGGGCAACGCGACGTTCGGCGAGAGCGTGAGCTTCTCGCTCGGCCGCATCCACCAGGTGCTGGCGTGGGCGACGGTGTCGGCGACGGTCGGCGTGGTGTTCCGCATGATCGACGACGCGGCCGAGCGGGCCGGCGGCGTCGGCCGGATCGTCGTCGGCATCCTGCGCGGGATCCTCGGCATGGTATGGAGCGCGATCACCATGTTCGTGATCCCGTCGATGGTCTACCGCGGCACCGGTCCGATCGACGCGATCAAGGATTCCGTCCGCGTGCTGAAGAAGACATGGGGCGAGAGCATCGTCCGCTCGCTGGGCTTCGGGCTGGTCCAGTTCCTGTTCCTCTTCGTCGGGATTCTCGCCTTCGGCTCGGCGATCGCCGGCGTGGTCTCCATGGGTGCGGGCAGCTCGGCGATCCTCGCGGTGGTCGTGCTCGGCGTCGTGTACGTCGTCGGGGTCTCGTTCGTGTTCATGCTCGCGCACATGATCTTCAACACTGCGCTGTACGCGTACGCCTCCGAGGGCGCGATGGCGCCCGGCTACGACGACGAGATGCTGCGCACGGCCTTCCACACGAAGTGACCGGGCGTGCACTTCCCGGAGCGTCCGGGGACCGGGCCGGATGCGCCAAACGACGACCGTGGCGCAACCGGGCTGGGCGACCCCCGTCCCCTGGGGCAACACCCATGCACCGCATCAGCCGCGCCCTGCTCCCCATCCTCGGCCTCACCCTCGCCCTCACCGCCTGCGACAAGAAGGCGGACGACAAGAAGGACGGCGACAAGAAGGCCGCCGACGACAAGAAGGGCGGCGACGCGAAGGGCGGGGACGCGAAGGCGGCCGCCGCGGCCCCGGCCAAGAAGGCGTTCCTCAAGGTCGAGAAGATGGGCGTGCAGATCGAGGTCCCCGAGGGCTCGACGATCATGGACGGCGCCGGCACCAGCGTGATGATCAGCGACGCCAACGGCGGATGTACGGTCATGCTCTCCAAGAAGGACGACATGTCCTTCTTCCAGACCTACGACGCCACGATCGCGGACATCGAGAAGGGCCAGATGGGCAAGAAGAAGGAGATGATCAAGAACGAGAAGACCGACGACTCGAACTGGACCATCTACTACACCAAGGAGTCGATGACCGACCCCGCCAAGACCCAGTACGCGGTCGACGTGCGCAAGAAGGTCGGCGACGCCGAGTTCTCGTGCGCGCGCATCGAGGACGCCGAAGCCGACGCGAAGTGCGTGCTCGATGCCTGCCTCAGCCTGAAGCCGTAGGCCGCGCAACCTCGGGCCGGGCGGCTCGTCCGTCCGGTGATGGCTCGGCGTCGGTGGGCATGGATCGGCGCCGCGATCGCGGCGTCGACCTGCGGCTACGTCGGCTACCACGCGGTGCAGGAGGACACCACGATGGCGCCGTGGTCGCCGCTGGCTTGGATCCTGGTGGACGGGCGGCTGTGGCACCTCGAGACGCCGCCCGAGTGCGTCGTCGTCCACTACTACGCGACCACGGGTGACGGGCCGAAGCTGCCTGGATCCGACGTGACCCTGCGCTGCGCCATGGGCCGCACCGAGGCCGAGGCGTGGGCGCGGCGGTGGCTGATCGAGCGGGGCTTCCGCGAGGAGGATCGGCCGTCACCCGCGTCGAGGGCTCGCGCGCCGAGCACGACGAGGACGACGAACGAGAGCATGGTGACGGCCACGGAGATCGGCGAGTACTGGATCGCGGGACTCGACGGCGACGTCAGCCTGCGCCTGGCACTGCTGCACCGACCGCGTTGAAGGGCGATGTGCCCACCCGTGCACATCGGTCGCGCGCAACCGCAGGTATGCCGCGTCGTCTGGCTGTCGCCATGACCAAGCTGCGCCTGATCCTGCTCGTGCTCGCGTCCACCTCGTGTGCCGCCGACGACGGCGACACCACTGCCGCCGACACCGGCGCCACCTCCGAAGCCGAGGGGAGCGCGTCGCTCGGCAGCACGAGCGCCAGCCCCGGGACCGACGGCACCGAGACGGTGACCGACACCGCGACCGATCCGAGCGCGAGCGCGACCGATCCCTCGGACACCGACGTCGACGACGGCAGCTCGAGCGGCGATCCGACGCCGGCGACGACGGGTTCGGCCGACACCGGCTCGGAGAGCACCGGCGGTCCCACCAGCGGCCCGGGCGTGCTGCCGGGCGAGGGCGGCCTCGAGGCGTTCTGCCGCCGCTACGTCGAGTGCGGCGGCACGTACTACGCCGACGAGCAGGCGTGCATCGATGCGTCGTACGACTACTGGGGGGATTGCGCGAGTCGAGCTGCAGCGCTCGATGCCTTCGGCGCGTGCATGGCCGAGATCGAGTGCAGCGACTGGTCGCCGGATGCGTACAACCCGGCGAGCACGCCGTGCGCGGAGCAGTGGCAGGGGGTTGGCGCGTCGGATCCGTGCTGAGGGGCGGAGGGCCCTACAGCCCGTCGAGCACCGCGTAGACGTCGTCCACCGCGAGCTCGACGGCGGGGCTCGCCAGCACGACACGCTCGCCGCCCCGGTAGTCCCGCGTGACCCATTCGGTCCCTTCGCGGGTCACCGCGGTGATCCGCTTGCCGCGATGCGACACCAGAAGGACGCCCTGCAGTCCCTCGATCTGTCGATAGTGGCTGAGCTTGTCGCCGCGATCATAGTCCTCGGTCGAGTTGCTGGTGACCTCGACGAGCAGCACGGGATTGGTGACCGCGAGCGGGTCCCGCGAATCGCGGGCGAGAGGGCCACAGCTGACCGAGAGATCGGGGTACGTCGCCAAACCCGTCGCGACGACCGCGATCTCGACGTCGGAGCTCGCGACGCGGCATCGCGTGGGGAGCTGGTTGCCGAGCAGCGCCGCGAGCCGACCGGCGAGGATGCCGTGCTCCGGTGCCCCGCCGGCCATCGCATAGATCTCGCCGTCGAGGTACTCGTGACGAACGGAGCTCAGCGCCTCGACCTCGAGGTACTCGGCGTAGGTGTGGTGCAGCCGTCGGGGCCCGGCCATGGGACCAGGCTAGCGCCGACCCTCGGCGAGCGCGAGGGCCGGCTGTCGCGCCGCTGGTGCGCACCTCGGCATCGCGGTAGATCGGGCACCGATGTCCATCACGCTGTACCACCACCCGTTCTCGCGCGCTTCGACGGTCGTCTGGATGTTGGAGGAGGTTGGCGTGCCGTACGAGCTGCGGTGGGTCGACATGATGAAGGGCGAGCAGAAGTCGCCGGAGATCGTCGCGCTGAACCCGATGGGCAAGCTGCCGATCCTCACCGACGACGGGCTCGTCGTGACCGAGGTCGCGGCGATCGGGCTCTACCTCGCCGATCGCTACGCGGCCGGTCGGCTCGCGCCCGCGCTCGACGATCCGGCGCGCGGCACCTATCTGCGTTGGTCGTTCTTCGCGCCGTCGGTGGTCGAGCCGGGCTCGATGGCGAAGGCGGCGGCCTGGGACTTCAAGCCGGGCCAGGCGGGCTGGGGCGACCATGCGGCGATGATCGACGCGATGGCGTCGGCGGTGACCGGCCGCGACTTCATCCTCGGCGCGCAGTTCTCGATGGCCGACGTCGTGTTCGGCGGCACGCTGCGGTACATGCTCGGCTTCGGGATGCTCGAGCCGCAGCCGGTGTTCACCGCGTACGTGGATCGGCTGAACGAGCGCCCGGCGCTGCAGCGCGCCGAGGCCCGCAACGCGGCGGTCCGCAGGGAGCACGGGCTGGAGAAGTGACGCCGGGCCCGCCCCTCACGGGCTCGGCGCCTGGGCCACGCCGATCCGCAGGCGCACGGCGATCCCGTCGATCGCCTCGTCCTTGCCGTCGTCGACGGGGGACTGCACCAACTCGACGGCCAGCGTCTCGCCGGTGACCAGCTCGCGCATCGCCGTATCCCCGAGCATCGCCGCGACCTCGCCCTCGGTCTGCACGGCGATCGCGATGCGCTGGCTGACGTCGAAGCCGCTGTCCTTGCGGAGGTTCTGGATCCGGTTCACGAGCTCGCGGGCGAGGCCCTCGCGGCGCAGCTCGGGGGTGAGCTCGGTGTCGAGCACCACGGTCATGCCGGCGCCGACCACCTCGTCCAGCGTGATGTCCTCGCCGCCGACGGACGCGGTGCCCTGGCTCCGCAGCGTCGCGACCGCGCCGGCGTCCATCGACGCGATCGCCTCGGCGACCGCCTTCATGCGCGCGCCCCGGCGCTTGCCGAGCACCTTGAAGTTGGCCTTCACGCTCACCGAGCACAGCGCGGAGTCGTCCTCGGCGACCTCGTCCCGACGCAACCGGCGGCGGCGCGTCCACGACGGGATCCGATGGCCCGAGCACCGACTCGCAGGCCGACGGGTCGACGTCGACCGCGGCCACCGGTGCGACCACGGACGTCGCCGACGGCACCTCGGGTGTTTCGGGCGCCACCTCGACGGGAGAGCCGCCGATCGAGTTGACGTGCATCGAAGGCACATGCAGCCGGACGTGTGGGTACACCTCGGAGTTCGAGATGCTCGACGGGACCACCTGTCCGTGCGAGCACTCGCAATACGAGGAGGCCTATGTCGAATGTTCGCTGCCGCCGCTGTGCTCGGGGGCGTATCGACTGTGCGGCATGCAGGCCCTGCGGTACGGTGTGCCGGGATCGCTGTCCGTCGTCGGACCCGCGGGCGACGAGGACCACCACTCGATCGAGGTGGAGATCCTCGGCGCGGGCCAGGCGAGGGCCCTCGAGCACCGGCAGACGCACACCTGCTGCGGCGGGGCGACGGTCGAGTCCTCCTACGTCGAGGGGTTTCCGACGACCATTCGCAGCGCCGAGGACCCCGCATGGACCGAGTGCCTCGAGATCGCGCTGGGGTTCGAGCCACGTATCGACTGCTACGCCGCGACCAACTTCGGCGCCGGCACCTGTGACGAGGCGCTGACGATGTGCCCGGACATCGAGCCGCATGTTCCCGGTTGTGACGACGCCTGCCCGATGGCAGGCGATGGCGTCTGCGACGAGCCCAGCGGCACCGGCCTGTGCGCAGTGGGTTGCGACTCCATCGATTGCACGTGCGCCGAGGACGTCCCTGGCCGGTGCGACGAGAGCTTCGGCAGCGCGTGCCCGCCTGGCGCCGACGCCGATGACTGCGCGTGATCGCTCAGCCGTAGTCGCCGACACAGGTGCTGCATCACCTGCCAGTTCTTGCGGTGTTCGCACGTCGTCACCCGCACGCTCGAGACCGCAGATCCGCCCGCACGCTCGATCGCGGGACCCGCGTCTGCTCGAGGTAGCGCTCGACCATCTGCAGCCGCGCGAATCAGTCGATCGCGAAGCAGTACATGCGGCCGCTTCCGGCGGAGTTGATGAGCGACTGCTCGTCACAGCCCTGGGAATCGTGAGCATCGTTCCACGACGGACTGGAGCCGCCGAAGTCGCCGTGTCCCAGGCGGCAGGTATCCCCAGGCGCGTTCGACGTCCAGTCTTGGCAAGCGCTTCCGCTCAGCGTCCCGTCCCCAGCCGACCCGGTCAAGATATCGTGCTCGCCGCCGGGTAGCTGGACCCCGTTTTCGTCCAACACGAGCGAAGGGTCGCCCCCGGCCAGGCCGCCTGTGTGCAGCGCGTCGTTGTCGGCCGCGACCATTTGCATCGCTGTGTTGACCCATGGACCGCTACCGATTCGGTCTCGAGCATTCTCGGCCGAGCTGCTCAGGTAGGCCCGCCATGTCCGGGTGCTCCCCACGGCTTCGGCGAGGCTCTGACAGGTCGAATCAGCCCCGGCAAGGCCCCCCAGGTCACCGCCAGCGGCTCCCGAGCCCTGGCTCGTCACGAAGAAGCTGAAGCCCGTGTTCATCGCGCCGGTCGATGATTCTCCCGTGTCAGCCGTGTCGCTCGTGTCGCTCGTGTCGCTCGTCGTCGCCGACGTCGTCGTCGTCGTCGTCATCGTCGAAGCGGTCGTGGTCATCGTGGTGGCTGTCGTCGACATCGTCGCAGAGCTGGTCGCGGCGCTGGAATCCGACGAAGACGCCGAGTCTGAGTCCGTCGCGGTTGCGCCGACCGACGTGGTCTCGTTGGTCTCCTCACCACAGCCGACGGAGCAACAAAGGCCAAGTGAGATTAGGATTCTTGTCGTCTCGAGCATGTTCATCCTCCGGGGCGAGCAGGTATCGCAGGCACTCGTTTCGACGTCGAGCGTAGCACCGTGCGTTGCGGTGGTTCGCGGCGAACTCCGCAGAGCGTCGACGATCTCGCATCTTCGGTCGGCGCAACCACGATTATCGCAGTCGATGCGGGGGGGGCGTGACCTCAACGGCGTGGTCTTCGAACCTCTGCGGCCCCCCTGGCCCCTCGCTACTCGTGGCTGACTTGGCGTGGCAGCACGACGCCGAGCAACTCCGGGTCGTCGCCGAGCATCGTCCGCAAGCGAATGCGGCAGCGACAACACCCACTGTGTCTGCCTCCGCACGACGGGCACAGCCCACGCCCTTGCCGAAGAACACGACCCACCGCTCGTGAGCGCAGTCGCAGCGCACCCGCAGAAGTCCGTTCGCCAGAACCCGAACTTGGTACGTTATCACGGATGTTTGGCACCCCACGCGAGCATCCGCGCCTACGTGGTGAAGGATGGGCGTGGTCCGCCGCCGAGCAAGGCCGAGGTCGCCGCGATCGCTGCGGCGAGAGGCTCGATGCCGGTCGAGTCGCGCGCGGCGCTGGGCTGCACGCCGCTGCGCCGAGCGCGGGCTGCGATGGCCGCAGTTGTCAAGGTTCGGCAGCACTGACCCACCGCAGTTCGGCAGAACTGATCCACCTCGAGGCGGGGTCCAGGATCGGCGTCCGGCCACCCCGAGAATCCGCGCGTCAGCGACTCCCGCCAGTTCGGCAGAACTGATCCACTTGCTCATCGGGTGTTCAGCTCTCAGCGCTCGCCGCCCGAGCGCCCCGGCCACCGGCGACAGGCCGAGGGGGGTTCCGGTAGGAGTGGCCGGTGATCTCCACGACGTGCGCGTGGTGGAGCAGGCGATCGAGGGCCGCGCCGGCGAGGAGTTCGTCCTTGAACAGAGGCGCCC
>JBIJCC010000060.1:0-60893 GCA_044344875.1 Nannocystaceae bacterium
GGACCGTCTTCGCGCACCGATAGGGAGGATCCACGTCCGGCGGCGGTACCGTCAGCGAAGGCGGCACGAACGGCACCACCACGCCGCTCCCCGGCCCGACGTCGCATGCGGCCTCGAGCCAGCCGACGTGATCCGCGTAGTCCGCCGCGGTGCCGGAACCGGGCGGCGGCATGGTGGGCGAGATCGGCGGCACGTCGCCGACGGCGGGTGCGAGCACCTCTGCGCAATACCGCGGATATTCCGTGGACAGCAGGGGGAAGCGACCGCCTGGCCCGCCCTGCTGGTGGCAGCTGTCGCACTTCAAGTGGCCGCTGGCCACCGGTCCGAGCTGATCGAGCGGCTCCGGGTTGCCTGGAAAGCTCATCGGGACAATGGGCGTGGGCCAGGCGTCGGGAAAGACGCGGCTCACCGACGCGACTGCAGCAGTGAACGCCGGGTCCGCAGAGTGGATGATGAACGGGTTCTCGCCGGCATGGCAGTCGGAGCACGTCCCCTCCTCTGCGTCCTCGAGGTCAGTCCCACCGATCAGCTCGTCGATGCCGATCGCGGCGATCGGGTTGAAGCTCGTCCCGCTGGGATTGGTGAAGTAGCAGGTCTTTCCGTTCCATCCCATGCAGATGACACCGACGACAGAGGCTGACGCCGCCCCCATGATGCCGCGGGGCAACGCCATGCAGATGCCGTCCGGGCCGGCCATGTTCGCAGTGTTCTCGAACGTCCACAGCCGAGCATCCTCGAGGCCGGGGCTCATGAACGGGTCGGCGACCGCACCGAAGATCTGCCACCCCTCATCCACATCGATCACCGTGGCGGGGACGGGCACCCCGGCTGCAATGCACTCGTCCACGTAGTCGGCGCCGTTGTTCGCGGTACTGACCTTACTGATCGCCGCCATCGCGACAGGCGGCGAGGCGACGGGGAAGGACGTCTCCGCCGGCGTCACCCCCTCACCCTCGGCGTCGTCGTCATCGACGTCATCGTCGTCGGCGTCACTCGCGAGACTCACCCCTTCGCGGGCGTCGGCATCATCCGTGGCGCACGCGAGCGGCACGGGTCCGATCCCCGTCGCGAGCAAGATCGAGAGGACCGCTTCTCTTCTCTTCTCTTCTCTTCTCTTCATCCTGATCTCCTCCGCGAACCCACCGTCGACCGACACCGTGGCATCGCAACCATCCGTTGTCGAGTGACGAGTTTCGGATCGTGCGCGGCCCTTCGCGTTCGCACTCGTACACGGTCGCGACGGCGCGGGCGTCCCCGTTGTGGCAATTCGGCCACTCTCGAAGCTGCAGCTGTCGGGGCCGCGTCGCCACCCACGCCGCCACGCTCGCCGCCGGCCCCGGTCGCTCGCCCACTCGTTGGCTGTGTCGCCGTCCGCCCGAGGCATTCGCCGTCGGCATGACCCACGCCTGGGAGGGGATCCCGTTCGTGCTCGTCGGCGGCGCCCAGGGCAAGATCCCCATGGGCCGATTCCACCGCTTCGGCGGCGAGAACCACTGCCGCATGATGGTGAGCCTCTGCCGCGCGTTCGGGATGGACGTCGACACGTTCGGCGGGTTCGACACGGGCGGCGGCGCGCTGCCCGAGTTGCTGGCGTGAGCGAACATCGAGCGGGCGGCCTGAGTGCTGTCGTGGCCGTGCTGTCGTGGTAGCCTGGCACGTGATGACGTTGCCGGTCGCGCAGAGCATCGCGAAGATGACGCCCGAGCAGAAGCTACACGCCGCCATGCGCATCTACTGGTCGGCGCGCGCGATCAAGGCGGCGGCGCTACGCGCGGAGCACCCCGAGTGGTCCGACGAACAGCTGGCGCGGGCGGTGCGAGACGCCTTCTTGTTCCGCCATGGATGACCTGTTCTCCCTGTTCACGACCCGGCTCGAGGACGCGGGCATTGCGGCCATGATCACGGGCAGCGTCGCCTCGATGATCTACGGCGAGCCCCGTCTCACCAACGACGTCGACCTGGTCGTGGTGCTCGATGTCGGCGCGATCCCGCGGCTCGCGAGCGCGTTCCCGTGCGAGGATTTCTACTGTCCGCCGGCGGAGGTCCTCCGCGTCGAGGTGCTCCGCGGCCACCGTGGGCACTTCAACATCATCCACCACGAGACCGGGTTCAAGGCCGATGTCTACATCGCGGGTCGCGATCCGCTCCACCGCTGGGCCCTCTCGCACCGTCGTGCACTGACCGTCGGCACCGCGACCGTACACGTCGCTCCGCCCGAGTACGTCATCGTTCGCAAGCTCGAGTACTTCCGCGAAGGCCAGAGCCACAAGCACGTCGACGACATACGGCACATGCTCGACCACCTTGGCGAACGGCTCGACACGGTGACGCTGGAGCAGATGATCGCGGAGCGCGGACTCGGGACCGAGTGGACCCTGGTCCGCGCACGCGCGTGAGCAGTAGGCGCCTCGCGTCGCGCGACGACGCTCGCACACGGGCCTATCGTCGCCCCGCGAAGCTCGACTGCACCGCAACCCCGTCCGCCCAGTACACCCCCGACGCCCCCGACGGCAGCACGTCGTGGGTGCGCGCGCCGTCGTAGGGGATCCGCTCGACCTCGACGATCGTGCTGCCCGACATCGGCATGCCCGTGACCAGCCCGCCGATCTGCGCGCCCTCGGCATCGGGGTGGCCCGCCGACGCCCGCACGACGCGACCATCGGCGAGGGTGATCCGCATGATCGTGTGCCCCGCGACGATCGGCGTCGAGCCGACGTAGATCACCGTCGCACGCACGCGATTGCCATCGCTATCCAAGGTCCAGATCGGATCGCCGACGGCGAGCTCGGTGATCCATCGCTCGCCGTCGGGCGTGTCGATGCGCGTGTCCTCGGGCAGACAGATCGGACAGCCGAACTTCTTGCGATTCGCGGCATCCTCGGCGCTCAGCCACACCCAACCCGGCTCGGGGTCGCCCTCCTGCGCCACCGGAGGTCCGCAGTCTTGGACGCACTCGTGGGTCGCGCCCGGCCGCGGGTCGGCACACTTCGCATCGTTGGTGGTGTCGACGCTGGGCACGGGCGCGGGCGGTTGCGTGCCACGGGGAGTGCAGGCGGCCAGGGCGAGCAGGGCGAAGTGGGAGACGCGCATCGGGACAGGGTACCCGATGCGGGTGGCCGCGGGACGCCGCCGCGTCACTGCGACAGGAAGTCGAGCAGCGTCTGCTTCGACGCGTCGGGCAAGGTCGCGAACCGTGCCGGCGGCATGTGCCCCGGTGCATCCTCGGCGCGGTTGAGACGATCGATCGCAGCCAGCTTCTGCTCGGCGGTGAGCTCGTCGGGCCGCGTCGCGTTGAAACGCGCGCGCGTCAGCGACTGATCGAGCCGGTCGTTGTGGCAGCGTTGGCACATCGAGTGGAGGATCTCCGCGGCGTCGGCCTCGGGGCGGGGGCGGAAGCCGAGGGCGACCGCGGTGTCGTCGGCGAGGACGTCCCGCGGATCGAGCAGCGCCTCGGGGGGCTCGGATCCCGCCATCACGCCCTGGTACGAGTCGACCACCGCGGCCCGGGCATCGGGATCGGTGATGTCGTGTTGGTGGAACGGGATCGGCAGACGGTCGCCGGCGAGGTACTCGGCGAAGTACGCGTCCCAGGTCGCGGTGCTGCCCGACGCGATGTCGGCCTCGATCGCGACCGAGTCGAACGCGTGCTCCTGACCCAGCGGCGTGAGGCCCGGCGGCACCCCACCGTTGATCCCCCAGTAGATCTCGAGCATCTGATCCATCACGATGCCGCTCGCCATCGGGTTCTCGAACAACGCCATGGGGAGCCCGCCATAGGCCGCTTCGTTGCCGTGCATCTCGAGGAAGCGCGGGGTCAGCACGGTGGCCGACTGCGTCTCGGCACCTGTGCCGATCGACAGGCCCGGGAACCACTGCAGCCACGGATCGGTGCCCTGCTGCATCAGCAGCAGCTTCTCGGTGCCGGGTCCGGCCGGCTGATGACACGTCAGGCAATCGAGCGTCGTGTTCTCGAGGTCGACGTCCTGGTACAGGCTCCACTTGTCCCAGCCCGACTCGATCGCCGGCGTGAACCGATCGGCGAGACTGCAACCCTCGGGCGACTCGAGGCACGGCGGGTAGAAGGTGAGCAGGTAGAAGTTGAGGCTGTCGGCGGCCTCGTCGTAGCCGAACAGCTCGACGACGTACTCGCCGCGGGAGAACGCGGCCGCGCCGAGATCGACGCCGGTCCCGTTGCCCGGCTGCACGCGCAGGAACACCCGGGGGTTGATGGCCGACACCGATCGCGCCGCCAGCGAGGTCGAGTTGGCGAGGAGCGCCACCGAGGCGGGCTCGAGGACCATGTCGAGCGCCTGGTAGAGATCCGCGAGGCTCGTGATCGGCGGCGCCGGATCGGTGCACAGGCGGATCGCGATCGGGTCGGCGTTGCTGCGGGCGCAGACCTCCGCGAGCTGATCGGGATCGTAGGGCAGCTCGTCGGGCGGCGGTCCGCCGTCGTCGTCGCCGGCGTCGTCGCCGTGGTCGTCACCACCGGAGTCGGCGGTCGTGCCGTCCGCGGATCCGTGGGTCTCGTCGGCGGTGCCACCCTCCGTGCTGCCCTGGGAACCGGTGCCGGGGGCCGTGCCCTCATCGCCGTCCTCGGTGCTCCCGCCCGTGTCGGCGGTAGCGCCCCCATCGGAGCCACACGCCCCGGTGGCCAGACACGTCGAGATCGCGATCATCGAAGCCAAGCGCCTGCGTTGCATGCCGCGAGATGCGACGGACGGCGGGGTTCCGTCCCGGAAAATTCGCCGGGTGCTCGGCGGCCGCCCGCGGTACGTTCGCGACGGCTCGGATGGGACCGCGATCCATGGCGCTGCTCCTGCGACTGCTCGGCGAGCCGTCCGCGCCCGAGCCCGCGACGCACGTCGAGCTGCGCTGGACCGCACCGCCGACGTGCCCCGACGCGGCCGCCGTCCACCGGGCGATCGCGGCGATCGTCGTCGACGATCCGAGGTCCGACGGGCCCCAGCCCCGCGTGGACGCGGCGATCCGCGTCGTCGACGATCACTTCGAGCTCTCGCTGGTGCTCGCGTCGTCGAGGGGCACGCGGACGCGCGAGCTGACCGGGGCGCGCTGCGCCGCGCTGGTCGACGCCGTAGCGATCGAGGTGGCGGTGTTGGTCGAGGCCGAGGTCGCCGCGCGGGCCTCGGAGCCCGCCGGAATCGAGACGCCACCGCCCGTGGCGGAGGAACCCCGCCAGGATCCACCGCCGCCGGTGCGCCGAGCCCCGCCGTCGCGTCAGCTTCCCGCGTGGCGTCATCTCCCCGCGTGGCGGCTGCGCGCTGGCGCGGCCGCGGGCGCGAGCGTCATCGAAGACGCCTTCGTCGCGCCGACCCTCGGCGTGGTGGTCGTGGGTCGACGTTGGTCGAGCGCGATCGATCTGACGCACTGGCCCGCGGGCCTCGCCAGCGTGCCCGGGTCGGGGACACGCGGGGCCCGGCTGTCGCTGTCGACCGCGGCCCTCGGTGGCTGTGCGCGCGCGGCCCAGGGTCGCTTCGCCGTCGCCGGGTGCGGTGCTCTCGAGCTCGGGGTCCTCGTCGCGCGCGGCACCGGCCTCGATCGACCGCGCTCGATCGCGACCAGCCAGGTGGCGGTGAACCTCGGTCCGGCCTTCGAGCTCGCCCTCGGGCGGCGTGTCATCGCGTCCCTCGCCCCCTGGATCCGCCTGGCCCTGCGGCGCCCCGGGATCGCCATCGATGGGGTCGGGGAGCTCGCCCGACCGCGGATCGCCGCCTTCGGCGCGACGCTGCGCCTCGAGGTCGAAATCGTGGGACGGAAACCGTGGCCCCGGCGCATCTCCCGGGGGCAACCCCGATGAGCGCCGACCAGCACGCACGACGCCTCGAGGCGACCCCGGCCGGGGACGCCGCCGCGTTCGGGGCGTTCGTGCGCGAGCACGGCGACAGCGTGTGGCGGTGTCTTCAGGCCCTCGGGCTGCGCCGCGCCAACCTCGACGACGCCGCGCAGGACGTCTTCCTCGTCGCGTTCCGTCAGTGGCCCGACTACGAAGAGCGGGGCGCGGCGCGATCGTGGCTGTTCGCGATCGCCCGACGCGTCGCCGCGGGGTACCGCCGCCGCGAGCGCTCCGAGGACGGCACCATCGACGGGATCCACGCGACGATCGACGTCGAGGACGCGCTCGCGCGACGACAGGCCCGCGCGATGCTCGATCGATTCCTCGCCGACCTCGACGACGATCGCCGCCTCGTGTTCTTCCTGTCCGACGTCGAGGGCTGGTCGGCCCCCGAGGTCGCGCTCGCCCTCGAGATCAAGCTCAACACCGTGTATTCGCGCCTGCGCCGGGCGCGGGCGATGTTCGAGCGCTTCCTGCAACGCCGTGGAGGTACGCCGTGAACGAGCCCAGCGATCAGGCACGCGAGGTCCTCGCCCGGTACCGCGACGCGATCGGCCCGACATCGGGCGAGCGCGCGGCGCTCGTGCTCGGCGTCCAGCGGGCGATCACCACCGGCGTCGGGCCGTCGACCGCCGCCACCGCGGCGGCCGTCGGTCGACGCGCACCGTGGCTCGTGCTCGTCGGCGTCACCGCGGTCGTCGCCGGCGGTGCCTGGTGGTCGACGCGACCGACCGAGGTGCAGGCACCGGTGATCGCCGCGGCGATCGACCCCGCCGCGGCGATCGACCCGCCCGTAGCGACGCCAGAAGCGCCACTGGCCGAGCGACCGCCGTCGTCCCTCGTCGCCGCGCGCACGCCCGCGACGCTGCCGTCGATCGATCCGCCCGTTCCCGCGACGCTGCCGACCATCGCGCCGCCCGCGTCGACGACCGAGCGCAGCGTCGGCCGACGGACCCCTCGCACCGGCGTCGTCGTGACGATCGAGGCCCCGAGCGAGGCCGCCCCGGACATCGCCACCGTCGACGCCGAGGTCGCGCTGCTGCGGGAGGCCAGCGTCGCGCTCAAGCGCGGCGAGGACGGCACCGCGCGCGCGCGCTACGACGAGCATACGCGCCGCTTCCCCGACGGCGCGCTCGTCGAGCTCCGCGAGGTGGGCCTCGCGTTGCTCGATTGCCGCGCCGATCCGACCACGGGGCCCGACCGCGCCCGTCGCTTCGCGGCGCGGTTCCCCGGCTCACCGCACCTGGTCCGCATCGAACGCGAGTGCACGCCGTGATGCGACGCCGCGCGCTCGCAGCCGTGGCCCTCGCGTCGTCGCTCGGCTGCGCCCCGCCGGCGCAGAGCATCGGCGCGTGGACCGGCGCGGCGATCGACAGCGACGCGGCGACCGGCACCCCGGACACCGCGTCGTCGACCGGCACCCTCGAGACTACGTCGACCGGCACCGGCACCGGCGTCGCGTCGACCGGCGCGATCGATCCGACGACCTCCACGATCACGCAGGGTGGCAGCACGTCGACCGGCGAGTCGGTCGTGCCCCCGTGGATCGCGATCGTCGGCGACGGCGCCCCGCCGCGGCTCCGCCTGCACGCCCTCGACGGGGGCGGTGAGACCCTCGATGTCTGCGACCTCGCAGCGGTTCCCGACGGCCTCGGCTTCCTCGAAGACGGTCAGCTCGTCGCCAGCTTTGCCGCGACCGCCACGATCGCGCGGATCGATCCCTGCGACTGCACGACCACACCGATCGGCGCGATCGATCCGCCGCTGGCCTTGGCGGCCCTTACGGAGCTGCAGGGTGCCCTCGTGTTCGGCGCGGACGCGGCCCGCGTCGCGTTCGTCACGATCGACGTCGATGCGGCTGCGGTGCAGGGCGCGATCGACTTCGCCGACGCCCCGTCGATCGCCGCGCTCGCCGTCCACGACGATCGCCGCTTCGCGCTGCGGGCCGGTGCGCCGATGCGATTGCTCGAGCTCGACGACGCCGCGCTCGTCCTCGCCGACACCCCCCTGCCCGCGGTCGCCGACGCCATCGGTCTCACGGCCTCGCCCTCCGGCGATGGCCTCGTCGCCTGCGCCGCCGACGGCACGCTCTGGCACCTCGATCCGAACACGGGGGACGTCGCCGAGCTCGCGCCCGCGCTGCCGGGCCCTTGCGCCTCGCTCGCGACCCCGCACGGCGAGATCGCCTGCCTGGACGCCCTGTGGCTGCCCTGACGGGGATTGTGGCCTCCCGAGGGGTCGACTATAAACGTATCTGAATTGACTGCTTCGTCAATACAGATACATTGACCAGATGCGGACGGACCGCGACTGCCGCGAGGCGTTCCACTTCCTGTTCCTCGAGTGGTTGCTACGCGTCACCGCACCGTCGCTCCTCGTGCTGAAGGGCGGTGTGAACCTGCGGTTCTTCCACGGCAGCCCACGGTACTCCGAGGACATGGATCTCGACGTCGATGCGCGCAAGCTCGCCGTCGGCACGCTGCGGAAGAACGGCTACAAGATCCTCGAGGATCTCGCGTTTCGGCGCGTGCTCGCCACCGTCGACATCATCGAACTCCGGGTGAACGACCCCAAGAAGGCCAAGCACACCGAGACGACGCAGCGCTTCGGGCTCGCCCTGGTGCTCGCCTCCGGGCAGACGCTCCCGACGAAGGTCGAGTTCTCGAGGCGCGGCCTCGAACCGGGCGTCCGAGTCGAGCGCATCGATCCGGAGGTCGCGCGTCGACATGGGCGCACCGCGTACGCGGTCCCCCACTACGACGGTCCGACCGCCGCTCGTCAGAAGGTCCTCGCGCTCGCGGGCCGCCCTGTCACCCAGGCCCGAGACATCTTCGATCTGTACCTGCTCGACTCGCGCGGTGCGTTCACGTCCGCAGACCTCGCGGCCGTGGATCGGAGCACACGCGAGCAGGCGATCGATCACGCCCTGTCGCTCTCGTTTGCGGACTTTGCTGGTCAGGTCGTCGAGTTCCTCGACGAGGACGCGGCGCGGACCTACGGCACACCCGAGGCGTTCGAGTCGATGCAGGCCGCCGTGGTGGCGCAGATCGAGGCGGATCCGTGAAGTTCGAGCTGCTGATGGCGCCGTACTTCGCGGCGTTCACCACCCGCGAGTTCGCGACCGAAGCCGTGGTGGCGATCGCGACGGCGACGCGCCAGCTCGGCGCCGCAGCGGACCGCGGTGTGCTCGTGCGGATCACCCGTGGCGTGTGGGCCAACCCGAAGCACCCGGACTTCCATCCGCTGGTCTGCGTGCCGAAGATCCTCGGCCGCGAGCAGGGCTACGTCTCGTTCCTGACCGCCCTGCACCTGCACGGCGTGATCTCGCAGATTCCCCGCACGATCCAGGTCGCGACCACCGGCCACACCCGGCGGCTCGACACCGCAGTGGGCACCTACGAGCTGTTCCAGATCGCACCGAAGCTGATGCGCGACGGCGTGGAGTGGTCGCAAACACGCGCCGCCTACCGGATCGCCTCTGCGGAGAAGGCACTGGTCGACGCGCTGTACGTCGCGCGCCACCGCGGCGCACGATTCCGATCGCTGCCCGAGGTCGATCTCGGTGGGCTGAGCCGCCGACGCGCGCTCCAGCTGGCCGGACTCGCCGAGGATCCCCGCGTCACCAAGGCGGTCGCCCAGCGCTGGGCCGAGCTCGCCGCGTGAGCGCCGACCTCAACCCCCGCAGGCGTCAGCACCGTCCTGCGGGCACGGATCGCACACGTCGCCGACGCCGTCGTCGTCGTCGTCGCCCTGCGCCGACTCGAGCAGACGCACCGGGTTGAACACGTCGGGGCAGTTGTCGCCGTCGTCGGCGATGCCGTCGCCGTCGCCGTCGAGCGCGGTGACACCCGAGTACGCACCCGCGCGGTATGGCACGCAGGTGGGCTCGTCGTCGGGCTCGCCGCAGAAGAACAGCGGGTAGTTGGCCTCGATCGCGCTGCGGACCTGGGCGAGCGACACGTTGCCGGTGTCCTTCATGACGCACGCGCGCTTGGCCGTGCCGCAGACGTCGAAGCTCTCGCAGTCGGCTCCGTCGACGCCGTCGGCGGCGAGCAGCGCCTCGTCGCCGTACAGCGGCGCGCCAGCGCGGAGCACCAGCACCACGTCGTCGACCTCGGCGTCGATGACCGCGCGGTGCTCGTCGGCGTCGGGCTTGGCCCGGAACACCGCGATGTCGGCCATGTACCCGACCGCGAGCGTGCCGATCGTCGCCGAGGCGCCGGTGGCCCGCGCGGCGTTGGCCGTCGCCATCAGCCACAGATCGCGATCGCTGAAGTGGCCGCCGAAGTGATCGCGGTTGAGCGAGTCGGCGCACCGCAGCTCGCGGAGCATGTTCATCGAGCCCGACGCCACCCAGTCGGTGCCCAGGGCGATCGGGACCCCGACCGCGTCGATGGCCGTGACCGGCGCGGTGTTGCCGTACAGCACGATGTTCGAGCGCGGCGACCACACCAGCATCGAGCTCTTCTGCTTCATCTCGGCGTAGTCGGCCGGGCGCAGCGCGACGCCGTGGATGAGCGCGGTGGTCGGGCCCATCAGATCGTTGGGTCCGCGCGAGCTGGTGCAGGCGAACTCGTTGGCCGCAGCCGCGTTGATGCCCTCGGCGATGTGGGGCAGGTACGGCTTGCCGACGATGCTCGCCGCCGAGGTCGGATCGCTGCCGTAGTCGCAGCCGCTGTCGCGCCGCTCGCCGCTCGAGTCGTCGAGCGGGAATGTGTCGGAGTCGGCGACCTTGCTGGCGAGGCCCTCGAGCTTGCCGCCGGCGTCGAGGTTGCGCAGCAGGCCCTCCTCGCCGCCGGCGCTCGCGGCCGCGGTCGCGCCGCCCATGATGAAGCGCAGCTCGGCGCCGAGCACCTCGTTGCGGCTGGCGTCGCCGTCGACGCGCAGCGCCTCGTGGCCGTTGTCGCCCTTGCGCCAATCGTGGCGGTGCTCATAGCGATCCACACCGTCGCCGATCGGCGGGTTGTTGGCGAAGGTGATGTGATCGTGGGGATTGATGAGCCCGGGGGAGATCACCGCGTCGCCGCAGTTGAGCACCGTGACGCCGGCGCGGCCGTCGGCGTCGCTGCAGTCGCAGTCGACGCAGGCGATCTTGCCGTCGCTGCGCACGAGGACCTCGGCACCGCGGATGATGCCGTCCTGGCCCAGCGCCGTGCCGCGCAGCAGCATGCCGCCCTGGCCGGCCTCGACCACCTCGCAGCCACCGCCGTCGACGGTCGGCAGCGGCGCGGCGGCGCAGACCCTCGCGTCGTCGTCGGGTCCGCCGTCATCGTCGGCACCGGTGCCATCGCTCGACGGATCATCGTCGGCCGGTGGCTGACACGCCGCGAGGCCTCCGACCACGAGGGACACCGCGAGCGACGGGACGCGCGACAGGAAGAAACAGGTTCGGCGGGGCACGGCGGGCGGACGCTAGCACGCGGGGCCGGGGCGCCGCCCGCGGGCATTCCCGATCGATGCGCGTGCGCAGGTCCGCCCAAGAGCGCCCGCTCACGCGCCGCGGCCGGCGGCCAGGAGGGCCGCGGCCAGCTCGCCGTCCTGCGCGGGCGCGACCGTGCGCAGATCGATGAGCACCGCGTGGTCCTCGATGCGACCGACCACCGCCGGTGTACCCAGGCGCAGGCGTCGGGCCAGGGCCGACGCGCGCCCCGGCAATCGCACCGCGACGCTCGCGAGGCGATCGCCGGGCAGGCTGCCGCCGCCGATCGTCGCGTCGACCTCGACGATCGCGTCGTCGCCGAGCTGCAGGCGCGCGACCAAGGCACGCGCGCGCGCATGCAGCTCGTCCATCGTCGCGGCGACCATGCGATGCAGCGGCAGCTCCGGCACGCCGCCGGTGGTGTCGACCGCCGCATGCGCGAGCGCTGTCGCGTGCAGGGCCGCGAGCGTGGTCTTGTCGGGCCGCAGTGCGCGGGCCATCGGGTGCTTGCGGATCCGATCGACCCACGCCGTGCGCCCCGCAACGAGCCCGGCCTGCGGGCCGCCCAGGAGCTTGTCGCCGCTGGCGAGCACCACATCGGCGCCGGCCTCGAGATACGCCGCGACGGTCGGCTCGCGTCCGGGCAGGTTGCCGCCGAGCGAGCCGCTGCCGACGTCGGCGACCAGCGGCACGCCCCGCGCCCGCGCCAGCGCGGCGAGGGCCGAGAGCTCGACGTCGGCCACGTAGCCGTGCTGCTCGAAGTTCGACAGGTGCACCCAGAGGATCGCGCTCGCCGGCGCGCCGCGGCTCGGATCGAGCGCGGCCTCGTAGTCGGCGAGGTGCGTGCGGTTCGTGCTGCCCACGCCGACGATGCGACAACCGCCCGCGGCCGCCATGGTCGCGACGCGGAAGCCGTCACCGATCTCCACCATCTGCCCGTGCGAGAGCACCACGCCGCCGGGGGCTCCGAGCACGGTGCACGCGATGAGCAAGGCCGCGGCGTTGTTGTTGACCACGTGCACGTCCGGGGCGCCGATGACCGCCGACAGCAGCGGTCGCATCCACGCGAACCGGGAGCCGCGGACGCCGCTGTCGAGCTCGACCTCGAGATCACATGCCCCCGCGGCGGCCGCCGCCGCGTCGATCGCCGCCTGCGACCACGGGGCCCGCCCCAGGTTGGTGTGGAGCAGGACGCCCGTCGCGTTGATCACCCGCTTCGGGTGGGGCGTCGACCACGTCTGCAGCGTCGCCGCGACGCGGACCGCGAGGGTCTCGGCGTCGATCGCCTCGGTCGCCTTGCCCTCGCGCAGCGCGACGCGCAGCTCACCGAGCATCGACTCCGCGACGCGACGCACGATGTCGCGGCGCCACGGGATGCCCGCGAGCACGGGCGCGTCCAACACGCGATCCATCTTGGGCAGGCGGGCGAACGCGGCGTCGGTCATGGTCGCGGCGATGGTAGCCGAGGCCACGTCGCGCCGCGGCGGATCACAGCAGCAGCATCGCCGCGACCAGCGCGCCGAACACCAGCACCCCCAGCAGTGGCAGCCACAACCCGGCGCGCGCCGTCGGCTCGTGATCGTGGGTTGCCGTCGTGGTCATCGTCGTCTCGCCGGCGCGGGCGAGCACCCGGGCGACCTGCGACGCGGGGTGGCTCAAGGTGAGCATGAGCTCGCCCAGCGCGATCACCTGGCCGTGGGCCACCGCGGCCTCGCCCTCGACGGGGACGCCGTCGACGCGCACGCCGTTCTTGCTGCCGAGGTCACGCACGCGCACACCGTCGGGGCCGACGTCGAGCTCGGCGTGGCGCCGCGAGACATCCTCGTGCTCGAGCGGCACGGTGACCTCGGAGCCGCGGCCGAGCACGTGGAGCCCGTACGGCAGCGGGTGGACCCGACCGGCATGAACGCCGTTGGACTCGAGCAGCTGGGGCACCATCGATCGCAGGCTCGTCATGGGCTTCCCGTGGCGTCGGAGTGTAGTCGCCCCGCCGTCCGCCAGTCGCCCGCGACGAAGCAACGGACGATGGGGCCGGTGACGGCGGCGAACGGCCGCTCGCCCCAGCGGGCGCACGTCCGCAGGGCGAGGGTGAGGTCGGCCTCGGGGGGCTCGGTGCAGGGGATCGCTTCGGCCCCGAACCCCGCCGCGTCCAGCTCGCGTCGCAGCGCCAAGACGTGGGGCGGCTCGACCGGGGCCGCGCCGCGTCGCGGCACGTCGGCGGTCACGACCCCGACTGCCTCGACGTGCAGCGCCTCGAGCAGGCGCGGCCAGGTGTGCGGTGATCCGCTGGGGTTGCGGACGCACGCCGGCGCCCCCGGTGGTCGCACGATGACGCTCGGGGCTCGCGGCGTGCCGAAGGCGATCCAGTCGGCGAGCGGCGCCTCCGAAGCCGGCGTTGCGCGCCACCACGCTGCCGCGAGCACGAGCACGCACATCGGTCGCGAGGGCGCCCAGTGCTGCCACGTCGTGCGGCGTCCGATCGACGGCCACAGCCCGATCATCAGCACGAGCGCGGCGAGCAGTGCCGCCCAACCCGGGCCGATGCGCGGCGCCGCGGCGAAGGCGTGCGCGACGTCGAGGATCAGCGCCGCGCCCCAACCGGCGGCACGCCACACCAGGTCGCCCGCGCCGAACGCTCCGAGCACGGGCTCGGTGACGATCGCGAGGATCCCCAGGGGCGTGACCCACAGCCCGAACACCGGCACCGCGATCGCGTTGGCCGGCACCGCCCAGCCGCCGGTCTCGCCGAAGTGCCACACGATGACGGGCATGATCGCCCAGCCGACGCGCCAGCTCTGCAGCGCGAGCCCGGCGCCCCGCGGCATCCGGAGGATCGCGGCCATCGCCGCGAACGACAGCTGGAAGCCGACGTCGAACACCCAGCTCGGTCGCGCCATCAGCATCACGCACGAGGTGCACGACAGCACCGCGAGGCCCTGCGCCGGACGACCGAGCGTCGCCGCGATGCCGAGCGCCATCACCATGATCGCCGCGCGCACCGACGGAGCTTCGGCGCCGACCAGCCCGACGTACGCGAGCACGAACGCCGTCGAGCCCGCGAACGCGAGCCCGACCGAGGGCAGCCACGGCGCGAGGGCCCGCAACACGAAGCGATGGGCGGCCCATGCGACCAGGCTCACCTGCATGCCGCTGACGGCGATGAGGTGACCGAGACCTGCGATGCCGAGCTCGCGACGACGCGTCGTCGAGAGCGCCGCGCGCACGCCGAAGAGGCTGGAGACCACGAACGCGCGGGCGTCGTCGCCGCGGGATTGCGTCCACAGTCGCTGACGCAGCGCCGCGATCGATCGCCAGTACGGCGCGGTGGGGGTGGGCGCGGGCGTCCACCGCCACGCGCGCTCGGCCGACAGTGCCCACCTCGCGCCGCGCGAGCGCGCGACCTCGACCGGATCGACGCCCCACGGCCACGTCGGTCCGCGCTCGAGCACGAGATCTCCGGTCGAGATCGCGACGACGTCACCCGCCGCCAGCGGGCAGGCCTCGGCCGGGAGCTCCAGCCACGCCTCGTGATCGGACCCATCGGGTACCGCGAGCACCTGACAGCGCCCGCCCGGCCAGCTCGCCTCGCGGATCGCGAAGGTGTGCACACGGGGGTCGGCACCGCGCGTCGCCGCGGGCAACGCGAGGGATTCCGCCCGATCGTCGGCCACGATCCCGCGGACGAGCGCGACGAGCAGGAGACCTGTCGCCAGGGATCCTCGGCGC
The DNA here is from genome assembly GCA_044344875.1 of Nannocystaceae bacterium. GTDB lineage: Bacteria > Myxococcota_A > Polyangia > Nannocystales > Nannocystaceae > Xiheibacterium. The sequence continues at coordinate 15,000 of JBIJCC010000060.1, forward strand.
CAGCGCTCGAACAGCGCCCCCCCGATCGCCAGGGCCACCGCGAGCGGCCACGCCCCGCCGACGATCGCCGCGGCCACCGGCGACGCGACGACGCGCGAGAGTCCCTGCCCGGCCGCCACCATGGCCGCGGTCGCGAGCCACAGGGCTGTGCTGCGCATGGCCGCTCGTTCGACCTCGCGCGGCCGAACGTTGCAACGGGAGGCGCCGTTCTCGGCAGCATTTGCGGCCGCCGGGCCATCGGGCCTACACTACGCGCGCCAATGCTACTGACCCGCATCTGGGGCGTGATCCTGGCCGCGCTCGCGAGTCTGTGCCTCGGCGGCATGTTCCTGCTGTCGCAGGGGAACAGCGGCGACTTCAGCGACGCCGATCGCACCGCGCTGCGAGCCGTGACCGAAGCCGGCCTCGCCGCCCTCGAGGCCCAGATCGATTCCTCGCCCGTCCGTCAGGTCGGCGCGATGCTCCTCGATCCCGCCGTGCGCGAGGCCCTCGGCCGCACCGCCGAGCAGGAGGCCAAGCTCCCGATCGAGAAGAAGCCGATGCAGCAGATCTTCACCGACGCCGCCGAGGATCTCCGCGTCCGCAACAAGTCGGACATGACCGTCGCGTTCATCGATCCGACCGGGGCACCGGTGGCGGTGAGCGGCATCGGCGAGCCGCTGGTGTCGGAGCTCGTCGGCAGCACGCCGTACCAGGACGCGCCGACCGACGAGGACCTCGTGTTCTCGTTGACCCTCGGCGGTCAGATCCAGGCGGTCCGCCTGCTGCGGGCGGACGCGAACGGGCGACGCCTCGTGGCGTTCGAACCGCTGCAGATCGGCGCCGGCTCGCTGCTGCGCCGCGTCCTGGGCAGCGAGAGCCCCGCGGGCCTGGTCCGCAAGGGCAAGCTCGTCGGCGACATCATCGGCGACCAGCCGGTGTCGGCGGAGATCGAGAAGCTCGGCAACGAGCACCGCGAAGACGCGCCCGACGAGGGCGCGTCGAAGATCATCACCATCGGCGAGGGCCTCGACGCCCGCATCGGCGCCCTGGGTCGCGTGCCCGGGCCGGCGGGCAAGGGCAAAGAGGGCGCGATGCTCGTCGTGCTGTCGCGCCGCACCGCGGCGGCCGGCCACCGCGATCTCACCGACGCCCTCGGGCAAGCCCGCGACAAGGGCCTGGTCTCGACGGCGAACTGGGTGTTGCTCGTGCTGCTGCTCGGACTGTGCGCCGCGCTCGCGGTGTACCTCCCGCAGGTCGAGGCGCTGGGGCCCATGCGCCGGCTCGCGAACGAGTTCGTCGCGGTCTCGCGGGGCGCCCAGCACCAGATCTTCCACGATCGCTATGGCGGCCCGACCGGCGAGGTCGCACGGGCGGCCAACGCCGCCCACGAGGCGCTGCGCGCCGCCTACCTCGCGGAGCTCGAGATCGACGAGGAGGTCGCGGAGGACACCGGGTCCACGCGGCAGCGACCCAAGACGATCCGTGGCCGCAAGCTGACGCGATCGGTCCGCAAGGTCGAGGACGCCGACGCGCCGTCGACCGCCCCCGATCCAGTGCCGGTGCCGGCGCCCGCGCCCGCGCCCGCCCCGATCGCGCGCGCGCCGGAGCCCCCGCCGGCGACCGCGACCGTCATGACACCCGCGGCCCCGCGCGTGCCGCTGCCCAAGGCGCCGGCCCGACCCGCCGCGCCTGCCCCGGCCCCGGCCCCCGTGGCACCGTCGGCTCCCGTCGTTGCCCCGGCCCCCTCCGTCGCGCCGCCCCGCCGCGCGACGCCGGCGGCCGTGCCCCCTCCCACGCCCGAGCCCGTCGCCGCCGAGGACACGGGCGGCGACGACTCCGAGGATCGGATCCGCTACTTCCGCGAGATCTTCGACGAGTTCCTGCAGGTGAAGATCGCCTGCGGTGAGAACACCGATGGTTTCACCTTCGACAAGTTCGCCAAGAAGCTGCAGAAGAACACGCAGGACATCCTGGAGAAGCACACCGACGTCCGCGACGTGCAGTTCATCGTCTATGTGAAGGACGGCAAGGCCGCGCTGAAGGCCAAGGTCATCCGCGGGACCGGAGGGTGAGCCGGTGACGCTCCTCAAGATCGCCCAGATCGGCACGCCGATCCTCCGCGAGCGCGCCCGCGAGGTGACCCGCGAGGAACTCGAGTCCTCGCGGTTCCAGCAATTCGTCGACGACCTCGTCGAGACGATGCGCGACGCCAACGGGGCCGGCCTGGCCGCGATCCAGGTCTACAACCCGATCCGCGTGTGCGCGATCGAGGTCGGCGACAACCCGCGCTACCCGTACAAGCCGAAGATTCCCCTGACGGTGCTGGTCAACCCGGTGCTCACGCCCCTGTCGGACGAGCGCTTCGACAACTACGAGGGCTGCCTCTCGGTCCCCGATCTGCGTGGGGTCGTGTCGCGCTACGCCGAGCTGCGGGTGCAGGCCTGGGATCGCCACGGCAACACCATCGATCGCGAGGTCCGCGGCATCACGGCGGGCACGTTCCAGCACGAGGTCGACCACCTCGACGCGACGCTGTTCGTCGATCGCGTGACCGACCCGCGGACCCTGTGCACGTGGAAGGAATTCACGCGTCACCAGGAGCCAGAGTTCCGCGCCCGGGTGGCGGAGATCGTCGCGCGGTGGGGTAGCTAGGAGCCCGGTTCGCGCGCCCTCGGGCCCGGTGCTATCGTTCGCGCGCCCTCCCGTGCGCGAACGCTCCCGCAAGGCCTACGCCGTCGTCGGCTCCGCGCTGCTGCACGTCGCGCCGCTCGTGGTCGGCATGATCAGCTTCGACCCGAAGATCGAGCTCGACCTCGACCTCGAGTTCACCGAGGTCGAGCTCATCGATCCGGATCAGATCCAGGGCGCCGCGCCGCCGCAGCCCGAGCCAACGCCGGTGGCCACGCCCACCCCACCGCCACCGACGACGACCCCGCCGCCGGAGCCGACGCCGGCGCCGAAACCCGAGCCGCCGAAGCCCCCGCCGCCCAAACCCGCCGAGGACCCGGCCGACCAGCACGACCTCGGCAAGCAGAACTCCAAGGTCGATCAGCTCGGCCCGACCAACAGCACGTACTTCGTGATGCTGGTCCCGAAGAAGATCCGCAAGCTCAGCTTCGCGGACAAGGCACTGGACATCATGGCACCCCTGCCGGATTTCCAGTACCTCGTCGCCGGCGGTGGCTTCGACGCGCTACGCGACTTCGACCACATCATCGTGGCGAGCCCCGATCTCCGCGACTGGCGGCAGACGTTCCTCGCCGTCGACTACCGCGTCTCCCGCGAGGAGGTCCAGCGGGCGATCGAGCGGGCCGCCGCGGCCAACGACGAGTCGGTGGAGTGGATCGAGGAGAACGGGATCATCCGCGGCAACCCCCGGCCGCTCGACGAGGACGAGCCCGACGTCGACAATCGCTGGTTCGTCCTGCTCGAGGACAAGATCGCGGTCTACGTCCGCGACGAGTTCCTGTCCCACGTCCTCGCCGAGGAGGTCGGCGAGGACAAGACCGCGGGGAACTACGTCGCCAACCTGACCAAGCTGCGCAAGTTCGCCGCCCGCCAGCCGACGGCGGGCATGCAGGTCGTGGCGAAAGACCTGCGCCAGGCGCTGAAACGGGCCAAGTTGCCGTTCCAGATCCCCGACAGCGTCGAGCTCAGCGCGGAGGCGGCCGAGGAGCCCGAGCTGCTGATCCGGGGCGAGTTCTCCAGCGTCGTCGAGGCCAAGGCCTTCGAGAAGTGGTGGAAGACGGACGTCCCCACGTTCTTCGACAAGAGCTTCCAGCTCAAGATCGCCAAGGGCATGTTCTACGACCCCGTGGAGCTCACCCGCGACGACAAGGAGATCCGGCTCTGGGCGAAGTTCGACACCAAGCAGGCGACGCTCATCCTCGGCTTCATCGCCGACAACTACGCCAAGTACATGAAGAAGACCCCCGAGCAGCTCGAGGCCCTGCGACGCGAGCGCAAGGAGAACTGGCTGCGTCGCAAGGGCGGGAAGCTGCCGCCTTCGGCCCTCGATGGCGCGGGCAAACCCGCCGAGCCGCCCGTGCAGACCGGCGCGAATCCGTCCGAGCCCGCCCCCGCGCCGCAGCCCTGAAGAGCGCGGCAAACCGCACGTAGGGCCCGCTGTGCCGCGGTGTGCTCCGCGAACGCCAACTTCCTCACGGAGATTCGGACCCGCGGGTGAAGGCGCGGCGTCCGCCCGACATTCACGGAGGCCGCGTCGAGCGCAGCCGCAACCGGGCATCGCTCACACGTTCGCGCTACACTCACGGCTCGTGTACGCCCTGCGGGGGACTCGGGCGTACACAAACGCGGCAGACTTGATTTCATGGGCCGCGTGCCCTGAATCTGCGAAGGACGACGACCATGGGGACTGTTGCATCCGACAAGGAAGGCGAACGCGAGGCATCCGAGAGCTCGGGCTACACCGATCTCATGGAGATCGCGAACGCGCTCGGCATCGACGACGACGACGCGGCGACGCGCGATGAGGACGGGGGCGTCGTCGACGACCTCGAGCCGATCGGTGCTGGGTACGGCGGCGCAGCGGCTGCTGCGCTGATCAGCGATGCGAGCCTCGAGGCCCCCGCGAACGCGCCGAAGGTCGATGCACCCACGATCCGCCGCGAGCCGCCGCCGCCGCCGGCCGGCAAGATCTCGAGTACGGCGATCCCGGCCGCCGCCGCCGCCGCCGAGCCGCCGCCGCCGCCACCGCCCGCGGCACCCAAGGCCGCCGCTTCGGTCGTCGCGCCCGTCGTCGCCACCGCGCCCAAGGCCGCCGCTTCGGTCGTCGCGCCCGTCGTCGCCACCGCGCCCAAGGCCGCCGCTTCGACCGTCGCTCCGGTTGCCGTGCCGCGACCGGCACCCGCGCCCGAGCCCGAGCAACGCAAGGGCGGACTGATGTGGATGGCCATCGCCGGTGTGGTCGTCCTCGGCGGTGCGTTCTGGTTGATGAACCGCGACTCGGGCAAGCAACCCGTCGCGCAGAACGAGGTCCGCGCGGCGACGCCGGCACCCGATCCCGACGCCGCGGCACGCGAGGCCGCCGCCCGCGAGGCCGCGGCGAAGGCCGCTGCCGACAAGGCCGCCGCCGACAAGGCCGCCGCGGATGCAGCAGCCGCCGAGGCCGCAGCCGCCGAGGCCGCTCGACTCGAGGCCGAGCGCCTCGCCGCCGAGGAGGCCGCGCGCCTCGAGGCCGAGCGCCTCAAGGCCGAGGCCGAGGCGACGGTCACCGTCACGCAGAAGAAGAAGGGCGACAAGAAGCCCGCGGGGGACGAGCCCGCCGCGGAGCCCAAGTCGGAGCCGAAGCCCGAGCCCCTCACGCCCGGCGAGATCGACGAGAAGTTCCGGGCCGAGTGCGTGCTCAACCCGAACAAGCCCGGCTGCGACGAGATCCGCAAGAAGGCCCGCAACCAGACCGACCTCGACGCGACGCTGTCCGACAAGCTCACCCAGCCGCAGATCCGCGAGGGCTTCTCGTCGGTGAAGAAGGCCGCGAAGGCCTGCGGCGGTGCGCCCGGCGTCACGGTCCGCGTGAAGGTCTCGATCAACGGCAACAGCGGCAACGTGATGTCCGCTGAGGCTCTCGACGACCACGCCGGCACCCCCCTGGGCAACTGCGTCGCCGATGCCCTGAAGGGCGCCAGCTTCCCGCGGTTCACCAGCGAGCAGCAGGGCACCGTGTATCCCGTCAGCTTCTAGCGGTCACCCCACCGGCAACGGCAGCGAGCTCGCCGCGAACAACTCCGGCACGCTCGCTGCCCGCACGGGCACGCTGAAGAAGTAGCCCTGCCCGCGCAGGCACCCGAGACGCAGCAGCTGATCCGCCTGCGTCCGGGCCTCGATCCCCTCCGCGATGACGTCCACGCTGAGCGCCTGTGCCAGCCCGACGATCGTGAGGATCATCGCCGCTCCCTGCTCACCACCGTCGAGCACGTCGACGAACGCCTTGTCGATCTTGAGCCCGTCGACCGGGAAGCGGTGCAGGTACGACAGCGACGAGTACCCCGTGCCGAAGTCGTCGACCCAGATGCGCACGCCCGTGCTGCGCAGGGTCTCGAGGATGCGCAGCACGGTCTCCGCGTTGTCCATCAGGACGCTCTCGGTCAGCTCGAGCCGCAGGGACTCGGGCGGCACGCCGTTGCGCTCGAGCGCCGCGGCGATCTCCTCGAGCAGACGCGGGTCGGCGAGCTGCCGCCCTGACAGGTTCACACTCATCGACAAGGGCGGGAGGTTCGGGTCGGCGTCGCGCCAACGCTTGAGCTGCGCGACCGCCTCGTGGATCGCCCAGCGCCCGATCGGCAGGATGAGCCCGGTCTGCTCGGCCACCGGAATGAACTCCGACGGCGCCACCAGGCCGCGCCGCGGGTGCCGCCAGCGCGTGAGCGCCTCGAACCCCGTCAGCTCGCCGGTCGCCAGATCGACGATCGGCTGGTAGTGCAGCTCGAACTCCTCGCGCTCGACGGCCTGGCGCAGCGCGACCTCGAGCCGCAGGTGCGTGAGGGCGTCGATGCGCATCTTGGTCTCGAAGACCTCGTGCCGGTCCTGGCCGCGCTCCTTGGCCTTGGTCGCCGCCGCCCCGACGTCGCTGATGACCTCGTCGGGATCCTCGTAGCCCCGTGCGCTGGTGGTCAGCCCGATGCTCACGGTGGCGTAGACCGTCTGGCCCTCGACCTCGAACGGATCGCGCACGGCGATGCGGATGCGGTTGGCGATGTCGGTGCCCGCGTCGACGTCGTCGAGGTTCTCGAGCAGCACCGCGAACTTGTCGCCGCCGAACCGCGCGACCACGTCGCCGGGGCGCACGCAGCCGCCGAGCCGCCGGGCGAGGATCGCCAATAGGCTGTCCGACGCCTGGTGACCGATGCTGTCCGCGAGCCAGCGGAAGCGATCGACGTCGATCATCAGCACGGTGAAGGCGTAGCTCGCGTCCTGCTTGCGCAGCTCGATGGCGCGGGCGAGCCGCTCCATGAACGGCTCGCGCCGCGGCAGGTTGGTGAGCGGATCCTGGCGGCTCTCCTCGAGCAGCTTCTGCTCGCGCAGGCGATAGTCCGAGGTGTCGGTCAGCGAGCCGGCCATGCGCACCGGCCGGCCAGCCGCGTCGCGCTGGACCACACCGCGGCTGATCACCCAGCGGTACGTGCCGTCGCTGGCGCGCAGCCGGTGCTCGTTCTCGTGGAACGGCTTGTCACCGCTCAGGTGAGCCTCGATGTCGGCGCGCAGGGCCGCGAGGTCGCCGGGGTGCACCCGACCGAACCACTCGTCGACGGAGTTCGACAGGTCGTCGATGCCGTAGCCGAGCAGCTCGCGCCAGCGCCGGGAGAAGTGCATCTCGCCGCCATCGAGCAGCCACTCCCAGACCCCATCGTTGCTGCCACGCACCGCGAGCGCGAAGCGCTCCTGCACCTCGGCGAGCGCCCGGCGCATGCGGCCGCGCTCCATCGCCGCGTGGATGCTCGCTTCGAGCAGCGGCCCCGAGATCTCCGAGCGCAGCACCACCGCGTCCGCGCCCTCGTGCGACAGGATGCTGCGCCGGGCCGTGCGCTGGTCGGGTTTGGCGGTCGAGTCGATTGCGACGATCGACACCGACGGCAGCCGGCGGTCGCGGACCAGTCGGGTCCAGATCCGCCGATCGGCGCTGACCTCGATGAGCACGGCGTCGTAGTCGCCCGCGCCGAGGGCCTGGATCGCGAGCACGTCGTCCGCCGCGTGGTCGCACTGGAACGGCGGATCGGCGACCTGCTCGAGCAACTCGACCAACGTCGCGTGCTCGCGGGAGCTCTCGCCGACGAACAACACCTTCTGCACGCCCGAGCGAGGCGCCATCGGCACGCGCGCCTGGACGAACTGGGTGGTCCGCGCCATCGACAACGAGGTCATCTCCATCGTGGGGCGTCGACCCACGGCCGTGTCGCCGTCGTCGTTCACGCGCCCTCCTTCGGAACCGGCGAGAACTCGTCCCAGCCGTGCCTGCGCAGGTAGTTGCCCCACACGCCCTCGCACACCGCGTCGTAGCGGCAGGTACCGCACGCGTCGCGCTTGTGCCGGGCCGCGTCGTCGAGATCGGATCGACGGATCTGCACCAGCTGACCGCCGTCGCCCGTGCGCCGCGCCTCGACGCCGGCGTCGTCGAACAGCCCGTGGGCCCCCGTCGTCGGCTCGAAGTGGACGTAGCTCTCGACGTAGCCGCGGTTGAAGTCGGGCACCGCCGTGGTCGTGCACAGCGGGATGTCGACGAGGAACGCCGGCGGTTGCGCCTCGGCCCGCGCCTGCTCGCCGACGAACGCCGCGAACGCCGCCGCGATCTCGGTGTAGCGGGGGAAGATGTGCTCGAAGTACGTGTTCGCCCGGCCGTTGGCCTGCATCACGTTGAACACCACCTGGTCGACGCCTCGGGCCTGCAAGAAGCGATAGATCTCGCCGAGGTGCGGCAGGTTGCGGTTGGTGACCACCGTCGAGGCGTGCATCGCGACGCCGTACCGCTTGAGCGTCGACACGACCTCGATGCCCGCGACGGTCTGCTCGAAGCTGCCGGGCGTGCGGGTGAGGCCCTCGTGCAGGCGCAGCTCGTGGCCGTGGATCGAGATGTAGACGCGATTCAGGCCCGCGGCGACGAGCCCCTTCGCGTAGCGCTCGTACGACAGGGCGCGACCGTTGGTCATCACGCTGATGACCGGCACACCGTGCCCCCGCGCGAGCTTGATCCACCGCGGCAGCGCGGGGTTCGTCGTCGGCTCGCCCGAGGTGAAGCACACCTCCTCGAGGTCGCGCGCGTTGGCGAGGATCCACTTCACGGTGTCATCCGTGGTCGCGGAGTTCGTCGTGTAGCGCCCCTCGCGATCCTCCTCCATGCAAAAGATGCAGTTGTTGTTGCAGATCGCACCCGTGAGCACGTGGACGCGCTCGCGCTTGGCACCGATGCGGTGCTCGATGCCCTCCTGGGTGCGTCCGCCGTCGGCCATCAAGTCCTCACCAGCTCCCGTGGCTCCCGTGACTGCCGTGACTGCCGTGCGAACCGTGACTGCCGTGAGAACCGTGGCTGCCGTGAGAACCGTGGCTGCCATGCGAACAGTGCGTGGGCGCAGCCACGCCCGGTTCACCGCGCAGCTGCGACGGCGACTCATCCGCGTTGGCGCGGGCGCGCGCCGAGATTTCTCGCTGCTCGGCGCCGAGCTGACCGGCGGGCGCCCGCACGTACGTCGGAATCGCTTCGTCCGCGTCGTCGGCTTCGGGGACGTCGGGTTGATCGTCGGCCATGGGCACCCCAGCCCGGCATCATACCAGGCTTACAAACGCGCACGGGCGAAGGTCATCCCGGTGCCGTGTCGCGGGATCGCGCGCGCACGAGTTCCGGGCCGAGGTCCGTCAGCAGACGTGCCCCGGGCGTTGGGGGCCCCGGGCCGCGCCAAGACCGGAGCGCACCGGCCGCGCCCGCGGCGCGGTTGCGCTCAGGTCGAACCGATTGCGGACACATCGGCCGGCTGCAGGAAGTGCTCGCGCGGGCGGATCGTGGTCCAGCGGTGGAGGATCGCCAGGGTCTCGTCGTCGGCCGTCGCGAGCAGCTCGAACAGGAAGTCCTGGATGCCCTTGTGCACCGCGCACATCGAGCTCTCGCGCATGCGCCCCATCATCGTGCCGAGGGTCTTGTGGTTGTGCTCGGGCTGCGTGCCGCAGAACGGCACGTACGGACAGTCGACACAGTCGGGCTGCCCCTCGAGGTTCGACGCGATCGCCATGGCGCGGATCGTCGGGTGCGCGACGACGTCGCGGTACCGACTGGTCCGCACGTCCCCGATCGCGAACGTCGGATCGCCCATCGCCCCGAGCATGCGGCCGTCGTCGGAGCTGTAGATCGTCCCGTCGTAGTTGTACGCGAGCTGCCCGATCCCCGCGCCGCCGGGGCTGCGGATGTCGAGGAAGTTCGGATCGTCGCCGGTGAGGATCTTGGTCAGGAAGATCGCCGCGTAGCGCTCGAGGATCTCGACGCCCTGCCGATTGAGCTCGATGATGTACTCGACCGCGCGGCGGTAGTACGCCAGGTAGTCCTCGCGCGGGTACTCGACGATGCGCCGGGTCTTCTCGGCGAAGCCGAACGGATCCACCGGCCGCAGGAACAACGCCCGACACCCGAGCGCGACGTAGGTGTCGACCACCTCGCGCCACCGCTCGAGCGTCTCCTTGGTCGTCGTGAGCAGCGCCTCGACGTGGTAGAGCGTGGGATCGAGGCCCGCCTCTCGGTAGGCGTCGTTGATGCGGGCGATCCACGGCTGCGCCGCGTCGTAGGCCGACAGCGTGGGTAGCTTGCGCTGCTTGTCGTGCAGGCCCTTGGGCCCGTCGATGCTCGTGCACAGCTGGACGCGGTGCGCGAGCAGCCACTGCAGCTTCGCTTCGTCCATCAGCGCCAGGTTGCTGACCATCGTGAACTCGAGCTGCTTGCCCAGGCCGCGGTTGCGCGCCGTCGCGTACTCGACGATGTGCTGGACCACCGGGAAGTTCACGAGCGGCTCTCCGCCCTGGAACTCGATGGTCACGTGCGGACTGGTCGTGCGCAGGATGAGATCGACCGTGCGCTCGGCGGTCTCGGTCGTCATGTCGGTGTGCACCGCGTCGAGGTCGGCCCGCGAGGCGTGGCAGTAGACGCAGGTCTCGTTGCAGCGCAGCGTGACGACGATGAGGTGCAGGTTGGGCCCCGAGTGGACGAAGCGCTTGCGCCGGCGGTAGGTCTCGCCGGCCCGGCGCGCGTCGTAGCCCTCGCGCACGAGGTTCCGCTCGACGAGCCGGCGGTGCAGCTCGCCCTGGCGATCGACGGTTCCGTGCACGTAGGCGCGGAAGTCCTCGGGCGACAGGACGATCCACTCGCCCTCGATGCTGGTCACGACCACGCGACCGCCGGGCAGCTCGCGAAATCTGAAGAACGCCGGATAGCCGCCGGTGTCGAGGCCGGGCGTCGCGGTCGCGTTCATGGAGCGGCTCCTGGGTCGGCGCCCCCCTGCTCGATGGTGAGGCCGAGGGCGAAGTTCGCGAGCTCGTGGGCGATCGCGCGGCTGCGGGTCGGGCTCGACGCGGTCACCTCGACCACGAAGTACTCCGGCGTCTCGCTGCGATCGAAGCGGGTCTTCGCCAGGTGCGCGAAGCGACCCAGCGCCGCATCGATCGCGGTGCCGGCGTAGAGCGTGCGGTGGAACTGCACCCTCATGGCGCCTCGGGATCGCCGGCCGGCTTGGGCTTGCGGTACTTCTCTTCCCACGACTGCGCGATGCCCAGCGGATCGTCGAAGGGCTCGTCGGTGAAGTCGAACGCCTCGAGGTCGTCGAGCGACGGCGGACCCATCGCGCCGCCGAACGCCTGCATCGTCACCGACTCGATGAGCCCGCGGTTCTGCCGCGTGATCTCGCGGCGCCACGCCGAGGCCAGCAGCTCGTTGCCGAACTCGCCGACCAGCGCGCGCAGGGCCGCGGCGTCCATCGGCTGCTTGCCGGTGAGGACCACGCGAAGCGTGTCGCCCTCGCCCCGATCGAGCAGCACGTAGCAGCGCGCGATGAAGCAGTACGCCGCGGCGTACACCGCCGGCAGCGGGTACACGCGCGCGTCGACCGTGAGGGTCACGGAGGCGTCGCCGACGTCGGCGTCGACGCGCGAGGGGGGCATCCCGAGAAGGCTCTCGCTCATGCTGGACTCCGGCGGTAGCGTAGCAGCCACTGATTGCTGGTGTCCGGCCCGACGTCGCGCCGCTCGACCAGGACCAGGGCAGCGCCTTCGATCGCGCGGTGGGCCTGCGCCGCATCGTGATTGCGCAGGTGCTGCCAGGTCGCGCCGGCGCGGTGGGCCGCGCGCTGCTGCCGCGGCGTGCGGGCCAGGCCGAACGGCACGTCGTCGACGACCCACAGCTCGCCGCCGCGTCGCAGCACCCGTGCGACCTGCTCGACCACCGCCGCCGGCGAACGCAGGTGGTTCCACGCGTGGGCGATGACGACCGCGTCGACGCTCGCGTCGGCGACCGTGGGCAGGATCGCCTCGGCCTCGCCGACGACGAGCGATGCCCCGGGTAGGCGCGGCCCGAGGCGACGCAGCGCCGCGGCGTCGGGGTCGACTCCGACCAGCCGCACGTCACCGCGGGCGATCGCCCCGGCCCACAGCGTGGCCAGGCGCCCCTCGCCGCAGCCGAGCTCGAGGACGTCGCCGCGGATCGTCGCCAACGCGCCGCGCATCGCCGCCTCGTCGCGCTCGAACACCGGCTCGAACACCGGCTCGAACAGACCGGTGCAACGCTCGCGCTCGGGGCACGGCCCGCACAGCGCGGCGCGCTGCAGCTTGACCAGATCTCGGCCGAAGTCGTCGACCGCCGGCTTGCGCGACGCGTCGAGATAGACCTGGCCGGCGCCGTGCTTAATCCGCTCGAGATCGAGGTCGGTGAAGTCGCGGGTGTCGGCGCGGTACCTCGCGAGCTTGCCGTCGTGACGCACGAAGAGGTGGCGCGCGCGCTCGAACGGCGCGATGCCCTGGGCGAGCACCGGACACGCGCCGTCGTCGTCGACCGGCGCGACGGTCTCGAGCACCCAGTCGAACGCGTTGCTCACCGGGCCCGGCGCGGGCGGACGCAGCGCGGATGCACCGTGCCGCGCGTGATCGACGGTGAACAGGCCGGGGCATCCCCCGCGCAGCCGACAGTCGTCGCACACCGCGGGATGGACATGGTTGCGGTCGTCGACGGGCACGAGGTCGGGCTCGCCGATCTCGACCATGGTCCAGTACGCGTGCGTCCGCAGATCGTCGTAGGCGCCCTCGAAGCCGGGCAGCAGACACAGCGGGAAGCCGCCGTGGCGGGCGCGCCCGGCTATCCGCGTCGCCGCGTACTGCAGCGCGTCGTGCACGGCGGCCGCTGCGTCGGCGATCCTCGGCACCACCACGTCGATGAGGCGTAGCGCGCCGCCCTTGGGCTCGGTCGCGGAGAACTTGAGCGTCACGTCGGGCAGCTCCGCCACGCGATCGACGAGCCCGCGCAGGTGGGCCAGGTTCTGCCGCGTCACGACGCAGTTCACGGTCAGCGCCAGGCCGCGCCCGGACAGAGCCTGCAACGCCGCGAGCGCGGTGTCGAAGGACGCCGCACGGACGATCCGATCGTGCACCGCCGCGTCGCCGGCGTGCAGCGACATGTACACGTACGCCAGGCCGAGCTCGATCAGTCGCTCGCGGACGTCGGTGTACGCGAGCACCAGCCCGTTGGTGACGAGCCCGAAGCCCATGCCGAGTTCGTGGACGATCGCCGCCCAGCGCAGCAGCTCGGGCCGGATCGTCGGCTCGCCGCCGGAGAGCACCACCATGCGATGGCCGAGCGCGTGCGCGCGTCGGATCTTGGCCTCGACCTCGGCGGCCTCGCCCTGGATCGCGCGCACGTCCTGGGTGTGGCAGAACGTGCAGTGCTCGTTGCAGGCGTAGCCGACCTTGATGAGCGCCTTCACGCCGCCCCCGGCGACGCGACCGCGGCCGGCCGCCGACGCAGCGTGACGAGATCGGCCGCGGGCCCGAGTGGCCGCGCCGGCGCGTGCAGGCGATCGAACGCGTGCACGAGCTGCGCGCCGTGGTGCGCGGTGTCGACGTCGACCACGACGTGCGCGACCCGGCCCTCGGGATCGACGAGGTAGCTGGTGCGGCGCAGGCCGGCGGGACCGAGCGCGCCCCAGGCCCGAGCGTGGGCGAACTCGACGTCGGCCACGGGCGTCGCGCTGCTGCCGTGGCGCTCGGCCCACGCCCGCTGCGTCGCGTCGTCGTCGGGCGACACCACGACGATCGCGATCCCGCGATCGCCCAGTTCGGGCACCGCGGTGCTGCAGAGCTCGGCGGTGCACGCCGGGGATCCCGCCTGCGGCACGAAGCACACCGCCCGCCAGCCGACGCCGGGCACCGCCGTCGGCGCAGGCGCCCCGAGCATGTCGAAGCGTTCGTCGAGGACGACCTGCGGATCGATGACGCGCGGCCCGGCCACCGGCACGAACTCGGCGTCGCCGTGCCCCGCCGGGTACTCGCGCCACGGCCCCTCGCAGATCGGCTCGAACCGACACGCCGCGCACTGTTGGAAGCGGACCTTGCCGCGGGCCACCCGATCCGCCGCGTAGTCGGGCACGACGTAGCCGTCGTAGACGATCTCGGTCGGCGGGATGTGGAGCTCCGCGACCTCGCGCTCGTGACCCTCCATCATGCAGAACGGCAGCGCCTCGGCCATGCACGAGACGCCCGCGGCCCGACCGACATCGAGCGCCGCGTGGACGTGCGCCCGGACGTCGGTCATGCGCGGCACGACCCCGCGGAAGTACGTCGCGGCGTGGCCGGTCGGGTGTGGGAACGCCAGCTGGTACTGCGCCACACCGAACTCCACCAGCCGCTTCGCCAACGCGGGGAGGTGCGGCGCGTTCTGCTTGGTGATGACGGTGTTGCTGACCACCCGCACGCCGAGCGCGACCATGTGCTCGATCGCCGCGATGATCTGCACGAAGGATCCAGGCGCGCGGGTCAGGCCGTCGTGGAGCTTCGCGATGGGGCCGTGGATCGACGGCGCGAACTCGTTGGCGCCCGCGGCCACCGTGCGCTCGCAGAACTCGCGGTACGCGAACATGCGCCCGTTGGTCTGGATCTGGATGCGGTCGTAGCCCAGGCGCTTGGCCGCGCGCACGAGGTGGAAGAAGTCAGGCCGGATCGACACCTCGGCCCCGGTGAACACCACGTCCTCGCAGGTGGCCCGGCTCGCCCGCAGCTCCGCGATGCACTCGGCGGTGGTGCGGTCCCCGGTGAAGAGATGCTCACCGATCACACAGAACACGCAGTTGCTGTTGCACGTCGTCCCGGTCTTGAGGTCTGCACGGCGACGCATGGGCAGCCCGCCAAAGGGGCAGTCCAAGCGTAGGGAAATTCCCGGACGCTCGCCACCGTGCGAGGATGCGTCGGCGTGCCTGTGCTCCGCGTCGCGCTGATCTGCCACCCCCAGAGCCCGTGCGCGGCTGCCGTGTCGATCGCGGTGACCGTGGAGCGCGACGGCGGAGGCCTCGCCCTCACGTACGAGCTGCGCGGCCCGCTGACGGATCTGAACGTCCCGACGCCGGCCTCCCCCGTCGATCCCGATCGGCTGTGGGCGCACACCTGCTTCGAGGTCTTCCTCGCGCGGCCCCGCGACGACGCCTACGAGGAGTGGAACCTCTCACCGTCGGGCCAGCTCGCGCACTACGTCTTCGACGCGTACCGCGTGCGCGGCCCCGATCCCGCGGCGAGCAGCGTGTCGACGCGCTGCGAGCACCACGCGGCGACGCTGACGCTCGCTGTCCGCATCCCGATCGCCGACGACGATCCCCGCGTCGTCGGGCTCACCACCGTCGTGCAGGACGAAGGCGGCGGCCTCTCGTACTGGGCCCTGCGCCACGGCCCCGGGCGGCCCGACTTCCACGCGCGCGGCACGTTCGCGCTGCTCGTCGACCGGCAGTCGGCTACGCTCCTGCCCGAGCGCGACTGACCATCCCGAGCGCAACTGATCATGAAGTTCGGCATCGACCGCCTCCTCGACGAACCCGACCTCCGCGCACCGCTGGCGGGCCGCCGCGTCGCCCTGCTCGCGCACCCCGCCTCGGTGACACCCGAGCTCACGCATGCGCTCGACGCCCTCGCGGCGCTGCCCGAGGTGCGGCTCACCGCGGCGTTCGGGCCGCAGCACGGCCTGCGCGGCGACAAGCAGGACAACATGGTCGAGTCGCCGGACTACGTCGATCCGACCCACGGCATCCCGGTGCACAGCCTCTATGGCGAGGTCCGGCGACCCACCGACGCGATGATGCAGGATTTCGATGTGCTGCTCGTCGACCTGCAGGACCTCGGCTGCCGCATCTACACGTTCATCACGACGCTGCGCTACGTGCTCGAGGCCGCCGCGAAGCACGGCAAGGCGGTGTGGGTGCTCGATCGACCCAACCCCGCCGGTCGCCCGGTCGAGGGCCTCACCCTGCGCGAGGGCTGGGAGAGCTTCGTCGGCGCGGGGCCCATGCCGATGCGCCACGGCCTCACCATGGGCGAGCTGGCGCGGTGGTTCGTCGCGACGCTGCGGCTCGACGTCGAGCTTCGGGTCGTCGAGATGCGCGGCTGGCCGGCCGAGTCGGCGCCCGGCCACGGCTGGCCCATCGGGCAGCGCACGTGGATCAACCCCAGCCCCAACGCGGCGAACCTGTCGATGGCGCGGTGCTACGCGGGCACGGTGATGCTCGAGGGCACGACGCTCTCCGAGGGCCGCGGCACAACGCGGCCCCTCGAGCTCTTCGGCGCGCCCGACCTCGACGCGGCCGCGCTGCGCCGCGAGATGCAGCGCCTCGCGCCCGCGTGGCTCGGCGGCTGTCGCATCCGCGAGTGCTGGTTCGAGCCGACGTTCCACAAGCACGCCGGCAAGCTCAACGCCGGCCTGCAGATCCACGTCGACGACGCCGCGTACGACCACGGCGAGTTCCGCCCGTGGCGCCTGCTCGCGCTCGCGTTCAAGGCCCTGCGCCAGCTGCGGCCGGACTACCCGATCTGGCGGGACTTCCCCTACGAGTACGAGCGCGACCGGCTCGCGATCGATCTGATCAACGGCAGCGCGCTGCTCCGCGAGTGGGTCGACGATCCGCAGGCGACGCCGGGGGACCTCGATCGCATCGCGTCGGCCGACGAGGCCGCGTGGGCCCGGACGCGCGCGGAGTTCCTCCTCTACTGACCGTCCGCGCGCACGTCGGCTATGCTCCGGGCGATCGCGACCTCGGCCGATCCTGCGTCGTTCTGGGCATGGTTCTCGCGTCGCCACGCCGATCTACGCGCGGTGATGCGTGAGGACATGACCGGGGACGAGCCCGTGCTCGACGACCTCTTGGCGGCGCTCCAGGCCGTCGACCCCGAGCTGTGGTTCCTGCTGGGTGGCGACGCCGAGGGCACGCTCGAGCTCGTCATCACCGCCGAGGGGAACGACGCCGCCTTCCCGGCGGTGGAATCCGTGGTGGCGGCCGCGCCGACGACACCGGAATGGAGCATCATCGCGTTCAAGCCGGCGATGGGCTTCGACTTCGAGGTGAAGCACGAGGCCGCGCGCATCGACGGCAAGACGGCCGGGTTCCAGCCGATGTCCACCGAGGAGGGCGAGTTCGCGGTGCGCATCGCCTGCGACGGGTACGTCGACGCCGCCGACGACGACTTCGCCTACGCCGCCGAGATGCTCCTCGACTCCGGGCTCGGCGAGCTCGTCGCCAGGGAGATCCGCGGCGTCGACGTCGTGCGCACGCCGAGCTCCCCGAAGACCAAGGGCTTCCTGCCCCTTCGCGAGCTCGCCGAGTACATGGCGTTCCGCCGATCCAAGGCGGCGACCTGATCGGCCGCCGAAGGGCGGTTCGTTTGGCCGAACGCGCCGCGGCCGGGTAGACTCCGGATCGCATGCGCACCCGTCCGGAGCGGCCGCACGATCCCGGGGCCGGTGCGCTGGCCCCCACCGTGCGCCGCGCGACGCCGGCCGACGCGCCGAGGCTGGCCTGGATCCGCACGACGACGTGGCGGTCGACCTACGCCGAGATCATCGGACCCCACGCCCTCGAGCGCATGGCCCGGCACGACGGCGAACGCATGCGTCGGGCCGTCGCGCAGCAGCGGGCCGGCCACGCGGTGTGGGTGATCGAGGATCACCAGGGCACGGTGTTCGGCTACGCGTGGGTCGGCCCGCAGACCGATCGCAGCGTCCATGTCGTCGGACGACCGGAGTACGACCACGTCGCGTTCCTCGGCGAGGTCTACGAGCTCTACCTGCACCCGCGCTGGCACGGACGCGGCGCCGGCACCACGCTGTTGGTCCGCGCGATCTGGGATCTCGTCGACGCCGGCCTCCACCCCGTGATGCTGTGGGTCCTCGGCGAGAACACGGCGCAGCGCTTCTACGAGTCGACCGGCGGGGTGCGCTTCGCGACGCGGGAGGTGGAGGTCGGTGGGCGCGCGATGCAGAAGGTCGCGTACGGGTGGCACGAGCAGCTGCCGCTGCCGTGATCGCACCCCTACCCCAGCCCCGCCAGCTTCAACACCTCGCGCGCGCGCTTGCCCAGCTCGCCGCGCGACTCCGTATAGATCAGATCCATCACCGCATCGACGTCGCCGTCGCCCTGCCACGCGTGGCTCACCGCGCCGCGCGGGAGCTCCCGTCGCAGGATGCGGAACACGTGCCCGGCCACAAACAGATCGTCGACCAAGCCGAACGGCCCGAACTCGGCCTCCGGCAGCACGTCCTCTGGAACCACGAAGTAGGCGAGCACGGCGTTGACCATGCTCCGGGCGTCGCGGGACAACGTCGTGTCACCGAACAATCGCGCGTAGAACTCGAACACCGCGGGCGCGGCCGCGACGGCGCGCTGGGCAGGACCCTCGTACGCGTCGACGAAGGTCCGCAGTGACGCGAGGTAGTCCGGCGCGTCGAAGGCCATGTCACCACGGTATCCGAGGGCTGCGCACGCAGCAAACGACGCGGGCGTCACCGAGCCTTCGGTGCGGTGATCACCGCGGCTGCAGCGGCGCAAAGCCGTGTGCCCGCACCCAGTTGACGTGCACGCCGTCGCAGTCGTCGACGAGGGTGCAGCCGCGGCAACGCAGGGACTTCACGCGGTCGTGACCTTGGACGAAGCGGCGCGCGTAGCGGAAGATCTCGAGGCCGCCGCCGGGGGCGAGCATCGCGGTGTCGAGGGTCGGCGCGGCGCGACGCGGTGCCCGACCGATCAAGCACGCCGGCGCGCCCTCGATCGGCACCGCGTCGAAGTCGGCGAAGCGCGACCGCATGTCGGCGACGAACGCCGGCAGATCGACGTCGCGCTCGAGCGCCTCGCTCGCGAGCTCGTGGCTCGGCTGCACCAGCGCGAGGCGGGCCGGCCACGCGTCCTTCTGCGCCAGCCACTCGGCGAGGGATCGATCCAGCGTCGCGAGCACCTCGCCGACTCCGGGGATCTCCAGCGCCGCCTCGGTCGCCGCGACACCACAGGTCCGCAGCTGTGCGAGCACGCGGCCGTCGAGCCGGCCGTCGACGAGCGCCTCTCCGAGCCCGCCGAGTTCCTCGAGCTCGAGCGCGACGCGGGCGATCGTCGGCAGCGCGCCGAGGGCCGTGCGCGCAGCGGCCACGTCGGGCGCGACGATCCACGCCGCACGGGCGCCCGATTCCTCCACGCGCGTGGCGAGATCCATCGTCCGCGGCACGACCGGCGCCGCGCCGAGCACCGGCAGGCGCCGCGCCTCGCGGACCTTCTCGGCGCTCGCCGGATCGCCGCCGAAGGTCTCGGGCAGCCGCGCCTCCCAGCCGGTGTCGATGCGCACGACCTCGAACAGGTTGCGCACGGTCGCGTCGCGCACCCCATCGAGGTGATCGCACAGCCGTCGCACGTAGCAGTGCCGGCAGCGATCGGGCTCGCGACACGACAGCGGGACACCCTCGTCGAGCCAGCGCGCGTACTCTTCCTTGCGGCCGCGGACCTCGTCGCCGAGCTTGTACGGGTCCTGGATCAGCTCCTCGAAGCCCTCGAGGTGCTCGACCGGGAAGCGGTTCAGCCACACGTGCATGTCGGGCTGCCGCGCGAACGCAAAGGCCTCGAGCAGGTAGGGGCGCGCCTGCTCGAGGTCGTAGAACAGCGTGTCCTTGCCCTCGCGGTAGGCCCGACCGAACGGGATCACCTGCAGCAGATCGAACTCCCGCACGCCCATCGCGGTGAACCGCCGCAGCATCTCCGGCAGGTGCTTGACGTTGGCCCGGTTGACGCAGACGTCGATGTTGACGATGACGCGGCCGTCGTCGAGGGCATGGCGCAGGCCCGCGATCTCCTCGTCGAACGCCCCCTTCACGCCGACGAGCGCGTCGTGGATCTTCGCGTCGGGCCCGTGGATCGAGAACGTGATCTCGCCGAGCCCCGCATCGATCGCGCGGGTGAGGAACTCGCGGTACGCGAACATGCGGCCGTTGGTGACGGTCTGCACCTTGCGGTAGCCGGCGGCGTGGCCGAGCCGCACGAAGTCGACGAAGTCGGGGTGGATCGTCGGCTCGCCGCCCGACAGGATCAGTCGCTCGGCGCCCTTGCGGCGGCCGTCGAGGATCTGCGCCTTGACCTCGGCGCGCCCGCGGATGCGGCCGTCATGGGTGTCGGCGTCGAGGCAGAACACGCAGCGGTCGTTGCAGTCGAAGGTCAGCCGCACCCAGTTGCGGACCTCATGGGCCGCGTGCTCGTGCTGGGCGCGCTTCTGGCCGAACCCGACGGTCTCCTCGGCGTCGGGGCCCACGGCGACGAGTGTACCCGGCCGGGGCGGTCCGGGCGCACGGGCGTCGCGTGTTCGGGATCCCGGCGGTCCGCGACCGGCGTTCCGACACCCACCCCCGATCCCGACCACATTCCCCTGGCGACGCCGCCGCCCGGGCCTTGGCATCGGCATTGCTCTGGGCCGACCATCGCCCCGTCGCCGATGCTGCCCCCCGCTCCACGCCCGCTGCCCGGCTCCGCCGCTTCGTGTCACGCTTGGCGTTGCGCGATGCCCGAGACCCCGCCCACCGACGAGCTCACGCAGGGCGTCGACGAGATCCGCCGGCGCGTCCTGCTCCGCCTGGTCCACCGCTTCCGGGTCGTGAAGTGGGTGATGGGCCCGATGCTGCTGGGCGTGCTGGCGTGGATCTTCTATCACGACGGCGCGCTGTGGCGCTGGGCGACGCTCGCGGCGTGGGCCGGGCTCGCGCTGGCGATCGGCGTGCGCTTCGGCTTCGGCAACACCAAGGGCGTCGAGCGCTTCTGCGAGCGCGACTTCCGGCCGAGCGAGGCGGCCCCGCTGGCGCTCATGCACCTGCTCGTGCTCGCGGCCACCGGCGGCCTGGCGAGCCCACTGCTCCCGGTGATGTTCGCCGGGGCCCACAACGCGGGCCTGTTCGGCGGCATGCGGGCGGCGCGGACGGTGTTCGTCATGCACATCGCCGGCCTGTGGGTGCTCCTGGCGATCCACTTGAGTGACGTCGTGCAGATGGTGCCCACGGCGCTGGTCGACACCGGCTGGCCGGGGCCGACGTTCTTCATCATGCTCGCCCTCGTCTTGAGCGGCGCACTGTCGGCCGCGCACCTCATGGGCCTGCGCACCCGCGAGGCCGTCGACGAGCAGCTCAAGCAGGCCCTGCTCGCGCGGGCCGCCGCGCTCGGCAACTACCGCGAGCGCGCCGACGAGCTGACCACGTTGTCGGCCGAGATCGCCCACGAGCTGAAGAACCCCCTGGCGACCGTCAAGGGCCTCGCCGCGCTGCTGAGCCGCGAGGCCAAGGGCAAGGACGCCGAGCGCGTCGCCGTGCTGCGCCGCGAGGTCGATCGGATGCAGGGGATCCTCGACGAGTTCCTCAACTTCTCGCGGCCGCTCGCGCCGCTCACGGTGCGCCGCGTCGACCTCGGCAAGCTCGGCCGCGAGGTGATGGACCTCCACGAGGGCATCGCCTCCGAGCGGATGATCTCGCTGTCGCTGCAGGTCGGCACCCACGTCGGCGCGGTCTGTGACGCGCGCAAGGTCAAGCAGATCCTCGTCAATCTGCTGCAGAACGCCCTCGACGCGGCGCAGCCCGACACGCAGATCGATCTGGTCGTGCGGCGCACTGGTACGGGTCGGCAGCTCGGTGAGTCGGTCGAGGTCCACGTGCTCGATCGCGGCACCGGCGTTCCGGCCGCCCTCGCCGAGCGCATCTTCGAGGCCGGCATGACGACCAAGCCCACCGGCAATGGCCTCGGCCTGCCGATGGCCCGGGCGCTCGCGCGGCAGCACGGCGGCGAGCTGCGGCTGTGCGATCGCCAGGACGGGCCCGGCTGCGCAGCGATCCTCGCCCTGCCGGTCGAGGGTCCGCGGATCTTCGACGGCGAGCCCGCGCCGATCGAGCTGACGCCCAGCGTCGACGACCTCCACGATCCGGAGACCCCCGCGGCGACTGGCAGCGTCCGCGAGCCGCGGTTCGACGGCGCGCTCGGGGTCGCGACGTGAAGCCCCACGCGCTGGTGGTCGACGACGACGACGGCGTCCGCTACACGCTGGTCGGCATCCTCGAGGAGGAGGGGATCACGGTGTCGCAGGCCGCGAGCGCCGAGCAGGCGCTCTCGATCGTCGACGATCCGGCCACCGCCGAGATCCACCTCGTCGTCACCGACATGCGCATGCCGGGGATGAGCGGGCTCGAGCTGCTCGGCGCCCTGCGCCAGCGTCCGCGCGCGCCGAAGGTCGTGATGATCACCGCCCACGGCAGCGAGCGCCTCGCCGTCGAGGCGACCAAGGCCGGGGCGTACGACTACTTCCGCAAGCCCTTCGAGCTCGAGGAGCTGGTCGCGGTCGTGCGCCGCGCCCTCGAGACCGTCCGCCTCGAGGCCGAGAACGAGCAGCTGCGCTCGCGGCTCGAGCTGTCGAAGACGATGGTCTTCGTCTCCGAGGCGATGACGCGACTCGCGGTCATGGTCCACCGCGTCGCACCCCGCGACGTCACCGTGCTCATCCGCGGCGAGAGCGGGACCGGCAAGGAGCGCGTCGCCGAGGCGATCGTCGCCGCCTCGCGCCGCGCGGGACGTCCGTTCGTGCGCTTCAACTGCGCTGCGCTGACGCCGGAGCTCGCGGAGGCCGAGCTCTTCGGCCACAGCCGCGGCGCCTTCACCGGGGCCGTGCGCACGCGCTCGGGCATGTTCCGCGAGGCCGACGGCGGCACGATCCTCCTCGACGAGGTCGGCGAGCTCGATCTGGCGACGCAGGCCAAGCTGCTGCGCGTGCTGCAGGAGCACGAGATCCGGCCGGTCGGCGAGGACCATGCGGTGCCGATCGATGTGCGGGTCATCGCCGCGACCCACCGCGACCTGGCGCGGCGCGTCGAGGAGGGGGCGTTCCGCGAGGACCTCTACTATCGGCTGCGCGTGGTGGAGCTGCAGGTCCCGCCGCTGCGCGAGCGCCCCGAGGACATCGCTCCGCTCGCGCGGCACTTCCTCGAGCGCTTCGCCCTGCGCTTCGGCGTGGGGCCGTTCCGCGAGCCCGAGGCCCTCGTGCCTCGGTTGGCCGCGCTGCCGTGGCAGGGCAACGTCCGCGAGCTCGAGAACGCGATCGAGAGCCTCGTCGCGCTGTCGGACGGCGACGACCTCGACCTCGGCGCCCTCGCTCCGGCGCCGGTGCCCGCCCCTGCGATGACCCCCACCGACGCGCGTCGCCCCGACGGGGGCGCCGCTGACACCCAGGGCCTGCGCGAGCGCGTCGACGCCTTCGAGCGCCAGCTCCTGCTCGACGCGCTGTCGTCGGTCGCGGGCAACCGCACCGAGGCCGCACGGCACCTCGGCATCGGCCGCGCGACCCTGCACGACAAGCTGCGCAAGTACGGGATCAACGAGGGCTGAGTCGTTTCTCTGCAAGCGTCGTGGTGCGATCGCGTCTGTCGCATGACCAGGCCGGCACTTCGCGGGCCAATGGTTCCTCGAGGAGGTCCGTGCGTCACCACGCAGGCTCCGCGGCGCCCGCGGCTCGCGCGATCCTCCGCCGTCCACCACCTCTGCACCTGCGCCGGCGCACCCCTCGGACGCGTCATCCGCGACCCCCGGTACCCCGGGCACGGAGACCCGCTTCA
This sequence comes from Nannocystaceae bacterium, assembly GCA_044344875.1. GTDB lineage: Bacteria > Myxococcota_A > Polyangia > Nannocystales > Nannocystaceae > Xiheibacterium. The sequence goes on from JBIJCC010000060.1 coordinate 38,602, forward strand.
AACCCCTCAGGCGCCGCGCGATCGCGAGGGCGTGCGAGGTCTGGGCGGCCTGGACGAGTTCGTGTAGCGCGAGGATCTCTTCGGAGATCGACTCGGGCACAAGGCCACCCGCGAGATCGAGGCCCGGACGCAGCAGGATGCTCGTCACGGGATCGATCTGCATGCGCCAGTAGTGCTGCGCGAACCGGGCGACGTGGATGGATTCGGCGAGCAGGATGGGGACCGGGATGCTCAGGGTGAACGCGGTGAGGTCGAGCTTCGCGGCTTCGGAGGCGAGGGACTTCGCGGGCTTTTTGGGCACGGGTGGGATGTCGGACGAGGGAGTGGAGTGCCGCAGGGGCGCGGGTAGGCTAGAGTTCGGCATGGCGCTGCTCGAGGACACCTCACTCGATGATCGTGTGCTCCCCGTGTTCGGCGACGGCGTGCGACCCGAGCCGTCGGAGGACTCGCTGCGCGCCGCGATGCTGCTCGCGGACGAGATGTCACCCGCGATGCTCGGGGACATGGCGACGTGGATCGAGATCGTGCGGGATCTCGAGCGCGCGGGACTGACGGCGGAGATGATCCTTCGCGTCGCGCTGCGTGCGTGCGCGAAGAAGTACACCGTGCGTTCGCCGTATCCGGGAAATCTCGTGCCGTTGTTCGCGATCGATGCGGGTGTCGAGATCGCGAACACGTTGTGCGACGAGCTGCGCGCGATCAGCAAGCCGAGCCTCGCGTTGGAGCGCGCGGGGATCGTCGCAGCGGAGATCATTGCGACGGATCGAGCGGCGAGTGTCGTCGTTTCGCGTCCGACACCGCGGGCCGAGGCTGCGCTGCAGTACTGGCTCGATCAACGCGAGCACAAGCGTCGCGAGGCTGCGCTCGGGCCTCTTGCGCAGGAGATGTGGCCGCGTTCGATCACGGTCGATGCCCCGGAGCTCGTTTCGATGGCGGCGTGGATCGCTGCGGGCGAGACGCGACAGCGAGCGATCGCGGACGCGGTGGCGGCCGCGACGGGTGGCGGGTGCGCGGTCAGCGAGCTGCAGCGGTTCGGTGATCACTGCATCGCGATCCTCGAACTCGGCGGCCTGCCGTACTGCCTCGTGCCGGGTGGGACCGTCGAGATGGGATTCTCCGAGGACGAGGAGGATGCGGTGCGTGCCGCAGCGGAGGACGCGGAGGGGTGCGGGAACTACTACGAGATGTATACGTCGCTGCTCGAGCGGCTGGAGATGCTGCGGCCGCTCACGGTCGTGCACGTCGGGCCGATGCTCGCGGCACAGGAGCCGCGAAGGCCGATCTCCGCGACCGACGCGGTGGAGGAGATCGAAGGGTCGCGATTGCGGATCCCGTCCGAGGCGGAGTGGGAGTATCTCGCGCGCGGTGGCGTGTCGCGCGAGGTGACGTATCGCGGGCCGGATGTGCCGGACGATCCGAAGTGGCTGCCGATCCACGGCTCGCTCGGGCCCGGTGGGGCGAATGCGTTCGGGATGTGGGGCTTCGGGTTCGAGCCCGAGCTGTGCGCGGATGTCTGGTGGCCGTCGCACGACGGGGCGGCGGTGGATGGATCGCCGCGGCGTGGCAGTGGGGCGCGGGTGGTGCGTGGGGGAGCGGGGCAGCTGTATCCGTTTCAGAGTACAGGCGAGTGGCATCTGCTGTTGTCGGCGATGCGGACGTCGCAGGCGGCGTGGGAATTCGGGGTGGCGCTGCGGATGGTGATCGGGATTCGGGTGGAGTGAGCGGGGTAGTGATCGCTCGAGCCGGCGAGTGATGCAGACGACGATGGCGCCGATCGTGTCGTCGAGCTCGCGCAGCACTCGCGAACAATTGCTGCGCCACATCGAGTTGGTGTGCGACGAGCTGCAGCTCGATGGGTTTCGTGCCAAGCGCGAGAGGTGGCCCCCGAGGTCGAGCAGGCCGCCATGACGATCGCCGAGCAGATGCGCCAAGAGGGCGCCGCCCCAGGCTCGCGGCGAGCTGCTGACCAAGCAGCTCACGCTGAAGCTCGGAGCGATCGGTGCCGAGCACGAGGCGTTGATCGACGATCATCGGTTCGACGGCGCGCTCGGGGTCGCCACGTGAAGCCCCACGCGTTGGTCGTCGTCGACGACGACGGGGTTCGCTACACGCTGGTCGGATCCTCGAGGAGGAGGGGATCACGGTGTCGCAGGCAGCGAGCGCCGAGCAGGCGCTCGCTGCCTGCGACGACCCCGCGACGGCCGACATCCAAACGACGACGTTCCGTCCGTCGCTGCTCGATCACATCGTGACGCGGGGCGGCGAGTGGTCCACGCCGCAGGTGCTGATCGACGTCAACTACTTTTGCCGGTCGTGTTGCCTCACTTGGGAGTGCTACCGGGCTGCCTCACCGGGTTCGCACCCGGGGCCATGCCCGAATACCAGGCGCCTGGCCTCCCCGCGGCGCCACTCCTTGACCCGCCTCTGCAAGGTTCGGAGCTGTCCGGATGACACCTCCCCCGGACACTCGACCTCGAGCCGGTCGAGGAGCTCACGCGACGTCCGATGAGGTTCGGCGCTCAGCCACACCAGGAGCCGTCCCCACAGCTCCGCGAAGGGGTCCTCGCGTGTTCGCCAGTGCCGTGCCGGCTTCGCAGCACGGCGGTGCGTCGGGCGGACCTCGCCCTCCTTCCAGGCCAACGCCAGCGACTTCAGGAAGCGATCCAAGTCGGCGTCCCGGCCAGGGATCATCCGCGTCACCTCGCCGGCGGCGAGCGCCGCGATGTGCTCCTGCACCATCCGGATCTCGTCGAGCAGTCGAAGCGGATCGAGTGTCAGCAACGTCGCGCGCAACTTGTCCTTCATCGTGTCGGCGATCGCCGGCGACGCGAGCAGTCGTGCAGCCGGCGTTTCCGGCGGATGATAGCGCTTGCTGACGCGAGCCCCGACCCGGGTCTTCTCAGCGAGCTTGAACGACGGCTGGAAGAAGTTGACGAAAAGGCGCGACGCGCTGAACAAGCGCGCCAACGCTTCGACGCCGGCGATGCCTTCGAGACGACCGTAGCCAACCATCCGTCGCACGATTGCGCCGTTCTTCTGCTCGACCCATGCCTGGTCGTTCTTGCGATGCGGCCGCGAACGCGTGAACTCGACGTTGTGCTCCTTGCAGTACTTGACGAGCGCCTCGTTGACGAACTCGCTGCCATTGTCGGAGTCGATCCCGCGAAGCGGGAACGGCATCGCGAGCCGCATGCCTTCGAGCCCTTCGACAACGAGCGAGGCTTCGCGCACCAGCAACGGCTGGCACTCCGTCCAGCCGCTCGAGATGTCGGTCATCGTCAGCGTGTGAACGAAGCTACCCGCCGCACTCGGTCCGCCGTGCGCCACCAGGTCGATCTCCAGGAAGCCGGGCGGCGGATCTTTCCAGTCGGCGAACGTGCGAACCGGGATCGCACCCCGGACCGAGGGCTTCGTCCTTGGACGACGTCGTGCGGAACGCTGGCCTACGAGGACGCGATCGATCGTGGCGGCACTGATCACGAGGAGCGATCTGCGGACAGCGTCATCGAGCTGCATGTGCCCATGGCGCTCGAGCGCGGCGACCAGCGTGGGCAGCAGGGCCTTCAGCCGCTTCCCGCAGACGCGGTCGGATGCTTCCCAGATCGTGACCAGGGCCTCGCGTACTGCTTGGTCGTACAGGCGCAGCCGGATCGGTGGCACCGGGTCTGGGAGTCTCGCCCGCGCCTCGTTCAGGATCCGAATCGCGTGCTTCCTGTGGTAGCCGGTCGTCGCGACGAACTCGGTGAGGATCCGTTCCTTGTCCTCCCTGTCGGCCCCTCGGTATCGCTCGCCAACCGCCAGCACGAGCTGGCGCCGGGTCTCCTTGGTGATCGTCGTGGTCATCGGCACCCCTTCGCCACCCGGGACGGGTAGCAGCGTCGATGAGGCAACGGCCCCGCCCGGGTAGCAAGTCAGGCGAGGCAACGCGACCGGCAAATCTAGTTGTCGCTGATCAGGTGCTCGGCTACTGCGCGCGTCTCTCGTGCGCGCCGACCGAGCCCGACGCGATGGACCCCGACTACACGCTCGTGTCGGATCACTGTCCCGTCGTGCTCGACGGCGAGCTGTGAATCTAGAGCGCTTGGCCGGCGAGCGTCCACATGCCGACGGTGTTGCCGTCGAGCGTCGCCTGTGTGACGTCGATCCACGCCGGCTGCGGCGGCGTGCCGTCCTCCGGGCAGTGGCCACCGATGACGTCGATGATGTAGACCTCGGTGCTCTCTTCGCTGATGCCTTCGCCGTAGTGGTAGTCGACGACGTCTTGCGACATGTCGCCGATGACACCGCGCTTCCAGTTGAGGCCCCAACGATCATCTTGCATGCGCAGGCGACGGACGACCTCGAACAGGAACTCGTTGTTGCCGCCCTGCTCGACGCACGAGCCCGTCAGCCAGTCGGGATGCTCGGCGGCGACCGCGTTCACGACGGCGGATCCATCCGGACCGGGCGCGGGCCAGACGGCCTGCGGCGGGTTGTCGGGAATGCCGTCGCCGGGCACGTTGCCGTCGTCGCTCGACGACTCGTCCGCGACGCTCGTCGCCGTCAGTGAAGGATCGTCCGTCGTGGTGAGCGTCGTGGTCGCGGTCGTCGATGGATCGGATCCCGTCTCGCCCGTGCTCGACTCGGATCCGCCGCCTTCGCAGAACATGCACGCGCCGAACTGATCGCCCGAGGGCGCACAGATCTGCACGCCCGGCGGGCTGCCGCCCGGACACGCACACGCCTGCTGCTCACCGGGCGTGCACGGTGCGGGACCGAAGTCGTCGCTCTCCCCCGCTTCGCCGCAGGCCACGAGCAAGAGCACACACGAACAAGAAACCATCGATCGCATTTCTGAAGCCCCCACCTCCGCCAGACGCGGAGCCGCGAGGTCAATCCTACGCGAGGTCGAGGGGCCGCAGTGGTGCGAGAACGCGGTGAGCGCATGCGCGCGTGCGAGGCGAGCACTGGATGTGGGCCGCGTCACCGCGAAGTCGTTCGGCATCACGCCTCGCAATGTCGCGCGGACAGGGTGCCGTGCGCGTGGCAACCTCGACGGATGCGGTCGTCGCATTCGCTGGTCATCTCGTTCCTCGCGCTCGCGTGCTCGTCCACCGCACCCGCGGACTCGCCGACGACGGACGAGAGCTCGGGTGCGCAAGTGACGACGGCGCCCAGCTCGAGCGCGAGCGATCCGACCGTCGACACCGGTGAGCCGAGCGAGGACGACGCGGAAGTCGCCGACGTCATGCTGCCGAGCGCGCTCGCGTGTGGTGAGAGCACCGCGGCGTACGTCGTCATGCGCAACACCGGCGCGTCGACCTGGACCGCGGCGGACGGCTACGCGCTCGGCACGGTCGACGACGACGATCCCCTCTCGGCGACGGGACGCATCGCGCTGCCCGAGGACGCCGCGATCGCGCCAGGTGAGACGCACGCGTTCGGGTTCGATCTCCTCGCGCCGGCCGAGCCCGCGAGCGTCACGACGGACTGGCAGATGCTGCGCGAGGACGTCGCGTGGTTCGGGTCGATCGCGGCGTCGGATGTCGAGGTGACGTGCGGGCCTTCGGTGCGCAGCGGTCCGGTCCGACTCGAGGGCCGATCGTTCGCCGACGACGGCGGACCGTTCGTCGCGCTCGGCACGACGATGATGTGGGCCGCCTGGGCGTATCGCAACGATCGTCCGCGGCTCGAGGCGAACCTCGCGTACGTCGCGGACCAGGGCTTCCACTACGTGCGTGCGCTCGGCGTCGTCGGCGATCCACTCGCCGAGGACTACTGGGACGGGCGCGAGATCGAATTCGGCTGGCCGGACTACGCCGACGTGATTGCGGACCTCACCACGCTCGCGTGGGACGACTACGGCGTGCGGATCGAGTGGACGTTCATCGGCGACGGCCAGGTCGCGGTGCCGGCGTCGCGCCAACGCGATGCACTCGTGGACATGTTCGTCGCGCTGGGTGATGCGCGGCCCGACGCAATCCTCCACTTCGAGATGGCGAACGAGTACTGGCAAAACGGCTTCGGTGGACCCGAAGGACTCGACGAGCTGCGGTTGCGCACGGCGTCGTTGCGCGATCGTACGAACGTGCTGGTCGCCGCATCTGCCGGCGTGAGCGACGGCTGCGGGGACATGGCGGCGATCTACGACGGCGACATCGCCGACATCGCGACGGTGCACACGGATCGCGATCTCGGCACCGCCGCGGGTCCGTGGGGTCCGGTGCTGCGACCGGTCGTCGTGAACGCGTGCCCGGGCCTGCCGCCGCCGACGAACAACGAGCCGATCGGGCCGGGTGCATCGGTCGCGACCGAAGAGGATCCCGAGCGACTCGTCGCCGCTGCGCTCGCGACGTGGCTCGCGGGCTGGCCGGCGCACGTGTTCCACAGCCACGCCGGCGTGCGCGGCGACGAGGATCTGTCCACCGCGATCGGAATCGATCGTTTCGCACCGATCGTCGCGACGCTACCTGGCGATCTCGCGTCGTGGACATCGCTGGCCCACGACGATCCTGCGGCGGCGTTTCGCATCTATGCGAGCGTCGGCGGCGAGCTCGTGCCGGATGTGCCGTGGACCGACGCGGGCGGCGAGGCGGGGGTTGCCGGCTTGTTGCAGAGCGAGCGCAATCTCGAGGTCGTCGCGCTCGCGCTCGGCATCCTGGGTGACGCGACGGTCGAGGCCCGCGTGCCGCTCACGGTGGATGTCGTGGGCATCCTGTCCGGCGCGACGGTGACGACGGTCGAGCTGAACGCCGGAGATCGCTTCACGCTCGCGGGCGCCGGAGCGCGGCTTTTCCGGGCGACGCGGACCTGACGCAGTCGCACAGATGAGGCAATCGTGCGCGCGCCACTCGGACGCCGTGTTCACGATGAGCACCGCCTTGCCGCGGTCGTCCTCGAGCAACGCGGGCTTGCCCTCGAGCATGCTGACGTCGTGCGCGAGGGCGAGGACTGGGTGACCGCGAATCGGCCAGCGTGCAAAGGCGCGCGCTCACCTCGCGGCAACTACGTAGCCGGAGTCGAAACACGGCGGAGGTCGCGACGCATCGAGGCAGCGAGGGGCTGCGGAGCTGCTAAGACGTGGAGTCGTGAACCCCGCCCGCACACGAATTCGTCTCGTGATCGGTACCCTGATCGCATCGGCCTGCGTCGACCGCGAATCCGCCTCGCCACCGGGCGCACCGCCGAGCTGCACGGCCGATACCGAGTGCCCCGACGGCCAGACCTGCGACACGAGCGTCGGCCTGTGCGCCGACGCTGACGATCCGTGCGGCGGCTTCGCATGCGGCGGCAGCGATCGCGGTTCGTGCAACGACGATGCGACGTGCACCTGCAACGAAGGCTACGCAGCGGGCGCCATCGACGGCCTCTGCTGCGACGTCGAGGGCGCCGACGCGGTGTGCACCGCCGCGCCCGCGCCCGGTCACGCGGGCGGTCTATGCCTCGCGCCCGACGGCCGCTGCGAGGCGGGCTTGGTCTGCAACCTCGAGAAGAACTTCTGTTTCAGCGAGGCGTACCCCTGCCTCGGCTTCGCGTGCGGTGGCCTCGAACGCGGGGAGTGCGGCGTCGCCGACGGACAGCCGAGTTGCACGTGCAAGGCGGGCTTCGACAACGAGCAGTTCGCGCTGTACTGCTGCCCGATGGACGGCAGCGATCCCAACTGCGCGGGGTGATCCGCCCACCGCCTGCACCACCCTCGGTCGCCAGCGGGCCCTCATCGAATCGACGGCCGGCGAAAATACCCGGGGATCGAAGCGCCAGCACGTCGCAAGAGAGGGCCATGCACCGATGGCCCGGCCTCGATCGCCACCTGCTCCCCACGCTCGCACGCGTCTCCGCCGGCGTCCTGCTCGGGATGGCACTCGCGACCGCCTGCTACGATCCCGAGGATCCGGCAATCGGTGGCGCGGCGTGTCCGACCGACGACGACGACAACGGGTGCGAGGTCTGCGCGAAGCAGAACTGCTGCGAAGAGCTGACCACCTGCCAAGCCGACCCAGACTGCGACTGCATCTCGGACTGCACCGTACAGAGGGGGAGCGCGGCGCTGGATACGTGCAGGACGATCTGCATGGCGGCGGAGCCCCAGCCCGAGCTGGACGCCCTCGGAGTCTGTGCGACCGAGGCGGACTGCACGGCGGCCTGCGAATAGTCGGACAGCCGGAGGCATGCCCCAGCGCGACGGCTGCTGGACGCGCGGCGCCAGCATCGACCCAGCGTCGGACGTGCTCACCTCTGTTCCAGGGAATGGCGCCCGCAAGACCGCATCGCGCGGGGTTCTGGCAATCGACGCGGGCCCTCGCGCATCCTCTCGATCGACGCCATGGGACTCACGATGCGATCGATCACGGTTCTGCTCTTGTCGGCGGCGTGCGATGCAGCGGCACCGACGCCAGCGCCCGAGCCCGCGCCGCCGGCCGTCGCGGTTGCGCCGGCACCGCAGCCCGAGCCGCCGCCACCGGTGGCGTCCGCGACTCCGACGGCGCCGCGCGAGCCCGCAGGCCCGACCGCGTTCGATCACGTGCTCGATGCCAGCGCGCGCGGGACCGCGGCACTGCTCGAACCTCCCGACACGCTCCGCGACGATGCGTCACGAGCCGCGCGCGGCGTCGTCGATACCGCCAAGGGCATCTTCGCCACGCCGAGCACTCCCACCGATGAGCCCGCGGCGCCGACCCCCAAGGCACCGCCGCCGAAGTCGCCGAAGCCGGTCGCACCGAAGATCGATCCAGCGCCGAAGCCTGACCCAGAGCCGAAGCCCGACCCCCAGCCGCCCGAGCCCGAGCCGACCAAGCCGAGCCCCTCCGGACGCAACCTCGCGAAGCTCGTCGGCGACGGGATCCAGCTGAAGGCCGAGGTGCAATTCGATCCCGGCAGCGCGAAGCTCAGCGCGGGCACGAGCGCGCTGCTCGACGACGTCGCACTGGTGATGCTCGGCAGCGGCAAGAGCTTCTGCGTCGAGGGACACACCGCGGCGACCGGCGCCGACAAGTTCAACCGGACGCTCGGCGCGAAGCGGGCGAGCGCCGTGCGCAAAGCGTTGCTCCTTCGCACGGTGCCGGAGAGCCGGCTCGAGGTGCGGAGCTTCGGCGAGATGTGCCCGATCGCGGACAACGAGACCGAGGAGGGGCGACGAAAGAACTCGCGCATCGAGATCGTGGCGACCTGCGCGTGCGAGTGACTTGACGATCACGCCAACGGGGTGGTCTCGCATCACGCCGCACATCGAAGACTGCCCGCTCGGCGATGGCCACTGAACTCGGTGCACCGACCGTCGTCATCGGATGCCACGCATCCGTTTGCCCACGACGCCGTCCGTGCCATCGCCAATGGCCGCGTCCGCATCGGCAACCGCACCGAGGCCGCACGCCACCTCGGCATCGGCGGCACCACGCTGCACGACCAGCTGCGAAACTACGGCATCGGGGGACTGACCCTCGGCGGGACCCCCGGACGCGCCCCGGTGACATTCCGTCACTCCGCGTCGTCCGCCGCGTCGGACCGCCGAACGAACCGCCGGGACCCCGAACGCGGGAGCCCCCGCACGCGGGCGAACTCCCGCAGTCCTTGCACCACGGTGTTGGCACGCGACGTGCTCAGTGCCGGCGCATGCCCGCCGCGACGCGAACCCCGAGTGCGCAGATGGATGCCTACCTCGCGGGCGATGATCACGCCCTCGGCAATCTGTTCCGCCTGCTCGCGCCGCGGATCCGCCGCGTCGTGCAGAGCCGCATCGACGATCCGGACCTCGTCGACGACATCGTCCAGCTCACGTTCGTGAAGGCCCACCGCGGACGCCACGCGTTCCGGGCCCGCCACGACGCCGCCGCAGGGACGCACGGGGACGACGCCGTGATCGCGTGGTACCTCGCCATCGCTCGGAACACCGCCGTCGACGGCGTGCGCTCGGAGCGGCGCCACCAACACCGGCGCGTCCGTCCGATCGACGCCCACGAGCCCGAGGCCTACGAGGACGTCGCGGCGATCGGTGAGGACCCGGAGTCCGTGTCGATCGAGTCCCAGGATCGTGACGCGACCAAGCAGCGGGTCCGCGCCGCGATCGAGGCGCTGCCCAAGGGCCAGCGCGACGTCGTCACCCTGCACAAGATCGACGGCCTCTCGATGCAGGAGGTCGCCGAGCGACTCCAGGTCCGCTCCGGCGCCGCGCGGGTGCGTGCGCACCGTGCCTACCTCGCGCTCGGCCAGGCCCTCGCCCAGCACGACCGCCCCAGCGCGGCGGCCTGACGTCGCGTCCGTGCGCGGGCCTCCGCAGCCCTTGCGCGCCCGGCCCGGATCGGGCTCATGATGGTGCGCCGCCGTGATCGAGGCCTGGACCATCGGATTCGCCCTCGCCAGTGGCTTCGTCCAGCCGCTCGACGATGCGATCATGTTCCTCGCCCAGGCCATCGAGTCTGTCGAGGACGAGGCGACCACCGGCGAGGTGACCGCGGCCGACGCCTCCACCCTCTTCGTCGGGCACGCCGGCTACGAGCTGCTCGAGGCGCCGCGGTGGGTCCGCCACCGCGTGCGACCGGGTGAGCGCGCGACCTCGATCGCGGCCCGCTACGGCGCCCGCATCGAGGACGTGATGCGGTGGAACCACCTCGATCCCAACGTCCCGGAGCTCGACCGCCGTCACCTGCGGGTCTTCACCGATCGCGTCGTGCCCGAGCTGCGCAAGGTCGCGTATCGCGTCGGGCCCGACGAGACCTGGGACGACGTCGCGGCGTCGCTGCGGCAGGACGAGCACGCGGTGCGGGTGCAGAACTATCGCATCCGCACGCCCGCCGAGGGTGACGTGGTGCAGGCCTGGATCGACCCGCTCGAGGGGCCGAGCTTCACCGCACCCGCCGCCCCGATCGAGCAGCCGCCGCTCGAGGTCCACGGCGAGGGGCAGAGCATCGGGCTGCCGCAGAAGGGCAAGCTCGTCGACGCGGTGCAGCTGCCCGAACACCCGCTGTGGGTCCGCGGCAACCCGGATCATCTCTGGGCCAGCGCGCACGCGGTCGAGATCATCCACCGCGCGTTTGCGACGCTGCGGGGCGAGCTCGGCTACGCCAGCGGGATCCTCATCGGCTCGATCAGCATCCGCAAGGGCGGACGCATGCCACCGCACCGCTCGCACCAGTCGGGCCGCGACGTCGACATCCGCCTGCCGCTGCGCCCAGGCGTCGGCAAGACCAAGGCGCCGACGCCCGACGAGATCGACTGGTATGCGAGCTGGGCACTGATCGAGGCGTTCGCCCGCACCGGGCACGCCGAGGTGGTGTTCGTGAACGAGGCCCACCACGGCCGGCTCTACGCGGCCGCGCGCGGGATGGGCGTGCCCCGCGAGCACGTGCACGAGCTGCTGCGCTGGCCGGCGTGGCGCGGCGGGGCCGAGCCGCTCGTGCAGCACGCCGACGGCCACAACGCCCACCTCCACGTGCGCGTCCGCTGCGGCGACGACGAGCCGAAGTGCGAGACCAAGGCCGGCGGGAGCTGAACCCGGTCACGGCGGGGGCAGCCGGGCGAGATCCAGGCGAACCGCCGCCAGCTCGGCCTCGGCCACCGCGGCCCGCTCGCCGTGGGCCAGGGCCTGCGCGAGCTGAGTTCGGGCGCGCTCGCGATCGCCACGGGCGAGGTGGACGGCGCCGAGCGTGGCGCAGACGGCGAAGAGCTCGGCGTCGTCGATGGGGGAGCTCGCGAGCAGGACGTCGCGGGCTCGGGCGAGGTTCACCTCGGCCTCGCCATCGCGGCCGTCGGCGTGCGCAGCCTCGCCGAGGTTGGCCAGCGCCATCGCGACATGCGGATGGTTGGGTCCCAAGGAGCGCTCCCAGATGTCGCGGGCGCGCTCGAGCTCGGCGCGCGCCAGCTCGTGGCGGCCGAGCTGCAGCGCGACCAGCCCGACGTTGTTGTGCGCCATCGCGACATCGGGGTGGTCATCGCCGAGCGCCACGCGGAAGATCGCCGCCGCTCGCTGGTAGTGGGCGAGCGCCTCCGGCCACCGGCCCATCGCGTACTCGACGTTGCCGAGGTTGCCCTCGGCGGCGCCGAGTCGCGGGTGCTCGCGGCCGAACGCACGCTCGATGATCGCCGCGGCGCGCTCGAGCCGAGCGCGCGCCGCCGGGAGCTCGCCGGCGTGCTCGAGCGCGGTGCCGAGGTTGACGAGCGTCGCCGCGGCGTCGGGGTGCGCGAGGCCCAGCGTCGTCTCGCGGATCGCCAGCGCGCGCGTGTGCAGCTCGACCGCGTCGTGGGCACGCCCCTGGGCCTTGGCGATGATCCCGAGGCTGTCGAGCGACGCGGCGACATCGGGGTGATCGGGGCCGAGCACCGCCTCGCGGATCGACAGCGCGCGCGTGTGCTGATCCGCCGCCGCGTCGAGTTCCGCGCGGCGCAGGTACACCTCGCCCAGTGCGTCGTGCAGGCCGGCCACGTCCGGGTGTTCGCCCCGGCCAGCGGCCTCTTGCAACGCGATGGCCCGCTCGAGCCCCGCCTGGGCCTCGGCGTAGCGGCCCCGCGCCCCATCGATGGCCGCGACGACCGCGAGCAGCCGCGCCTCCTCGAGCCCGCCTGCACCGACGCGCGACACCCAGGCACCACCGTGCTCGATCCACGGCTCGGCCGCGGCGAAGTCGGCCTCGCGCGCGCCGAGGATCCCCGCGAGCGCCGTCGCGGCCGCGAGCGCAGCACCATCGTGACCCGAGCCGAGCGCGAGCGCGTAGGCCCGCCGCAGCACGGCAACGGCACCGCCGTACGCGCCAGTGCGCTCGAGCAGCGCTCCCTCGCGCAGCAACACCTCGGCGCGCAGCGGATCGTACGCCGCCGCATCGATCGCGGATCGCCGCGCCTGCAGCTCGGCCAGCGCCGTCGCGTAGTCGCCGATGTCCTCGAGCGCCTTGACCTCGGCGAGTGCGCCTCGCAGCGCTCGGACCTCGAGGGCTGCGGCCGCGTCCTGCGGGATCGGTGCGACCAACCGGACGCGATCGGGATCGATGCAGGCGCCCGGATCCGGCAGCGCGAACACGGCGTCGAGGGCCCGCGGCCCGAGCGTCGCTCCGCGCCGGCGCAGCAACTTGATCGTCGCGTCCATGGCGGCCTGGGCGTCGTCGAGGCAGCGTCCCGCGACGTCCAACGCGACCGGAACACGGCGGTCGTCGACACAGGCGCGGGTCACCGCCTCGGCGAGCCCCTCGGCGTAGACATCGAGCGCATCGACGGTGCGCGCCGCAACGTCGGAGCTCGCCGCGGTCCCCTCCCCCGAGATCACCTGGCGGATCTCCGCGCGGGCGTCGGGGTCCCAGGCGGCCCGGGCCCGATCGGGGTCGCACGCGCCCGTCGTCGCAGTGCGCCCGGCGAAGAACCCCGCGGCGGCGACCATCGTCACGGTGCCGACGAGCGCCGCGACCTGGACACCGCGCCGCTGCAACGCCGAGCCCATGCGCTCGACGAGGACGTGCATCGACGGCCAGCGGCGGTTCGGATCGGGCGAGAGGCCCCGCGCGATGACCTGCACGATCCGCCGCGGGACCCCCCGGCGGACCGGCTGGGCGGGCGGACCGGCGAGCTTGCGCTCGAGCAGCGGTGACGGGCCCTGGCGGGTGAACGCGCGCGCGCCGTACACGGCCTCGAACAGCACCAGGCAGAAGCTGTACTGATCGCCGCGCGCATCGGTGCCGCGCCCCGACTGCTGCTCCGGCGACATGGCCACGGGCGTGCCGACGACGTGTCCGACCTCGGTCAGCAGGTCGTCCGATGAGCTGCGCGACACCAACGGGCCGTCGCTGGAATCCCGCTCGCGGGGCTCGTCACTCACGCGCGAGATCCCGAAATCCATCACGCGCGCGCGTCCATCCGCGCCGACCATCACGTTGGCGGGCTTGAAGTCGCGATGCACGATGCCCGCGTCGTGGGCAGCCGCGAGGCCGAGGCCGGCCTCTGCGAGCACGCGCAGCACCTCTGCGATGCTGGGCTTGTGCTCGAGCCAGTCGTGCAGCGTCGCCCCGGCGACGAACTCCATGGCGACGAACAGCGTGTCGCCCTCCTGGTCGACGTCGTACACGGGCACGACGTTGGGATGACTGAGGCGCGCCATGAGCCGAGCCTCGCGGACGATCCGCGCCGCGGCTTGGGCGTGGCGCTCGTCGATCGGGTCGACGCGGAGGCACTTGAGCGCGACGATGCGCTCGAGCTTGGGATCGTAGGCCCGGAACACGCGGCCCATGCCCCCGCGCCCGACCTCTTCGAGCACGACGTAGCGACCCAGCGTGCCCGGCGTCGGCTCGACCCCGACGCTCGGCCTGCTCCCGCCCACGTGCACGGTGTCGAACTCGCTCGGGGAGAGCGTGTCCGGGTTCGCACGGACATCCACCACCGTCGATCCTAGCCGCCGCGGAGCGTCGACCGATCCGCCGGCCCTCGAACGTCGTTCCCACCGATGCGCGTCGAAGGGGGCGGGCCCGCGCGGCGGTGAACGCCCCCTCGGGCCGGCGGCCGCGACGAATTCGCCCGTGGTACGCTCGGCGCACCGTGGCGACGTCGACCCTCGTCGTGCATCCGCCGATGTCGGTCGCGCGCGACTTCATCGACTACCCGTACTTCGCCGACCTCGGCGCGGTGCAGGTGACCACGGTGCTCGAGGCGGTCGGCTCGGTGACCTTGGTGGACGCGTTCGCCCTGCCCGGCGCGACGTTGCGCTGGCGCGACGACGGCCGTGCGCACCTCGGCGCGACGGTCGACGAAGTGCTCGCCGCGGCCGCGGGCACGTGGTCGATGATCGTGGTCGCACTGACGCCGTTCCACCGGCCGCCACAGCGCGACGACGTACTCGGCGACACGCTCGCGGGCCTGCGACGGCGGCATCGCGGGGCCCGGATCGTGCTCGCCGATCTCTACCAGTCCGGGCAGCACTACGTCGCGACCGCGGCCGCCGACGTCCTCGCCAGCTACCCGGAGGCCGACGTCCGCCTCGAGTACGAAGCCGAGGTCGCGCTGCCCGAGCTCGTCGCCGCGCTCGAGGCGGGACATGCCCTGCCCCGCCACGTCATCGGGAGCCGCCCGCCCGATCTCGACGCGGTCGCGACGCCGCGCTGGGATCGCGTCGACCTCGACGCCCGCGATCGATTCCTGCGCGACGTGGTCCGCGGGCTCGGGCGCGGCCAATGGGCGTTCCCGATCGACCGCGGCCGCGTGTTGCCGTGGATCAGCGCGCGCGGCTGCCCCTACGACTGCGCCCACTGCAGCAGCAACCCCGATCGCGCCGTTGGTGCGCCCAAGACCCAGCGACGCCTGTCGCCCATGCGCATGCGCGACGACCTCGCCGCGCTCGCGGCCCTGGGCGCGACCGCCGTGCACGTGCTCGACGAGATGGTCAACGTGCATCCCCGGCACCTGCCGGCGCTGCTCGACGCGGCCGAGGCGGCGGACCTCCGCCTCGAGTTCCCCAACGGCATGCGCGCCGACGGCCTCGCGCCCGAGGAGCACGTGCGCCTGGTCGGACGCATCACGACGCTCAGCGTCAGCGCCGAGAGCGGCTCGCAGCGGGTGCTCGACACCATCGTCGGCAAGCGCCTCGATCGCGGCGCCATCACCCGCGTGGCCGAGACCTCCGCGAAGCTCGGCCTGCCGACGATGGTCCACTACATGATCGGTCTGCCCGGCGAGCGCGCCGAGGAGATCAACGAGACGCTCCACTGGGCGCTCGAGCTGTGGGACCGCTTCGACGCCGAGCCCGCCGTGCAGTTCGCCACGCCGCTGCCGGGCACGCGGCTCGCCCGGGGGACGCACCTGCCGGTCGTCGACGACTGGGGCCCGCGATTCCAGCGCGAGCCGTCCGCACTCCCCGACGCGGTCGGCCTCGAGGTGCTGCGCGCGTTCAAGGACACGTTCGATGCGCGCGTGGCCGCGTCGCGCGGGCCGCAGAAGCTCATCCTCAACGCGACGTACGTGTGCAACAACCACTGCACGTTTTGTGCGGTGGGCACCCGCACGCAGATCGACGGCCACCCGACGCGCCAGCGCGAGATCCTGGCCAAGTACCGCCGCGCCGGCGTCGAGCTGCTCGACATCGACGGCGGCGAGCCGACGCTCAACCCCGAGCTCGTGCCGCTGGTCCGCCACGCGCGGGCGATCGGGTACGCGCGGATCAACGTCACGACCAACGGCCGCATGTGCGCGTACCCGGAGTTCGCTGCGCGGCTGGTCGGCTCGGGGGTGACCTCGCTGTTGTTCTCGATCCACGGCGCCGACGCACGCACGCACGCCGCCCAGGTCGGCGTCGCCGAGGCGTTCGAGCAGACCCTCGCCGGCCTGCGCAACTGCGTCCGCGCGGCCGCGGGCGCCCTCGAGATCGGCGTGAACATCACGCTCACCAAGGGCAACGTGCACTAGCTCGCCGATGTCGCCCAGCTCGCGCTCGACGAGGGCGCGCCCTGGCTCAACATCCAGTTCCTCACCCCCTTCGGCCGGGCGACCCGCATGGTCGCGCCCGACACGGCGGCCGCGGCGGCGCGGACGATGCAGGTCATCGATCGCTTCCGCGACCGCATGAAGCTGCAGGTCATCAACCTGCCCTACTGCTTCCTGCCCGGCTACGAGTCGTTCATGGCCGGCGACCTCGGCAAGCGCGGCCGCGACATGGTCTTCGTCAACAACGACGCCGTGAACCTCGCGGCGTACCTCGCCGAGCGCCGGGTCCGCAAGCCGGTGTGCGCCGCCTGCACCCACGCGTGCTTCTGCGGCGGGTTCTACGAGCTCGACGACGTGCCCGAGCCGCCGTGGCTGGTGCGCGCGGAGGACCTCGTGCGTCGCGTCGAGCCGTAGGCCCCGCCGACGGACGAGCAGTGCTAGGCTGGGTGCGTCCATGCGTGGTCACTCCTGTGCGATCGCAGCGTCGGCCCTCGCGCTGCTGACGTCGAGCTCCGCCTCCGCCGCCGATGGCCTGCGCCCGCGCGCGGTGATCGTGTGGTCCGACGTCCCGTGCATGACGGTCGTCGAGCGCGACGTCGATCCCGTGCTCCACCTCGAGTACGGCATCTCGTTCGAGGACCTCGGGCACACCGCCGACGAGGTCGCGACGGGGCGCCGGCAGCAGATGATCGGCTTCTGCCGTCAGCACTCGCCGCAGTCGCCGCTGCCCACCTGGCTGTCGCAGGCCGACGTCGACGACGCGGCGAGCATCCCGCTCATCGACCCCGCCGACATCCCGCCCGAGGGCATCCTCGATCTCGCCGCAGCGTGGACCGACTGCACCACGCGGATCGTGCCCGACGAGCAGCGCCGCCCGATCACCGAGGCCGCGGCGGCCGAAGGCGTCGCCTGGGACACCACGGGGCTGGCGCGGGGTGGCTGGGCGATCGAGGGCTACACCTGGGATCCGCCGTTCAACCTGTGGGCGCCACGTCCGGGCGTGGTCGCGGTGTTCGACGACGCGGCTGCGACCGACAACCCGCCGGTCGCCGCGATCTCCACCGGCGAGCTCAGCATCTACGCCGACGACATCGCGATGATCGAGGGCTGCGTGGTCGCGACGCCGGGTACGACGCTGTCCGCCGCGTGGGCGCAGACCGTCCCCGGCGACGAGCAGGTGTGGACGCCCTTCGTCACCGACGAGCCGGTCGAGGGTAGCGCGTTCGCGATCGCCTTCGCGCCGCCCGAGGCGATCGTCGGATCGAACGCGAACATCCGCGTCGAGTTCGTCGACGCCGTGGGGCAATCGTACGTCGCGTACATGCGCGAGGCGATCGCGGTGCTGCCGGGATCGGGCGGCGGCTGTGCGAGCTCGGGGGGCGGCGGGTTCCTCGGCGATCCGGGCTGCAACGACACCAGCACGACGGATCCGGTCGTCGACACCACCGGCGATCCCCCGGCCACGACCGAGACGAGCGCCGAGGCGCCGAGCGCCTCGGGCGATCCGCAGGGCTGCGGTGGCTGCTCGAGCACGCCGGCGACGACTTGCGGCATCCTCGTGCCGGTGCTCGCCGCCGTGCGACGCCGAAGACGCCCGTGACCTCTCCCCCGGCTCCGCCGCGATTCCACGCCGACCGCCCCGAGGGCCGAGACGTCATGGGCTTCGGCCCCGACATCGAGGCACTCGCGCGGCTCATCGCCTCCGACGCCCTGGACCCTCCCCTGTCGATCGGGCTGTTCGGCGAGTGGGGCTCCGGCAAGAGCCACTTCATGCGCCAGCTCCGCGATCGCGTGGCGATCCTGGCCCGCGCCGCCGCCCTGGAGCGGCAGGTCGCGGGCGTGCGGCCGCCGCCCTACGTCGCGCACGTCGTGCACGTCGAGTTCAACGCGTGGAACTACGTCGAGGTCGATCTGTGGGCGAGCCTCGTCGCGCACATCTTCGATCGACTCCACGCCCACGTGACCCGGGCCGACGCCGCCGAGCAGCGGCGCTGGGAATCGCTGCTGCACCGCCTCGACGACGCCGAGCAGCGCCAGCGCGAGGCCAAGCGCGCCCTCGAGCTGGCCCAGGCGCGCCTCGACGAGCGGCGACGCGAGCAGGCCGAGCGCGAGCGGACCCTGCTGGCCCAGCTCGCGATCCTGCGCAAGCACTCGACGTTCGGGCCGCTCATCCGCGATGTCGAGCGGGCGCTCGGCCTCGAGGTCGCGCACGATCTGTGGGACGCCATCGTGCTGCGACGCGAGCGGGCGCAGGCGATCGTCGAGGCGATGCCGTCGTCGCTGCGGGCGGCGCGTTCGCTGCTGCGACGCCCTGCGGCACCCTGGCTCATCGCCGCGATCCTGCTGGTCGGCGTCGGGGCGTTCGTGGCCGCGCACGTCGAGTGGTTCCCCAACCTCGCGGCCCTCGCCGCCGCCGCGGTCCTGCTGGTGCGGTGGATGCAGACCGCGATCGACAAGACCGACGCGGTGATGCGAACGATTGCCCGCTTCCAGGAGGCGATCCTCGAGCTCGATCGGCTCGAGGACGAGGCCGACCGCGCGGCGGTCGAGCGCCTGCGCGAGTACGCGAGCGCGGTCGAGCAGGCCAAGGCCGAGCACGAGGCCGAGGTCTGCCGGGTCGAGGAGCTCCGGCGGGAGATCGCCCAGCTCTACCCCGGTGAGCGCCTCGCCGACTTCCTCGCCGAGCGGGCCAACAGCGGCGACTACCGCCGGCACCTCGGCCTGCCGGCACTCGTGCGTCGCGACTTCGATCGCCTCGGCCGCCTGGTGCGACCGGACACCCGGCGCATGCCCTTCGCCGAGCTCGCCGATCTGGCCGAGAAGAAGGTCCCCGCCGCGCTCGAGGCGTTGCTGCGGATCGACGCGCCGGTGCGCAACCCGGTCATCGTCGGCCGCGGCGATACGTGGGAGCTGACCGACCACGACGGGGCCCGCCGCGTCGAGATCACCCGCGCGGGAACCGAGGCGATCGTCGAGACGTCGTGGCCGGACCACCCGACGATCGAGCGGATCGTGCTGTACATCGACGACCTCGATCGGTGCCCGCCGGCGCGAGTCGTCGACGTGCTCGCCGCGGTCAACCTGCTGCTGGCGTTCCCGCTGTTCGTCGTGATCGTCGCGGTCGACGAGCGGTGGCTGGTCGGATCGCTCGAGCACCTGCGCGCGGGCAACCTCGAGCTCGGGGCCTTCGGCGGGGCGACGGGGGCCCGCGACTTCCTCGAGAAGATCTTCCAGATCCCGTACCGCGTCCCGACCCTGACGACGGCCGCGGCGATCGAGCTGGTCGACGAGCTGGTCGCACCGCGGCCGTCGCCGCCGCCGGGGATCGCCCTCGACGTGGACGCGACCGCCCTCGACGACGTGGAGCGGGCGTCCCTGCGCGAGCTCGCGGTGCTGGTGCAGCGGTCGCCGCGATCGGTGAAGCGGTTCGTCAACGTCTATCGCGTCGTCCGCAGCACGTTGGGCCCCACCGAGCAGGCCCTGCTTCGCGGCGACGATGGGGTCGCGTTCGGGCCGATCGCGATCCTCATCGCGCTGATGGTCGGCGATCCGCGGACGGGCGCCTCGCTCGGCGACGTGTGCTCGCGCGCGACGGGCACGGTGCGCGACGCGTTCGCGAGCTGGCTGCGCACGCCCGACGGCACGCCGCGGACGCCGGAGATCACGGCCGTGCTCGAGGGCGCCCTCGCGCGACCCGGGTGGGCCACGACGCGCTGTTCGGACGCCCGCGCGCTGGTCGAGCGCGTCCGCCGGTTCTCGTTCGGCGTGATCGAGTGACCACCGAGGGGCGGCCGTGGCTCAGTCGCAGCCGATCGGCTCGGTCGAGATCACGAAGTCGTCGATCGCCCGCTCGAGATCCGTCGGCGCGCCGCCCGGCCACAGGTTCTCGAGCGTCACGAGGTTGATGCCGTAGCCCTCCCACGTGCCGCGCCAGTCGAGATCGTACGCGCCGTTCTCGAGCGCCTCGTCGACCCAGAACTCGAACACGCCGTCGGCGGCCCCGGGCGTGTTGAGCACGACATGGGCCTCGACGCACCGCCAGGTGTCGGCGTCGGCGGCGGAGAAGATCGGCGTGGCGCCGACGAGCGGCCCCAAGCCCTTCTGGCCCATGACGTCCTCGAAGCCGGCGCACGCGACCTCGTCGCCCTCGATGCAGCTGATCGGGTCGGCGAGGAGCACGACGTTGTCGCCGTCGGAGCGCAGCCGAGCGACCATCGCCTGCGTCCACTCGGCGGACGCGAACACCGACGCGCTGGTCAGGTGCCCGAGGCCGGCGTCGGGCCAGCCCGCCTGCGTCTTGACGCGGAAGCGCCAGTAGATCGACTGGAAGTCACCGTCGGCGGCGGCGTTGGGGCTGTCGCCATACACCGCGGGGTTGCGGCCGATCGCCGCGCTCAGCCAACCCGCACCTTCGACGCCAGCGCGGTGGATCGTTCGCATCGATCGTCGGCCGCTCGCCGCATCGCCATCGCCGAGCACGAACGCGCCGTCGCCAGCTTGGTACTCGAAGAAGAGCGTCGAGAGATCGTCGATGCCCTCGAAGTCCTCGCAGAGCACCCACGACGGGGGTAGCGGTTCGGGGCACAGGGGGAACCCGGCCGAGGGCGCCGGTGGGTCGCCGCTGCTCGAGTCCCCGCCGCCGCTGGTGTCGTCGTCGGGGGCGCCACCGGTGCCCTCCGGATCCTCGTCGTCGTCGTCGTCGTCGTCCCCGGTCTCACCCGAGGGCGATGCGCCGCTCGACGAGTCCTGCACGCTCCCGGTCGTCACGGGGGATTCGGCGGCGATCGAACTGCATGCGGGGAGCAGCGCCGCCACGGCGAGGGCTCCGCATCGGAATCGGGGCGTCTTCATCGCAAGAACAAGGTTCCAGCAAAGATAGCAGCGATCCACGGGACGGCGCCAATGCGACGTCCGCGCGTCGGGTCGCAGCGACGGCGTGAAGGCGTGCGAGTGCGACACGATTGTCGCGGCTAGACGGGTGTACAGAGGTGGGCGATCGCGCGATCAGGCCGCGTCTTCGTCGAGCAGCGCGGTGATCGTCTCGCGGAGTCGGGCGTAGTCGGCGCGGCACTGCGCATGGTCTTCGGGACCGCCCGCGTGGAACTCCGGCCCTGGGTGGATCCATCGGATGATCCCCCGTCGATCGAGCACGAACGTCGCGCTCGTCGCGGCGCGTGACCGGTGCGAGAGCCACCACGCGTCGAGGGTGCGCCAGGTGCGATCGAGGCCGATCGGGAAGCTCAGGCCCATTTGCTTTGCGATCGCGCCGATGCGGCGCGACTCCGCGTCGAGATCGATCGCGGCGCTCGGGTCGGGCCGCGGCTTGGGGTGGTGCAAGCCGAGCACGACCACCCCGCGCGGTCCGAAGTCGTGATGGAGCTCCGCGAGCGCCGGCGCCGTGGCGCGGCAGTAGGGGCAGGTGTCTGTCCAGAAGCGCACGACGACGACGTGACCGGCGAGATCGGCCAGCGTGATCGCGTCGGGTGCGGCCGGCTCGCCGTCGACGATCCAGCCCTCGACCTCGAACGGGGTCGCGGGGAGACCGACGCGATCGCCCTCGGCCTCGGGCTCGGCGTCTGGCGCAGCCGGCGGCGCGTCCTCGGGGGGCTGGCTCACCTCCGCGGCGGCGCCGCACGCGATCGCGAGGCTGCACGCGAGCGCGAGGATCGAGATGGATCGAGCGATCACGACCACGAAGGTACGCGATCCACCGCGTCGATGGTCCCTCGGCGTGATGGCGCCGCGGTCCGTAGGCCATGCACCCAGAGCGCTCGGTTTTCTCACCCACGCGCGCACTCTGCTAGAGAGCATCTCATAACCGCCTGAGCAGGATGGAGAGGCAGCCAAGTTGCACGAACCCCAAGAAGTTGTCGGCGGAGACCTCCCAGCGGGTGACGATGCGGCGGAACCGCAGCAGCCAAGCGAAG
>JBIJCC010000201.1:0-6459 GCA_044344875.1 Nannocystaceae bacterium
GCCCGTTCTACCTGGGGTCCCTCACCGCTGCGACCACGAGCGCGATCACACCGACCGCGTTGTGCTCGGACGGCACCACGTCGCCGTTCCCGCTCAGCGCCGTGTCGTTCGAGCTCGAGCAGCCGTCCATCGGCGTGGCGCGGCAGAGTACGACCGAGCGCGGCTTCCCGCCGGGCGGCCTCGTATTCGAGGCAAGGGTCACCACCGGCGGCCAGACGTTCACGCGGCGACAGGTGACGAACACGACCGTGAAGGGCACGCAGAATGGCGGCAGCCTTGCGCTCACGAACATCAACTCGACACTGACGTTGCCCTGCGGCTCAGGAACGACGACGGTCACCGCTCGACTGAACCTGAACTCCAACCCTGCGACGGGCTCGCCCCCGATCGCGAGCATCACGGTCCCGAGTCAGGTGACGTGCGGAGTTGCGCGGGCGCTGACGGCGACGGTGTCGGACCCGAACAATGACCTCGTGAGCACGCGGTGGTTGGTGGACGGGGTGCTCCTCGCGAGCAGCGTGTCCTCGGTGACGTTCACGGGAACCCACGAACTCGCGGTTCGAGCGCGAGATGCTCGCGGTGCCACCACGACGACGAAGAAGGTGATCTCATGTCTGTGAGCCAGGCCATCCGAGGTGTTCTCGTCGCGCTGAGCATCATCACGGGATGCGGTCCCAGCGTGGGGGACGATGACGATGACGATGACGATGACGATGACGATGACGATGATGCGGAGGCGGGGGCAAATGGGGAGGAGGGCGAGCCGGAAGACGACCTGTCGTGGCTGCTCGGCAAGTTCGTCAAAGCGTGCGGAAACGACTTCGACGAGGTGTATGTCAATGACTGTAGTAAACCTCTTTTCCACGAGATCGAGTTTCACCCCGACGGGACCATGACCGGCGTCGAGGTGATGTGCGGGAATCCGGCGAAGCTGCCTGAGGTGGCGATGTTCGGACCGGGTCCGGCGCCGGGAATCGCGACGCTCGAGCCCGCGGATGGCTTTGATCACGTTCGCATTTCGGGAGGAAACCCGGCTGAGGCCAGTCTGCGCCGGACCGAGGACTGCTTCATCCTCGAGGTTCGAATGCAGACCTTTGGAAACGACTCCGTTCACTACTACTCCCGCGGGTCGTTCGGCTACATCCCGCCCGTCGAGGGCTGCGCCGCCGAGATCTTCCCGACCGAGGTCCCGGAGTGCCCTGGCGAGTGACCGCCGCGCGGCTCGGTCGTTGGTGGACGGCGTGATGTCGGTGAGCCAGGCCATCCAGGCTGTTCTCATCGCGGTCGGGATGGCCGCGGGCTGCGGTCCCAGCGTTGGGGACGATGACGCGGACGCGGGGGAGAACGGCGAGGAGGGCGAAGTCGGCGAGCCAGACGACGACTTGTCGTGGCTGCTCGGGAAGTTCGTCAAGGCGTGCGGCAACGACTTTGACGAGGTGTATGTCAATGACTGTAGTAAATCATTCTTCCATGAGATCGAGTTTCATGCTGACGGAACGATGACCGGTGTCGAGGTGATGTGCGGGAATCCGGCGAAGCTGCCCGAGGTGGCGGTGTTCGGACCGGGTCCGGTGCGTGGTGCGGCGACGCTCGAGCCCGCGGACGGCTTCGATCACGTTTACATTTCGGGAGGGTATCCGGCCGAGGCCAGCCTGCACCAGACCGAGGACTGCTTCATCCTCGAAGTTCGAATGCGAACCTTCGGCAGCGACTCGGTTCACTACTACTCGCGCGGAAGCTTCGGCTACATCCCGCCCGTCGAGGGCTGCGCCGCCGAGATCTTCCCGACCGAGGTCCCGGATGCCCCGAATGAGCGAATTGCGGATCACGTGATCGCATGTCTGTGATCTACGCCCTCGGAGGTGCCCTCTTCGCGGCCGGGATGGCCGCGGGCTGCGGGCCAAGCGTTGGGGACGATGACGCGGACGCGGGGGAGAACGGGGAGGAGGGCGAAGTGGGCAAGCCAGACGACGACTTGTCGTGGCTGCTCGGGAAGTTCGTCAAGGCGTGCGGCAGCGATCCCGACGAGCTGTACGTCGATGGCTGCGCCAAGCCCCTGTTCTTCGAGTTGGAGTTTCACGCCGACGGGACCATGACCGGCACTGAGGTGATGTGCGGAAATCCGGCGACCTTGCCGGAGATAGCGGTTTTCGAGCCGGGTGACGAGCCGGGCGTAGCCACGCTGAGGCCCGCGGATGGATTCGATCACATTCCCGTCGCGGGGGTAGAACTCGCCGAAGCAAGCGTGCATCGGACCGAGGACTGCTTCGTCGTCGAACTTCGAATGCGCTCCGGCACGACGGACTACGTTCACTACTATTCGCGCGGGTCGTTCGGCTACATCCCGCCCGTCGAGGGGTGCGCCGCCGAGATCTTCCCGACCGAGGTCCCGGAGTGCCCTGCCGAGTGACCGCCGCGCGGCTCGGTCGTTGGTGGACGGCGTGATGTCATGTCGGTGAGCCGGAGCATCCAGGCTGTGCTCGTTGCGGTCGGCTTGGCCCCGGCGTGCGGTCCCAGCGTCGGGAACGACGATGCGGATGCAGCGGAAAACGGGGAGGAGGGCGAAGTCGACGAGCCAGACGACGACCTGTCCTGGCTACTCGGCAAGTTCACGAGTAGTTCCTGCGGAACCGACTTCGACACCGCGGAGGTCAGTGGCTGCAGTGCACCAAACTTCCACGAGATCGAGTTCCACGCCGACGGGACCATGACCGGCGTCGACGTGATGTGCGGGAATCCGGCGACTTTTCCCGAGGTGGCGGTGTTCGGACCGGGCCCGGAGCCGGGAGTCGCGACGCTCGAGCCCGCCGAAGGCTTTGACTTCGTTCGCATCTCCGGAGGAACGCCCAAGGAGGCGACTCTCCATCGCACCGAAGATTGCTTCATCCTCGAGGTCCGAATGAGCACCTTCGGCACGAACCACGTGCACTACTACTACCGCGGCTCCTTCGGCTACATCCCGCCGGTCGAGGGCTGCGCGAGCGAAGCTTTCCCGACCGAGGTCCCGGAGTGCCCCTCCGAGTGACCTCCGCGCGACCGCGTGCCGTCACCGCAGCGGCAGGGTAGGATCCCGCGGTGAACTTCTGGCGAGGCTTCGTCACCGCCATCCTCCTGCTCGAGTGGGTCGCGCTCGGGTGGCTCGTGCGCACAGCCCCGGCGATGAAGGCGATGGTGGCCGACTTCGGCTCCACGGCCCTGACCCCGAGCTTCGTGGTCGTGACCTCCAGCGAGTACGCGATCGGCTGCCTGGCGGGCCTGGTCGGCGCGGGCCTCCTCGCCGGCTGGCTCCCGCGCAAGCCGGGCACACGCGTGGCCGCGCTGGTCGGCGTCGCGGTCGTGGCGGCAGGCCTGATCGCCTTCACATGGATGGGGCTGTACTCGCCGGTCCATGCGCTCGCGGGGAGAATCCAATGAGCCTGCGATCCCCGTGAAGCGCCGGGCCCGTGCGGGGTCTTGTCCCCCGTGCGACTCGCTCCCCTGTTCGCCCTCGCGCTGACCCTCCCGCCGTCCGCCTGCGGCGACCCGTCGTCCACCGACGGCCCGGCGGATTCCACCACCTCGACCGCCGGCGCCCCAGGCTCGACGTCCGGAACGGACGCCCCCGAAAGCACGGGCACCTCCGCAGACACCACCACCGCCGCCGACTCGACCGCCGCCGACTCGACCACCGCCGATTCGACCACCGACCCCGACCCCTCCGACACCTCCACCGGATCCGTCGACTTCGATCCCTACTTCTTCGACGACTTCGAGGCCTACGCCGACGGCGAATCCCTGACCAACTTTGCGCCGTTCGACGCCGCGGGGCGCACCATCGCGTCCTCCGCCCAGGCGCACCGCGGCTCGCAGAGCGCCCAGATGAGCATCCGCGCCAGCGACGGCGGCGGCTTCGGTCAGTGGGGCGCCGTGCTCCCGATCGATCCCGCCGTCGCGAAGGGCGGCGAGATCTGGGTGCGCCTGTACGTCTACTGGCCGTCCGAGTTCGAGTTCAGCGCCTCGCCGTGGATGAAGTTCCTGCGCCTGCACAACCGCGACGCCAATGGTGAGAACGCCGGCTTCAACGACCTCTACGTCGACCGCGCCGACGAGACGATGTCGGTGCTGCGGACGATCAAGGAGGTCCACGACATCTGGGCGGCCTACGATGGTCCGAGCCTGCCGCGCGACACCTGGGAGCGCTACGAGATGTATCTCTTCGTCGACGACGTCCCGGTCGACGACGGCGGCGCGGCGCGGGTCCGGATCTGGCGCGACGACGAACTCATCTTCGACCGCACCGACGTCCCGACGATCACCGAGGCCGGCGGTGTGATCGACTACTTCTACCTGTTCACGTACTGGAACAACGAGGCGCCGCCGGACAACGACTGCTGGATCGACGACCTGGTGATCGCCACCGACGCGAGCCCCCCGCCGTGGACGGACACGGCGGGCAACCATTGGATCGGCGACTGGTGATCCCCGTCAGCCGCGTCGACGTCGGCGCCATCCGACCAGCAGCAGCAGGCTCGTCCACGCGCCGCGTGGCGTAGGATCGTTGGTGCAGCCGCAACCGTCGGCCTCTACGTCGCTGCCGGCCGTGCCGCTGCTCTCCCCGTCGGCCGTCACGCCACCGCTGCTCTCGCTCGGATCCACCGCACCGCCGCTGCTGCTGCTACCGCCGTCCGACGTTCCGCCGTCGGTGGTGTCGGCCGCCGTCGGATCCACCGTCGTGCCACCGCTCGAGGAGCTGCCGTCCGAGGCACCCGAGCTGCTCGACTCGCCCGCGCCCTCGCAGACGTCGCCGACGCCGTCGTCGTCCGCGTCCGCTTGATCGGGGTTGGCGTCGTCGGGGCAATTGTCGACGTCACCGCACAGGCCATCCTCGTCACCGTCGTTGTCGGCGTCGTCGATGCACGCGTCGCAGTCGTCGCCGAGATCGTCCCCGTCCGCGTCCGCCTGGTCCGGGTTCGACAGACCCGGGCAGTTGTCGGTGCTGTCGCAGTCGCCATCGGCGTCGTCGTCGGCATCGAGGGGGTCGAACGGGCACGGATCGCAGGCATCGCCGACCCCGTCGAAGTCGCTCTTCTGCTGGTTGGGATTGGCGACCAGCGGACAGTTGTCGCACTCGTCGGCCCAGCCGTCGTCGTCGGTGTCGAGCTGCGCAGGATTGGGGACCGCCGAGCAGTTGTCACAGAGATCGCCGATCGCGTCGCCGTCCTGATCCTCCTGCAGCGGGTTGTCGACCAGGTCGCAGTTGTCACAGGCGTCGCCGACCTCGTCGCCGTCGGAGTTCTCCTGGCCCGGGTTCGCCGTCACCGGACAGTTGTCGACGTCGGCGCACAGGCCGTCGAAGTCGGGGTCGTTGAACTCGGCGCCGGGGCAGATGTCGCAGAGGTCGCCGACGCCGTCGCCGTCCATGTCCTCTTGCCCGGGGTTGGCGTCGGCGAAGCAGTTGTCGCAGACGTCGCCGAACGTGTCGCCGTCGCCGTCGGTCTGCGTGGCATCGGCGTCGAACGGGCAATTGTCGCAGGCGTTGCCGTCACCGTCGGTGTCGCTGTCGAGCTGGTTGGCGTTGGCGAGACCCAGGCAGTTGTCACACGCATCGCCGGCTCCGTCGCCATCGCCGTCCTCTTGACCGAGGTTCTGCACGAGGTCGCAGTTGTCGTCGACGTCGAGGATGCCGTCGTCGTCGTCGTCGGGATCGAGGCTGGGGACGTAGATCCCGATCCGCAGGTTGGTCACCACCTCGACACCGGGGCAGCTGTCCTTGCCGACGCCCGGGGCATAGAACACCTCCCAAGCGTTGTCCGGGGCGTCGCCACCGGCGTAGAGGATCGCGTCGTTGGCCGCGTTCGCCGTGAAGATGTCGTTGCAGGTGCCCGAGCCGCAGCCACAGAAGTTGCCACCGTTGGGGAACCAGGCGAACGACGTCCCGTTGCTGCCGTCGCAGAAGCCGGAGTGGCCGAGCAGTCCTTCGCCCTCGGGGGTGTCGCTGTCGTAGCCGAGCACGCTGGCCCACGGGCACGCCTGGGGGTCGAAGAGGTGCCCGCCCATCAGGATCTCGCCCGTGGCGTCGTCGTAGGCGCGCAGCCACATGTCGCCGCCGTTGAACTCGATGCAGTTGTTCTCCCAGCTGACGTCGATGTCGTCGGCGGCGGTATTGATGAACCCGGCGCACTGGTCGTAGCCGACCGGCGGTGCTGGATCGATGAAGACCGCCGCGGCGTTCAGCGTGGTGCCGGCGGGGTTGCAGTCGACGTTGCTGCCGTTGGTGCACAGCGCCGAAGCGACGGCGGGGGCGGCCGCGATCACGGCGGCGACGATCGGCGCGATGGCGAGGCGGACGACGACCGGACGGGGACGGCGGCGAAGGATCATTGGTAGACCCTACCTTCCTTCTCTCTTGGATTGAATTCCGGTAGGGCCCCCGTTCAAACCGTGCGTGCGAATTTCCCGCACACGGCTTACCGGTGGTCT
>JBIJCC010000202.1:0-6447 GCA_044344875.1 Nannocystaceae bacterium
TTCGTGTGGACCAAGACCGCCGACGAGATCCTCGCGAAGATGCGGCGCTTCGGCCTCCGAACCCAGCAGGTGCACGGTGATTGACCCCGGGGGTTTTGCTAGAAATCAAGGATCCAGGGGACTAGCAACCGAGGTCCCATGTCACGTTCCCTTCGTCTCGCCCTGGTGCTCGTCCCCCTCCTGACCGTCGCTGGCTGCAAGAAGGACGCCTCCGTCCAGGAGAGCATCGACCTGCTCGGCAAGCACAGCAAGGAGATCACCACCAAGGTGACCGGCGCGGCGGACAAGAAGGCCGGCGTCGCGGACGCGCAGAAGTACCTCGACTCCAACAAGGACGACCTGTCCAAGCGCATGAAGGAGATGAGCGAGCTCCGCGGCTTCCAGGTCTCCGAGGACATGCAGTCGAAGATGGCGTCGGCCCTGGTCGAGGCCGCGTTCATGTGCGGCAAGATCCAGGTCGACCTCATGTCGGCGACGATGGAGGACAAGGACCTCGACACCTCGCTCGACAAGCTGTGCAAGGACTGGGAAGGCGCCCTGAATCTATAACTGTCTGGAGGACACTGCCGCGTCCTCCCCCCGCTGGGCAGAGCCCATCGGGGCCCCCCTCCTTCCGACCTTGCGGTCTCACGGTGGCGAGACCGGAGGTCGGAGCTCGGAGCGTTCGTCTACAGCGCGCCGGGGGCTGCGGTGCAGGTCCACGTGCCGGCGACGTAGAACTCGCGGCGGCACGCGACGACGATCGTGCCCTCGGACGTGAGCCACTGGTAGCGCCGGCGCACGAAGTCGGTGCGGACGATGCCCGGGCGGTCGCTCATGAGGACGCAGGACTTCGCGCCGCTGCAGGCCGAGGCGCGCGAGAGCTCCTCGGTGGCGGCCTCGGGCTGCATGTTGCGGTAGCCCGCGGCGACCAGCAGCAGGGACAGGCCGAGCAGGATCCAGCCGATCCAGCCCTTCATCGCGCCCACTCCCGCCGATCGTCTCGCATTCGCCGGCATCGTGGCACGGGGGGCCTGTGGCGGCAACCGTGGTAGGGTGCGCCGTCGATGGCGCGGATCCTCCTGGTCGACGACGACGCGGGGCTACTGGCGGTGCTGACGCTCGCGTTCGGCGACGCGGGCCACGAGGTCGTGTGCGCGGGCGATGGCCGCGCCGCCCTGGTCCGGCTCGAGCGCGGTGACATCGAGCTGCTCGTCACCGACGTCAACATGCCCGAGCTCGACGGCTTCGCCCTGGTGCGGACGCTGCGGGCGCGCGGCGAGGCGCTGCCGATCCTGGTGCTGACCGCGCGCGACGACGAGATCGACGAGGCGCTCGGCCTCGAGCTCGGCGCCGACGACTACGTCACCAAGCCGTTCTCCAATCGCGTGCTCGTGTCGCGAGTGGCGGCGCTGCTGCGGCGCCAGGCGATCCGCGGCGGCGCGCCCGTCGAGCCGCCGAGCGCGGCGCGGCGGATCGGGGCGCTCGAGATCGACGATGCCCGGCTCGAGGTGCGCTGGGCGGGTCACCTGCTGACCACGACGATGACCGAGCTGCGTCTGCTCGACGCGCTGACGCGGCGGCCGGGGATCGTGCTGTCGCGCGATGCGTTGCTCGAGCGCGTGCGCGGCGACGGCACCGTGGTCGCGCCGCGGATCATCGACACGTACGTCAATCGCCTGCGGCGCAAGCTCGAGGCGATCGATCCCGCGTTCGATCGGATCGAGACGGTGGTCGGCGCCGGGTATCGGTGGAGGGATCCGTGAGCCGGGGCCGCGGCGGTCCCGGCCGCGTGGTTCGCGGTGGCCGTGGCCGCCCGCGCTGGGGCCTGCGGTCGCTGCGGGTCCGGGCCTTCATCGTCGCCGTGCTCGTCGCGGTGCTGCCGTTGGTGATGGTGGCGTCGGCGAGCATGATCGAGTCCGGGGTCGGCGAGCGCCTGCGCGAGGCGGTGGCGGCGGCTGCGGTGGAGGCCGCCCTGTCGCCCGAGGATCTCGACGGGATCGCGGTGCGCCACGGCGTGCACCTGCGCATCGTCGAGCCCGATGGCCGGGTGCGTGCGAGCGCCGATCACCACGACACCGGGGCGGGCTGGGCGGTCGGTGAGGTGTTCTTCGGGCCCGACGGCGCGCCGAGCCTCGCGGCGTTCGATCGCGAGCTCGGACCGGTCGGTGCGCGCGCGGAGGTGCAGCGGGCGTTCGCCGGCGAGGTCGACAGCGCGTGCCATGCGTCGACCGGCGGTCGTCTGCTCGAGTGCCACGGCGCGGCGCCGATTCGCCGTGCTGAAGCGATCGTCGCGGTCGCCCACGCCCAGGACGCGAGTCGTCGCGCGATCCGGGCGCTGTACGATCTGCGCTACCAGCTGCTCAAGCTGACGTTGATCACCGTGCCGTGTGCGATCGCCCTGGGGTGGTGGCTCGGCTGGCGGATGGTGCGGCCGCTCGAGCGCCTGCGGTGGCAGGCGGTGGACCAGGTCGATCGGCTGTCTCGCGGCGTCCCGCTCGATCTCGGGCGGCGCGACGAGTTCGGCGATCTGGCGACGGCGCTGAATCGACTGATCGGCGAGGTCCGCGGCCACGCGCAGGCCCACGAGGCGGCGCTGGCCGACCTCGCCCACGAGCTCAAGAACCCGGTCGCGGCGATCCGTGCGGCCGCCGAGGCATTGGGCGAGCGACCCGACGATGCCGCGCGGGCGCGCATGCTCGCGGGGGTGATCGAGGACGCCGGCGGGCGGCTCGATCGGCTGGTGCACCAGTTCCTCGAGCTCGCGCGGGCCGAGGCGGGCCTGGGCGGCGAGGCGCGCGAGCCGATCGATCTCGGTGCCCTGGCGTGCGGCGTCGTCGACAGCACGCGGGCCGATCCGCGGTGGGCGGCGCTGCGCTTCACCTGCGACGTGACCGGGGGTCCGTCCGACGGGGCCTCGATCGTCGGTGTGCCCGCGCGGATCGAGACCGCGCTGCGCAACCTCGTCGACAATGCCGCCTCGTTCGCCCAGACCGCGGTGGCCGTGCGCGTCGCGATCGAGCCCGAGGCCGCGCGCGTCGAGGTCGAGGACGACGGGCCGGGGATCGCGGCCGGGGAATTGCCGCGGATCTTCGATCGCTTCCACTCCAAGCGGCAGCGCGGCACGGGGCTCGGCCTCGCGCTGGTGCGGGCGATCGCCGAGGCCCACGGCGGCCGCGCGTCGGTGCGCTCCGAGCCGAGCCGCGGCAGCGTGTTCGCGCTCGAGCTGCCGCGCGGGCAGGCGCAGGACGACGCGAAGGACCACACATGACGAAGGCGACGACGGACGACGACGACCTGGTGCGACAGCTCGGTGTGCTGGGCTTCGCGCTCAACGAGGCGCGCGCCTACGTGGCGCTCCTGCAATCGGGCGCGAGCACCGGCTACGAGGTCAGCCGCAACGCCGGCGTGCCGCGCTCGGCGGTCTACACCGTGCTGCGGCAGCTCGTGGCCCGCGGCGCGGCGCGGCGCGAACCCGGCCCACCCGAGCGCTTCACCGCGGTCCCGCCCACCGGCCTCGAGGCCCTGCTGCGGCGGCGCTTCGACGCCTCGGCCAAGGCCATGCGCGAGGCGGCCCAGCGCCTCGACGTCGAGCCGTCCGCGCCCGATGCGTTCTCGGTCGCGGGGTACGATCGGATCCTCGAGGAGGCGACGCGGATCGCCGGATCGGCGCGCACACGATTGGTCGTCAGCGGCTGGCCGCGGGAGGTGGTGCAGCTGAGTGAGGCGCTCGCGACCGCGACGCGGCGCGGGGCGTTCGTGGTGGTGTTCTCCCACGCCGCGCTGCCCGAGGGGATGTCCGGGCTGCGCTTCAGCTACGGGTTGCGCGAGGCGGACCTCGAGACGTTCTGGGAGCACCGATTGGTGGTGGTCGCGGACGATCGATCGAGCCTGCTCGGGGCGACGACGGGGAAGGCGAGCGATCGGGCGGTGGTCAGCGAGACGGTGGCGATCGCGGAGATTGCGGTCAGTCAGGTGGCGCTGGATCTGACGTTGCTCGCGCAGCGGCATGGGTTCGACACGACGGAGGTCATGGCGAAGATGTTGGGGGATCGCGTGGGGCGGTTGGATTCGTTGTTGGTGGAGGGGGTGACGCCGCAGCTGGGGGGGAGCGTGGGGGCGAAGAGCGGCAAGGTCGCGAAGGTGGCGAAGGTCGCGAAGGTCCGCAAGAGATAGCGACGCGGGCCATGAGTCGAGCTGTGACGACGCGGGCTCAACTCCTCGGCAGACGCCGAGAGTGGCCACGGACAAAGGTGCCGTCCTTGCGGGTGTAGCTCTTGACCTTGACCGGCTTGCTCTGGTCGAGATCGGGCAGGTCCGCGAATGGAAACTCCGACGGCGTGGCCGCTCGACGCTTGGCGGCGCGCCGACTCGGCACCCCGGACTGGTCTGCCACGCGTACGGCCTCGCGAGGCGCCACCTCTCGCACTCCCCCCAGATAGGGAACGGCAGCTTCGAGGCGGCTCGGTGCGGGCACATCTCCGAGCGCGTTCGCAGGCACATTGTTGGCCGTCGTGAGCGCGAAGCGATCTCGCTGTTCGGTGGGCGCCGGCCTCGATGTTGTGTGTTCCCGTGCGCTCGGCCGCGCCTCGGCGGCGTGCGATCGGGATGTGCGGGTTCCCTCGTAGCCCCCGGCGAAGATGAGCCAAGCCCCGATGGCGACAGCCACGAGGCCAAGGACCGGACCGGCCGCCTGGCGACGGGCCAACTCCCGAGCGACCCACCGCAGAAGCGCGAAGACTGCCCATGCTGCGAGACCGACTGCGATCACCTTGCCCACGAGACTCAGGTCGCTCACCCGCGCCGAAAGTTCCCGCGCGCGATCGACCCACCGGCCGTCTGGGCAGTTCCCCACCAGGGCGGCCCGGAGTTCGTAGGGCCCGGGCGCCCACCGAGGGCCGGTCGAGGGCCGAGCCGGACCAGCCCGGGTCCAGGCGTCGTGCGGTACTCTTGCGGCCGATCCTGCCTCGATCCCGCGCGGTCCGACGCGTGGGCGACCGCGCCGCCGACCCATGTCCACGTCACGCAAGAAGCTCCGCACCAAGCTGCTCGAACTGGTCCCCGCCGATGGCACGAGCATCGGCAATGGCCGCCTCAGACAGGCGCTCGGCGAGGCCGTCGGGCACGAGGTCGACGCGGAGGAGTACGCGGAGATCCGCGACGCCCTGGTGGAAGAGGGGGTGCTGCTCAAGGGGCAGGGGCGCGGGGGATCGGTCCGCCTGGCCGATGGCGGTGAGGAACACGACGACGACACCGAGTACGAGGCCACGGAGCCGCTCGTGCTCGAGAGCCCGGAGCCGAAGCGGCCGCGGGGTAAGAAGGCGGCCGAGGGGAGGGCCGCGGTGTCGTCGGGGGCGAACCTGGGGTTCGAGGCGAAGCTGTTTCTGGCGGCGGACAAGCTCCGCGGCAACGTCGACCCATCCGAGTACAAGCACGTGGTGCTCGGGCTGATCTTCCTGAAGTACATCTCGGACGCGTTTGAGGAGAAGCACGCGGCGTTGGAGGCCGACAAGAAGTCGGGCGCCGACCCCGAGGACCCCGACGAGTACCGGGCCGACAACATCTTCTGGGTGGCGAAAGAGGCACGGTGGACGCAGCTGCAGGGCAAGGCGAAGCAACCGACGATCGGCAAGCTGCTCGACGACGCGATGGTGGCGATCGAGCGCGAGAACCCGACGCTGAAGGGGGTGCTGCCGAAGGACTATGCTCGGCCGGCGCTGGACAAGCAGCGGCTGGGTGAGCTGATCGACCTGATCGGCACGATCGGTCTGGGCGACAAGGAGAACCGCTCACGGGACGTGCTCGGGCGGGTATACGAGTACTTCCTCGGGCAGTTCGCGTCGGCCGAGGGGAAGAAGGGCGGGCAGTTCTACACGCCGCAATGCGTGGTCCGGGTGCTGGTCGAGATGCTGGCGCCGTACAAGGGGCGGGTGTTCGATCCGTGCTGCGGGTCGGGCGGGATGTTCGTGCAGAGCGAGAAGTTCGTGGAGGCGCACGGTGGCCGCATCGGCGACGTGAGCATCTACGGGCAGGAGAGCAACCACACCACCTGGCGCCTGGCGAAGCTGAACCTGGCGATCCGGGGGATCGACGCGAACATCGCGTGGCACGAGGCGGGGTCGTTCCACCACGACATGCACCGGGATCTGAAGGCGGACTACGTGATCGCGAACCCCCCGTTCAACGACAGCGACTGGGGCGGGGACCGGCTGCGGGAGGACGTGAGGTGGAAGTACGGCGTGCCGCCGGCGGGGAACGCGAACTTCGCGTGGGTGCAGCACTTCCTGCATCATTTGGCGCCGGCTGGGATCGCGGGGTTCGTGCTCGCGAACGGGAGCATGTCGTCGCAGCAGTCGGGGGAGGGGGCAGGGCGATTGCATCTAATTCGCATGGGCCGCGAGCACTTTCATGAGGAACTCTTCGCTCCATCCAGCCTCGAGCCGGCGGCCCTTGATACCGACCTTCGAG
>JBIJCC010000001.1:0-520385 GCA_044344875.1 Nannocystaceae bacterium
TCCTCCACGTACTGCGCCACCAGCTGCTCGATCTGCTTCGTGAGTTCTTCGGGGCTCTTCGGCGTGCTCATGCCTCGGCATTCGCACGCCCGGCGCCGCGCCTCAAACC
This sequence comes from Nannocystaceae bacterium, assembly GCA_044344875.1. Taxonomy (GTDB): domain Bacteria; phylum Myxococcota_A; class Polyangia; order Nannocystales; family Nannocystaceae; genus Xiheibacterium. Next base: position 110 of record JBIJCC010000001.1, read on the forward strand.
CCGGCCTGAACGGTTACCATCTGGACGGCAGCATCCTCGAGGGCGGCGTAGTCGTAGCGCGAGGGGTCGAGGAGATCCTTGCGGTCGTCGTCGAGGGCGATCCGCTTCGGCTCGCCGGCGGCGTCGGTGGTCGTGAGGACGAAGCCGTCCTCGGCGATCAGCACGCGCAGCTGCTGGGCGCGCACGTGCGGCTCCTCGCTCGCGGGGCCGCTGTTGTCGAACCGCGGTGGCGACACGTCGATCGCCCCCATGCGGGCCACCTCCATCGCCAGCAGCAGGGCCGGGATCAGCAGCAGCATGATGTTCATGACCGGCAGCAGGTTCGCCTCGGTCTCCTCGTCTTGGGTGCGTCGCTTCGCCATCGTCGGATCCTCCGACGCGGATCGACCGCACGCTGCGACCGAAGTTCCTCTCGGCGGGACTTGCACCCGCAAGGTCGCGCCCATGCTGGGCGCACCATGAAAAAAGCCGGGCCCGTTCCCGGACCCGGCTCTCTTCAGACGTGCTTCGGAGCGCTAACCGTTCTGCTGGACGACGCAGAAGGCATACTCGCGGAACTCCGCGCGCCCTGCGGTGTACATCACGTCGACGAGCACGGAGAACTTGAGGTTCTGGTCGCCCACCAAGATGATGCGACCTTCCCACTCCTCTCCCTTGCCCTCGGACATCTGCTTGGCCTTGTCGGCCTCCTCCGCGAGGAGATCGTACAGCGGCCCGATCAGGTGGCCCTGGAGCGCGGCGGGGTCGATCTGCCCCGTCTCGTCCATCTGCACGACGCGCTTCTCCATGAACGTGATCGCACGCTCACTGACGTAGACCGGAACGCCGTCCTGGATCGGCGTGTCCGCCTTGGACAACGGCACCTTCTGGCCCTGGGTCGGCGCGATGACGACCGGGTCGGAGCCGTAGTTCTTGAGCAGGTAGGTGACGATGATGGTGATGGCGTCCATGAGGGACGTCATGCCGAGGATCGCCTTCTCCTCGACCATGCCACGGCGACCCTCGCGCTTGGCGGCCTTGCGGGCGATGAACGCTTCTTCAGCTTCGGTCGTCATGGTTCACCCGGCTCCCGCTTCGACGATGGCCTGCCAGAACATGCACTCCGGCGGGACCTCCTCGTTGGCCGTCATGGCGCCCATCATCTTGCAGTCGAGGCCGCGCATCGCGTCCATCGTGTTGATGAGCACCTGCATCGGGATGCTGTTCTCCGCGGAGATCGTCACGACGGTCTCGTGGGGGAACAGGTCCTTGTACTTGCGCGCCTCCGCCCCGAGCGACGTGTAGTCGTACCGGTCGTAGTCGTCGAGGGGCGTCCCCGGCTTGGCGAGGGCGATCGTCGGCGAGTTGGAGTCCGCCGACTTGCCCGCCTCGGCGCCGGCCTGCTGGCCCGACGCACTCACCCGATAGCCGTCTTCCATGATGAAGACCTTCAGGTTGAGCGGCTTCTCCTGTTTCTCATCCTGCTTCGAATCCGCGGTCGCGGCGAACTTCGGTGGTGACACCGCGATCGCTGCCATGCGGGCGATCTCCATCGCCAGAAGCAGAGCAGGAATCAACAGGAGCATGATGTTCATGACGGGAAGCAGGTTCGCTTCGATCTCTTCTTCCTCGAACTTCTTGCCCATGCTCGTTCCTCCTTTCAGGTGGGGGTTGAACTCCCGGAGGGCATCAGCCGCCGTAGGCCACGGCGACTTCCCCGCGGGTCGACACTCACCCTTGCCGCACGCGGCTGGCGAGGAGGTTCTCGAGCTTCGACGAGTACAGGTCGCACTCGTCCGAGACCTTCTTGGCCAAGTTCGAGATGAACATGTGCACCGCGAGGAGCGGGATCGCGACCATCAGACCGAAGCCCGTGGTGTTGATGGCGATGCCGATGCCCTTCGCGAGCGCGGTCGCACGCTGATCGGCGGCGACCGTGGCCACTGCACGGAACGCTTGGATCATGCCGTCGATCGTGCCGATGAGGCCGAGGAGCGTCGCGATGTTCGCGATCGCCGGCATCATCGAGAGTCGCTTCGAGATCGCCGGGCTGACCTCGAGCAGGGCCTCTTCCATCGCCGCAGCGATCTCGGCCTCGCTCTTGTTCGCCCGGGTGAGACCTGCCTTGATCACGCGGGCAAGCGCAGCCTTGTCGGCGGCGTTGCACAGCTTGATCGCGCGGTCGATGTTGTTGGCCATGACCAACTTCTGGATCTGGTTGAAGAACTGAGCTCCGTTGATGTTGAAACGGAAGAACAGGAAGATGAAACGCTCGATGGTGACGCCCGCGCCGAGCACGGCAGAGAGCGCGATGAAGTGCATCCAGAACCCGCCGTCCTGGTAGAACTCCGCAAATGGTTGACCGCCCATGACTTGTCGTCCTCCTCGTCGCACGGGGCGAGGCCCCGCTTGGAACCGGGTGCACGTCTGATGAGACCCGGCGTTGTTTCAGTGAGTGTGGGTTTGCATCTTGCCCGAAGTGGGCTGGGGTTGGCGAGCGTCTCGTCGCGGACCTAAGCGCCGCAGGCCGAAACGGGAGCGCTCGCGACGCCCCTCCCCGACCGCTCGCGCGCTCGGGGGTGAGGTGGACCTGGCCACCTCGACACGGATTAGAACAAAGGATCCTGTACGGACTCAAGCACCAAAGGAGAGAAGGTTGCGCCGAGGCGCGCCCAGTCGAAGTCGATCGAGGATCGACGGAGGATGTAGTACGCGTTCGGCTTCTCGAGCTTGCCCTCGATCAGGAACTCGTCGTCGATGGAGATCGCCTTCTTGCCGCCCGCGGCGGGCTTCTTCGACGAGGCCTTGGTTGCGCCCTTCGGCGCCTTGGTTCCCTTCGTCGACGTGCCGGCCTGCGCATCGGCTTGCACGGTGGCACCGTCCTTCGCGGGCGTCGGGGCGGCCTTCGCCTTCGCGGGCGTGGGTGCTGCCTTCGGCGCAGGCTGCGTTGCGTCGGTTGCAGCCGTAGCCGGTGGTGCGAGGGCGTACACGGGCCGGGAGGCGAGCACTGTAGCCAAAAGGATCAGAGATGCCAAGGGGAGATGGGGGCGTGCTGCACGGCCGCGGCGCGCAGTCGTAGGTCGGTCATGGAGCGCCGACGCGATGCTCCGCGACGCATCGAGAGCAACGTGTTCACGCGCCACGACATCGCTGGCGTTGCATGCGTGGCCTTCATGTCCACGCGACGCGCGGTGCGGTTGAAGATGGGAGCGTGGGGTCGTCATGCGCTGACCTCGGTTCGGGACGCGCGTGCGAGAGCGTGAGTGTCCACGCATCGCCGCGGGTTCCCCGCTTGGTGGATGGGATCGTTCACGCTCGCCATCATCCGCGGATGCTCGACGCGGAGCCGCGCGGACTTGGGCGCCCCGGGCTTCTGCACCGCGGGCTTCTGCGGTGCCGGTGAGGCGGGCGGCGTCGCTGGCTTGACCACGGGCGCCGAAGGCGGGGCGCTCGGCGATCCGCCGGACGGCGGCGACGACGGTGCGGCGGGCGGTGTGGATGGCTTCGCCACCGGCGTCGACGGCTTCGACTCGGGCGCGGACGGCTTCGCGGCGGGCGGCGTCGGCTCGCTCGGCTGGGTCGGCGTCGCGGGACTGGACGGCTTCGCCGCGGGAGGTGGCGTGCCGCCGGGCTTCGCAACCGGCGTCGGCGTGTTCGGGCTCGGCGTGCTCGGAGTCGGCGTGCTCGGAGTCGGCGTGCTCGGGCTCGGCGTCGCCCCGCCCGGCTTCTTCGGCGTCAGTGGCTTGGCGGGATCCGAAGCACCCGGCTCGCTCGGCGTCGTCGGCTCGGTCCCCTCGCCCGGCGCATCGGCCGTCGTCGGCTCCCCGTCCTCGGCACCCGCGTCCGCGGCCGCGGGCGGCTTCGGCTTGGCCTCCGTCGGCTTGGTGTCGCGCGTCTTCTCGCGCTCGAGGCGTCGCTGCTCGCGATCGATGCCCTTCTTCGCGACGCGGATGTAGTCGTCGGCACGGGCTTGGCTCACTGCGGCGGGCCCCGGGGCGACCTTCGGGCCCTTCTTGCCCGACGGTCCCTCCGGCCCGTCGGCGATCGCGAGATCTCGATACTTCGTCAGGAAGCTGATCGCCTTCTCGAGCCGAGCCACCGTCTCGAGCCCCGGGTACGGATCGGCATCGAGGTAGAGCACGCCGAGGTTGAAGTAGGCCTCGGGGTAGTTCGGCTTCAGCTTGAGCGCGGTCTGCAGCGACTTCTCGGCGTCCTGCACCTTGCCGTCGGCGCGCAGGGCCGCACCGAGGTTCACGTGCGCCTTCGCGAACTTGGGGTCGAGCTCGAGGGCGTAGCCGAAGCACTGCTTGGCGGTCGCGACGTCGCCCGCCTGCATGTAGCGCGTGCCGAGGTTGTTCCACGCCGAGGCGTTCTTCTCGTCGGCCTCGGCGGCCAGCCGGAACGCCTGGGTCGCGAGGTTGTCCTGGCCCATCTGCGTGTAGGCGAAGCCCTTCAGGTTGTGCGCACGGCTGGTCTCCGGGCCGGTGCGGACCTTCTCGTCGACGGCGAGCGCGCTCGATGTCACGGCCTGAACCAACTCGAACTTCTTTTGTCGGTAGTAGGCCTCGGCCATCACCAACATCGCCTCCACGTTCTGCTCGTGGATCTTGAGGGCCTGACGGCTGTGGTCGATCGCCTCGACCAGGCGGCCCGACGCCAGGTGCTTGGCCGCCTCGGCGCTGCGCTGGTGCGACAGCGCGAGCTTCTTCTTCTCCTCTTCGGGATCGCGGTCGCGGACCTTGGGCAGGGGCTTGGACTTGTCCGCGCCCGCCGCCGCGGCGGGCGCATCCGGTGTGCCCGCGGTCGGCGGCGCGTCCTCGATGTTCTCGAGCGTACTCGTGTCGCCGTCGCCGGGGGTCTCGGTCGACCCGTCCACCGGTCGGCACGCCCCGAGGGCGGCGAGCATCATCCATGTCGTCAGACGTCGCATGGCGATCACCTCGAGCTCTCGAGCTGCAGCTCGAGCGCGGGTTGACGGAGCAGCGGGTACTCCTCGGGCTTGTAGATGTTCAGCCGCTCCCGCGCGGAGCTGGTCCAGTCGTTGGCCACGCTGAACTCGCGGCTGCGTTTGACGGTCTCCTCGTACAACCCGATCGCCTTGGCCTCGGCCTGGGCGGCGAACTGGTCGACGACGTCCTTGTAGGCGAACCAGCCCTCGGTGTTGGGCTTGAGCTGCTTCGGCACCGGCGCGGCACGGATCGCGATCGCCCAGGTCTCGAAGGCGTAGCCGCGGCGATACATGGCCGCGAGCACCCAGTCGATGCGGCGGTACGGGAAGACGTTGTCGTAGGCCGACGACGCGACCTGGAGCCGGTCGGTGAGGACCTTGATCTCCTTCTCCATCTTCTTGCCCGTCGAGCTGATCTTCACCTCGAGCACGTCGGCGAGCGCGTACTCGGCGAGCAGGAACTGGGCCTCGGCCGGCAGGTCCGCCGCGTCGGTCGCGGCCTGGAGCTTCTTGGCGTCGAACGCCCCAACGGTCGAGCGGTAGTACTGCTCGGCCTTCTTGCGATCGCCCATCTTGGCGTAGGCCTGCCCGATGCGGAGCTGGGCCTCGACCGCCTTCGCCGCGTGGGCCGGGTCGCCGCCGTAGCTGGCGAGGAAGCCCTCGTAGGCGCGGATCGTCGCCTTCTGATCGGGCGTCTTGCCGAGGACCTGCGCCGCGCGGAAGGTCGCGTCGGCGGCCTTGGCCTTGTCGGTGGTCTTACCGGCGAACGTCGCGAACATCGCCGCGGACTTCTTGTAGTCCTGCAGGTTGTCGAGGAGATCGGCCGCGTTCCACAGCGCGATCTCGCGGTGCTCGCTGTCCTTGTAGCGGGCGTCCTCGGCCAGCTTCACGTACGACGTCACGGCCTCGTCGAACTCGAAGAACCGCGAGTGGTTGTAGCCGGTGCGCAGCAGGGCGTCGTCGGCGAACTCGCTGTCGGGGTACTTCTCGTAGATGCGCCGGTAGGTCTGGCTCGCCGAGCCGAACCGGCCGATGTTCTCGTAGGCGACCGCGGCGTTGTTGAGCGCCCGGTCCGCGTTGGGATCATCGGGGGCCTGGTCGACCAGCGCGACGTAGCGATCGGCCGCGGCCTCGAACTCGCCCGCGTCGTAGAGGATCGTCGCCTCCTGGAACCGCACCGCGTTGCCGAGGGTCTTGAGGTCGCCGGCGAACTTCTTGGCCTCGTCGCCCTCGCCGCAGCCCTTGGCCATCAGCTTCTCGGTCCACTCCTGTGCGCCCTTCAGGTCCTCGCGGACCACGTGGGCGTCGAGGATGGCGGTGCCGGCGTTGATGGCGACGTTGTTGTCGCAGTGCTCGTCGATGATGCGGACGAACCGCTCCTCGGCGGCGTCGAACTGCAGGAACCGCTGCGACACCTCGCCGGCGAGGTACTTCATCGACGGCGCCTGCTCGCTGTCGGGGCGCGCGAGCACGAAGCGGTCGTAGGCCTCCTGCAGCTTGACCAGCAACGGCGGGATCTCGAGCGGCTTGTCGAACGGACCCGGCGCGCCCTGCTTGGGCATGTCGGGGACCGTGAGACGACCGGCCTGCTTCTCGCCGTCGATGTAGGCCTCGTACGCGAGCACGGAGCCGGACGCTGCGTCCTCCTGGAGGCGGTTGTCGAGGTTGCTGTCGCGGACCTCGCTGTACTGCTCGGCGGCCCCGAGCAGCTGCCCGCTGTAGTACAGCGACTCGGCGAAGTTGAACCGGTACTCGTAGGAGCTCGGCGTGTCGGGGAACCGCTCGAGGTAGGCCTCGTAGGCCTTGGCCGCGATCGCGTACTCGCCCTCGGCCTTGGGATCGCCCGCCGCGCGCAGGGTCTGGGCGCGCGCGTGGTGGTCGATCGCGGTGTGGACCAGCGCCTCTTCGGCGAGCTTCAGCGCGCCCTCGACGACGTCGGGGTCGCCCTCGTTGGCGTAGAACCACTTGGTGCCGCGCAGGTAGTTGGTCGCGAGGCGGTCGCGGGCCGCGGTCGCGGCGCCCTTGTCCTGCAGCGCGTTGTGGGCCTGCAGGATCCGCATCTGGATCTGCGGCGCGGCGGCGGCGAGCGGCCACCGCGACAGGGTGTTCTCCCAGATCTCGATCGCGCGGCCGTACTCGGTCTGCAGCGCCAGCAGATCGCCGAGCGCAGCGTAGATCTCCGGCACGTGCTTCTCGCTGCCGCGGGCCTTGTAGTCGCGGTCGAGGCGCGAGAGGCCGCTGACGCGGTCGCGGTTGCCGTCGCTGTCCCAGTCCTCCTCGACGTAGACCTTCGCGATGTACTTGACCGCATCGTCGCGCAGCGCGATGGCGCCGCCGGGCTCGGCGTCCTTGGCGTGCGCGTCGGCGTACTTCACGAACTCGTCGAGGCGCTTGGCCGCGTCGGCGAACTCGCGCTGCAGGTACAGCGTCCACGCCATGCGGATGAGCGCCTCGTCGTAGAGGTCGCCCTCGGGATCGGCGACGACCTTGGCGTAGGCCGCCAGCGCCGGGTCGAGCTCGTCGAGGTCGTAGTGCACCTCGCCGATGCGCAGCCACGCCTCGTCGGCGTACTCGCTGTCCTTCTTCCACGGCTCGCAGCGATCGTAGTCGCCGGCGCGGAAGTTCGCGCTGTCGACGAGGTTGCTGCCGTCGCTCGCCGGCGGCGAGAAGCTGCTCGCACACGCCAACGCGAGGTAGCTCTGCCGGCTCTGGTCGAACTCCTCCTCCTCGAAGAGGAGCGTGCCCATCATGTACAGCGAGGCATCGGCGAGGTGGAACCGCGGGAAGCGGGTGACCACGTCGCGGTACAGCGCAATCGCGGGCTCGTACTCGGGCACCGGCGAGGGCGGCGGCGCGGCGTTCGGGTCCTTCTCGAGCCGCACCTGGTAGGCCTCGAGCTCCTTCTGGAACGCATCCTCGGCGCGGGCGAGCCGCTCGGTGCCGGTCTCGAAGTGCAGCTCCGCGAGGCGGAACATGATCTCCGGCGTCCACGCGGGATCGTCCGGGTGCAGCTTGAGGAAGTCCTCGTAGCGGCGCACGGCCTGGGCCCGGAGCTTGCGCGCGTTGGCCTGCTTCTCGTTGATGGTCTTGTCGTAGGCCGACTCGAGCGCGCGCTTGCCCGTCACGCCGGTGACCAGCAGCGTCTGACCGACCGTGTGCGCCTGGGCCCGGTGTCCATCGCGGTAGCGCGCCCCGAGCCCCTCGAGATCGTCGAGCGCCTTCGCCTCGCGCTCGTCCGCCGGTCGCAGGGGCAGCGGCGCCTTGAGCCGCGCCGGATCGGTCGCCCGCGGCGCGGCCTCGAGCGGCAGGCCCGAGCCCGGCTCGCCTGGCACGCCGACCGGCGCCTTGGCATCGTCGAGGCGCTTCACCTTCGGCATGTCGCCGCGCGGCAACGCCTGCACCGCGCTGGGCACGAGGGCCAGCGCCATCACCACCACCGCGAGGGTCCTGCGGTTCATTCGACGTCCTCCAGGCCCATCTCGACGGCGCGATCGATCTCGCGGAGCTCGCGGTCCCGCTCGATCTCGAGGCGCTGGATCTCGTCGGTCTCGGCCTCCTTCATCGCCCACGCGACGTCGAGCAGGCCGACCTCGGAGCGGAGCACGAGCGAGTTCAGCTCGGTGACCACGTCCGAGTACGAGGCCGCGAGCACGTCGGCGACGAGGACCTTGGTGTCGCCCTTCTTGCCCGTGAGCTCGCCGAGGTAGCCGTCGAGGTTCGCGCGTTCTTCGTTCAGCACGACGACCGCCCCCTCGAGTCGCTTGCCCGCGGTGCGATCGAGATCGACGCGGGCCTTGTCGGCGCGCGCGTGCAGGCCCTGCGCCCGCTTCCACAGCGTCGCGACCTCGGCCTTGCCGCCCGACTTGGCCAGCGCGCCGTACATGCCGGCGAGGTGCTGGCGATAGGCGAGCACGGCCTTCGCCCGGGCCTCGCGCAGCGGGTCCTCGTAGCGCAGCGCCGCCTGGGCGCTCGAGATGCGCTCGCGGAGCGCCGCGACCTGCCCTTCGTGCATCGCGATCTCGTCGCGACGCGCCGCGGCGTCCTTGAGGAAGCCTTGGTGATCGATCTTCTGATCCTTGCGGGTCTCTTCGTAGTAGCGCTCGGTGGCGACGAGCTCGGCCCGCATGGCGCCGACGAACAGGTCGAGCTTGTGGGCCTGCTCCTGCAGTCGCTGCAGCCGCATCGACGCCTGACGCTGCACGTCGGTCTTGTCGCCCAGCGGCCGATCCACCTTGTCGCGCAGCACGAGGCGCTTGCGCTCCGCGGCGCCGAGGTCCCGATCGCCGGCGATCCGGGCGATGAGGTCCTCTTCGACCGCCATGAGATCGTCGTCGACGTTGTCGAGACCGGCGGCGTGGGCCGCGAGATCGTTGAACAGGCGGGCCTTGTCCTTGGCGCGGACGGCCTCTTCCATCCGGCCGAGCAGCGTGCGCGTGTCGGCGAGCTCGCGCTCGAGTTCACCGACCTCGCGGGCGAGCGACTCGGCCTGGACCGCCCGCGGCAGCGTTCGCGCCACCGCGATCGCGCCGACCGGGAGCACCGCGGCGAGGCTGAAGTGCTCCATGTCCTCGCCGATGACCGCCGCGAAGTACTCGGTCGCATCGCCCTTGGCCGAGAGGCGCCGCCCGAGCTGACCGGCGAGCTTGTCGAACTCGCGACGCAGCGCGAGGAATTCCTCCTCGGCCGACTTGTAGTCGCGCTGCTGCACGCGGATCTTGCCGCGCAGCTGCTTGATCTCCGGGACGATCGGCGAGGTCGGATCGTAGATCAGCAGCAGGTCGAGGGCCTGCACCGCCTGCTCGTAGCGCTCCGCGCGGAGCAGCGTCCACGCGGTCTCGTACATCGCCTCGGCGAAGAACGGCGAGTCGCGGCCGATGCGGCGGTAGGCCCGGACCGCGTCGTCGGTCTCGTCGACGTCGTGGTGGATGCGGCCGAGCGCCATCCAGGCCAGCTCGATGATCTGGCGATCCCGGGGATCGCTGGGCCGAACCTTGGTGATCCGCGAGAAGCGGGCCAGCGCGTCGTCGGCGTCGCCCGTGGCCAGCGCGGCCGATGCGGCGACATAGGCGGCGCGCACCCGCCAGACCGCATCGGGGCCGCCGCGCGAGATCGGGATGTCGATCGGCGACAGGCCATCGAGCTCGGCCATCGCCTCGGCCGGCTTGCCCTGCAGGAACAGGAATCGGCCCCAGGAATAGCGCAGCTCGGGCAAGCGACCCGCGGCGGGGAACGACGCCGCCCACTTGCCGAGGCGTTCGACGTTGGCCGGATCGAGTACGCCCTTGGGCGGGGTCGACTCGGTGTCGACGCCGAGCGACTGCAGTCGCGCGCGGACCTCGGGCGTCGCCGAGACACCGGCCTTGCGCGCGAACCCGTCCTCGCGACGGGGCACGGCGAGGTCGAACAGCCGCGCGACGGAGCGCTGGTGGAAGCGCTTCGCGTCGGGCCGCGCGTCGCCGAGGTTCTTGCTGAACAGCTCGGCGGCCCACCGCGGCATGTCGAGCTGCACGAGCGAGTCGCCGAGGAAGAACACCGCTTGGGCGCCCGCGGGCGACTCGCCGTAGTTCTCGACCAGATCGAGGAACTTGATCGCGGCCCCCTCGGCGTCGCCCTCGGCGAGCAGGAGCTGGGCCTCGACGAGGCGCTTGGCCAGCACCGTCTCGGTCGGCTTGGGATCCTTGGCCGCGGCGCGCTCGGCCGCGACGACGTTCTGCTCCGCCTCGCGCAGCTGCGTCGCGAGATCGCCGAGCTTGGCCTCGCGATCGCGGGCCTGCGCCGGGGTGACGAGACCGACGGCGACCAGGAGCGCCGCAGCGGCCATGCACGCACGCGAGTTCGTCGCCACTACTCTCCGTCCTTGGCGCGCCGCGACTTGGGCTGGGCCAGCGGACGCCCGGCGGCGTCGAGGGGCAGCTCCTGCCAGTTCACGCTCGGACGATCCTTCATCTCGGTGGTCAGGTTGCCGCGCTCGAAGCCGACCGAGCTGAGCTTGACGGCGCCGTTCTCGGGCGCGGTGAAGCTGTGCGAGCTCCGCGAATCGAACGTGTAGCCCGACAGATACGCGAACACCCCGTAGCCGTGGCCCTTGTATGTGAGCTCGATCGTGACGTTGTGGGCGCCCGGCGGCAGGTTGCCGTCGTAGATCACGAGCTCGTCCTCGGAGTCGAGGCTGCCGGACTCGTCGCTGCGCGCGTAGATCTGCGCGCCGTCCATGATGTAGACCATCTTCACCAGGCGGAAGCCCGAGCCCATGAGGTTGCGGTGCGCGATCACGACGCGCGAGCCGGCCATCACACCCTTGAGCACAGTCTCGCGGAGCAGGGCGAGGCGGGCCTTGCTGCGGAAGATCTTGTCCTTCAGGTCATCGACCTCGACCGAGAGTCCCTCGATGCGATCGCCGTAGACCTCGCTCTGACGGACCGACGGATCGGAGGCCGGCGCGCCCGGCTTGGCGTCGGGCGCCTTCGGGGCCGGTGCGGTCGCTGGCTTCACCGCGGGCTTCGCCGCCGTGGGCTTGGCCACGGTCGGCTTGGCCGGCGTCACCGGGCTCGCGGGTGCGGCGGCGGTCGGGGCCTTGGGCTTCGCGGCCGCTGGAGGTGCCGGAGGCGGGGCCGCGAGGGCGCGGGCCGAGGACGCCGAGGTCATCAGCGCGAACACCAGGGCCACGACCCACGCGAACATCGAACGACCAACCACCCGTCCGCAGCGGGACGAACCGAACGTAGACACGCTGATCAAGGTACCAAGCCCTCCAAGACTGCACCACATTGCTCGCAACCCCGCGCGTCACCGGACATCTGCGGAGTGGTTCGTGCGGTGCCGGACCTGGCTCGGCCATCACGACCGTCGTGCCGGCGCCAAGCTCCGCGGCCGGGCCCTGGCGCCGATCGCGGGCACGCGCAGGCCGATGTCCACCGACGTTCCACGTCGGGTGGTTTCCCCAAGGGGGGTCGATTTGGACAGTGGTCGGGACGATCGTCCCCCGCGGCGGCCTTATAGGCGCGCCGGTGCGCGGGGCCCCGCGGGCCCCCTGCCCCCGTTCGACCGGCCCTTGGCGTCCCGGCGCTGCGGGTTGGTACCCTAGCCGCCGTGACCGCCGAGAAGGAGTTCATGGGTTCGGGCCGGGCCAAGGTCTGGACGTACCTCATCGTCGCCGTGGTCCTGCTCGTCGGCGTGGTCGTCGCGAACTTCGCGATGACCCAGCCCGACGTCGCGCAAAAGGGCGTCGACGCGTTCCTCGGGATGCCGCCGTGGGGGTTCCCCACCGTGGCCGCCGCCGTGGGCCTGCTGATCTACGCGCTGGGCCTCAAGCTCGAGACCGACTGGCCCGAGGCGCTCGGCGCCCTGCTCGTCGCCGGCGCCGTCGCCTCGGGGGAGTTCCTGCTGGGTTGGCAGAAGTTCGAGCTCGGCGGGCTGGTCGTCGTGCCCTACCTGATCCCGCTCGTCGTCTTCGTCGTGCTGATGGGCTACAGCATGGTCCGATCGAAGTAGTCGCCGCGGCTCACGGGCGCCGCGGACGCCACGGGAGGAGCCGCGACACCGCGCGCTGGTAGGCCGCGTACTCGGGGTAGCGGGCCAGCGTGATCGACTCGGTGAACGACGTCGAGCCGAGGAACAGCAGGGTGAGCAGCGTCGGACCGATGATCGATGGGTTGAGCCACGGCGCGCCCGCAGCGACGCCGAAGCCGTAGAACGCCCACCAGATCCCCTGCTCGCAGAAGAAGTTGGGGTGCCGGCTGAAGCGGAACAGGCCCGAGGTCACGAACTGCGCCGAGATCACCTCGCCGCGCTCGCGCTGGGCCTGCTTGCGGGACTGGAACGCCCACTGCTGCTCGTCGGCGATCGTCTCGCCGACGAGGAACACCGCGAACGCGATGGCCGCGACCGCATCGAGCAGACCCAGCGGGCTCGGCCCGCGCGACGCGACGATCCACGCCGGCAGCGAGATGAGCAGCAGCAGCAGGTTCTGGTAGCCGGCGATGAACACGACGTTGAACACCGCGAAGGCGCGCCGCGGCATCCGTCGGCGCAGCTCGGCCCAGCGGTAGTCCTCGCCTCCGCGGCGGTAGCCGCCCTTGCGCGCGAAGTTGTAGGTCAGGCGCCCGCCCCAGAGGGCGACCAACGCGGTCATCAACAGGAGGCGCGGATCGATCGACGGCGCGAACGCGGCGAAGTAGCCGACGTAGAGAATCGGCGTCAGCGACCACACCCGGTCGACCCACGAGTACTCGCGGGTGAAGACCGACAGTAGCCAGCAGGCCGACGCGATCGCGGCACACAAGAGGCAGACCGGTACGAGCTCGACGGGCACGGCGTGGAGTCTAACCGGCGGCGCCGCGTCGGCGCTAACGCAGGCGCACGTCGTCGAGCTCGAAGCGGAACGGGCCGGAGCGCGGCGCCCCCGCCCCGTCGAGCGGCGCCTGGCCGATGAAGATCATGGTGACGTCGTACGGGTCGGCGACGAGATCGCGCAGCACCACGCGGTGCGAGGCGAACGCGGGACCGATCGCGATCGACGTCGCCGCCGGCATCGCACCGCCCTGCGCGGTGAACAGCATCACGACGATGCGGCCCGGCCCGCGGGCGCGGAACTCGAGCGCCGTCGCCGTGGAGAGGTTCGCGGGCGCCATCGGCGTCGCCCCGGGGAAGAACGCCGCGCCGGCCCACGACGCGGGTCCCGCGACGAGATCCCCGGCCACCGACAGCCCGCGGTTGCGTGAGCGCTTGGCCTCGGGGACGACGGTGAGCGTCACCGCCGACGTGCCTCCACGGAGTTGATCGGTCGACGGCTGCCACCCCGCGCCGAAGCCCGCAGACAGCGTCCCGTCGTCGAAGTTCGAGATGCCGGAGAGCAGCCCGGTCGGGGGCGCGGCGGCACGGAGCCGCTCGGTCGCCGCGCGCTCGAGCTCCGCGATCTTCCGCAGCGGCTCGCGATCGAACGCGCGGCCGGCCTTGTACACGGCGACGATGTCGCGGACCGCGGTGATGTCGACCCGCGGATCGCCGCGCACGAGCAGGAGGTCGGCGCGCAGGCCGACGGCGATGCGACCGCGATCGTGGAGGCCGAACGCCGCGGCCGGCTTCGCGGTCGAAGCCGCGAGCGCCTCGGTCGGCGACAGGCCGGCCTCGACCAGCAGCGAGAGCTCGCCGAGCAGGCTCGCGCCGTGGACCGTCCCGGGGTTGGGCGCGTCGGTGCTCGCGAGGATCGGGACGCCGGCGCGGTGGAGCGCGAGCACCCCGGCGAACGCCGATGCGCAGCTCGGCCGGCCTGACGGCGGCACGAAGGGCGCGCGCAGGGCCTGCAGGTCGTCCTGACGCAGCCACGGCGACAGCCGCGGATCGTCGGCCAACGCCGGACCGTGTCGGCCGTCGCACATCGACGAGAGCACCGCGAGTGTATCGGTGACGAACAGACCGCCGGCTTTCGCCGACGCGATGAACGCCGGCGGCGGCGCGCGGTCGGTGAACATGTGCGCGAGCCCGTCGGCGCCCGCGGCCACGGCGATCTCGGCATCGGCGAGAGTGCCGACGTGGACCACGGCGGCCAGCTCGCGCCGATGGGCAGCGGTCACCAGCGCGGTGACGGTCGCCGCGTCCAGGGTGGTGAACGGCAGGCCCAGCTCGGCGCCGTCGTCGACGACGATCTTGAGGAACGCAGATCCCTCGGCGACGCGCGCCGCGACGAAGGCATCGGCCTCCTCGGGCCGCGAGAGCGTCGGGATCGGGATGCCGTACTCGGTGCCGTGGCCGCCTGGCGAGGTGGCGAGGATCCCCGCGGAGATCACGTCGGCCCGTGTGCGACTCGACTCCCGCACCGACGCCGCGACCTCGGGCATCGTGAACATGTCGATCTCGGTGGTGACCCCGAACGCGAGCGCCTGCTTCGGATCGCCCTGGTTCTGCACGTGCACGTGGGCATCGATGAGCCCGGGCAGCAGCGACTGCCCTGCCCCCTCGACGCGGGTCGCCGCCGCGGGCACCGCGAGATCGCGACCGACCGCCACGATGCGATCGCCGGCGACGAGCACCGCGTCGTCGATCCACGCCGCGCCGTCGAACACGTCGACTCCGACGAACGCGACGTCGGCGGCGACCTCGGGCGTCGCGACGGGCTCGACGATCGCGGCCGGTGTCGGACGACACGCGGCGACGACCACGAGCGTCAGCAGCCCAAGCCCGCGCACTACGATCCCCCGAGGATCGCCGCGTGGTGCCGCAGCTGCACCTCGACGAAGGTCGCGACGAAGTAGTAGCTGTGATCGTACCCGGCGTGGCGGTGCACCGCGATCGGCTGACCGACCGCCGCGGCTGCGGCCTCGAGGAGCTCGGGGCGCAGCTGGGTCTCGAGGAACTTGTCCGCGAGTCCGACGTCGACGTGCGGCGCGTTGGCGAAGCGGTGGCCGTCCTCGAGCAGCGCGCAGGTGTCATGGCGACGCCACATCGCGGTGTCCGGGCCGAGGTAGCCACCGAAGGCCTTGCGGCCCCACGGCACCTGCATCGGCGCGGCGATCGGGGCCAACGCGCTCGTCGACGCGAACCGATCGGCGTGCAGCAACCCGATCGTCAGCGCGCCGTGTCCCCCCATCGAGTGGCCGAACACACCGCGCCTCGGACCGACGCCGAAGTGGTGCTCGACGAGCTCGGGCAGCTCGGTGGCGACCCAGCGATGCATCCGATACGTCGCCGACCACGGCTCGACGGTGGCGTCGACGTAGAATCCCGCCGCCTGGCCGAAGTCCCAGTCGGCGTCGTCCCCCGGATACCGTGCGGCCCGTGGGCTGGTGTCGCAGGCGACCAGCGCGAGGCCGAGCTCCGCGGCGACGCGCTGGGCCCCGGCCTTGATGACGAACGTCTCCTCGCTGCAGGTGAGCCCCGGCAGGTAGTAGACGACCGGGACCGTCGCGCCCGCGAGGGCCTGGGGCGGTCGGTACACCGCGAAGCGCATCGGGCCCGCGCACGCGGCACTCGCGTGCTCGTAGAACCCCTGGATCCCGCCGAAGCAGCGCTGCTCCGAGCGCGTGATCACGGCGCCGTCACTCATGGGAACTCGACCACGGTGCGGATCGACGCGCCCGAGTGCATGAGATCGAAGGCCTCGTTGATGCGGTCGAGCGGGAGCTTGTGGGTGATGAGCGGGTCGATCTCGATCTTGCCGTCCATGTACCAGTCGACGATCTTCGGCACGTCGGTGCGGCCGCGCGCGCCACCGAAGGCGCTGCCCTTCCAGACGCGACCGGTCACGAGCTGGAATGGACGCGTCGCGATCTCCTGCCCCGCCCCGGCAACCCCGATGATCACGCTGGTGCCCCAGCCGCGGTGGCAGCACTCGAGGGCCTGGCGCATCAGCTTGGTGTTGCCGACGCACTCGAAGCTGTAGTCGGCGCCGCCGCCGGTGAGCTCGACGAGGTGCGCGACCAGGTCGCCGCCGATCTCGTTCGGGTTCACGAAGTGGGTCATGCCGAGGTTGCGGGCCAAGGGCTCGCGCGCCGGGTTGATGTCGACGCCGACGATCATGTCGGCGCCCACCAGACGGGCGCCCTGGATCACGTTGAGGCCGATGCCGCCGAGGCCGAACACGACCACGTTCGCGCCGGGCTCGACGCCCGCGGTGTAGATGACCGCGCCGATGCCGGTGGTCACGCCGCAGCCGATGTAGCAGATCTTGTCGAACGGAGCGTCATCGCGGACCTTCGCCACCGCGATCTCCGGCAGCACGGTGTGGTTCGCGAAGGTCGAACAGCCCATGTAGTGATGGATCGGCTTGCCGCCGATCGAGAACCGCGAGGTGCCATCGGGCATCAGGCCCTTGCCCTGCGTGGCCCGGATCGCCGTGCAGAGGTTGGTCTTCCGGCTGAGGCACGACTTGCAGCCGCGGCACTCGGGCGTGTACAGCAAGATGACGTGGTCGCCGGGCTTCACCGAGGTGACGCCCTCGCCGACCTCGACGACGACACCCGCGCCCTCGTGGCCGAAGATCGCCGGGAACAGGCCCTCGGGATCGGCCCCCGAGCGGGTGAACTCGTCGGTGTGGCACACGCCAGTGGCCTTGACCTCGACCATGACCTCGCCGCGCTGCGGCCCTTGGAGGTCGACGTCTTCGATCGAGAGGGGTTGTCCGGCCTGCCAGGCCACGGCTGCACGCGTCTTCACGGGGAACCTCCGAAGGCGGGGAGTGTAACGCAACGCCGAGGCGCGCCGGGCTCGCGGCGCGATCGGACCGGCGGTAGCATCCGCGGATGCGACGCGTCGCCGCGGCCGTGCTGATGGCCCTCGCCTGCCGACCGACCACGGCGACGCGCGAGCCGGCGCCGAGCGAAGGGACGTCCGCGCGCCCGGAGACCGCGACCGACGGCCCGAGCGCATCGACCGCACCGACCGCGCGCGCCGACGTCGACGCCGCCCCGGTGCCGGCGCCGACCCATGCACCGGCCCGATCCCCAGCGACCCCGCCTGCGAGCGTCCCCGCGTCCGCGATCGCCTTCGACCGCGACGCGTGGCCCCACTGGATCGACGCCGACGGCGACTGCCAGGACACGCGGACCGAGGTGTTGATCGCCGAGTCCGAGATCCCCGTGCGCTTCGCCGACGCGCGGCGCTGCGAGGTCGCGAGCGGCCGCTGGCGCTGCCCGTACACCGATCGCACGGTGACCGATCCGCGCCAGCTCGACGTCGATCACCTCGTGCCCCTCGCCCACGCCCACGCCGCAGGCGCGGCGGCGTGGGACGTCACGCGACGCCGCGACTACGCCAATGACCTCGGCGATCCCGATCACCTGGTCGCAGTCGTCGCGGCGGCGAACCGCTCGAAGGGCGCCCGAAGCGTCGAGACCTGGCTCCCCGAGGAGCCGGGCTTCCGCTGCGAGTACGTCGCCGCGTGGCACCGCATCATGCAGCGCTGGGACCTCGCGGAGGGTGACGGCGAGCGAGCGGCCATCGAGGACGCGCGACGCCGCTGCGCTGCGAACGACGTGCCCGAGCGCCCGACGAAGGCGAAGCCAGCGATCGATCGCACCGCCGACGCGCCGGACGACGCCGATCCCGGGGCGTGCTGCCGCGTGTGCAAGGCGGGCAAGGCCTGCGGCGACGGCTGCATCGGCGCCGACAAGACCTGTCACAAGCCGGTGGGCTGCGCATGTCCGAGGCCGTGACGCCGCGCCCGCGGCTCGCGTCGCTCGACGCGCTGCGCGGCCTCGCAGTGCTGGCGATGATCCACCAGCACGTCAGCATCTGGCTGTGGCGCGGCCCCGACCCGGGGATGACGCGCTTCGACTACCCGGGCCTCGTCGCGCTCAACGTCGTCGTGGTGATCGGCGCGCCGCTGTTCTTCGCGCTCTCGGGGGTGGGCACCGCGATGCTGGTGCGCAACCCCGATCGGCCCGGACTCGACGCCCAGCTCGTGCGCCGCGGCGCCGTGCTCCTGGGCTTCGGACTGCTGGTGAACCTGGCGACGCCGAGCTGGTTCTCGTGGGGATCGTTCTTCGCGCTGCACCTCATGGGGCTGTCGATCGCGATGGCGCCCCTGTGGCGGCGTCTGACCGATCGCCAGCTGCTCGTCGCCGTCGCGGCCGTCCTCGTCGCGACCCCGTTCGTGCAGGCGTGGCTCGAGCTGCCCGACGAGCTGACCAACCCCGAGATGCGCGACGTCGACCAGCCCGGCGGCGTGCTCCGGCTCGTGCTCGCGGGCAGTCAGTACTCGATGCTCCCCTGGTCGGCGACGTTCCTCGCGGGCCTCTGGGCCGGCCGACGCATCGACCGCGGCGACGCGCGGGCGCTGGTCTGGGCCGGGGCCGCGCTCGTGGCCTTCGGCGCGCTCGGCCACCTCGCGGTGGTGCTGACCGGCGCCGCCGAGCCCGACGTGCTGTGGCGCGCCTTCCGGCTCAAGGTCGGGTGGTTCCCCGCGCCGCTTTCGATCGTCGCCCCGCTGCTCGGCGTCGTGCTGTGGATCCTCGCCGCGGCCACCGTTCGCGAGCGGCGTCACCCCGTGCGCGCCGATCACCTGCTCGTGACGATCGGCCGCATGTCGCTGTCGGTGTTCATGATCCACGCGCCGCTGTTCCGCGAGCTGTCGCGGCCGCTCGGGATCTGGAGCGCGCTCGATCCCCTGGCGACCTTCGCGGTGGTCGTCGCCTTCACCGTCGCCTGCCTGTGGCTGTCGCGGCGCTGGGCCGCGATCGACTACCGCTTCGGCGCCGAGTGGTGGCTGCGCCGGCTCGCCGACGGCCGAAGGCGGGCTTAGGCCCGCACGATCGTGCGGGCACGGGCCCGCGCGATCGCGGCGCTCACAGCTTCTCGAGCATCGGCGCGGTCACCAACGTGACGCCGGCCGGCGTGCGCTCGAACCGGCGCTGGGCATCGAGTTCCGGGTCGATCCCGATCTGCATGCCCTCGGGGATGACGCAGCCCGGCCCCACGATGACCTTGCGCAGACGGGCGTGCCGACCGATCTGCGACGCCGTCAGGATGATCGAGTCGCTGATGTCGCAGTACGAGTTGATGCGCGTGTCGGTGAACAGCAGCGAGCGTCGGACCTGGCCGCCCGAGACGATGCACCCCGCCGAGACCAACGAGTCGACGGCGAAACCGCGGCGATCGGCGTCGTCGAAGATGAACTTCGCCGCGGGCCGCTGCTGCTGGTAGGTCCAGATCGGCCACTGGCCGTCGTACAGATCGAGCGCGGGAGTGACCCGCAGCAGATCCATGTTGGCCTCCCAGTACGCGTCGAGCGTACCGACGTCGCGCCAGTACGGCTCGGTCGCGCCCTCGGACATCACGCAGCTGCCACCGAAGGCGTGGGCGAACACCGGCCGCTCGCCGACCATGCGCGGCAGGATGTCCTTGCCGAAGTCGTGGGTCGAGTTGGCGTCCTTCGCGTCGCGGACCAGCTCGTCGATGAGCACCTCGGCATCGAACACGTAGATGCCCATGCTCGCGTAGCACCAGCCCGGGCGGCCGGGGATCTCGGGCGGGTCGCTGGGCTTCTCGCGGAACTGCACGATGCGACCGGCGGCGTCGGCCTCGACGATGCCGAACTCGTGGCCCTGGGCCCGCGGCACCTCGACGCACGACACCGTGATGCCGCAACCGGCATCGATGTGGCTGGCCAGCAGGCGCGAGTAGTCCTGGCGATAGACGTGATCGCCGGCGAGGATCAGCACGTAGCGCGGGTCGTGCTCGCGGATGACGTCGAGGTTCTGGTAGACGGCGTCGGCGGTGCCGAGGTACCAGGTCGCGCTCTCGGTCTGCTGCGCCGCGGGCCACAGCTCGACGAACTCGCCGAGCTCGCCGCGCAGGAAATTCCACGCGCGCTGGATGTGCCGGATCAGGGTGTGCGCGCGGTACTGCGTGACCACGCCGATGCGCCGGATGCCCGAGTTGATGCAGTTCGACATCGGGAAGTCGACGACACGGAACTTGCCGCCGAATGGGATCGACGGCTTGGCCTGGCTGTCGGTGAGCGAGCCCAGTCGCGTGCCACGGCCCCCGGCGAGGACCAGCGCGAGGGAGCTGCGCATCACCTGATTGAGATCGTTGCGGGCCTGGACCACGGGCCGCGACCTTGCCACGAACTCGGACGGGCGCGGCAGCGCACGGTTGGCGCGCCGCGAAACGCGATTCTCGCCCGGGAACGAAGGGCCCGGCCGTTGGGCCGCCGGGAATCAGCCCGGGCCGACGCCGCCGCCGCCCGCACGCACGCGGACCAACCGTCGCCACAGCGCCTCGAGCACCGCCGGCAAGCCCTCGCCCGTGTGGGCAGAGATCGCGAACAACGGGATCCCGCGCTCGCGCAGGGCATCGCGCAGCGCAGCGACGCGCTCGTTGCCGTCGTCGTCCTGCAGGATGTCGAGCTTGTTCAGCGCGACCACCCGGGGCCGGCCTTCGAACACCGGCCCGTAGTGCGCGAGCTCGTCCTCGAGCGCGTCGAGATCCTCGAGCGGATCGCGATCGGGATCGAGATCGGGCGCGAGGATGTGCAGCAGCACCTGCGTGCGCTCGAGGTGGCGGAGGAACTGCAGGCCCAGGCCCTTGCCCTCGCTCGCGCCGCGGATGAGGCCGGG
Organism: Nannocystaceae bacterium; assembly: GCA_044344875.1. Lineage (GTDB taxonomy): Bacteria > Myxococcota_A > Polyangia > Nannocystales > Nannocystaceae > Xiheibacterium. Next base: position 21,092 of record JBIJCC010000001.1, read on the forward strand.
GACGTCCGCGATCACCATCGAGCGGTTCTCGCCGAGCGAGACGACGCCGAGCTGCGGCACCAGGGTCGTGAACGGGTAGTCCGCGATCTTCGGCCGCGCCCGCGAGACCTTCGCGATGAACGTCGACTTGCCGACGTTGGGGAACCCGACGATGCCGACGTCGGCGAGCAACTTGAGCTCGAGCCGGATCGCCCGCGCCTCGCCGGGCGTGCCGGGCTCGGCGTACTCGGGCGCCTGATTGGTCGAGGTCCGGAAGTGGATGTTGCCGCGGCCGCCCTTGCCGCCCTGGGCGACGACGAGTCGCTGGCCCGGTGTGGAGAGATCGCCGAGCACCACCTCGTCGGGGGCCTCCTCCTCGACATCGTCCGCATCCGGTGGGACGTCGTCCTCGTCGGCACGCACCAGCGGGCCCTCTTCGTCCTCGCCCCGCAGTCGATCGGGATCGTAGTCGCCGTCCGACTCGAGGTAGACGACCGTACCGACCGGGACCTCGAGCACGAGATCCTCGCCGCCGCGGCCGTTCTTGTCCCGGGTCCCGCCCGCGCGCCCGCTCTCGGCCGCGATCTTCCGCCGGTAGCGGAAGTCGAGCAGCGTCGTCAGGTGCGGGTTGGCGACCAGGATGACGTCACCGCCATCGCCACCATCACCGCCCGCCGGACCACCGGTGGGGACGTATTTTTCACGGCGCCAGGCGACCGCACCGTCGCCACCGCGCCCGGCACTGACGTGCACGCGAACGAGATCGACGAACTTCACGGGTGGCTCCTGCCCGCGGCACCCGAGGGGCGCCGCGAGGATCCGATCAACACATCACTCAGCGGCAACCGCGACCGGTGCGGCCACATCGACCGCGACGAACGCCTGGCGCTCGCGGCCACGCTTGTAGAAACGAACGGTGCCGTCGACCAGGGCGAACAGCGTGTAGTCCTTGCCGAGCCCGACGCCGGGACCGGCGTGGACGGTGCTGCCCACCTGGCGGACCAGGATGTTGCCGGCGCGGACGACCTGCCCGCCGAACTTCTTCACGCCACGGAACTGCGCCTTGCTGTCGCGTCCGTTCTTGATCGAGCCTTGACCCTTTTTGTGTGCCATTTCGAAGTCTCCTGCCGGGGCGCCGGAGCGCCGAGCGTCACCGCCCGGCGCACGCCCGCAGCGTCATCAAGCCTGGATGTTCTCGATCTTGATCTCGGTGAAGAACTGACGGTGACCACGCTTGCGGCGGTAGTTCTTCCGGCGGCGGAACTTGTACACGATGACCTTGGGGTGCTTGCCCTGCGCGGTGATCGTGCCGGTGACCTTGGCGCCGGCGACCGTCGGCATGCCGACGACCGCATCGGCACCACGGCCGATGAGGAGCACGTCGCCGAGTTCGATCTTGCTGCCGACCTCACCCTCGAGCTTCTCGACACGGAGCACGACTCCGGTCTCGATGCGGTACTGCTTGCCGCCTGTGCGGACGATGGCTTGATCGAAGCTCGACATGGTGTCCTCGGTAGTGCGTCACGAACGGACGGGGCGGGCCCGGAGCCGGCCCCGGCGGGAGTGCGAAGATTATGGATCCGCGGCCCGCGGTCAAGCGCGGGTCGGGGGCGATGTTGCGGCGGGCCTCACGTCGGCTCACGTCGGGCGCGATCCGCGGGGAGGGGCCGGTCGGCGGACCCCCGCACCCGATCAGCGGCCGCGTCCGCGGGGACGCAGCCCCAGGATCGCTAGCCAGGCCAGGCCCACGGCCCCGGGGGCCGCGGGTCCAGGGCCCGTGGCGCACTCGCAACCCTTGGGCGCACCGCCGTCATCGCCGGTCGCGCCGACGCCCGCGCTCGTGCCTCCCCCGCTCGACGAGCCCTCCGCCGAGTCCGCCCCATCGCCCGCGTCGCCGGGATCGGTCGCGCCCCCCGACGTGCCCGCGGGGCCCGTCTCGCCGGGCGTCCCGACCACGAAGCTGATGGTGTCCGAGCCGACCTGTCCGAAGTGATCGTGCACCTCGATCGTCACCGTGTACGCGCCGGACTCGAGGTTCCCGAAGTTGAGCGCGGCGCGGTACTCGTCGTCGATCTCGCGATCGTAGCGCGGCTCGTCGAGGATCACCTCGCCGTCCTTCTCGACGCGGACGAGCCAGCCGAAGCCGCCGTAGTTGTCGGCGACCAGTGCACGGAACTCGACGTCGGCGCCGTCCTCGAAGGCGTCGCCGTCCGTGGGCGACACGATCTCGGCGGTCGGCGCCTCCATGTCGGGCTCGTTGGTGCCGAACAACCACGTCATCTCGTCGAAGTCGTTCTGCTGGAACGAGCCCTCGCCGCAGAACATCTCGTGGGTGAGCTGGCAGCCCGCGGAGTTGGGACCCTGACACGCGGCCTCGCACAGGCCGGCACATCCGTCACGGAAGCTACCGTCGCCGCCGCCGCAGTACGACATCACCGAGTTGCAATCGAGCGTGTGATCGAGCCCGTAGGCGTGGCCGGCCTCTTGGCTGGCGGTGTTGGCCATCTGCACCGTCGACGCGCTGTCGAAGGTGTAGACGACGTGCCGCTGGCCGAGCGCGCCGCAGTCAGCACCCGGCGCGACGCCACCGGCGGGCGAATCGATGTTGGTGTCCTGCCAGTTGCCGCCCATCATCTGCATCGTGTAGGGCACCACCTTCTCGGGTCGCGATTCGTAGACGACGGTGACGCCGAACGGCGCGAAGTCGACCTGCACCGCCTGCGCAACCGCGACCGCCTTGGCCTCGCCCTGCGTCCACGCCGGGTAGACACCGTTCCTCGCGAGCTGCGACACGTTCTCGGCCGAGTTGTCGCTGCCGCTGGTGAGCATTCCGCCGTTGAAGTTCAAGAACAGGGTGTGCTTGCGCGGGTAGGCGTTGCCGGGGATATCCTCCACCGCGAAGATGGTCTCGGGCTCGACCGCGATGGAGCCGTCGTCGATCTCCGCGGGCAACACCATGCCGCCGCGCTGCACCCAGCCCTCGGGCAACCCCGTGCGCGGCTGCTCGCCGTCGGGATCGGCAGGGAGCTCGCCCCGCATCACGCGATCGAGGCGCTCCATGTCGGGCTGCGCAGTGGGGGCCGCGCGGTAGCGCTCGGGCGCGGCGGCCCGCGCCGCTGCGCTGAGGTCGATGCGTCGCACGCCCTGCGGCTTCGCGTAAGGGTGGTAACCGGGCTCGGCGGCCGCGGCGGCGGGGACGAGCGACAGGACGACGAGGGCGAAGGAAGTGCGTCGCATGGGGCCTACGTGGACAGCCTAATCAAAACACCCCCGGGCCACACAGGGCCGGCCCCCACACAGACCTGGCCCGTCGCGCCAGAAACTTTCGAATTCCCCGCCGGCCCCCCTATAGAGGGGCGGTGAGCCGCCGTTCTACGACCTCCCGCCCCCTCGCCCTGCTCGCCGTGGGATTCCTCTCGATCGGGTGCGCGGCGCTCTCGGGTCCCGCACCGCGCTCCCCGGGCGCGGGGGGGAGCGACGACGCGCCGCGGCAGCACGCCGATGCAACGCCGTTCACCGTGGACGAGCACCAGCGGATCGCGTCGGTCGATCCGTGGGTGACCCAGGCCGCGGCCCGGCACCGCCTCGATCCCGATCTGCTGCGCGGGCTCATCTGGGTCGAGAGCCGCTACGACGCGCGGGCCAAGAGCCCCGCGGGTGCGCGGGGGCTGATGCAGCTCATGCCCCAGACGGCGTCCGGCCTGGCGCAGAAGCTCGGCGTGCGCGCGGCTCCCTACGATCCCGAGTTCAACATCGCGGCCGGATCGCTGTACCTGCACGAGATGATCGCCCGCTACGGCGGCGACATCGCCCTGGGTCTGTCGGCGTACAACGCCGGGCCGGGCAACGTCGACAAGTGGCGCGCGCAGGGGCTACCGCCGCGCAACCGCGAGTACGTCGAGCTCGTGCTCGACGCGAAGGCGCGCTTCGAGGCGGCCTACCACACCCCGCAGGGCCGGGCGACCGACACGCAGTTCGCCCGGGCCGCCGCGCCCGATCGTCGGCCGCCGATCGTGATCCCCGAGCCGCCGACCGCCCCGTCGAGCGCGCCATCGACCGCCGACGACGGCACCCCGGTGCGCTGGGATCTCGATCGTGTCGAGTCCGAGTATGTGCCGAGCGTCGAGGATCCGCCGATGGGCGACACGCCCGCGCCGCCGCGCGAGCGCAGCCGTCGCGCGCTCACGCTGCCAGACGTACGGCCCGACGACACAACGGCGGCCGAGCCCGAGATCGGCATCGGCGTACTGCCCTCGGTGGTCCCGTAGCCGCGGCCGCGGCCGTCACGGACTGGCGAAGAACACCGCGACGCGCCCGCCCGCGACCGTGTCGTGGGGGACGACGACGTCGAGCGCTCCATCGCCGTCGAGGTCGTCGACCGCGACGTTGTACGCCGGCCCATCGACCGTGAGCGCGATCGGATCGGCGAAGGTCCCGGTGCCGTCGTTGAGGTACACCGCCACGCCCCCGACCTCGGTCGAGGCCGCGAGCAGGTCGAGGTCACCGTCGCCGTCGATGTCGGGCAGCACGATGCGGTAGGCGCCGCCGAGCGCGACCACGGACGCAGCGCTGAACGTGCCGTCGGCCGCCCCGAAGACGATCGAGAAGCCGGACGCCGGATCGCCGCTCCCGACGATGCAGGTCGACACGATGTCGGTCTGGCCGTCGCCGTTCAGGTCGCCGGCGGTGGCCCAGCGCGCCCCGACGTAGACATCCGGCGGCTCGACGCTGCCGCACGCGTCGAACGTGCCGGCGGCGAAGAAGCCGCCCGAGCCGTTGCCGCGCCAGACCGTGCCCTCCTCGGAGTACCGGTTGAGCTGCACGACGTCGGGGTTGCTGTCGTCGTCCGAGCCGAGCTCGGTGACGGTCACGCCCGCGGAGCCCTCGCCGGCCGGGTTGACCTCGATGCCGTCGTCCATGAACGTCCAGCCCGAGCCGTTCGAGATGCCGGTGGCGAAGCTGTTGTTGTACTCACCGCTGTAGACGATGTCGATCGGGCCACCGCCGTTGTTGAGGACGTCGAGGTCGTTGTAGTCGCCGCAGCCGCCGAACGCTCCCGCGCCGAACGGGGCATTGACGCGGTTGAAGTCGCCGGTGCCATCGTTGTTCAGGGTGACGATCGGGTCGCCCGAGGCGACCAGATCGATGTCGTCGTCGCCGTCGCCGTCGACGGCGCGGATGCGGCAGCTCCCGTCACCGACCGTGAAGCTCTCGGGGTTGCCGAAGCCGCCGACGCCGTCGTTGCGCAGGATGCTGATCGTCGACGAGCCGCGGTTGAGCGTGATGACGTCGAGGCCGATACCGTCGATGTCGGCGATCGCGACGTCGAACGCCCCCGCGCCGACGTCGAACACCGTCGGGGGCCCACCGACGCAGAACTCGCCCGCATCGACCGCACCGTCGCCGCACGCGGGCGGGCTGGTGTCGGTGTCGGTCGGGTTGGTGTCGGTGCTCGAGCTGTCGGCGCTCGGATCGGTGTCGGTCGGATCCGTCGTCGGCGTCGTGTCGCTCGGGTCCGTCGTCGGCGTCGTGTCGCTCGGGTCCGTCGTCGGCGTCGTGTCGCTCGGGTCGGTTCCGGTCGGCGTCGTCTCGCTCGTGGACACGTCCGTGTCGGTGCCGCTGGCCGTGCCGGCGCCGCCGGGCGGATCGTCGGGGTTGAAGCAGGCGGGGACCGAGCCCAAGCTCGCGAGGGTGCAGACGAGTACCGAGCGACGCATGACGAGGTTCTCCGGGGTGAGGGGACGCGGACCGGCCTAGGGTTGGCCGAGGAACACCACGACGCGGCCGCCCTCGGCGGTGGTCGTGGCTGCGACGATGTCGGCGGCGCCATCGTCGTTCAGGTCGCCGACGTCGACCGACCGCGCGGGCCCGCCGACGTCGAGCTGGATCGGACGGCCGGCCGGGGCGCCGCCGTCGTTGAGGTACACGTTGATGCGCTCGAGGGTCGACGACGTCACCAACAGGTCGAGATCGCCGTCGAGGTCGACGTCGGCGATGAACGGCCGGTGGGCACCGGCGTAGACCACCTCGACCGGCGCCTCGAAGGTGCCCACCGCGTTGCCGAGGGCGATCGTGAAGTTGCCCTGCATGCAGGTCGTGACGATGTCGGTGTTGCCGTCGCCGTCCAGGTCACCGGTGGCGGCGAGGCGTGCGCCCTGGCCGAGCCCGGCGCACGCGACGTACGAGCCGGCGGCGACGAAGCCACCCTGCCCGTTGCCGCGGAAGATCTCGCCTTCGTTGTAATACTGGTTGAGCACGACGACGTCCGGCAGGTTGTCGACGTCGCTGGAGAGTTCTGTGACGGTGACCCCGGCGGATCCCTCGCCGGGGGCCCCGATGCCCTCGGCGGCGCCGAACTGCCAGCCACCGCCGGGGTTGCCGCCCGGCGCGTACGAGTTGTTGTAGGCGCCCGAGTAGACGACGTCGACGGGGCCGCCGTCGTTGTTCAGCACCCCGAGATCGTTGTGGTCGAGGCAGCCGCCGAAGCCCGATCCGGCGCTGTCGTTGCGGCTGAAGCTGCCCGTGCCGTCGTTCACGAGCGAGGTGATGGTCTCGCCCGCGACCACGAGATCGACGTCGCCGTCGCCCTCGCCGTCGATCGCCAGCACCCGGCACGCGGAATCGGTGACCGTCGTGCCCTCGGCGTCCTCGAAGGTGCCGTCGCCGTTGTTGCGCAGCAGGCTGATCGTCGAGGCGGCGATGTTCAACGAGACGAGGTCGGGTGCACCGCCGTCGACGTCGGCGATGACCACGTCCGTCGCGCCGTTGCCGACCACGAGCAGCAGCGGCGCCTCGGGCATGCAGAACTCGCCCGGGTCGACGTTGCCGTCCCCGCACGCGGGCTCACCGCTGTCGGTCGTGTCCGCCGGCCCGCTGGAGTCGCTGGGGTCGGCGGTCGCGTCGCCCGTGTCGGGGTCGGTGGTGTCGTCGGTGTCCGGGGTCGTCGTCGTCGCGGTCGGGTCCGACGCACTCGCGCTGGCGGTGGTGCCCGGCGACGTCTCCGTGGTGGTCACCGTACCGTCGGTGCTGCCGTCGTCGCTCCCGACGTCGGTCGCCCGCTCGGGGGCGGCGGGGGTCTGGTAGCAGGCGGCGGCCGCGGCGACGAGCAGGCCGAGGGAGCGGGCGGGGGCAACGATGCGCATGTTCAAGACACCTCGAGCAAGGTGTCGAGCATAGCACGCGCCCCCGAGCGGAGGCCGTCGCCGGCGGCGCGTCAGCGGATTCCGGAGGCCTGGCGCCCGGTCTTCGCCAGGAAGTCCTCGAAGGACCCGGGGAAGAAGTCACAGCCCGCCGGCCCGCGCAGCTCGAGCACGCACGTGGCGACGTCCTGGACCATGTACTGGTCGTGGCTCACGAAGACGAGCGTCCCCTCGTACTTCTGCATCGCCTCGGTCAGCGCGCGGATCGACTCGAGGTCCAGATGGTTGGTGGGCTCGTCGAGGATGAGGAGGTTGTCCTTCGTGAGCGTCAACTTCGACATCAGCAGTCGGGCGGTCTCGCCGCCGGACAGCGCGCGCAGGGTCTTGTCCGCGTCCTCCGACGGGAACAGCATCCGCCCGAGCAGGCCGCGGATCTCCTGGACGGAGGCCTTCTGGTCCCACTGGTACAGCCACTCGAACGCCGTCTTGGGGTCGTCCTTGCTGACGCTCTCTTCGTGGTGCTGGGGCATGTACCCGATCGACGCCTCGTGCCCGTAGGTGACCTTGCCGCGATCGGTCTCGAGCTGCTTGGCCAGGGCGCGGCACAGCGTCGTCTTGCCGATGCCGTTGGGGCCGACGATGGCGAGCTTGTCGCCGCGCTGCAGCGTGAACGAGATGTCCTTGAGCACGACCTGCGTGCCGAACGACTTGCCGAGCTTGTCGACCTCGAGCACCAGCTTGCCGCTGGGCTTCTTGACCTCGAAGCGGATGAACGGCCGCTGGATGTTCGAGCGCTTGAGATCGACCATGTCGATCCGCTCCATCGCGCGCCGGCGCGACTGGGCCTGGCTGGCCTTCTTCGCGTTGGCGCCGAAGCGGCGGATGAAGTCCTGCAGCTCGAGGATCTTCTTCTGCTTGCTGGCGTTGCCCTTCTCCGACTGGGTCCGGAACTCGATCTTCTGCTGGATCATCTCGTCGTACGCCCCGGGGTAGACGATGATGTTCTCGTAGTCGACGTCGGCCGTGTGCGTGCAGACCTCGTTGAGGAAGTGACGATCGTGGGAGATCACGATCAGCACGCCCTTGTAGTTCTCGAGGAAGTTCTCGAGCCAGCGGATCGAGTCGATGTCGAGGTGGTTGGTGGGCTCGTCGAGCAGCAGGATGTCCGGGTTGCCGAACAGCGCCTGGGCGACGAGCACCCGCAAGCGCATGGCGCTGTCGAGACGCGACAGCGGCTCCTCGTGCATCGCCGGCGCGATGCCGAGGCCGGTGAGCAGCTGTTCCGCCTCGGTCTCGGCGTTGTAGCCGTCCTCTTCGCCGATCGCCATCTCGAGCTCGCCGAGCTTCATGCCGTCGTCGTCGGTCATGTCGGCGCCCTTGGCCAGCAGCACTTCCTTGTCCTGCATCGCCTTCCACAGCCGCTTGTTGCCCATCACGACGACGTCGCGGATGCGCTCGTTCTCGAAGCGGTAGTGATCCTGGTGCAGCATCGACAGGCGGCTGCGCGCCGGCCGAGTGACCTCGCCGTTGTCGGGCTCGAGCTCACCGGCGAGGATCTTCATGAACGTCGACTTGCCCGCCCCGTTCGCGCCGGTGAGGCCGTAGCGCTTGCCCGGGTCGAAGGTCGTCGTCACGTCCTCGAAGAGCTTCTTGCCGCCGTAGGTCTTGGAGACGTTGCTGACCGTAAGCATCGCGTGGGTCTTTCTTCGCGCCCAGGGGCGGGGAGCCGCGCGCGGCCGACACCGGCTGCACGCCCGCGCGTGTGTAGACAAGACGCGTCGGATACGCCAGCCCAAACGTCGAGAACCGCGTGATCGTGGCGAAATGGCGGCGAAACAGGCGCGAGAGGAGAGCTTGCGCGAGCGCACGGCGGCCGCGCCACGGCGCCCCAAGCCCGCGACCGCGCGCGGCTTTCGATCGCTGCGCTCGTGGGCGGCTTTCGTGGTCGTCGGGGCGCTGCTAACGTCGCGCCCGTGATGGGCCATGCCCGCGGCGTTCGACTCGGCCGGTCCGCCGCGGGCCTCGCCGCAGGCGCGCTGGCCGTGCTCGCGACGTGGTACGTCGGCGAGTCCGTCGCGCACGCGTGCAGTTGTGCCCAGCCGCCAGGACCCCGCGCCGCGGCCGCCGACGCCACCGCCGTCTTCGAGGGCCGCACGTTCGGGGTCCACCGCGAGTCCGGCAAGGTGCGGTTCACCTTCGAGGTCACCCGCGTGTTCAAGGGCGAGGTCGGCCCCAGCGTCGACGTGTACAGCCCGGCGGCCGCGGCGACCTGCGGCCGAGCGTTCGAGGCCGGCGTCCCTTACCTCGTGTACGCCCACGCCTCGCCCGCGGGCGTCCTCGTCGACACCATGTGCAGCCGCACGCGGACGTCGCGGGCCGCCGCCGAGGACTTCGCGGAGCTCGGCGCCGGCGTCGGCCCTCCGCGGACCGACGTGACCGAGCCGACGCGTCCCTCGATCGAGCCGCCGCGCATCGACGTCACCCCGACGCCGGTCGCCCCGGGTCGACGCGGCTGCTCCGTCGCCGGTCCCGACGACGACCCCGCGTGGCCGTCGTTCTTCTCCATCCTGCTGCCGTTGTTCGTCCACCGCCGCCGCCTGCCCGCCCTGGAGTCCGAGCCATGACCGATGCGCGCTTCGTCGTCCCCACCGCCGTCAACGAGCCCGTCCGCGACTACGCGCCCGGCACCCCCGAACGCGCGCGCCTGCAGGTCGAGCTGCAGCGCCAGCTCGACGCCCGCGTCGAGATCGGGCCGCGGATCGGCGGCCGGACGATCCACACCGGACGCACCGCCGAGATCGTCACCCCGCACGCGCGCACGCACGTGCTCGGGACGTTCCACCAGGGCGGCGCCGAGGAGGTCGCGGCCGCGATCGCGGCGGCGCGCGCGGCCAAGCCCGCGTGGGCGGCGATGCGCTGGGAGGACCGCGCCGCGATCTTCCTGCGCGCCGCGACGCTGCTGCGCGAGCGTCACCGCGACCGCATCAACGCCGCGACGATGCTCGGCCAGTCGAAGACCGCGCACCAGGCCGAGATCGACGCGGCGTGCGAGCTCATCGACTTCTTCACATTCAACGTCGAGTACTACACGCGCATCCTCGCCGATCAACCGCTGTCGCCGGCGGGGGTGTGGAACCGCGTCGAGTACCGGCCGCTCGACGGCTTCGTGTTCGCGCTGACGCCGTTCAACTTCACCTCGATCGCGGGCAACCTCCCGACCGCGCCGGCGCTGTGCGGCAACACGGTCGTGTGGAAGCCCGCGTCGACGGCGGTGCTCTCGGGGCACTACCTGATGGAGCTGTTCGAGGAGGCGGGCCTGCCGCCGGGCGTCATCAACTTCGTGCCGGGGCCCGGCGGTGCGGTCGGCGATCCGGTGCTCGCGAGCCCCGAGCTCGGCGGCGTCCACTTCACCGGCAGCACCGAGGTGTTCCAGGCCCTGTGGCGCGACATCGGGGCCCGCATCGCGAGCTATCCCCAGTACCCGCGGCTGGTCGGCGAGACCGGCGGCAAGGACTTCGTCCTCGTGCACGCCAGCGCGGACGTCGAGGCCGTCGCGGTCGCGCTGCTGCGCGGCGCGTTCGAGTACCAGGGCCAGAAGTGCTCGGCGGCCTCGCGGGCCTACGTGCCGGCGTCGATGTGGCCGCAGCTCCGCGATCGACTCGCGGCGCTGCTCGGCGAGGTCGGCGTCGGCGACGTCTCCGACTTCCGCAACTTCATGGGCGCGGTGATCGACGCGCGCGCATACAAGAAGCACACCGGCGCGATCGCGGAGGCCCGCGGCAACCTCGGCGGCGACGTCGTCGAGATCCTCGGCGGCGAGTACGACGATCGCGAGGGGTGGTTCGTGAAGCCCACGGTCATCGTCGTGCGCAACCCGAAGTACCGCACCATGGTCGAGGAGCTGTTCGGGCCGGTCCTCACGCTGTTCGTGTACGAGGACGCTGCGTGGGACGAGACCTTGACGCTCGTCGACTCGACGACGCCGTACGCCTTGACGGGCGCGGTGTTCTCGGAGGATCGCGGGGTCGTGGCGCAGGCGACCGAGGCGCTGCGGCATGCGGCGGGCAACTTCTACATCAACGACAAGCCCACGGGCGCGGTCGTCGGGCAGCAGCCGTTCGGCGGCGGGCGTGCGTCGGGGACCAACGACAAGGCGGGGTCGATGTGGAATCTGATCCGGTGGCTGTCGCCGCGGTCGATCAAGGAGACCTTCGCGCCCCCGCGATCGTGGCGGTATCCGTACATGGGATGACGAACTTCCGCGGACCCCGGCGACGGGGTACGATGACGGGATGCGGAGGATCGTCATCGCGGCCGCGGCGTGGGGGATGGGCGTCGCCTGCACCCGCGCCAATCCGTCCTTCGGCGACGCGGCGGAGGCGGGCGGCGGTACCGTCGATGCGACGACGGCGAGCGCCCCGACCGGGACGACCGAAGGCGTGACGCTCGACACCGGCAGCGAGGACGCGACCAGCGAGCCGTCGGGATCCGAGGCCGGATCCGAGGCCGGATCCGAGGCCGGATCCGAGGTGGGCTCCGAGACGGGCAGTCGACCGGACCTCGGCGACGACGTGCGGATGTGTGACGACGCGCCCAGCGCGGTCCGTTCCCTCGAGGTGATGGAGGAAGGCCTGGGCCTCGGTGACTGCCCGCCGCTCAAGGTGACGGTGGGTCCGGTCGACGACAGCAGCGCCGACGAATTGCAGGTACTCGACTGCGGCAACTGCTCGTGCATGGACGGCCCTCCGGTGCGGTTCAAGACCACGGGGATCCCGATGCCCATCGTCGAGGTCGACGACTGCGTCGAGGTCGTCGTCGGGTTCGCGCCCGGATGCACTCTGCGATCGCTCGCGATCTCCGACGCCACGGAGCACCGCCCACTGCTCGTCAGCGCCACCGACACCTTCAGCCTCCCGCCGACGATCGTGTACCCCGTGGGACTCGACGTGCCCGAGGTCGAGACGTTGTGCACGCGCGACGGGTGCAAAGGTGCGGGCGACTACGCCCTGGGCTTCGGCACCGCGTCCTATGGCCCGGGCGCCGTCGAGGGCGAAGTGGCGCTGTTCGACGGGGCGTTCGACTTCGATCTCGTGGTCCAGAACGCCGGAGTCGACAGCAACTGCGAGCTCGACATCGCCTGGGACGCCATGGGCATCCCGCCCTGAGCCTCCGGGCCCGGGCATCTCGCCCCGAACACAGCCCTGAAGACAGCCCTGAAGACAGCCCTGAAGACAGCCCTGAAGACAGCCCTGAAGACAGCCCTGAAGACAGCCCTGAAGACAGCCCTGAAGACAGCTGCGTACTTCTACGCAGCGAACCGGCTGACGACGCACTACCGCCCGTGGTAGCGTGACCTGGGAATGGTGCGGACCATGGCCAATTCACGGCAGGGCGGCCTCGCCGTCCTCGTGCTCGCGGGCTCGCTCGCGGGCTGCCGCGCCGAGGATGCCCACGGCACCGGCGCGAACGCGGACACCGGCGCGAGCGGGGCGGCGACCGACAACGTGGGGGACGGATCCGCCGACGGCGCGGCCGACTCGACCGGCGAGCCCGGCATCGAGGATGGCATCCCCGGCGCGCTGGTGCTGCCGCGACTGACCTCGGTGCAGTACCGCAACTCGCTCGTCGCGTTGCTCGGGCCCGGGCTGCCGCCGACGCCGGTCGAGCCCGACACCAACCCCTACCTCTTCTTCTCGATCGGCGCGGCGTCGACGACGTTGTCGGAGCTCGGCACCGGTCAGTACGAAGCGGCCGCGGACGCGGTCACGCACTTCGTGTTCGACGATCCAACCCGGCGCGCCGCGCTGCTCGGCTGCGAGCCGGCCTCGCCCGGCGACGCGTGCGTCTCGCAATTCCTCGCCGGCTTCGGACGCCGCGCGTATCGCCGGCCGCTGACCGCCGACGAGCACGCGCGCTGGCTCGCCATCAGCGTGCAGCTCGCCCAGCCCGACGCGTGGGAGGGCGTGCGCATGGCGGTCGCCGGCATGCTGCAGTCGCCGCACTTCCTCTACCGCGTCGAGCTCGGCGTCCCCGACCCCGAGCGCCCCGGCGTCCTGCGCTACACCGGCTACGAGATGGCGTCGCGGCTGTCGTTCCTGCTGTGGAACAGCATGCCCGACGACGCGCTGTTCGCCGCCGCCGACCGCGGCGACCTCGACGACGCGGCGGGCATCCGCAGCGAGGTCGAGCGCATGCTCGCCGACGACCGGGCGCGCGAGACCGTGCAGTCGTTCTTCGCCCAGTACCTCGACCTCGGTCGCATCGACGGGGTCACGCGGGACCCCGTCGCGTACCCGCTGTTCAGCCTGACGATGGCCGACTCGATGCGCGCCGAGGTCGAGCTGCTCGTCGACGACGTGGTGTTCCGCGAGCACGGCGACGTGCGCAGCATCTTCTCGACCCAGCGGACGTTCGTGAACGCCGAGCTCGCGGCGCTGTACGGCATCGAGGCCCCCGGCGCGACGCCGATCACCTACGTGCCGGTGACGCTGCCCGAGGACGGCCCGCGCGCCGGGCTGCTCACGCTCGGCGCGTTCCTCACGATGAACGCCAAGCAGACCCAGACCTCGCCGACCGCCCGCGGCAAGTACGTGCGCGAGCGGGTGCTGTGCCAGGCCGTGCCGCCGCCGCCGCCCGACGTCAGCACCGAGCTCGACCCGCCCGATGGCCAAGGCGAGACGATGCGCGAGAAGCTCGAGGAGCACCGCGAGAACCCGGCGTGCGCGGCGTGCCACGCCTTCATCGATCCGCCGGGGTTGCTGTTCGAGAGCTTCGACGCCGCGGGGGTGTACCGCGAGCTCGAGAACGGCGTGCCCGTCGACTCCAGCGGCGACCTCGACGGCATGCCGCTGGAGAACGCCCGCGGGCTCGCGACGCTCCTGCAGAACGATCCGCGGGTCGGCCGGTGCATGGTCACGCAGCTGTTCCGCCACGCGCAGGGGCGGCTCGAGACCGACGACGAGGCCCCGACGATCGACGACGTCGAGCGGCGGTTTGCCGACGCCGACTACCGCTTCTTGGATCTCCTCGTCGAGCTCGCCACCCACGACGGCTTCCGCACCGCGGTCGCCCAGGAGGTCAACTGATGCCACGCAAGCTGCTGTCGCGGCGCACCGTCCTGCGCGGCGTCGCCGGTGGCGCGACGATCGGCCTGGCCCTGCCGCCGCTCGACGCGATGTTCGGCAACAACGACGCGCGCGCCGACGCGGGCGCCGACGGCCCGATCTTCGGCCTCTTCTACTGGGCCAACGGCACGCCGTGGCACGCGGGGCACGGCGCGCTGCAGGGCAGCTCGGGCTACCCGGATCTCTGGACGCCGGCGACGACCGGGCCGGGCTACGCACCCAGCGAGCTGCTCGCGCACCTCGCCGCGCACCAACCGACGGTGGCCACCGGCCTCACGCCGCACACCGAGGTGCCGCCCTCGCCCCCGGGCCAAGAGGACGGGCACATGCGCGGGTTCATGGTCGCGTTGACCGGCGACCGCATCCGGCCCGAGGGCTTCGATCACCCCTCGCACACGCTCACCGCCCTGCGGCCGTCGTTGGATCAGTACGTCGCCAAGCACGAGCAGTTCTACGGCAGCGCCCTGCCCCGATTCCGCTCGCTCGTGCTCGGCGCCTCGCCGGCGCGGTTCCACGACTACGGCCACTGGAACGCGATCTCGTACAACGGCCCCGACTCGCTCAACCAGCCGATCCTCGATCCGGGCCAGCTCTACGATCTGTTGTTCGCGGTGCCGGCCGACCTCCCGGCGGTGGCTCGCCGCGCAGCGCTCATCGACGCCGTGATGGCCGACGCCAATGATCTCAAGCAGAAGCTCGGACCTGTCGACCGCGTGCGCGTGGACGAGCACCTGATGCACCTCGACGAGATCCAGCGACGGCTCGAGCTCACCAGCACGCCGTGCATGGGCCCGGCGCCACAGGCCGACACGCCCGACCTGCTCGCGAAGACCCAGATCATGGGCAACCTCCTCGGCGTGGCCCTCGGCTGCGGGCTGTCGCGGGTGTTCTCGTTCATGTTGACGTCGCCCGCCTCGACGCACGTGTTCTCCAACCTCGGGGTGCCCAACGACATGCACTCGACCTGTCACGCGGGCGAGTGGCAGATGGTCCGCGACATCACGAACTACCACATGCAGGCGTTCGGGATCCTCCTCGACCAACTCGCGGCGGTCGTCGATCTCGATGGCGCGAGCCTCATCGATCGCTCGGTCATCTTCGGCACCTCCGAGTACGGCGAGGGCTGGCAGCACAGCGTCGCCGAGATGCCCGCGGTGATCGTCGGTGGCGGCTGCGGGGCGATCCAGCGCGGCGTCCACGTGCGCGAGCCCGGCGGCAACCTCAGCAAGGTCCACGTGACAGTGCTGCGGGCCCTGGGCATCGACACGCCGAGCTTCGGCTTCAACGGCGGTGAGACCAGCGGTGAGCTCCCGGGCGTCCTGGTCTGAACTCGCGCTGGTGCTCGGCGTCGCGGCCTGCGGCGGGGGCAGCGACGCGGACGGCGGCGATGCGGGCACGGGCGCGCCGGCATCGGACGGCGCGGGCACCGACGCGCCGAGCACCACCGATGGCACCGACGGCGGTGTCGACGACTCCGAGGACGACGGCCCCTCGCCGCCGCCGGACTGCGTCGCCCCCGAGGTCGCGTGCGGCCAGGTCTGCGCCGACCTCGACGACGACGCGAGCAACTGTGGCCAGTGCGGCATCAGCTGCGTCGTCGACAACGCCGCGGCGGCGTGCGTCGCGGGGGCCTGCGCGCTCGGGACCTGCGACGTCGGGTGGGCCGACTGCGACGGCGATCCCGCGACCGGCTGCGAGCACGTGATCGATTGCGACGCCGGCTCGGGTTGCGCGACCGCGTGCGGTAGCACCGGCGTGCTCGGCTGCGGCGACCCGTGCGCGCCGACCTGCGCCGCACCGGCCGAGGTCTGCAACGCCCTCGACGACGATTGCGACGGCGCGTGCGACCAGGCGCTCGCGGGCTGCCGCATCCCGGTGCACCGTGCGATCGGCGGCGCGCTCGGCCACTTCTACACGACGAACCTCGCCGAGATCGATGCGAACGGCCTGACGATGGAGGTCCAGGACTTCTTCTTCGTCTACCCCGAGCCGGTCGACGGCCTCATCCCGCTGTTCCGCTGCGTCAAGGGCGGCGGCCGACGGTTCCTGACCTCGTCGATCGATTGCGAGGGCACCGCGGCCCCGGAGCTCACCCTGGGCTTCATCGCCCCGGACGATCGCTGCGCCGCGACGCCGCTGTACCGCGTGTACGCGCCGGGCAACGACGACCACTTCTATACGACGAGCCTCGCCGAGCGCGACAACGCGATCGCGATGTTCGGGTATCAGGATCAGGGTAGCCCGGGATCGGTGTTCTAGCAGCCGCACATCCTGCGCACGCCCCCGCCCGCAGCGCTGCTACAGCTAACGCCATGCGCTACATCGTCGGCGTCGATAGCCGGGAGCGAAGCCGCGGCGCGGTCGAGTTCGCGGGGTGGCTCGAGCGCCGCACGACCGGCGTTGCTCCCACCGAGTTGATCGCCGTGCAGGTGCTCGACCAGCGCGCGCACGTCAGCGTGCGTGACGATCTCGTGGACGAGGCCGTCGCGGACGCGGAGCGCGGGCTCGCCGTCGCGTTGCAGGGCGCCGACGCGGTCGGGCAGTTCGCGACCACGCGCGTGGTCCAGGCCGAGCGACCGGAGACCGGCCTCGCAGACGCCTTCGCCCGTGACCACGCCGACGCCGTCATCGTCGGCCGCATCGCGCCGAGCACCGGCGCCGTGTTCCCGCGACTCGGCCAGGTCGCGCGCCGGATCCTCCGCGGCCTCGGCCATCCCGTCATCGTCGTGCCTCCCGACCTGACTCAGGGCTGGATCGACAGCCGCGCCGTCGTCGTGGCGACCGACCTGCGCGACGACGCCGTCGCTGCTGTCCGCTTCGCGGGGCGGTTCGCGGCCGAGGCCGGGCTCGACCTCGTCGTCGTCCATGTCGCGCCCGCCACGTCGGTCGCGTTCGACTCGCAGC
This sequence comes from Nannocystaceae bacterium, assembly GCA_044344875.1. Classification (GTDB taxonomy): domain Bacteria; phylum Myxococcota_A; class Polyangia; order Nannocystales; family Nannocystaceae; genus Xiheibacterium. Next base: position 38,238 of record JBIJCC010000001.1, read on the forward strand.
AGGCGGTGCTGCATCCGCGCGACGAGGCGCCGCCCCCCGCCGCGGTCGAGCGGTGGATGACCCAGCACGGGCTCGGGCAGGCGCGCGTCCGCGTCGTCCGAGGTGACGTCGTCGCGGCCATCGTCGACGTGGCGCGACAGGAGCACGCTGCGCTCGTCGTGGTGGGGTCCCGCCGCCTGAGCCGCGTCGAGCACCTCTTCACCTCGAGCGTCGGCACCGATCTCGCGCGGACATGCGATCGCGCGGTCGCCATCGTCCCGGGGCCGTGAGACCCGCCGCGGTGGCGCGCCGCGGCCGAGCGCGTGGCTCGACGCCAAGGCGCCGAGCGCCCGTCACATGCGGCCCATCGTCATCCGACGCCCGCGCGTCGCGATCGCCCGCTCGACGAACGCCAGCACCGCGGCCGCCGGCCTCGCGCCGCTGTCACGCGCGACCTCGGCTCCGTCGGCGAAGACGGCCAACGTGGGGATCGACTGCACGCGCAGACGCGCCGCGATCTCCGGGTTCTTCTCGGTATCGATCTTCACTGCGACGAAGCGGCCATCGGCCTGGGCCGCGACCTTCTCGAGTTCGGGCGCGAGCGTGCGGCACGGGCCGCACCACGGGGCCCAGAAGTCGACGACCACGGGCACGGGGGACGTGCGCACGAGTTCGTCGAACTCCACCCCCTCGATCTCGATCGGTCGCGCGAGCGGACCGAGCTCCGCCTGACAGGCACCGCAGCGGCCGCGCTCCACCATCCGCGAGAACGGCACGCGATTGGTCTTGCCGCAGCGGGGGCAGGTGGGGAACCATCCGTGTCGCATGGGCGCAGTCTGGGTCGACCGATGGGTTTGCGGAACGTCGAATGCAGCGCTGAAACTGCGGCCCATGAACGTCGTTCAGAACCCTGTCCGTCGCACGACGGGCGATGACGCCCGGTGCTCGCACCGCCGCGACGCGGGGATCGGGCCCCGATGACCGCCGCGTTCGCGCCCGGCGAGCCACACCCGCTCGGCGCGACCGTGGGCGAGGGCGGCGTGAATTTCTCGGTGTTCTCGAAGCACGCCACCGTCGTCGAGCTGCTGCTGTTCGCGTCGATCGACGACGAAACGCCGCGTGTGATCCGGCTCGACGCGCGCACCCACCGGACGTTCGACTACTGGCACGTGTGGGTCGACGGCCTGGTCCCCGGTCAGCTCTACGGCTACCGCGTCCACGGGCCGTGGCAGCCCGAGGCGGGGCACCGCTTCGACGGCGACAAGGTGCTCGTCGATCCCTACGCCCGCGCCATCGCGTACGGCGACGCCGCCGCGGCCCACGACGACGCCGCGCGGGCCGGGTCGAACCTCCGCTCGGCCATGAAGGGCGTCGTCGTCGACCACACCACGTACGACTGGGAGGGTGTCACCCCGCCGAAGATCGATCCCAGCCGTCGGGTGATCTACGAGCTGCACGTCCGCGGCTTCACCAAGCACCCGTCGTCGAACACCGCGCACCCCGGGACCTTCGATGCGCTCATCGAGAAGATCCCATACCTCGTCGACCTCGGCGTGACCACCGTCGAGCTGCTGCCGGTGTTCCAGTTCAACGAGACCGACAACGCCTTCACCGACCCGCGCACGGGCGCGCGGTTGACCAACTACTGGGGCTACGCGCCGCTCGGCTTCTTCGCGCCGCACCGCGGCTACTACATCGAGGGCTGGGAGCGGATGCGGTACCTGACGGGGTTCCGCGATCTGGTCAAGGCGCTGCACCGCGCGGGTATCGAGGTCTTCCTCGACGTCGTCTTCAACCACACCGGCGAGGGCGACGACCGCGGGCCGACGATGTGTTTCCGCGGCATCGAGAACTCGATGTACTACCTGCTCGACTCGGCGGACCGCTCGCGCTACGCCGACTTCTCGGGCACCGGCAACACCGTCAGCTGCAACCACCCGATGGTGCGGCGGCTCATCCTCGACTGCCTGCGCTATTGGGTCGAGGTCATGCACGTCGACGGCTTCCGCTTCGACCTCGCGTCGGTGCTCGCCCGCGACGAACAGGGCAAGCCGATGATCAACCCGCCGCTGCCGTGGGAGATCGAGATGGATCCGACGCTGGCCCGCACGCGCCTCGTCGCCGAGGCCTGGGACGCCGCCGGTCTCTACCAGGTCGGCACGTTCCCCGGCGAGCAGTGGTACGAGTGGAACGGGGTCTTCCGCGACGACGTCCGCCGGTTCCTCCGCGGCGACCGGGGCATGGTCGGCCTCGTCGCCGCGCGCGTGCTCGGCAGCCCCGACATCTACGAGCGCCGCGGTCGCGAGGCCCTTCAGAGCGTGAACTTCGTGACGTGCCACGACGGCTTCACCCTTTTCGATCTGGTCAGCTACGAGCGGCGCCACAACGAGGCCAACGGCGAGGGCGGACGCGACGGGACCGACGCCAACTGGAGCGCGAACTACGGCGTCGAGGGCGAGAGCACCGATCCGGCCATCGCTGCGGTCCGCGTGCGGCAGGTGAAGAACGCCTTCGCGGTGCTCCTGCTCGCCCAGGGCACGCCGATGCTCCTGGCCGGCGACGAGTTCTGCCGCTCGCAGGGCGGCAACAACAACGCCTATTGCCAGGACAACGCCACCTCGTGGATCGACTGGCGACTGCTGCAGCAGCACGCCGAGGTCCATCGCTTCGTGCGCGCGATGATCCGGTTCCGTCAGCGCCATCCGATGCTACGGCGGCGACGCTTCGTGCTCGGCGTCGACGTACCGATCACCAACGGCGACCACACGCGCGTGCGCTGGCACGGCGCCGAGCCCGATCACCCCGACTGGGGCGAGGCCGCGCAGACGCTCAGCTTCACGTTGACCGGGGCCGTGGACGATGCGCCGCTGCACATCGTCCTCAACATGGACACCGCGCCGGTGCGGCAGCGCATCCCCGCGCCGCGCCCCGGCGCATGGTGGTGCCGTGCGATCGACACCTCGGCACCGACGCCGTTCGACCTGCCCGAGGACGACGACGCGAGGCCGTGCACCGCGCTCGACCAGGTGATCCCGGCTCGAACGGTGCTCGTGCTCGTCGAACGCAGCGCCAGCGCCACGCGCTGAAGCTTGGCCGACATCATCGAGCACCCCTTCGCATCCCGAGGATACTCGGACGTCGGGACAACGCAGGGATTTCCGACCACGAGCGCCGCGTCCACGCGTATCGTCGGGTCGTGCTGCGCCTGGCCCGAGTCCTGCTGCCCACCGCGGCGTGTGTGCTCGGGTGTGCCGCCCCCGACGATTCCGAGCCGATCGCAGAGAGCGACGGGTGGGACGTCGCGCGCACCTGCCTGCCTCCGCCCGGGCTCGGCCGTCCCGAGCACATCGACGGGGTCGTCGCGCTCATCAACGCGCTGCCGATGCCGGTCTCGCTACCCTGCGTGCTCGAGGCGCTCGAGCGCCCGTTGGCCGTGCTCGGCGCAACGTCACCCTTCTCGGCGCAGGCCACCACCGAGCAGGACAGCCCACGGCTGTTCGTGTTCTCGGGCGACCTCGTGCTCAGCGTCGTGACGACGGGCGAGGCCCGCGAGCTGCTCGAGCTCGGCGAGTACGTCGAGCCCGGCCGCACCCTCAAGGGCGAGATCGAGTTCCCGGTCGAGGCCCCCCTGCCCGCCTCGGCGCCCTACGAACACACCCTGCTCGGCGAGTCGACCAGCTGCAGCCTGTGCCACGACTCCGAGCGCTACGTCGGCAAGGTCGGCGACGTCTCGACCTACACCTCCAACGCGCTGGCGGCCGAGGCTGATCGCGTGATCCCGATCGGCTTCGTCGAGCAGCACGCACGCGACTGCGACCCGACCCGAGACCCGGTCCGCTGCGCGATGTTCGAGGGGATCTTCGCCCACGGTGACGTCACCGCCGGGCGGTTCGACGACCAGACCCGCATCTGCGTGTCGCCGTAGCGCAGCTCGCCCCTCAGCGGGCGACCGGCAACTTCACCGACCAGCCCTCGGGCAGAGACGCGCTGCGCTCGACCCCGTTGAGGACCGCGAGCGTCGCCGCATCCACGGGCGTCACCTTGCTCGCGGCGAGTGCGTCGATCGTCGTCGCGCGGTCGAGCACGACGGTATGGATCCGCAGCGGCCCGACCTTCGCGAGCTTGGGGTCCGAGATGCGCCGGAAGCTCGCGAAGCTCTGCGCGAGCAGCTCGGAGCGCGCCGCCCACGTGGCCTCGGGACCCAGGGCGACCATCGCGATCACCGTCTGCTCGTACTCGACGAACGCGACCAGGCCCATCAGCGTGCCCCCGTCGTCGCCGGCCAGCGCGAAGGCCCGGGAGGTCATCGCGAAGCCGCCGACCTGGCCGTCGTAGGCGGCGCCGGCGGTGAGCGTGCCGTCGGCGAAGAAGTCGGTGATCGCCGCCTTGCGATCGGCGAACTTGGTCGGCATCGACACGAACACCGCGCGCTCGTCCTCGCTGATCGCCATGACCTGGTCCCGGTCGTGCGCGACCTTCCACTTGGGCGGCAGCTGCAGCATGAAGCCGCGGCGAGGCTGCACGAACACGTTGTCGATGAGGTAGCCGTCGCGGGGATCGTCGCCGTACGCCAACCCCTCGATCGCCGCGAGGTACTCCGGCTCGGCTGCGGGCGACTGGGCCTCGGGGATCCCCAGCGCCTCGGCGGTCCGGGCCCGGCGGAGCGCGGGATCGGGGTGCGTCGACAGCCACGGCGGGGCCTTGTCCCCGTCGGTCGGCAGCGAGGCGAGCACCGCGAACACGCGGACCAGCGCCGCGGTGTTCCACCCGCCGGCGGTCACGTAGCGGACCGCGAGATCATCGGCCTCGTGCTCGTCCTCCCGTGAGTAGCGCAGCAGCGCGAGGCCGGCCGTGCGCGCAGCGATGCCGCCGACGTGGCGCAGCTGCGGATCGATCACGCGGAACAGACCGACGCTGCGCCGCGCGGTGTTCTGCTTGCGCAGCTGCACGACGCCGTGGCGGGCGGTCACGTGGCCGGCCTCGTGGGCGAGCACCGCCGCGAGCTCGTCGTCGCTGCCGAGGTGCGCGAGCAATCCCCGGGTGACGTAGACGAAGCCGCCGGGCACGGCGAAGGCGTTGACCGCGGGATCGTCGACGAGCGTGAAGGTCCACGGCAGCTCGGGGCGCTCGCTCGCAGCGGCGATGCGGGCCCCGGTCGCCGCGACGAGCTTCGATGCGGCCGGCACCTCGTCATAGGGCGCCATCTGGGCGCGGACCTGGGCGTCGGCCTCGCGGCCGAGGACGATTTCCTCGTCGTCGGTCGGCAGGCCGAACTGCAGCTGGCCGGTCGCGGGGTTGCGCGAGCACGCCGACGCGACGATTAGACCCACCGCCAACGGCACCGCCGCGCCTCGCAGCCGAGCGGGCATCGCGTCCGTGGCTCAGCCCTTCTTCTTGCGGCGCTTGCCGAACCCGAACAGGCCCTTGGCGGGGGCCGAGACGGCCTCGCCGCGCTCCTCGGCGATCTCGCGCAGCACGTCCTCGTGCTCTTCGCTCAGATCTTCGGGGACGACGACCTCGAGGTGGATGTGGTGATCACCGCGACCGCGTCCGCCCAGCACGGGGATGCCCTTGCCGCGGCGCACGACGGTGTAGCCGGGCTGCGCCCCGGGCTCGATCTCGATGCTCTCGGTGCCCTCGAGGGTCTCGGCCGTGACCTTGCAGCCGAGCGCGGCCTGGAACATCGACACCTTCACGCGGCTGTGGACGTCGAACCCGTCCCGCACGAATCGCTCGTCGGCATCGACGCGGATGACGACGTACAAATTGCCCGGGGGACCGCCGCGACCGCCCGGGTGCCCGCGGCCCTGGATGCGCAGGGTCTGGCCCTCGTCGACGCCCGCCGGGACGTTGATCGTGATCGTCGACTCGCGCTGGATCACGCCGGTGCCGCTGCAACCGCTGCACGGATGGACGATGAGCTTGCCCTCGCCGCGGCACACCGGACAGGTCGTCTGCAGCGTGAAAAAGCCCTGGCGGTGGATGACCTGCCCCTGACCGTTGCACTGCCGACAGGTCTCGGCGGTCGTGCCCGTCTGCGCCCCGGTGCCGCCGCAGTCGCCACAGCGATCGCGACGCGGCACGACGATGTCGTGGTCGCCGCCCTCGACGACGTCGCCGAGCCCGAGGTGGAGCTCGACCTTCACGTCGCCGCCGCGCTGCGGACCGCCCGAGCGGCGCGAGCCGAAGCCGAGGTTCTCGAACAGGTCGCCGAACAGATCGCCGAAGTGGCTGAAGATCTCGTCGGTGCCGGAGAACCCGGAGAAACCCGCGCGCGACGGGCCCTCGTGGCCGAACTGATCGTAGAGCTTGCGCTTCTCCGGATCGCTCAAGACCTCGAAGGCCTCGGCCGCCTCCTTGAAGCGCTCCTCGGCCTGAGCGTCGTCCGGATTGCGATCCGGGTGATACTGCATGGCCATCTTGCGGTACGCCCGCTTGATGTCGGGCGCGGGCGCGTCACGCCCAACACCCAGCACTTCATAGTAGTCGCGCTTCGCGGGCACCGCGCGCGCAAGCTAAGCATCGCAGCGAACGGTGTCAACCGAACCGTGGGGCCCAGCGTGGGCGTGCGAGGGCGTGGTCACCAGGGCCCGCGGACGCCCACCGCGCCGCGTCGGCCCGACGCGCCGACGCGGGGTCCGGCCGACGATCGCCGGTGGGGAGCACCGGCGCGTTCGCGCAGTACCACCGCGAAGGGCGGCGGCTCGAAAACCACCGACGACTCCGCGCCGCGACGGGGTTGTGCTAGCGTGCTCGGCGCGCCCGTCCAATCGGCCCGTCTCACCATGCAAGCACGCCCGACCTCCTGGCACCTCGTCTCGATCCTCGCCCTGGGCAGCGCGATTCCGGCCTGCTCCGATCCTCCGCCCGGCAAGCTCTTCGACGAGGAGGGTGCGTGGTCGGTGGTGCAGTACCAGCTCGACGAGGGGCTCGAGGACATCTTCGCAATGTCGCGCAAGGACGCGTTCATGCTCTCGTTCGACTCGAAGGCCAACGTCATGACGACGGCCGCCTGCGGCAACGAGATGACCGGCTTCGAGCCCACCAACTCGCCGTGTCGCGCCTCGCCGTCGACCACCGAGTGGCAGTGCCGCTGCTTCTCGTACGCCTTCCAGGAGGACGTGATGCAGATGGTCGAGTTCGACGCCGGCAAGACCCCGCCCGAGGTGGAATTCGACTCCGACCTGATGCCGGGCCAGAGCGGCGGCACGGGCTCGGCCGAGTCGGGGAGCGGGACCGATGGTGGGAGCGGCGGAGCGCCGACGGGCGGCCCCGTGACGGCGATCAAGATCTCGCCGATCCCCGACCGCATGGACACCTACGACTTCGCGCCGCTGCCGGTCGGTGTCTTCGGCGGCAACGGGGCCAACCACCACTTCATCCTCGAGGCCCGCTCGTCGACGCGGTTCAACGAGGTGTACGAGGACCCCGACGGCCGTCCCGGCTGCGACCGCTGCTACGCGGCGCCCGGCGGCTGAATCATGGCGACGTCCGCCGCCGCGGGTAGGCGGCGGCGCGGCGAGGATGGTATGGTCGCGCCGCACGGAGGCGCTCGACGTGCTGGTGCTGTCCCCGGTCTTCAAAACCGGTGTGGGGTGCGAGGAGCATCTTGGGCAGGTTCGATTCCTGTGCGCCTCCGCTGCGTGGGCCCGTCGACGCGGGTGAGCCCCCGCACGGGCGGGACTCGGTCGAATCCCCGCTACGGTCGCGGGGGCGCGGCGTCTCGGCCCGCGACATGCTCCGCTTCGCCCTTCTCCCGCCCCTGGTCCTCGCGCTCGCGTGCGGGGACGACGACGCCGGCACGCCCGGCAACGAGCTCGGTCCCTGCCTGCAGGGGCAGTTCTGCGCGAGCCCGCTGCAGTGCGTCGACGAACTCTGCGTGCACCCGGATCAGCTCGGTGACACCGACGCTGTCGGCCCGATCTCGACGACCGCGGCGAGCTCCCCGACCGACGGCAGCGCGAGCGCGGGTACCACGGTGGGCGACGGCACCGCGACCTCGGGCCCCGCGACGGGGGCCGACACGGGCGACAGCCCCGGGATCCACTGCACGACCGACACCAGCGTCGGCTGCTACTGCTCGCACAACGCCGACTACGGACCCACCGGCGTCGCGTGCTCGGCCGCGGTGTTGCCCCCACCGGCGTCGTGCTGCGCGAACGAGGGCTGGCCGAGCTACGGCGGCTGCAGCTGCTGGACGCACTCGTGCCGCATGATTGCGTACGACATCTGCTACTGCGGTCCGGGCCAGCCCGACGGCACGGAGACGCCGGTCGAGTCCTGCACACCGCCGGCAACCGGGACGGGGTCAGGCACCGGCGTGTGCTGCAACGACCCCGGGCTCGGCACGTGCTCGTGCTACGCCGATCTCACGGCGTGCCTCGAGGGCGACGTGCAGGTGAGCTCGTGCTCGACGGAAAGCCTCCTCTGCGACGAGGGGAGCCTCTCGGTCGCGACGTGCAACTGACGCGGGGATCAGTTGCTGTTCCAGTCCTCGTCGCTCTGATGGTTGTGGTTCTCACCCTCGCTGCCGTGGCAGCTCCCGGTGCACGACTTCGCGGCGGCGTCCCAGGTGATGTTCGGCGCGTTCTCGGAGAACCCGATCTCCCGCGAACCATTGACATGCAGGGTCGCGGTCGCGATGTTGCCACCGCCGTCCGTGTCGACGTGGCAGTCGCGGCACGCGACGCCCTCCTCGGTGTGCTTCGCGTGACGCCCCGACAGCGCCGAGCTGCTCGGCTGCTCCGTGCCCGGATACGCATGGCAGCCTCCGCAGCTCGGCGTCGGCTGATCGTGCATATAGCTGCCGTTGTCCTGTCGACCGTTGCCGTGGCAGTACAGCGACCCGCACGTCGACGATCCGTCCCACACGCCCGCGGGGCTCAGGCCGGCGGTGAAGTCGAGCTCCGACTCGCCGTGCGTGCTGTCGAAGATGTGGTTCAGGCTCAGCACGTCGGTCGGCTTGACGTGGCACTGGTTGCAGTCGTACGCGGGGTGGTTCTCCTCGATGACGTGCTTGGGATGGGCGATGAACGTCAGCAGCGAGACATCGGTCGTCTCGTCGAGGTCGCGCGGCGGGGCGCCGGTCTGATCCGCGGTGCCACCGTGGCAGTACACGCAGTCCTCGCGCCACCCCTCCTGGTGGCAGGAGTCGCAGCTCGGCACCGCGCCGGCCCCCGCGAGATCGGTGCCGTGGCAACCGCGGCAGTCCTCGGCCTGCAGCTTGAGCGCCGGTCCGTGCATCGCCGCGTCCGCGAAGCCCTCCGGGTGGTGGCGACCGCTGGGGTTGCCGGTGCTCTCGTCGGCGCCCCCGCTCGAGCCCACGCTCGCACCACCCGAGGACCCCGAGGGATCTTCGCCCGCGCTGGTCCCGGCATCGGAGGTCGTGCCGGACCCCGAGGGCGGCTGTCCGCTCACGCAGCCACAGAGCACGAGCGCGAGCGACAGGCCCATGCGAGCGAAGGAGATCGGCGAGCGGGCGGAGCGGTGGTCGAGGTGGTGCATGGTCGTGGTCTCTGGCGTGGGGCGTCGAGTTCTATGGGCCCTATGGGGCGATGATCCGTCCGGGCGCCATCACGAGGCCCTCCTGCGTGTGGCAAGACGCGCAGTTGGTGATGAGCTGCTCGCCGACCATCTCGCGGCGTTGGTCGCCGTCGATGACTGCGGCTTTGTACGGGAGCATCAGCTCGAACTCACCCATCTCGGCGAAGAAGTTGCCGGAGCTGCGCGTGGTGAGCGTGTGCACCGCACCGTCCGCGCCGGTGAGTTCGACGGTGAGACCGCCGACACCGTTGCAGTCGTCGGGCTCGTGCGGTGCCGAATAGACCGTGCCGGCGACGAGGAACGCGGGGCCTTCTTGCTCTTCGGCGTGGCACGCGATGCAGTCGCCGCCCGGGCGCATGTCCGGCGATTCCTCGTTGCCCATCGTCCACCACGAATTGGAGACGCAGGCGTTGGAGTCGCTGCCGCCCGAGCTGGATCCGGTCTCCACGTCACCGCCATCCTGCGCGCCGCTGCTCGATTCGTCGGCCGCAGTCGTTGCGTCCGCGCTCGTCGCCGATCCAGTAGTCGACGTCGCGATCGGATCATCCGACGGGCTGGTGCACGCGACGATCGCGAGCGCGGCGCAGATTCCCCATCGAAGGCTTGGATGCGTCATGGCGGTGGTCAGTCCGGCTCGACCCCGTGGCGTTACGCGTTCCGATGCGCGAGGGAATCCAGAGCATCACGTCGAGGCCGAGGGACCACTCGAAGCCGCCCACGCGGAAGCCACGCAGCGGCAGCCCATCCGCGTCCGGGACCGAGATCCTCGCCACACCGCCCCGCGCCATCGCTGCGCCCGACAGCGCGGTGTACAGGCCGAGACGCGCGCGCAGCCGACCGCGATCGATGCGGTAGCCCGGCGCGACGCGGGCGCCACCGCCGAACAGCCACGGAGAGCCGCTCTGCTCGGGGACGAGGGTGTCGAGCGCAGCGGCTGCGCCGTCGCGACGCAGGATCCACCGCTCGATCGACGCGAAGCCGGTGAGTTGGATCTCGGCGTGGCCGAGGCGCCAGGTGTATCCGGCATGGGGCAGCACACCGAAGCGGCCGAGCACGTAGTCGAGTCGCGCCCGCGTCGCCGTGCGCAGCTCGATCCCGAAGGTCGCGCCGCGGCGCAGACGCGCGGCGACGAGGGCACCGATCGTACCCGCGGCGAGCGAGTCGACGTCCCGGGGTGCGCCGAACCCGGTGAGCAGGCCGCCCGCGATCGCGACGCCGAACTCGACGCGGGGTGGCGGCGGGGCCGTGATCGGCGTCGCGGGCGGCCCGGTGCGCGGCGCGGGGATCGGCGGAGCGATCGCAGCGGGCCCGAGCTGCTCGAGCGCCGGCCCGAGCAATAGTCCGATCACCATCGTCGCCGTCACGCGGGCGGCCTCCGCATCGCTCGCCTCGAACTCGCGGAAGTACGCGGCCCCGTTCGACAGGAACAGCGCGAGCTCCCAGCGCTGATCGGCACCGGCCTTCCGGTGCACGACGACGTGGGCGAACGGCGGAGGTTGATCGACGACATCGCCGTCGGCCGCGAGCACGACGTCGAGGCCGGGCGCACGCAGCAAGAGGTGCCCTCGCACGCTCGCCGCATCGACGCCGTCGCTGCGCAGCAGGACGCGTGTCACGGCGAGCGGCACGGAGGCCGTGTCGGGGGCCGCTGCGCTCGGCGGCTCGGACAGCGCCGGTGGAGCCGCGAGCGCATCGGCGGGCCGAGACCCGGCGAGGGCGCCGAGCACCGCGAGCACCCGCTGCCACCGGCGGAGCACGCCCGTGGCGCGACGCTTCACGGGGCGGTGCATTGCCCCGCGACGCAGCTCTGCTGCGCCGAGCAGGTCAGGCCGCACTGGCCACAGTTCGCCGGATCGATCGACTGGTCCACGCAGACATCGTCGCATGATCGCAGGCCGGCTCGGCATGCACACGCGCCGTCGTGGCAGAACTCGTCGTCGCCGCACACGACGTCGCAGTCACCGCAGTTGTCGGGATTCTCGTGGACGTCGATGCAGCGACCGTCGCAGTACGCGTGTTCTTCGCCGCAGTCCTGCGCGTGGGCCCCGTCGGCGACGATGTCGGTCACGCAACCGCAGAGGATCCCGAGCAACAGGACGTGCTTCATGGCGACGATGACTCCCGCGCCTCGCCACGGTGCGCGCCATCGGGCCAGTCGTCCAGATAGTCCCGCCAGCAGGCCCGCTGATTGGCCGCCGCCGCGGTCCGACACAGGCCAGCACGGGCGTCGTCGGCGTAGCGACCGCGGGGAAACCGGGCGAGGTACTTCGACCACGCCGTGCGCACGCGCCCGGGATCCTTGCTCCGCAGCGCGAGGGTGATGAGGTCGCCGAAGGCGAGCTCGGCGATCGACGAGCGCCCACCTCTCGCGGTGATCGCCTCGAAGCGCTCGCGCGCCCCGGCGAGATCACCTTGCTGCCACCGACGCTGGGCCTCGCGCTCGAGCTCCTCGAGCGTGGGTTCGGCCACGCTCGGCGCTGCGGCGGGCACCGGCGCTGCGGCGGGCCGATCTCGACGCGGCGTCCCCCGGACGATCGGCGCCGGGATCGGGGTCACCGTGGGCGTGGCGGTGGGGAGCTCGGCGATTGGGGTGCGCTCCGGGCTCGGCGGCGCGACCTCGTGGGCCTCGCGCCCCTCGACGACATCGCCCGCGACCTCGCGCGGGACATCGGGCGCCTCGGATCGCGCGAGCCATCGATCCGACGCGACCGCGAGGCCGAGCGCGGCGATCGCCGCCGCAGCGAGGAGCCCGACGACCCACCGACGACGCGACCGCGGCGCGACGACGGGCCGCGGCATCGCAGCGCTACGCGTGATCACGGCGGCGGCCTGCTCGTCGATCAGACCGCGGACCTCGTCCAGGAAGAAGCGCAGCTCGGCGGCCGTCTGCGGCGTCGCGGACTCCGACGTGGACTCCTGCGCGATGGGAGGCAGATCGCGCGCGGCCTCGACCCACGCCCGCGGCACCGCGGTTGGATCGAGGGCGTGGGAGCGCGCGACCGCATCCGCGAGATCGGGCTGGGCCCGCGCGGCGATGCGCTCGTCCTCGAGACCGTCGCAGGCCGACGCGAGGAAGTCGTCGAGCGCGATGCCCTGGACCTCGGTCATCGCGTGCCCCCCGTCGCGTCGATCCACCCGGCCGCGACCAGCTCGTCGTGCACGCGACCGCGGGCCCGATGCGCGCGCACGCGGAGGTTCTCCTCGGTGATGTCGAGCTGCGCGGCGGCCTCGGCCACGCACAGCCCCAGCAGGTCGCGCAGCACGAACGCGTCGCGGAGGTGGTTCGGGAGCCGCTCGAGGATCTGATACAGCGCCTGCATCCGCGCCGAACGCAGGGTGCGGCGATCGAGTTCGTCGTCGACCGCCGTCGCGGCGACGATCCCGGCGGCGCGCTCGCGGACCCGGTGCTGGCGCAGTTGCGTCTCGCGGTGCTTGCGGACCGTGTTGATCACGATGCCGTGCAACCACGTCGAGAAACTCGAGCGCCCCGCGAAGGTCGCCAGCGAAGCGAGCGCGCGGGCGAACGCCTCCTGGGCGAGATCCTCGGCCGCGGCCGCGTCACCGCTGAGGAAGCAGGCGTGGCGCGTGACTCCGGCGAAGTGGCGTTGGTAGAGGATCCCCCAGGCGACCATGTCCCCGGCGAGGGCCCGGGCCACGAGGGCGTCGACGTCCGCGGACTCGGACCCAGACCCGGCGGGGGCCGGGGTCGGGACGACGACGCGGAGGTTGGGCGAGCTGACCACGCAGAGCTTCGGCCAGCATAGGCCGCGTCGTGAGTCCGATCCGCCCCGGCCGCGTTACAACGGCCGGCAAGACCTGCGGGCTCCCCGGCGGGCCGGCTCACTCGGACGCGGGCACCATGAACGCGCCGAGCAGGCACATCTCGTTGCCGGTGCCCCATCCCGGCAGCACGGCCTCGGTGGCCGAGCGGGTGTCGTACGTGCACGTCACCCGCACGCGGTCACCCGGGCCGAGGCGAATCGGCTCTGCATAGAAGTAGTAGAGCTGCCAGTCGAAGTCCCACCGCGGGACATCGATGCCGCACTGCTCGGATCCGTCCCCGTGGACGACGTCGAAGCGCAGGCTCCGGCCGTAGCCGTGCATGTGCGGCAGCACGCCGTAGAGATCGAGGCCCGGGAGCACGCCGCCGAGGAGGTCGTCCACGTCGAGCTCCCACGTGTACTCGACCGCCTCCTCGCCGGGCGCGAGCTGGGCCGGGTCGCCCTCGAAGAGACTGTCGAGGAACGGATCGGGAAGCTCGAAGAAACCCTCGCGCTCCACCGCGTCGGTGAAGCTCGCGCGCACGGTCGTGCTGACGGGCGGCGCGTCCCCGACCACCGATGCGAGGTTGTAGTGGATCTGCGCGACGAGGACCGAGCCCTCGGCGATGCGATAGCCCGTGCCCGCCGGATAGCGCGTCACGCCCTGCCCCGGCGCCCACGACACCGGCACGCCGCCCGGCGCAGTGCCGTCCCCCGCAGCACCGAAGCACGGCCAGCCCTCGCGATCCGGCGACTCGGCGTCGAGGGCCGCGATCACCTCCGCGTTGGTCTGGCCACCGGGGACCTCGAGCGTCGGATCGAGATCGAACACCAGCACGTGGTGCACGAGCGCGTCGTTGCCCGGGATGACCTCGTAGCCCGTCATCACCGAGTCGGCCGCGACCGCGGGATCGAGGATGAAGCAGCGGTACTCGTCGGTCGAAGCGTAGTCCGTGCCCTCGGCCACCGGCGCGAACGCTGGCGTCTGCAGGTCGACGGCGTCGGCGAGGGTGTCGGCCGCGGGCAGCACGAGGTCGTCGCGCACCGTGCCCTCGGGCGCGCCGCCGGCGGCCCACGCCACGATGGTGTCGATCGACGACTCGGGGAGCGCGCGCGAGCCGACGAAGCTGCCGCAGGTGCCGTCGTCGGTCGCGAGCCACGGCGGCATCGTGCGCTCGGCGACCGCCGTCGCCGACGCACCGGCCCAGATCTTCGCGGTGGCGTAGTCGTCGAGGACGAACGGCGCGACGCCTCCGGCGCGGTGACAACCGACGCACTGCTCGTAGTAGATCGGTGCGACGTCCTGCCAGAAGCGCGGCACATCGTCGCCACCGCCGGTGGTGTCGGCGCCCGACGAGCCCGAGTCGTCCGCGACGTCGTCGTCGCCGTCGTCGTCTCGGCAGCCCCCCATCGACGCGGCGAGGGCACACAGGATCAGCGCGAGCGGCCAGGCGGTGCGGCAGTGCAGGTGGTTCATGCGAGAGGTTCAACACCGGCGTCGGCCTGCAGCGTCACCGCGCGCGGCCAGTCCGCGACTAGAAGCGCACGCCGGCGACGAAGCCCGGCCACATGCGCACGCGGACGTCGCCGTCGGTGCGCTCGTACGCGACCCAGCCGTAGCCGGGGCGCTCGACGTGGCCTGCGCTCACGCCCTTGCCCCCGCGCACCGGCACGTCGGGTGCTTCGGCGCGATCAGTCAGCACGTTGAAGGTCGGCCCACCGAAGATCGCGACGTGGGGCGCGGCCTGCCAGCCGACCATCAGTCGCGCCTTGCTCAAGCCACCGAGCTTCGACCCGGCGCGCAGGCCCGAGGTCACGCCCCAGCCCGACACGTCGATGTCGATGAAGATCTCGTCGGTGACCGGGATGTGGCCGCCGAAGCCGCCGCCGAACTCCCACGCCTTGCCCTTCTCGAGGTTGGTGCCGGTGTGGCCGCGCTCGGTGCCGAACGGATGGATGCCGGCGCCCGCGAACGCGTACGTGTACTTCGCCGGCAGGCGGATACCGACGTTGAGCAGCGCGGTGTCGCTGCTCGAGACCTCGACGCGCACGCCGCCCTCGCGGGTGATCGGGAGCAGGGCGAACGAGGCGTCGGCGCTGCGGGCCCAGTTGACCAGGCCGATCTGCGCGCCGCGGACGTTGCCGCCGATGTTGATGAAGCCGACCTGCAGGCCGCGGACCGCGGGCGCATGGTTGATGCTGCCCATCTGTACGCCGCGCAGATCGCCGGCGTAGTTGTAGCCGTGGGTGAACTGCACGCCGCGGTGGATCCCGCGCGTGATGTTCGCGCCGATCGAACCGGCGATGCCCTGCATGTCCTCGTCGACGACGGTGGCCCCGAGACCGGCCGCGATGCCATCGACCCGCGCCGCGCGGGTCCAACCGAAGCCGATCGAGAAGTTGTTGCGCACGCGCTTGCCCTCGTGGCGGCCGTTGATCGACAGCCCCGGCACGAGCCCGATGTCGAAGGGCACGTGCTGGTACTCCGGCAGCGCGGCGGCCGGCTTCGCGGGGGCCGGCGCGGCGACGATCGGTGCAGCGACGGCGGGCGGTGCCACGGCAGCAGCCGGCCCGGCAGCAGCCGGCGCGGTAGCAGCCGGCGCAGCAGCAGCCGGCGCAGCAGCAGCCGGCGCAGCAGCAGCCGGCGCAGCAGCAGCCGGCGCCTCAGCAGCAGGCGCAGCAGCAGCCGGCGCAGCAGCAGCCGGCGCAGCCGCAGCCGGCGCCTCAGCAGCAGGCGCAGCAGCAGCCGGTGCGGCTGCAGCCGGCGCAGCCGCAGCAGGAGGCGCAGCGACGGCGCTCGGCCCCGGCGCCGCGCTCGGTCCCTCGGCGTGGGCCGTGTTCGCCAGCGCCATCCCCGTCAACAGGGTCATCCACCAGGTCGCGTGCTCGTTCATCGTCGGGTGCAACACCGCGACCGAGCGCGCGTGTCACCGCGCTGGAACGAGGGGTGCGTCGGCCGACTTCGCGAGCAGCAGCGCCGTCGACTCGTAGCCTGCGGGCAACGAGAGCTCGCCGCGCTCGGCGTCGGGCGCCGCCGCGAGGCGCTCGGCCGCCCGCACCACGGCCGCGACGTCGAACCGCGTGCCCGGGATCGCAGTGACGAGGAAGAACCGCTCGAACCGCGGCGCCTCGTCGAGCTCATAGGAGTGATCGAGGGGCACGAGCCCGCCGTCCTGCAGCTGGGCCGGCGCATCGACGCTCGCGGGGAAGTGCAGCGTCGTGACGCCGCGGCCATCGATCGACACGATCGCGCCCTGCTCGCGATCACCGGCGCGGTACTGCAGCTGCAAGCGATCGCCGGCGCGCACGGTGGCGCCGGCCGCGAGTCGCTCGGGCCCCTTGGCACCGAGGCGATCGATCGTGAGGCTCGCGTCGCCCTTGATCCGCACGACGTCGCCGGGATCGGGATCGCCGGGGAACCTCCCCGCGCCGCCGCCGGAATCGATCGCCAACTCGTCGGCGCCCTGCGGCCCGGGACGGACGGCACACCACACCGCGAGGCTGGCCGCGAGGCCGGCACCGACGAGGCCGGTCGCCGGGAACCACCACGACGACGCGCGGGCCGACGCGGGCGAGGGCCCGAGGCGACGACGCACGGTCGCCGCGACGCGCTCGGGCGGCAATCGGGCCAGCACCGCCGCGTCGTCCTCGGCGATCGCCTGCAGTCGCGCCTCGACCTCGGGCCCGAGCGCCGCGCGGACGGCCGCGGCCTCGCTCGCGGACAGCTCGCCGCGGGCGAGCCGCTCGATCAGGAATTCGGGAACCTCTCGGGTCATGGCCCAGCCTCCAGTTCGGCGAGCGTGGCCTGCATGCGTCGCAGTCGCTTGCGCACGCCCGAGACCGACAGACCGACGATCTCGGCGGTCTGCTCGAGCGTGAGCCCGTCGTGCAGGTGCAGGACGGCGATCGTCGCCGACGACTCGGGCTCGCGGCCGAGCAGTCGGTCGAGCAGGGAACGCGCCTCGGCCTGCCCCGCCGACGCGTCGGCGTCGGCGATCCGGGCCAAGAGGTCACCGGCCGGCTCGCTCGGTCGGCGACGCGCGCTGCGCATGCGGTTGAGGCAGACGTTGGTGGCGGTGCGGTACATGAGGCTCGACAACCCTGCATCGACCAGCGTGGTGTGGCGGCGACAGATCTCGACGAACACGTCGTGCATCGCATCGTCGGCCGCGTCGGGATCCCCGAGCAGTCGTCGGCAGCGCCGCAGGACCATGGGTCCGAAGCGGCGGTAGAGGTCTTCGACGTCGAGGGCCACGCTTGGGTCGCGGCGGATGAAACACCGGCCGCGCGGCGGAGCGTCACTCGGCCGGGCCGGAGTTTGCAAACCGCCCCGCCCGTGGGCGGCGCCCCTCGCGTCCGAGCGCCCCCGAAGACAATTCTCCGGGGACCGGTGACACTCCCCGCCTCCGCCGGTGTTCCAAGGCCGGCCCGCCCGATGCCCCGCACCTCCCCCTCGTCCGCGGGCGTCCGCCCGCCGAGTCGTGTCTGCTCCGCGCGCGCGCGCGCCCTCGCGATCGCGGCCGGCCTGCTGGTGTGGTTCTTCGCGCTCGCACCGGCGCGCGCGGCCCCGAGCCCGGGCGACAACGCCCCGCTGCGCCGCTTCGCGCTGCTGGTCGGGGCCAACGACGGCGGCAACGAGCGGGCCCGGCTGCGCTACGCGAACAGCGACGCGGACGCCCTCGCCGAGGTGCTCCGCGACCTCGGCGGCGTCGGGGCCGGTGACCTCGTGCACCTGCGTGACCCGACGCCCGACGAGATCGACGCGGCCTTCGACGACCTCGAGCGCAAGCTGCAGGCGGCCGCGAACGCGGGCGAGCGCACGCAGCTGCTCTTCTATTACTCGGGGCACTCCGACGAGCGCGGCCTGCTGCTGGCCGGCGAGCGGGTCGAGTACGCCCGCCTGCGCAAGCGCGTGCAGGCCGTGCCCGCCGACGTGCGCATCGCGATCCTCGACTCGTGCGCCTCCGGGGCCTTCACCCGCAGCAAGGGCGGCACCAAGCGGCCGCCGTTCCTCGTCGGCAGCGCGACGGACGTCGCCGGCCACGCGTTCCTCACCTCGAGCTCCGCCGACGAGGCCGCACAGGAATCCGATCGCGTCGGCGGCTCGTTCTTCACGCACTTCCTCAATTCGGGCCTGCGCGGCGCCGCGGACATCGACGGCGACCGCTTCGTCACCTTGACGGAGGCCTACCGCTACGCGTTCGAGGCCACGCTCGCGCGCACCGAGTCGACCCGCGGCGGGCCGCAGCACGCGGCCTACGACATCCAGCTCGCGGGCTCCGGCGATCTCGTGATGACCGATCTGCGCAAGCCCTCGGCGGTGCTCGTGCTCGGCACCGACCTCGAGGGGCGGATCTCGGTGCGCGCCAGCTCGGGTCGGCTCGCCGCCGAGGTCGACAAGGCCAAGGGCTCGGGCCTGCTCGCGCTCGCGATCGAGCCGGGCAAGTACCAGGTCCTCGTCGACGACGGCACGACGCCGCGGCGCGCGAGCGTCGAGGTCGGCCGCGGCGGACGGGTCGCCGTCGTCGCGGCGGATCTGCGCGCGGTGCCGGTCGAGTACGCGACGCTGCGCGGCGGGGCGGCCACCGGCGGCATGATCGAGGTCCCGTTCGACATCGGCATCGTCCCGCCCGCGAGCCTCAACGGCCGCGCCGCTCGCCGGGCCAAGGATCCCGAGGCCCGGATCCGCAACCGCGTGAGCCTGTCGTTCGGGTGGAGCCGCGCGGCGACGATCGAGGGCGTGAGCCTGGGACTCGGAGCGAGCATCGTCGACGAGCGCATGCGCGGGGTCCAGGCCTCCCTCGGCGCCAGCATCGCGCGCGGCGACCTCGAGGGCATGCAGTTCTCCTACGGCTTCGCGCGGGCGCGCCGGATGGTCGGCGTGCAAACCGCGATGATCAACCACGCCGACACGATCGAGCGCGGCGCCCAGCTCGGCCTCGTCAACGCGACCCAGAGTCTTCGCGGGACGCAGATCGGCCTGGTCAATGTGGCCAAGGACGTGCGCGGCGTGCAGGTCGGCCTGTTCAACTGGGCGGACCGCGCCGACGCGGCGGTCGGCATCCTCTCGATCACCCGCGAGGGTGGCGTGCACCCCGAGATCTGGACGTCCGACACGGCCGCCTTCAACCTCGGGCTGCGGTTCCCCGCGCGCTATACCTACTCGATGCTCGCGGTCGGGGTGCACCCCTTCGGCACCGGCGCCAATTGGCAGTTCGGCATCGGGTTCGGCGGCCACGTGCCGATCGGGGCCAAGGGCGCGTTCATGGACATCGACCTCGGCACCTACCTCGTGCTCGACGGGATGAAGAACCCGAAGAAGGCCGCGATGAACCAGCTGCGGCTGCTGTTCGGCTGGCAGGCCTTCCGCCGGCTTTCGGTGTTCGCGGGGCCGACCCTGTCGGTGCTCACGAACGACGAGCCCGAGAAGCCGGACGCGCTGGACGCCGTGACGGGCGGCGATCCGCCGCGCGTCGATCGGCCCGGCTACGGCTGGACCGTCTACGAACGCCGCGGTCGCGTCAGCCGCATGCGCGTGTGGCCGGGGTTCGCCGCGGGCCTGCGGTTCTGATCCGGCGCTCGCGACTTCGCCCGCACACCTCGCCGACTCGAGGTGCTGCGCACTCGCACCCGGCCTTTGGCGGCACAGGCCCTCGACGCGGCGCGATCGAACCCCGACAATCCAGTGCAATGCGTCGTCTCGCCGTTGTCGCCCTGGCTTCGATCGTCGGTTGTGGAGAGGACGTCGGCGGCGCCACCGAGGCCTCGACGAGCACGGGCCCGCAGGCCGAGACCACCGCGCCGAGCGATACGTCGGCGTCGGGTCCGAGCACGACCGACGCCGGCAGCAGCAGCGAGGGCAGCGTCGCGACGACCGAGTCCAGCGGCGACGCGTCGACGGGCCCGGTGTGCGTGGGCAACACGGCCCCCGCGGCGCCCACCATCCTCGATCCGCTCGCGGGCCGCATCGACGTGATCGCCGACACGCTCTCGATCACGGTCTCCGAGTTCGTCGACCCCGACGCGGACGACACGGCCGGCGCCCTGGCGATCGAGATCTGGACGATGAAGGACGGTGCGCTCGACGACCGGGTGTGGTCGGCCGAGACCAACGGCGCCACCACGGTCGACCTCGCCGACGGCGCGCTGGATCCGGGCGAGGCCTTCGAGCCCTGGGTCGACTACACGATCCGCGCCCGCTGGTCCAACGCGCGCGCCGAGTGCAGCACGTGGGGCGGGTGGAGCGAGCTGCTCGGCTTCCGCACCGACGACGGCAGCACCGAACTCTTCGACGAGTCGGTCGTCCGCGACTTCTACCTCGACATCCCGCCCGAGAGCTGGAACGCCATCAACGCGCAGGCGTATCCGCCGGGCTGCGTGCCGCACACCCGCGACTACCACACCGGGACCCTGCGCTACGAGGATCAGGTCTTCGAGGGCGTCGGCATCAAGATCAAGGGCGGCTGCGGCAGCTCCCGGGATCTGGGCGGCAAAGCGTCGTTCAAGCTCAACCTCGAGTGGGACGACCCCGAGGTTGCGGGCTGCCCGGCCGAGCGCCGCCTGCTCGGCGAGAAGAGCTTCGCGTTCCACAACGGCGTGCAGGACTGGAGCGCCAGCCACGAGCGACTCGGCTACGCGTTCTTCCGCGAGCTCGGCATCCCGGCCCCGCGCGCCGCGAGCGTTCGCATCTTCGTCAACGACGAGCTGTGGGGCCTGTACACCCACGTCGAGTCGATCGACCGGCGGTTCCTGTCGCGGTGGTTCGGCTCGAAGGAGGGCATGCTGTACGAGGGCACGTACTGGTGCGATCTCGTGCCCGAGAACATCGGACCGGGCGACGAGGACGACTCGTACTGCCTCACCCGCGAGTTCTCACCCGACGCCTGCTCGGTCCCCGACCCCGAGGGCGATCCGATCGACTACTCGAAGCTGCACGAGCTCGTCGGCCAGATCGACGCGCTCGGCGGCGGCGACTTCTACCCCGCGGTCACCGAGTTCATGGAGTTCGATCGGTTCCTCACCACGTGGGCGATCGAGAGCGTGCTCTCGCACTGGGACAACTACGCCTTCCACATCCGCAACAACTACCGCGTCTACCACGACCCCTCGACCCTGCGCTGGACGTTGCTGTCGACCGGCATCGATCAGACCTTCGGCTCCGACGAGGATCCCTGGAGCGTGACCGGCGTGCTCGCGGTGCGCTGCCTCGAAGACGCGGAGTGCGAGGCGGCCTTCGCGGCGCGCCTCGCCGAGGTCAACGACGCGTTCGCCAACTCCGATCTCGCCGACCGCGCCGACGCGATCTTCGATCAGCTGGCGCCCTACGTCCAAGAGGACCCGCGCCGCGAGTACGGCTTCTCGAACTTCGTCGATCAGCACGACGCGCTCGGCTGGTTCATCGAGCAGCGGCCGGCCCGCATCGAGCAGTACCTCGACGCGTACGGCTTCTAGCCGGGCCGTGGTCCGCCGCGGCGCGGGCGTGCTAGCTTCGCCCCGTGCGCCTCGCCCCTGGGTTCCGTACCGTCGCCCTCGCACTCGGTTCCTTCGCGGCCCTCGCGACCGCGGCGTGCAAACCGACGACGGCGCACAACTCGGTCGGCCCGGCCGGCGGCGTCGTCACCTCGGACGACGACGTGCTGACCCTCGTGCTGTGGCCGGGCGCGCTCGGCTCGTGGGAGGACTTCGAGGTCACGGCGACCGAGGACGCGCCCGAGTCCTACGGCCAGGCCTACGCCGTGTCCCCCAACCCGACGCTCGGCATCGACGTCGAGGTGATTCTCCGCGGCGAACTGCCGGAGACGGCGAACCTCGCCCGCGTCGGGGTGATCACCGACGGCGCGGCGGCCTGGCGCACGCTGCCCCTCGAGCCCGGGGCGATCAACGGCGCCGACGACACCGTGCGCGGCCACCACGGCGAGATCGCCCAGGTCTACGCGATGCTCGACATGGGCGACATCGGCGGCGGGACGACCGGCGAGCCGGGGACCACCGGCGACACCACGGAGACGGGCGATCCCACCGGCGTGCCGGTGTCGTTCGCCGCCGACGTCCAGCCGATCTTCGACGCCAGCTGCGTCAACCCGGCGTCGTGCCATGGGGTCATGCCGTCGGGCAGCCTCTCCCTCGACACCGAGGCCTACGCGAACCTCGTCGGGGTCCCGGCCCACATCGACGGGAGCCTCACGCGGGTCATCGCCGGGGACCCGGACGAGAGCCTGTTGATGAACAAGCTCGACTACGACCCGCCGCCGACCGGGGGGATCCCGATGCCGACCGGCGGGATGCTGCCGGAGGAGACGCGGGCGGTGGTGCGGGCGTGGATCGAGCAGGGCTGCCCGCCTTAGGGGGCACGGGCGGGCACGGGCACGGGCACGGGCACGGAGCCGGTTTTTGGGGAGCGCCTTTGGCGTTCCCCAAGAAACCGGCTAACTCTCGCAGCGCGCCTGGTCCCGCGGGCACTGCACGCGGACGTGGATGTGGATCAGATGACCCTCGGCGTGGCGGACCACGCCGTTGTTGGTGCTGCGCGACCTGGGATACTGGATCGCCTTCTCGATCGTGTCGGCGCTGGCGCCCGCGCGCTTGGCCGCCTCGAGCAGCCGACGCTGGCGGCTGTAGTCGAGGAAGATGTACTCGGCGTCGCCCTGCTCGATAAAGGCCTCGACCAGCTTCCATGCGGCGTCCCAGTCGATGTCGCCCGGGTCGTTGCTCTTCGGGTCGGCGCCGCGGCGCTTGGGCAGGCGGATGTCGACGTCGCGGCCGGACTGGTGCGAGCGGTGGGGACGGAAGCGGCCGCCGTGCTCGAGGCTGATCGCGCCGATCACGAGCTCGCCGTCGTAGCCCGAGGCGTCACGGAAGGCGGCGATCGCCTCCTGGATCTCCCGGATGGTGTGGCTGCTGCCCCACGCCTCCTCGGGGCGGCGGACCTTGTAGAGGTCGCTCTCCGGGAGCTGCACCCCGCCCGAGAGGCGGCCACGGTTGGGCGTCCCGATCGAGACGCCGCCCGCCGGCACATCGAAGACCCGCGGGGTCACCGACACGCCGAGGCCCTCGCCGGAGGGATCGATCGGCTCGACGCTCGCCACCTTGCGGGCCGCGACCGGCCGGGGGTTGGTGTAGACGACCAGCTTCTGCCCGGACTTGAACTTGCGGGCGACCCCGCGGTTCCACCGGTGGAGGTCGCCCTCCTGCACGTTGTGCTTGTCCGCGATCTCCTGCCAGGTGTCGCCGGAGCGGACCACGTAGGTGATCTTCTTGCGCGGCGGCGGGACCACGCGGGCCCGGACCTTCAGCTCCCAGCCGGCCTTGAGGGTGCCGGGCTGGCGCTTGAGGACCTTGTTCCACGCCTCGAGCTCCTTGACCGTGACCCCGTAGCGGTCGGCGATCTCCTGCAGGGTCTCGTAGGGGACGACCCGGTGCTCGACGACCGTCCGCTCGGCGGGCGGCTTGCCGGTCCCGGTCCGGTCGGGGGTGGCCGCGTCGTTCGCGGCCGCGAGACCCTCGGCCTGGGCGGCCGCGGCCGGGAGCAGGCCGTAGGCCAGGATCCACCCGAGCACCCGGGGGAGGCGTCGGTTCGTGGGGCGCGTCATGGCGAAACTCCGATCACGGGGCGCCCCACGCTAGCCCACGATCGCGGAGCCGGGCAACCCAAGGCTGGGGCAAAACGTGCCCCAAACGGGCGAAATTCCCCTGCGAAAAGCGTTTGGGCCGCTACAACGGGCCCACGTTGGAGCACATCGTCGACCCGACGGGCCGACGCTGCACTCCGGGGCCTACGGGGCGGCCTCGACCCCGAGGACGCTGAAGACCTCGGGCAGGACCTTGTCGGCGAAGTACTCGGAGCCCGACATGGTGAAGTGGATGCGGTCCTCGGCGCGGATCGCCTGGGGCTTCTTCGAGCCGCCGACCTTGGCCTCGGCGAGGAGCGAGCCGTCCTCGGCGGTGACGAACGGCGCGGTGTCGACGTACCGGGCCCGATCGCCCAGGGCCTCGACCGCCTCGCGCTGGATCTGGCGGATGGTCTCGAGCTTGGTCTCGAGGGAGCGCATGCCCATCGTCGGCAGCCCGAGCCACAGGACCTTGCGGTCGTCGGCGGCCAGCGAGGCGAGGAACTCGTCCATGCGGGTCCGGTAGTCGGCCTTCCACGCGTCGGGGTCGGACCACGAGACGCGCTTGCCCTTCTTGCGGGTCAGATCCTGGCCGTCGTTGCCGCCCATGATCACGACCACCAGGTCGGGCTTGCGGAACTCGAGCTGCTTGCCGGCCTCGGTCGGCCAGTCGAAGAAGTCCGGCCGGGCCAGACCCGAGGCGCTCTTGCCCTTTCGGAAGCACTCCACGTCGGCGTGGGCGTCGAGCTTCTTCTCGAGCAGCGCGCCGAAGCCGGTGGCCGCGAGGCTGTCGCCGAGGATGAGGACGCGGTGCGGCGTCTTGGGCTCGGGCTCGACCGGCGGGCTCGGCGGGGCGGCCGGCTCGGGCGGCGCGGCCTCGACGGCCGGGGCGCCGGGCTCCGGCGTCGGCGTCGGGGCGATCCCCTTCGCGAGGGTGCTCGGCTCGGGCGCCGCCGGCTCCGGGGCGACGGCCGCGGCGGTCGGCGCGGGTGCGGGTGCGGGTGCGGGAGCCTCGGCCTCGGGCGCCGCCGCGGGCTCGGCCCGGCAGGCGGCGAAGATCATCGGGCCCACCGTGCAGGCCCCGAGCAGCAGGGGAAGCGTGAACAGCACCTTGGCGCTGCGCTTGCGGTCGAGGGCGGAGGGGGAGCGATGCGTCGGTGCCATGGGACGAGCCCCGACGCTAACCGGTCATCGGGCGAGGGGCGAGATATCCGAGAAAACCCCGGCCGCCAACCCCTGGGCCCCGGCGCACGGCTCCAGGCCCGGCGTCCACGGGGGCCCGAATCGACGCCGCGGGCCGTCAACCGCGCAGGTGGCAAACCCAGAGGTCTATGGGAAACTGGCCTGGCCCATCATGCGCGCTCCGACCTCATCCACTCTCACCCGTTGGCGGACTGCTCGACGTGCCGTGCTCGGCGCGATCGTCCTCGCTGGCGCCGTCGCCACCTCGACCGCCGTCATCCGGCAGACCGCTTACTCCGGCTGTCACGGCCACCGTGCTGACCGAGCCTATACGTACAGCGGCATCGGCGTGGTGATCGAGCGCGACGCCGACGAGGGTGCGACGGTCAAGCGCGTGCTGCCCGGCTCGCCAGCCGATGGCCGCCTCCACGCGGGCGCCCGCCTGCTCTCGGTCGACGGCGAGGCCCCGACCGACGTCGAGGGCTGGGCCTCGGCGATCCGCGGTGCGCCGGGCACCACCGTCGAGCTCGAGGTCGCGTACCCCTGCGGTGGGCACAAGACGATCGAGATCGGCCGCGACGTCATCCGCATGGACTACTAGCCCGTCCGCGCCCGGGCAAACCGCAAGGCCGCGTCGGCGACTCGCCGGGGCGGCCTTCGCCATTGGTTCACTGCACCCAGACGTCGTCGAGCAGCACCGCACCGGCCGGATCATCGTCGCGGACGCGCAGCGTGATCTCGGCCGCCGTCGCAGCGGTCCAGGTGAACTCGGTGAAGACCGCCTCGGCCTCGGGCAGCGCGACGGCGGCGAGCTCGACCCCCGCAGCATCGACGATCGCGACCGAGAGCTTGGATCGCGCGCCGATCACCGCGACGTGACCAGCGATCGTCGAGCCGGCCGCGACCGCGACGGGTCCGAGGCTCGCATCGCCCCGCTCCTCGATGCGGCCGGCCGCGCCCGCGCTCGACAGCCAGAACGATCCGCCGGCGCCCGCGGGCTGCGGCAGGTCGCCCGTGAACCCGCTGACCGGACGACGACCGAAGCCCCCGTGCACGACCGTGCCCTGCACGGTGCCGTCCTCGAAGTCGGCGACCACGCGCCAGCTCGCCGGCACGACGGCGCGGCGGATCGGTTCCATGCGGATCTGATCGGCGGTGTACGCCGTGACCATCCCGGCCTCGGACATCCAGCCCGACATCGGCCGCACGCGTGCATCGCCCTGCCGTCGCTCGGCGACCTGGTAGCGCCCGCGGAGCGACGGTCGAAGCCACGCCGGCGGTTCGCCCTCGAACCAGATCTCGTCGTAGCGCAGCGCCTTCACCTCGGCCGCGATCGCCTGCTCGATGCGCTTGCGATCCTCGGGCGCGACGTCGGACAGCCCCATGCTCCCGACGTGCCCTTCGCCGCCGGCGAGGATCGACCACCACGGTCGATGCAGCGCGAGGAGCTCGGGCCGATCGCGCTCGAGGTGACCGCGGAGCTCGGCCGCGGCCGCGCGCGCCGACGCCGACGGCACCGTGCGCGCGGGATCCTGCCAGGCGTAGCTCTCGGCGATCGCGGACCACCCACGGCTCTGGATCGGCTGGTAGCGCGGCTCGACGAGCAGCGAGAACCCGAGCTGCGCGACGACGAGACCGAGCGCGACGACCTCGGCCCGACCGCCCCGCGGCAGCGCGACGCCGATCCACACCGCCGCGAGCGCGACGCCGGGGAGGAACGCGTTGGGCTCGGCCCACTGCGTGCTGTAGCCCAGCGCGCTCACCAGGGCGCCGGCGGCCGCCATCACCGTCCAGAACAACAGCCCGCGGTTCGCGGCCAAGCGCGCGCGCAGGGCCGCGTCCTCGCGGCTGGCGAGCTTGCGCTTGCGCAGCACCCACGGCGCGAGGAACCGCGCGGCCAACCACACGACCAACACGGTCAGCCACGGCGCAGCGTGGAGGAACATGCCCCACGTCTTGCGGGTGAACCGCTCGTCGTTGAAGGCGTGGGCCTGGTGGAGCTCGAAGACGTAGTTCCACAGGCGACCGTCGGTGCTCGCGTCGAAGACCAGCATGCCGCCACCGTCGATCGCCGCGATCACGACGACGTAGATCCAGAGCTGGCGCGGCGCGGCGATCAACCCCGCGAGACCGCTGGCGACGATGAGCACCGCGGCGGTCTGCTTGGTCCAGAACGCCAGCGCCATCAGCACGCCCGCGGCCGCGGCCTTGCGCCAATCGCCCCACGCCTCGCGCAGCAGCACGAGGGCCCACAGCGCCAGCGCGAGGAACATCGTGTCGGGCCGGGCGAGGTCGATCCAGCGGAACGCGAACACGTAGCCCGAGCACCACAGCCCGACGGTGACCAGCGCGTGAACGGGTGACTTGCCCTCGCGGGCGACCGCGCGGCGAAGCGCGAGGCCGATCGCGACCCAGCACAGGATGCTGACCACGCGCCCGAGCGCGAAGTCGAGGCCGAACACGTGGCCCAGCGCGCCCAAGGTGATCGCGTACAACGGCGTATAGAGGAACGGGACGAAGGCCTCGGACGGCGCGGGATAGATCGGCTCGCCGTGCATGAAGCGGCGGGCCTGGTGCAGCACGCCGCCCTCCATCCACTCGAGCTCCAGCGGAAAGCCCACGCGCAGGGCGAAGACCACCGCCAGCGCTGCGATCCACAGGATCGACAGGCCGGCGGCGACGCGGCCGAGCAGCGCGGCGCGGACCGTCCACGGATCGTCAGTCACCGTCGACCTCTGCGCCGAAGGGACCCACGACGCGCGCCAGCGGTCGGCGACAGCAGTACACGCCGGGATCGAAGGGCACGCCGTCGGCGCCCTGCGCCGATCCGGGGCCCGGGCTCACGCAGGCCCACGCGTAGCCGCGGCGGAACGGCGGCCGCGCGTCGGCCTCGCGCGGCGGTGCGGCGCCGCGGAAGCCCACGTGGCACAGCAGATCCGGATCGCGCGACAGGATGTACGACGGCGGCGCGAACAGCTGGTGACCGGGACGCGCGCCGCCGCCCTCGCGCACCGGCGGCGGGTCCATCGTGGCGAGCACCGGATCGACGAGGCCGAAGGCGTCGACGGTCGGCAGGCCCGAGGCGTACGGCACCGCGCCCGCGGCCCCGACCGTGATGAGCGTGTCGGCCGGCACGTGCTCGCCGAGCCACTGCCCCGCGGCGCGGCCGACCTCGGCGAAGCGGTGCATCGCGGTGACGCCCTCCCACTTGCCGTCGATCCAGCCCTCGGGCTTGGCGCGGTCGGCCGTATGCCGGGCGTTGGCGTCGAACGACAGCGCGAGCGCACCGGCAACGCCGATCGCGATCCCGACCGGCGCGAGCGCGGGCCGCCGCGCGCCGAGCCACGCCCCGAGGGCATGCAGCCCGATCCCCAGGGCGACCGCGAGGCCGACCGTGGCCGCGAGGTAGAACCGGCTGTAGGCCATGAAGTCGCCGCCGACCGACCACCCGTAGGCGACCACCGCGACGACCACCGCGAGGTGCGGCAGCGCGGCGCGACGCACCACGACGAGCATCGGTGCGAGGTACGGCAGCCACATCGCGGAGGTCCACTGCCACACGTACGCGATCCCCCAGGTGTCGCGCAAGGCGGCGCCGTGGGCCTTCACGGCCCACGTGTTGGGCAACCACGTCCCGTAGTAGGACCGTCGCCACAGCAGGTGGACGGCGAGCGGGACGAGGAGACACGCGGCGGCCTCGACGAGGCGACGCGCGCTCGGTCGCGTGGCGCTCCGCCACCACGCGCGGCCGTGCACCGCGAGCCACGTCGTCCCCCACACCCCGAGCACCATCACCGCGTCGGGGCGGGTGAGCGCCGCCGCGGCGCCGAGCAGCGCGGCGGTGCGGGCCCGATCAAGCCCCCATGCGACCATCGCCCCGAGCACCAGCGCGACAGCGGCGGCGGTCTCGAGGCCACCGCTCGCCCAGACCACCGCTTCGGGGCTCGCGGCCAGCAGCGCCACCGTCGGCACCGGGGCCCACGCCGCGAACGCCCGCGCGCCCACGGCCTGCCGCACGAGGATCGCCGAGAGCCCGAGGATCGCCGCGAACGCCACGACGCCGAGCACCGCGGCGCTCCGCTCGGGCGGGATCCCGATCACAGCGCCGGCGGCGAGGAGCACGACCCAACCGAAGTTGGTGTAGCCCTCGACGCGCTCGAGCGGCGCGACGTTGAACGCGAGCTCGCCGTGCTCCGCGAGGTTGGCCGCGTAGCGGAACGAGATGTACGCATCGTCACAGAGGAACGCCCAGCGCGAGGCGTGCCACAGCGCGAGGGCCACGAGCCCGAGCACGACCAGCGTCGCGGGCTCGCGCAGACGGGCGACCACGGGCACGCGAGCGTTACCCGCACCCGCCGTTGGCCGCCCCCGGGGTGCCCAGATCGCCCATGAAGTAGACGTCGCCCGCGGCGCACCAGTTCGAACCGTCGTCGTTGGCGAGGGCGTCGGTGCTCAGCGGATCGAGCTCCATCGACGCGCCGACCGGGGCCGGGTAGGTCGCGTTGGTCCACGCGACGCGATCGACCGTGACGCCGCCGCAGATGAGCTCGAGCTCGTCGTCGGCGTTCCCGAGCACCATGTTGCCGTAGACGAAGTTCGGCACGAACCCGGGGCTGATGCTGCGCCCGAACGTCAGCCGCGCGCCCGGATCGATCGTCAGGTCGGAGCCGACGTCGAAGCTCTCGCCGCCGTCGTCCTGCACGGTGCAGCCGAACAGCTGGTAGGTCGTGTCGGGGCTGGGGTTGAACAGCTCGAACCATTCGCCGTTGGGATCGCCGATCGCGATCGGGTCGCGCATGATCTCGGTGATCACCAGCTCGTCGGTGCCCGGTGGCGGGAAGTCGGTGCACAGCGACTCGTCGTAGCTGCAGTCGGTCGCGCAGCCGAGCAGGCCGCCGGTGTACCCGAGCGAGAGGCAGTCGCCGACGCCGAGGTCCTCGTCGTCGCAGTCCTCGCCCGCGTCGACGAGGTTGTTGCCGCAGAAGTTGCAACCCGAGGTGTCGAGCTGGCAGTCGGCGCCGCACACCAGCACGCCGGCGACGAAGCCACCGGGCACGGTCGTGCAGCTGTTGCCGAGGAGATCCGCCGCGTCGCAGCCCTCGTTGCCCTCGGCCACCCCGTCGCCGCACAGCGTGCAACCCGAGGTGTCGATCGCGTCGCAGGTCGGCGCGCACACCAGCACGCCGTCGTCGAAGTCACCGAGGTCCGCGCAAGTCTGCCCGCCGAAGTCGACGTCGTCGCACAGCTCGGCGCCACCTTGGTTCAGATCGCCGCAGCAGCCGGTGAAGTCGAGGGTGCAACGATCGGAGCACGTGACCGTGCCGTCGCCGAAGCCGCCGTCGGCACACACGGTCCCGGCCAGATCGACGCCGTCGCACTCCTCGTTGTCATCGTTGATCGCGTCGTCGCCGCAGACGTACGTGATGCAGCCGGTCTCGTCGAAGCTGCAGTCCGCGGCGCACGCCAGCGCGCCCTCGTCGTAGCCGAGATCGAGGCAAGTGGTGTCGGCCAGGTCGGCGCCTTCGCACGACTCGGTGGGCTCGATGATGTCGTTGCCGCAGATGTTGGGCGCACACGCGGACGTGTCGAAGCTGTTGCACGCCGGATCGCAGGCCAAGGTACCGGCGAGGAAGCCCTGGGTGATGCAGGTCTCCTCGCCGAGGTCGGTGCCGTCGCACAGCTCCTCGCCGTCGATCGCGTCGTCGCCACAGACCGAGAGCACGCACATCGACGTGCCGAAGTTGAGGCAGTTGGGGGCACATTCCAGCTCGCCCGACAGGAAGCCCTGGGTCACGCACGTCAGGTCGCCGTCGAACACGGTGCCGTCGCAGACCTCGCCGGGATCGAGCATCCCGTTGCCACAGGGCTCGGGCTCGGTGGTGCCGCTGCTCGTGTCGGGATCGCCGGTCTCGGGCTCGCCCGAGGTGCTGGAGGTGTCGCCGGTGCCCCCCGTGCTGTCGGACCCGGTGTCGCCGGTCTCCGATGTCGAATCCGAGCACGCTGGCGTCAACGCCAGCACCCACCCCGCAACCCAACCCGCGCGACCCCTGAACCCTCGATGCATGGACGATCTCCCGCGGCGTTGGCCACGGCGCCGGTCCACCGCGAGTCGTCCGCGCCGACACGGTATCACGGCTCGCCGGTTCCGCGCCGGAGGCCGGGCCCGCGACGATCCTCGACCTCGGATTCACCCGATCGCCGCGGGCGCCGTATCGGAGTCGCGGCACCCCGATGACCGCCCACCGCAAGCCTGTCGTCCCCGTCGCGAGCGTGGCCATGCTCGCCTTCGTTTCCGCCTGCTACGCCGGGGCCGGGGGGTCCGGCGGCCCCGACGACGGTGGCACCACGGGCGGCGCCGGCACCGGGGCGGACGGCGCCGACTCGGGGGGCGACCCCTCCGATCCCGACGAGCCGTTCGAGACCAGCCTCTTCGAGTGCGACCCGACCCAGGTGCCGACCGACCTCCCGCTGCGTCGACTCTCGCGGCGGCAGTACACCAACGCCCTGGGCGATCTCGTCGCGCGGCTCGTGCCCGACGACGCCGAGGCGGTGCTCGCGGCCGCCGGCCCGCGGCTCGGACTCATCCCCGGGGACGCGCGATCGGGCCCCGACCCGACCTACGGCGGCTTCACGCGGCTCGATCAGTCGATCTTCCAGGAGACGGTCGAGGGCTCGTACTACGTCGGCGCCGCGATCGGCAAGGCGATCGCCGACGACCCCGCGCGGCTCGGCGCGGCCGCGGGGAGCTGCGCGACCGATGGCGACGCGGGCAACGACGGCGCGTGCCTCGACGCGTTCGTCCGCAGCTTCGCGCCGCGGGTGCTCCGGCGCCCGCTCACCGAGGAGGACGTCGCGTTCTACGTCGACGTCGCCGGCGACACGCTCGAGCGCGAGGACTACGCCGACGTCATCGCGGTCCTGCTCGCGGCCCCGGGCTTCCTCTACTTCGTCGAGCAGGGCGAGCCCGGCACCGACGGGCCGCGCACCCCGCTGGACCCCTACGAGCTCGCGTCGCGGCTGTCGTTCCACTTCTGGCAGTCGATCCCCGACGACGCGCTCGTCGAGGCGGCCGAGCGCGGCGATCTCTCGGATGACGAGCTGTACGCGGCGCAGGTCGAGCGGATGTTCCGCGACCCGCGGACCGAGCGGGCGGTCGCCGAGTTCTACGGCGAGTGGCTCGATCCACCGCACCTCGCCGAGCTCGACGCAGGCGTCGGCATGCCCGACTACGACGCCTTCCTCGACGGCTTCGTCCCCGACGGCGAGACCCGGGCGCACATGCTCGACGAGATCGAGCAGATGGGCGCGTACTACACCCTCGGCGTCGACGCGCCGTTCGTCGACTGGTTCCGCTCGGATCGTTCGTTCGCGCGCACCGAGGATCTCGCGTCGATCTACGGCGTGCCGGTGTGGTCCGACGGCGAGCCGCCGCAGCTGCCGCCCGAGCGCGACGGCGTGCTCACCCGCGCCGCGGTGCTCGCCACCGGCAGCGCGATGACCCACCCGGTGATCAAGGGGGTGTTCACGCGCAAGACCCTGATGTGCGATCCGGTGCCCGACCCGCCGGCCGACGCGATGGCCGTCGCGATGGAGATCGAGGACGCGGCCCTGGGCGCCCGCGCGCGCGCCGAGGCGATCAGCGAGGCCCGGCCCGACTGCGCCGGCTGCCACACCGGCCTCATCAACCCGCTCGGCTACGTCACCGAGAACTTCGACGCCCTGGGCCGCCTGCGCCAGACCGAGATGGTCTTCGACAAGGCCACCGGTGCGGTCCTCGCCGAGGTGCCGATCGACACGCTGGGCACGCCCAACGTCGACGGCGCCGACGATCGCACCGCCTCGAATGCCGCCGAGCTCAACGCGCTGATGCTCGAGACCGACAAGCCCCAGGCCTGCTTCGCCCGCCGCTACTTCCGCTTCACGTTCGGCCGCGTCGAGGACGACACGACCGACGGCTGCACCCTGGCGGTGATGCACCAGGCGCTGCTCGACGGCGACGACCTCGGCGTGATCGTCCGCGACATCGCGATGCGCCCCGATTTCCGCACCAAGACCTTCGAAGGGGGAGAGTGATCATGCGCCCACGGTCCACCAACGGCGCCACCCGCCGCATGTTCCTGCGCGGCACGGGCGGCGCCCTGCTCGCGATCCCGTTCCTCGACTCGCTCGCGCCGCGCGGCGCCCAGGCCGGGGGCACACCCGGGCTGCCCCGACGATTCGCCGCGTTCTCGACCGGCCACGGGGGTATCCGCGGCGCCAACATGTTCCCTGCGGCCGAGACGCTGACCGGCGGCCAGGCCTACGCGGGCCACCAGATCCGCCGCGGGCCCCTGTCGCTCGCCGTCGACGGCGGCGTCGCGAGTCTGTCACCGGTGCTGAGCGCGAGCTCGTCGGTGTTCACGGCGTCGCTGGCGGCCAAGCTCAACGTCATGCGCGGCCTCGATGCCGGGTTCTACGTCGCGCACACCCGCGGCATCCACCTCGGCAACCTCGCGGGACACGACGAGGCGCTCGCGCCGGTGAGCGAGCGCCGGCCGACGATCGATCAGGTGCTGGCGTACTCGACGAAGTTCTACCCGGCGGTGCCGTCGGTGCGGTCGATCCAGATCGGGCCGAACTACTCGATCTCGGTCGGCCGCGAGAACCCGTTCGATCCGTCGAGCCCGCTGCAGGACCTGCCGACGTCGCAGCGGTCGATCGATCTGTTCAACCAGATCTACACGCCGCCGGACCCGAGCGTGATGCCGCGCGAGCCGGTGGTCGACCGCGTGCTCGCCGACTACCAGCGCGTGCGGCAGAGCGCCCGGATTTCCGCGCAGGACCGCACGCGGCTCGACGCCCACATCGCGCGGCTCGTCGACTTCCAGGCCAAGCTGTCGGCGGTGCAGAGCTGCGGGACGGTCGAGCCGCCGACCGCCGAGGCCCAGGACCTGATCTTCCAGCCCGGCTTCGGCACCGACCCCTCGGCGCAGGCGCAGTACTGGCAGCTGTTCAACGACGTGGTCGCGATCGCCTTCAGCTGCGACACGTGCCGCATCGCGACGTTCGCCTCCGACGCGCTGACCGACTACTCGGGGCCCGACTACCACCAGGACGTCGCCCACCGCGCCAGCGTCGACGCGCCGATCGAGCCGGTCGGCGATCCGCTGGCGCAGGTGTTCGCCCAGGAGCTCGTGCGCCAGGGCCACCAGCGCTTCTTCGAGTCGGTGTACCTCGACTTCGTCGCCAAGCTCGACGCGATCGACGACGGCGCCGGCGGCACGCTGCTCGACTCGAGCCTCGTCGCGTGGACGCAGGAATCCGGCATCTACACCCACGACGCGGTCGACTGGGGCGTCGTGCTCGCCGGCGGCGCGGCGGGGAGCGTGACGACGGGCAACTTCTGCGATTACCGGAACACCGCGGTGATGGGCAACCAGTACGGGCAGGCGCACCCGGGGCCGTGGCCGATGTACCCGGACGACAACACGCCGGAGTACAGCTGGTTCGGGCTGATGTTGCCGCAGTACTACGGGACGATCCTGCAGGCGATGGGGCTGGATCCGGAGGACTACGAGGAGACGTCGTACGGCGGGTATGGGCCGATGCACGTGGATGATGGGTACGCGGCGCACTCGGAGGCGGTGCTCGCGGCGGCGCACGAGATGCTGCCGTTCCTGGGGGCGTGAGGGCCGGGGCTCTTGCCGCGCTGCGACCCGCAGGCGGCTACCCGCGCCAGCGGTACGCCCAGGTCCGGCGCCCGCTCGGCCCGTCGGCGAGGAACACGTAGACGTTGTCGACCGGGTCGTAGTCGAGGGCGTGGAACGCCACGGTCCCCACCTGCGCCTGCTCCTTCGAGGCGGCGAGCATCGGCTCCGCGCACCACGTCTGGGTCGTCGGATCGAACACGTGGAAGGTGCCATCGGCGACGGCACCCCCGATGACCTGATTGCGACTGTCGTAGGCGTATCCGGTCTCGCCGTTCGGGGGTGCGGGGCCGTCCGCCGCGAGGAGTGCGCTGGTCGACGCCCCCCAGTTCGCACGGTCGAGGACCAGCTCGCGAACGCCCCCGTCGACCATGAACAGGTACATGCGCTCGTTGGGCGGGAAGTACACGAGGTTGCCGGCGATGCCCTCGTACTCGACGGCGTCGACGTAGGCCACGATCTCTTCGGTGGTGGGATCGAAGACCCACATGCCGCCCTCGCCGGCGTTGGTCGTCTGGCCGACCATGATGACCATCCCCGAGACCGGGTCGAACTCGGCCGCGGCCGCATACGACCACGGGAAGTCGAACTGCCCGCCGTGCTGCCATTGTGTGCACGCCGGGTCGAGCGGCAGTGCCGCGACCGCACGAATCGACGCGTCGTATTGGTGGCAGTACCCGGCGAACCCCTCGGTGCTGAGCAGCAGCAGCCGACCGGCGCCGCCGTCGTCGACGACGACGCTCTGATCGTAGGTGTGCCGTGCGACCGGATGGCCGGTGGCGTTGTGAAAGCCGAGCCCGTCGAGATCCCCGAGCGCGACCTCGTCGCACGACATCGACGGGTACAGACTCGACCACGACAACGTCGAGAAATCGAGCACGTCGACGTCGGTGCGACCGGTGGCGGCATGGCCCCCGCCGAACATGAGAATGCGATGCACGTACGGGTCGTAGTTCAATCGGCTGTAGTCGGTGATGAGCTCGCAGTGATCGGCGATCTGTGGCATCCGGGACGCGCACTCGTAGGCGCCGAGATCGAGGGCGGTGTTGTCGGCGAGTGGATCGAGATCGGGGTTCGGGGCGAACGGCCCGGGGTCGGAGCCGCCGCGCTGCCCGCACGCCGGCGAACCGCCGCTCGACGAGGAGTCGCCGCTGCTGTCGTCGGCGGGGCCGCTGCTCGACCCGGGGCCCTCGGTGCCGGTCTCCCCGCCGGGTCCGCTGGAACCCGCGCTGGGGTCGGCGCTCGAGCTGTCCATGCCCGTCCCAGGCCCGGAGGTCTCCGCCCCCGTGGATTCGTTCGCCGCCGGGCCGTCGCCGCCACAGCCTGCGAGCAGGAGACTCCAACCGAGGGAACCGAGACCGAGCGTGCGCATGCGTGGGCCTTGGTCGTTCGAGCTGGGATTTTCGGCTCACGCGAGGTGCGACGCGATCACCGCTGACCGATCCACTGCTCCCGGACTCGCCACCCGGGGGGCGGCCAGGTCCGGACCGCATCAACGCGGCGGCGCCGACCGACGGCTCGTCACCAGCGCCCCAGCAGGCGCATCCACGGGACCAGGATCGCCACCGCCAGGGTGAGCAACGCGCGGTCGCCACTGCGAAAGTCGTCGAGCCACCGAGATGCGCGTGGGCGTGCTGGGTGAAGGTGAGGGACGTGCACTGCGGCGCCCAGGCCGGCGGCGGGACACCGAGGTGGAGCGGGTGCAGCGGCGGCGGTGCGCGGACGTCGACGGCTTCTCGTTGCACGCCGACGTGTGCGTGCCGGCGCGCGACCGGGCGCAGCTCGAGCGGCTGTGCCGCTACGTGGCACGGCCGGCGATCGCCAGCGAGCGGCTCGAGCTGCTGGCCGATTGCCGCGTCCGCTACAACTTCAAGCGGACCTGGCGGGACGGCTCGGTGGCGGTGGAGTTCGACCCGATCGACTTCGTGGGCCAGCTCGCGGCGTTGGTTCCGCGACCACGCGCGAACTTGGTACGCTATCACGGATGCCTGGCCCCCCACGCCAGCCTGCGCGCCTACGTGGTGAAGGACCGGCGCGGTCCGCCGCCCACCAAGGCGGAGGTCTCTTCGATGGCGGCAACGAGGATGGCGGCGTTGCGGGTGGGGTCATCCGCGGCGAACAGCTGCGCGCCGCCGCGCGAGCGCGGACTCCGGTGGGCAGAGCTGATGCACCGCGTCTCCGCGCTCGATGTCTTGCTTTACCCGAGCTGCGCCGGTCGGATGAAAGCAATCGCGGAGATCACGGATCGGCGCGTGGCCCAGACGATGCTCGAGCACGTCGGGGTTCCGAGCGACGCGCCCGAGCCGTGTCCGGCGCGCGGGCCAGCGCCGTCGGTGGGAGCGTCCCGCTCGCTCGACCACGAGCCGCAGGCGGACGAACCACCGCCGGACATCGAGTGGAGCCCGCGGAGTACCGCGACGGGCGCCTGCGTCCAGAGATTGAGCGGGCGGCCGCGACCACTCCGCAGCCGCGAACGCCTCGGAGGCCACCGGGGTCGCACCGCTCGCCCCCCGCTCGACCGCCGAGAGCCCGTATCATGCAAAGTACCAAAGCCTCTATGTTGCCTATCCGCCTCCTCCGCGGGCCCAAGCCCGACCGCGAATCGGCACGAACCGCTACCCCGGTCGCGGGGTCATCGGCTTGGAGTTGCTATCCCTCAGACCTCCGAACAGCCGCCGGATGAATCCAAAACAGCTCACCCTGCGAATGGCACGGGATCGGGGAGAAGCGCTGCGGTCGAAACCGTGTGGTAGAGCCAGCCACGTCTACCGGGGCAACGCCAGTCAGAAACGAGATGAAATCATGGACACTGCTCGATCTGGGTCAAAGCACACACTACACGCCTTCACGTTGAACCTCGTGTTGTCATGCTTGCTTGACTGTGTCGCAGTGCTCGTGTCCGTCGCATGTGTGCCAGACATGAAAGCAGTCGAAACAGCCGATCCTCCGGCGAAGTCGGCCGGAGCCCCGGCCAGCACATCCAGCCTCACAACCCGCGATGAAGCCCTGCTGAAGATCATGGCCGATGGTGATGTTCCGGGCCTCGGCATCGCTCGAGTCGAGTCCGGACGCTTGGGCTGGACAACAAGCCTCGGACGGCGACAAGCGATGAATCTGGCGCCAGGAGCGCCCGCAGTTGATGAACAGACCGTGTTCGAGGGTGCATCGCTCGGAAAGCCGATTGTTGCCCTTGCGGCACTGCAACTTGTCGAACGCGGAGAACTACAGCTCGATACGACCGCTGAGTCGATTGTTCCCCTTGCCGGGCCATCCGATCCACGCAAAGCGCTCATCACCATCCGGATGCTTCTGAGCCATACCAGCGGTCTTGCCTTTGGTGAAGCCAAGCTCGATGCCGATCCGGGGAACCGGTTCTCGTACTCGACCGCAGGCTACCGCTACCTCCAACAGGTCCTTGAGGCAAAGCTGGGCGAAAGCCTTGAAGACTGGGCGCAACGAACGCTCTTCGTCCCTCTGAAAATGAAGCACACCAGTTTCGTCTATGGCGACCGATTCGCGGGCAATCGCGCGCAGGGCCGCAACTGGTTGATGGTCGGACAGGAAAACATGACGAACGCGGCTGGAACCGGAGCGTTCGATCTCATCACCACGCCACACGACTATGCCACACTCTGGGCCGCTGTGCTGAGTGGAAAGGTGCTCTCCGACGCAACGCGAGCCTTGATGTTCCATCCTCAGAAGGCTATCGCAAGCGAGTTCTTTGACGCCACGGTTGCCAAGAAATCGCCCACGGAACTAGCCTGCGGCCTCGGCATCCTTCTCCAGAAGCAAAATGGAAAATGGATCGGCTTCCAATGGGGGGACAACGGGGGAACAACGGGATTGCTGCTGATCGATCCCGAGAAGCGTGACGCGGTCGTCTTCATGTCAAACGCCCAGGATGGCCTTCACGCAGCGGAGGCCCTCGCTTTGCACGCTGGGATGAAAGACGAAGCCATGACATGGGTCGGCTATGAGCCGTACAACACGAGGGCGCGTGTCATCTGGAAGCAGCTGACGGCCGCCTGCGATCGGAGCGCCGAGGAGGCCATTGTCGAATACCAAGCACTGCTCACCGAAGACTATGCGACCACTATTCGTCTTTCACGAAACCTCGGTTACTTCAATCGGTTCAAGGGACGAGTCATCGAGTCTGAGCCGTTCTTTCGGAACGCATCAACGGTGGACACGACCGATTCGGGCCTTTTGATGGATTGGTCTGAGGCTCTCGTGATTTCTGCCAAGGTCGAAGAGGCGGCTGCTGTTCAAGCGAAAGCAGCTGAGATTGACACGTCACTTGCCACGAAGGCAACGCTACCCGCGTGGATTTCGGCCGCTAAAGCCGATCTCGCGAATCCGGCGATTCTGGATAAGGAACAATTCGCTCGCTTCGCTGGAAAGTATGGCGACTACACTGTCGAGCTCGGGAAAGACGATGTCCCGGCGTTTATCACGCCGCGGGGACGACGCATCCTCGTTCCGACTTCGTCCAACACTTTTCTGAGTTCGGACATGGTGCTCCGGGTGCAGTTGAGCGAAGTCAACGTATCGCTCACCGTCGCTGGACAAGCCGCACAGGTGATCTCAAAGTCGCAACCACCGCAAATCGTGAAATAGTCTTTCGCTTCCGACGACGGAGTCTTAGCTCGCAACCGCATGGGGGATAGTAAGGCGGCCTCGGGAATCTACTCGATCGGGAGCGGGTCCCCGCGGGGTCGAGAAGGTGTTGCGCGGATGCCATGACTGGCGGGCCTGCTTTGCTGAATTATCTTGACCACCTGGAGGTGGTCGGCGTCGTCGATGATGGCGGGGATCGACTTCGGGCCTCAGCCATGATCTACGGTGAGGGTGAAGCGCCTCCCCATCCTTCCAAGCCAAAGCAAGCCACTCGAGGAAGCGATCCAAGTCGGCGTCCCGGCCAGGGATCATCCGCGTCACCTCGCCGGCGGCGAGCGCCGCGATGTGCTCCTGCACCGTCCGGATCTCGTCGAGCAGTCGAAGCGGATCAAGTGTCAGCAACGTCGCCCGCACCTTGTCCTTGATGGCGTCCGGTCGTGCCCGACCCCGACAGCGTCAGTCGCCGTACAGAGCGTGCGACCACAGATGCAACGCCAGGGCATGGAGCAGCAGGATGTCGCGATCCTCGGGCGGGGCATCGTCGCGGTGCAGCGCGAGGCGCCACTCGCCAACGGAGTCGACGGCTTGCACGGGTCGACCATCGGCGCCGGTCCACACCAGCTGATTGATGACGAGCTTCGATCGCTCGAGCTGGGCATAGCTGACGGTGTAGCGGTCGGTCGGCGTGTTCAGGACCCCTTCCCAGCAGCTCGAGTCGCGCCACGTGCTGAGCGGCGGCTGGGTGACGCACGCCGGAGCCCCGGGGGCGACGGTGAGCACCACCTCTGTGGGGGTCTGCGTCGCCCTGCACGAGAATCGGGCCTCGGCGCCAGCCTTGCCCAGCGCGTCGGTCGTGCACGACAGTCGCGCGCTCGGAGCTGCGCCGTCGATCCACACCTCGAATGCGAGGTCCCTGGGACGAACGCCCCAGGTCGCCGACGAGCGCTGGATGTCGACCGCGGCGCGGCGTCCGTCGGAGAGCACCCATGACGTCGGCATCACGCCGGTCAGCCGTCCGGG
The DNA here is from genome assembly GCA_044344875.1 of Nannocystaceae bacterium. Lineage (GTDB taxonomy): Bacteria > Myxococcota_A > Polyangia > Nannocystales > Nannocystaceae > Xiheibacterium. The sequence goes on from JBIJCC010000001.1 coordinate 78,633, forward strand.
CGTCGGTGAGAGGGTGACCGTGGGCGCTCGAGCGACCAGCGCGTCGTAGCCCGAGGGACGCTCGACCCGGCACGCGGAGCCGAGCACGATCGCAGCGAAGAGAAACGGACCCGCCTGGGAGATCGCCATGGCCGCGACCGTATCGTGGGCCCGCCGCGTCACCGGTGATCCCCCGCACACCGCGTCACCACCGATCACCGCGCCGCGGGCGGCAGCAGCCGCCGCCAGGCCGGCTGCGTCTTCGCCAACGCGAGGAACGCCAGGGCCAATGGCCGCTTCTTCTTGCGCCACAGGAACTGGTACTGCGCCATGAGGAACCCCGGTCGCAGGAACGCGGTCGCGAGCACACGCGACTCCCGAGCGTTGATCTCGATCAGCTCCTGCCGCGTCATCCCGAGCGGGTAGGTGCGCCCGACACCGGCGTCGATCCACGCCCGCGCGTGGCGGTGCGCCGCCTCGAGCAGCTCCGCGTGCGGCACACACCGCAGCGCCAGGCCGATCTCCGCGGCCTCCTTGCCGGTCCGCTTCCACCCCTCGGGCCCGAGCATGCGCTCGGCGGAGGCGCCGAGCAGCCGCGGGAAGACGACGCTCGAGCAGCCCTCGGGCGTCACGCCGAGCGCGGCGAAGGGCGTCGAGAACGTCGCGCGGTCCGAGGCGAGGATCGCGTTGCACAGCGTCGCCGAGGTCACGCTCGCGCCGATCGCCGGGCCGTTGACCGCGACGAGGATCGGCTTGGGGAAATCCAGGAACGCCTCGAACAGCGACTGGTTGCTCTCGATGATGAAGGCGTGGAGCTTGGCCGGGTGCGCCAGCTTCAGCGAGCCGGCGAGGTTCACCCCGGCGCAGTAGTACTCCCCTGCCCCGGTGAGCACGACGGCCTGCGTGGACGGCTCGCGGGCCGTCTCGACGAGGGCGCGCTTCAAGTCGACGAGCATCTCGATCGTCCACCCGTTGAGGCGCCGCGGGTTGTTCATCGTCAGGGTCGTCACGCCAGCGGTGGTCTGGCGGAGCACGAGATCGGTGGTCACGGACGGGAGCCTACCCGGAACTCGCGCCCGCGACCCACCGCTGCCGACGGATCGGGATCACAGGTTGAACATCAACGTGCAGGCGGTCGGCGCCTCGCGGCAGATCCCGTCGTCATCCGAGCACGAGCCGTCGCACGGGAGCGGCTGGTTGTCGAACTGACACGGGCTCCCCAGCGGCGTCCGAGGCGCGCAGACCTCGTCGAGGGTGCAATAGGCGTCGTTCGTGCAGCTGCCGCTGACGGTCGAGCGATTGCAGGGCTCCCCGATCGCCCCTCGCCGCTCGCACTGGAGGCCCTGGCAGTAGGCGCCCTCGACACAGACGTTCTCGCCGCGCGCCTCGGTGTCGTCGCACGCCTCTCCGACGTCCGCGATGGCGACGCAGACGTCCACGATGCACCGCGACCCCGGGGCGCAGGGCTCGAGATCCGGGGTCCAGGGGAACTGCTCCGCCAATGGCTCGCACGACTCCCCCGGCGCGAGCGTGCCGACGAACAGCTCACAGGCCGCGAGCGCGTCGAGGGCGTCGCGCCGCGCGGCGGTCTCGGCCTCGCAGCTCCCCGCGTCGAAGAACGCGATGGCCTGCGCAGCGCACTCGGCGTCGAACACGAGCCCGTGGGTCTGGGCGGTGGCCACCTGCTGCTCGTGCAGGGGACGCCGGGCGTCCATGCATCCGGCCATGCCCAGATCGTTCGACCAATCGCTGCAGTCGCCGCAGGCCATGTACATCCGACACTCGGCCGCCGCGAGTCGCTCGGCCACGTTGCTCACGTCGAGCGGCTCGCCGTCGGTCGAGCCCGGATCCGTCGACCCCGGATCCGTCGAACCCGGATCCGTCGAACCTGGCTCCGTCGAACCTGGCTCCGTCGAACCTGGCTCCGTGTCACCGCCGCCGACCTCCGTGGTGCCATCGGTGGCGGCGCTGTCGGGGAGGTCGCGTTCGATCACACAGCCGAGGACGACCGTCATCGCGAGCGCACTGAACGAACCGGGGATTGTCGTGTTCATGTTGGTTCCCGTGTCCGGCCGGTGCGGTTTCTACCGATCGATGTGAACTGCGGCGCACGATCGCTGGATCCTCGCGAGCGCGACCGAGCCCGCGAACGCTCGCGCGGCGACGGCGGCCTCGCCCCGCGCCTGCGCAATCGAACCGTTCGCACACAGCGCCTCGATTCGAAGCGCCGCCCGGGCGTCGGCCATCGCGCTGTCCGGGAACTCGCGGAGGTGGGCGCCGAGCCGCGCCAAGGCTCGCGGTGGATCCCCGGTCGCGAGCGCTTCGCTGGCTTCGCGCAACAGCGCGACCTCGCGGGCGATCGACGCTGCACCAGCACGGGGTCGCGGATGGGCGTGGGCGCCGGCTCCGGCAACCGCCTCGATCGGAGGGGGCGAAGCCGAGACGCCACCGTCCATCGTCGGGAGGACCGCCGCCTCCGTGACGATCGGAAGCTCCGCCGCAGGCGTCGACGGCGATCGCGTGGGCTCCAGGTCGACGCTCACCCGTGCGGCCGGGGAGTCCGTGAGCTGCGCCACCGCCACGACCGTCAGCAGCGCGGCGGCGGGCGCCCAGACCAGCGTCTTCGCGATCATCCACGCCAGGACGCCGCCGCGCCCGACGGGCTCCGTCAGTGCACCGACCAGCGCCACCCACCCGCGCTGTGACGCCGCGGGCCTCGCACGCCGCTCCGCCACGATCGCGACCTGGGGATCCGCGTCGATCATGTGTTCGTGGAAGCGCCGTCGCAGCAGCTGGCTCCGGCCATAGGCGGTGCTCATGTTGACGGTGAGCGCCTGCGCGACCTCGGGCCCGCTCATCCCCTCGAGCTCGGAGAGCACGAAGAGCTCGCGGTCGCCGGGACGCAGGCGCCCGAGGAACTCGCGCAGGGCGAGGATGCTCTCGTGGTCCGGGGAACGACTCGGGCCCGAGGTCACCACACCGATCGCCTCCGCCTTGCGGCGGTTCCGACCTGCGGTGCGCCGATAGTTGCTGGCGACCCGCCGCGCGATCCCGTGGAGCCACGCTCGGGGAGTGCGAACCCCGTCATCGAAGCGGCGGTGCGCGGCGACGAACGTGTCCTGGGTGGCGTCGTCGAGCACGGCTGCGTGGACGCCGAGGCGACCGAGCGTGGACCATACGAACCCGTAGTGCTGCCGATAGAACCGCCGGAACTCGCCGAGGCTCACGGATGCTGCGCTGCTGTGTCCGCCATCGGGCATGGGGGGCAATTCCTCAGTGTCCGGCAGCCCCGGGATTCCACCGCCACCGCAGTTCGATTCCTGCGATCGCCCGCGCAGACACCGGTAGCGGCGCGAATGCGACGTCCTGATCCCGGTGGAAGCGGGTCCAGATCGTCCGCGGCGCGACCTCCACGCTGGTCCAGAGCGCCACCCGTCCCCACGCCCGCGCCACGCCGAACGACGCGAGCGGGGCGAAGAGGGGGCCTCGAATCGCTCGGCCGACCGCACTCGCCTCGATGGGCCTCGCCTCGACGCCGCCGACTTCTCCGCCGAGGCACATCGGCAGCTCCACCGCCCGCACGAAGATCCGCGCGCAGCCCCGCACCCCGACGGCCCCGAGTTGGTAGCGGACGCCGCCGCGGCGACGGGGCGCGAGCCACAGGCCGGTGAGTTCCAGACGCGCGCGCCGCCAGAGCAGGCCCACGCCGAGCACCACCGCACCCGCGGGCCGCGGGATTGCCCCGACCTCGAGGCCACCGGCCAGGCGCAACGCCAGGCCCATGGGTCGTCTGACCCGCCGGCGCGCGACGACCGGCGATGACGTCACCGGCGGCGGCTCGTCGAACGATGCCGCGGCGACGGGCAACGCGTCGATCTCCGGAACGGGCTCGGGTCTCCGAGGTGGTGCCGTGGGCGTCCTCGGGGACGAGGGCAGTGCGGCGCCCGGCGCCAGCGCGATCGCCAGGAGCACCGCGGTGGCCTCGGCCAGCTCGTCGCACGTCGGTGCCGCGAGCCGCTTCTCGTCGGCGGCATCCCCGAGGCGCGAGCGAAGGGTCAGCGTGAACTCGCCCACGCGCTCGGTCACCTCGGCGGTGACCTCGAGGACGCCCTCACCTTCGGGCGGGCCGAGGAGCAACGCCGTGATCCGTGCCTCGAGCTCGGCGTCCGAAGGGCAGCTCGCCGGCGCGCGCCACTCGAGTGCGAGCTCGAGGGGATCGGGCGGAGGCGGGACCTCGGGGGCCAGCACCGCGGCCACGAGCATCGTGAAGAGCACCGACACGCGTCAACGCGCGAGCATGCCCGAACTTGCGTCCGAGCGGATGGCCCCGCGGCGAGGCGAGCCGAACCCCGCGCCGCTCACCGGGCCATCACGGCGTGACCTTCGCGATCGCCCCGATCGCCGCGGCCGGGTCGCGGAACACCTGCGGCGACGTCAGCCGCAGCAGCGGCCAGCCTTGCGCGGCGAGGATGCGGCTGCGGAACACGTCCCACTGCACGCGGTCGACCGCGCGATCGAACCGCGAGCCGTCGCACAGCACGCCCAGCGCCGAACCACCGGCGGCGGGACGCACGGCGACGTCGACACCGAAGCCCTCGTTGCCGAAGTGCACGTCGACGAGGTGCGGGGTGTCGCGGACGATCCGCTCGCCCAGCGCGCGCGCCAGGCTCGACGCGGTCGGGCTCGAGCGCACGACGAGACGCTCGGCGCGGACGGCATCGCCCGCGGCGTAACGCGCCGCCAGGGCCTCGGCCCAGCGCAGATAGCCGAGCAGGAGCAGCCCGCCGCCGGGCGCCTGGCCGGCCGGCACCTCGACCTCCGCGAGGTAGACCTCGCGCGGGATCGACGTCACCAAATGCACGTGCTTGCGCGCGCGGGTGATGAGCACGTTGAGCCGCCGACCGCCGCCGGCCTGGCCGAGCGGACCGAAGCGCCGGTAGAACTTGCCCTCGGCCGTGCGGCCGTACGTCGTGCTGATGATGATGTGATCGCGCTCGTCGCCCTGGACGTTCTCGAGGTTCTTCACGAACAACCCCTCGAAGGATCCCGCGCCCTGGCGCGCGCGAGCGATCGCGAGTCGCTCGGCGAACACGTCGTCGTCCGCCGCAGCGGCGTCGAGCGTCTCGAGGATGAGCTCGCGCTGGGTGAGGTTGAAGCACGCGATGCCGATCGACGGCGGCGCCTCGGCGTCGAGCAGGCCGCGGACGATCTCGACGACCTTCGCCGCCTCGGTGGGGTTGCGGTTGTCGGCGTACACACCGGCGACCTGGACCAGCTCGACCGGTGGGATCGCGCCGCGAGGCCCCGGGCGATCGGGGATCGCCTGCAGCCGCCCGGCGTAGAAGTGCTCGTTGGAGTAGCCGATGAGATCGGCGTGGGCCGACCGGTAGTGGACGTCGAGGTAGCACTGCTCGACCTCGAGGTTGAGCGCGGCCGCGAGCAGATCCTCGATGCCGGCCTGCTGGGCCTCGAAGAGCCCCTGGTCCGGGGAGAGTTCGCCCATCGTGTCGTCGGCCTCGACCTCGAGCGTCGCCCCACCCTCGAAGAACCGCGTCGGCGGGAGCTGCTTCGGATCGCCGGCGATGACCACCCGGTGGCCGCGCAGCAGCACCGGCAGCGCGTGCTCGAGCCGGCACTGCGAGGCCTCGTCGAACACGATCACGTCGAAGGCGGGCGCGCGCGAGAATATCTGCGCGGCGGTCTCGGGGCTCGCCATCCACACCGGGCGCAGATCGAAGATCGGATCGCCGCCCTCGGTCGCCGCGCCGGTCGCGATGACCTGGCGCAGCCGCATCACCCGCTCGCCCCGCAGCGCGAGGCGGCGCTTGAGCTCGGCACCGAGACTCGACAGCCGTGAGCCGGTCTGCGCGAGCAGACGTCCGCGCTGGCGATCGATCCACTGCTGCAGCACTACGTCGCGCACCAGGCCGTGGCGCTCGCCCTCGAGCAGATCCCAGCGACCGTGGTAGGCGCGGAGCTTGTCACCGTCGAAGGCGAGCAGCGACGGATCCCCGCGCAGGCGCGTGGCCATCGCGCCCGCGAGCACGCCGCGGCGCACCTGGTTCCACCCGGCCTCGGGCGAGAGATCGGTCTCGGCCAGCGCCCACACCACCGGTCGCAGGGGCGCCGGCAGGGCAGCGGCCGCGGCCTCGAGGCGGAGCAGCCCCTCGAGGGTCGGCAGCGCGTCGATCCACGCGCGCACGTGGGCGACCGTGGGCTGACGCGCGCACGCCTGCGCGACGAGGCCCGACGCGGCGTCTCCGGTGAGCATGCCGGTCGCGATCGCGGCGTCGCCGAGGCCTGCGATCGCGACGCCGATCGCCTCCTGTCGCAGCAGGCCGTCGAGCATCGGTGCGGCGCCGGCGGGATCGAGCAGCGCCGCGCGGATCGTCGCCGCATCCGAGGCGAGCCGCGGATCGGTCTCGAGCGCGTCCATGGCCGCCGCAACGCCGCGCACCGCCGCGATCGCAGACCCGAGCGCAGCATCGGCGGTGCCGCACGCCCGACCGCCGAGGCGATCGTCCCACAGCGCGCGAACGGCCGCCTGGGCGCGGTGCTGCTCGAGGAACGCGAGCGCGACGCGGGCCTGCTCGGGGCCGAGCGCGAGGCCGAGGCGCGCGACCACGGCGCGCACGGCCGCGTTGGCCCCGAAGCGCAGGAACGCATACCAGCGATCGGCGCCCGCCAGGTACTCGCCGAGCGCGGCGATGCCCGAGGTGATCGCGGCGGCGTCCCACGGCGCGGTCCGGAACGACGCGAGCAGCTGCGGATCCATCGGCGCCGCCGCGGCGGCGACGAGGGCCGCGGCCGCGTCGATCTCGGCGCGCACGCGGGCGCGCGTCGCCGCGTCGGCGCCGATCCACGGCACGAGCGACGCCCACGGCACCGCGGCGATCCACGGCGACCACGCCTCGGCCCACCGCGCGCGTGCGGCCCCCAGCGCCCGCGGATCCTCGCGCAGCGGCAGCACGGCGGTCGTCGCGATCGCGTCGACGCCCTCGGCGACGGCGACGAGCGCATCGAGCCGCGCCCGCCAGTGCGCCGCGGGCTGGGCGAGGTACGCCTCGACGCCGATCGCCGCGACGCCGCGCCACGGGCTGCCCACGACCGCGGGATCATCCGCGCGCGTGAGCACCTCGAGCACGTGCTTGTGCGCGCCGACCATGCTCGCAGGATCGACGCCCTCGATCGACTCGGCCGCCGCGTGCCCCGGCGCGATCGCGATCCACTCGCCGCACAGCGCGTGGAACGACGGCTCGCCGACGGCGGTGGGCTCCGACACCGCGCGCGTGTGGGCGGCCAGGGCCGTGTGCAGCGTCTCGATCTCGCGATCCCGCAGGGCCAGCTCGGCCGCCGCCTTCGCGTCGCCGTGCAGCTCCCCGAGACCGTCGAGCTGATCGCGGATGTCGCGATACAGCTCCTTCTGATCGCGCTGCGCGTCGTGGACCACGGCGCACAGCGTGCCGAGGCCCAGGTGCTCGAGGCGGTGGTGCACGACGTCGAGCGCGGTGCGCTTGTCGCAGATGAACAGCACCCGCTCTCCGCGAGCGAGGTGGTCGGCGATGATGTTCGCGATCGTCTGCGACTTGCCGGTGCCCGGCGGGCCGTGGATCACCAGCGCGGGGCTGGTGCGGGCGAGGTCCACCGCGCGCACCTGGCAGGGATCGGCGGTGCACACCAGTCGCTCGCCGCCGCCGCGACGGGCCGCCGACACCACCGTCGCGCCCGCGCCGGGCGGCGTCGGGTGCTCGACGTCGACCTGCGTGAAGCGCTGCACCGGACCGACCAGCGGCACCTCGCCGGCGGCCATCGCCTCGAGGTCGTCGAGCAGCGCCTGGTGCGTGAGCGGGAACAGCCCGAGCACGGCCGCCGGCACGATCGCGGGCGTCGTCGCGTCCTCGGTCCGCGGCACCGCCGTCCACGGCAGGCCGGCGCCGAAGCCCAGCGTCGGATCCAGGCCGTCGATCGCGGGCAGACCGAACGCCGCGCGGATCGACTCGACCAGCTCGCCGAGCTCGCGCCACGGCGCGGCGCCCTCCTCGTCGGAGAACGCGATGGTCAGCTTCTTGCCGATCTGCTGGCCGATCCACGCCAGCAGCGCCTCGTTCGGGATCACCCGATCGATGCCGTCGCCGACGCACGCCAGATCGATCCCCGGCCGTCGCCCGCTGCGGACGACGAGGCTCACCGGCACGAACGCGCATGGGGCCAGGATGCGCTTGTCGATCGTGCGGCGGTCCGCAGTCGCGTCGCGCGGCGGGAGGTTCAGGATCGGCAGGCCGATCTGCAGCGCGTGGGCGCCGGTGTCCTGCGCGTACGTCCGCGCGTCGTCGGCGATGACGGAGAGCTTGCGCAGCGTGGCCTCGCGGGCCTGGTACTCGAGCAGGGCGGCCTTGGCCGCAGGCGTCGGATCGGCGGCGGGCTTCGGCGGCGCGCCGAGCTCGAAGTCCAGCGACACCTTCGCGTCCTCGCCGAGCACCCCTTCGAGGATCGCCGCGGGCGTCGTGCCGCAGCACGCCGCGATCTGGGCGAGGTCGAGCCGCTGTCGGCTACGATGGGGCCGGCAGTTGATCGCGGGGCCGGTCGCGAGTCCGGCGTACAGCCGCTGGACCATGTGGTCGAGGAAGCGCATCGGCCCGGGAGCATAGCCGAGGCCCGCTCCTGCGGCGCCCGCTCGGTTGCTAGGGCGTCCGCTCGAACACCAGCAGGTGCTGCCACGGCAAGCCGTCGAATTGCTGCGCGAGCCGGAAGCCGCGCGGCTCGAGCTCGCGCCGCACCTGCGCGATCGTCATCTTGTGCTCGGGCTTGATCGGCACCTCCGGATCTTCGCCGCGGAACTCGACCAGCGCGATGCGTCCGCCGGGCGCGAGCGCGGCCCGCATCGCTGCGAGCGCGGCCTCGGGCGCCGCGAGCTCGTGGTAGACGTCGACGAGCAGGATCAGATGGCAGCCGCCCGCGGGCAGCCCCGGATCGGCGTCGGTCGCCGCGACGGGCACCACGTTCGCGAGGCCCTCGGCGGCGACGCGCTCGCGCAAGAGCTCGAGCATCTCGGGCTGCAGATCGCTGGCGACCACACGGCCCCGCGGCCCGACGCTCCGCGCGAGCCGGACCGTGTGGTAGCCGTTGCCGGCCCCGACGTCGCACGCCGTCTGCCCCGGCCGCACCGCGAGCGCGGCGTGCAGCGCATCGGGATCCTCCTCGGTGATCCGCTCGGGCCGCGTCAGCCAGTCGGCCCCCAGGTGGCTCATCGTCGGCGCGATCGTGCGGCCCTCGAACGTGCCCTCGGGCGCCGGCGACGGTGGGACCGCCGGATCCGCCGCGGGCGCGATCGGGTCGGCCGACGGCGGTGGTTCGGCGCCGTGCGGGGTCGCGGCGCTGGGCTCGGCGCAGCCCACGGCGAGGACGCCGAGCACGGCCAGCGGGAGAACGGCGGTCCGCTGGAGGACGGCGGCCAGGGGGAGAACGGCGGCCCACGGGCGAACCGCGGTCGGGGCGTCGAGCGTGTGCACCGGCGAAGAGTGTGACCGGCCCAACCCCCGCGGCAAGCCGAGCGGCCGTGGTACAACCGCCACAACGAAGGCGTGCGCCTCATCATCCAGATCCCGTGCCTGAACGAGCGCGAGTGGCTCGCCCAGACCGTCGCCGACCTGCCGCGCACGATCCCGGGCGTCGACAGCATCGAGGTGCTCGTCATCGACGACGGCAGCACCGACGGCACCTCGGATCTCGCCCGCACGCTCGGCGTGCACCACCTGGTCCGATTCCCCCGCAACCGGGGCTTGGCGGCGGCGCACATGGCCGGCCTCGACGCCTGCGTGCGGCTCGGCGCCGACGTCATCGTCAACACCGACGCCGACAACCAGTACCGCGGCACGGACATCGCGGCGCTCGTCGCCCCGATCCTCGAGGGCCGCGCCGACATCGTCATCGGCGACCGACAGACCGATCGCATCGCCCACTTCTCGTTCCTCAAGCGGGTGCTGCAGCGGTGGGGCTCGCGGGTCGTGCGGCGGGCCTCGGGCACCGCGGTCGCCGATTCCACCAGCGGCTTCCGGGCGCTGTCGCGGCGCGCCGCCGCGGCGCTCTTCGTGCACAACCGCTTCACGTACACGCTCGAGACCATCATCCACGCCGGCCAGCTCGGCCTGGCGATCGAGAACGTCCGCATCCAGACCAACGCCAAGGCCCGCGAGTCGCGGCTGTTCGGCTCGGTCTTCGAGTACGTCCGCCGCAACGGCGCGGTGATCCTGCGCGCGTACAACCTCTACTGGCCGGTGCAGACCTTCGGGTTCCTGGCGATCGCGCTGTTCCTGTTCGGCTCGGCGCTCGGCCTGCGGTTCCTCTACTACTTCGTGCAGGACCCGGACTACAGCGGGCACATGCAGTCGCTGATGGTCGGCGTCGGCGCGGTCGTGCTGTCGATCCTCGTCGCGTTGATGGCGTTGATCGGCGATCTGCTGGCGACCAACCGGCGGCTGACCGAAGAGGTGCTGCTGCGCGTGCGTCGGCTGGATGCTCAGGTGGGCGCCCAAGTGGGCGCCCGCGCAGCGACCGACGGCACCGATGCCGCCCCGAGCCTCGAGGGCATCGAGTCCACCGGCGCGGCGCGCTGGCTACCGGCCGGGCCCCTGGCCGTGGTGCCGGGCGACGAGGCGCCTGCCCTGCCCGCGCCGCCCAAGCGCACGGGGCAGCCGGCGTGAGCCCGATGCCGTCCACCGCCGACAACATCGTCGGCAACCACTACGACAAGTACGGGACCAAGAACCCGATCGCGCGCGCGCTCATGCGCGGCTTCCTCGGGGCGGTCGGCGATCTGTACGCCGGCACGCGCGCACGCACGGTGCTCGAGGTGGGCTGCGGCGAGGGCCGCCTCGCGCAGCACCTGCTGGGCTGCGGCCCCCGTCCCGCGCGCTTCGTCGCCTGCGACCTCGAGCTCGACCGCGTCGCGCCCGGGCTCGACCCCGCGATCGAGTTCGTGCAGGCGTCGATCTACGAGCTGCCGTTCGCGGCCCGCAGCTTCGACGTCGTGGTCTGCTGCGAGGTCCTCGAGCACCTCGAGGACCCGCGTCGCGGCCTCGCCGAGCTCGCGCGCGTCGCCGACCGACGGGTGCTCATCAGCACGCCGTGGGATCCGGTGTGGCGCGCGATGAACATGCTGCGCGGCCGCTACCTCGCGGACCTCGGCAACACGCCCGGCCACATCCAGCACTTCACGCGGCGCTCGCTGGTCGACCTGGCGCAGACCGAGCTGCGGGTGCTCGAGCGGCGCACGCCGCTGCCGTGGACGATCCTCCTGGGTGAGCCGTCGCGATGACCGACGCCCCCTCGCCCCGCGCCCGTTGGGTTCGCCTGGCCGTGTTCGCGATCGTCACGATCGTCGGGCTCGCGCTGCTGTGGCCGGTGCCGACCGGCGCCGCGCCGCTGTCCAAGGACCACACCGTCCACCTCACGCGCGCGTGGATGTGGGCGCAGTTCCTCGCCGAGGGCAGCCCCCGCGGCTACAGCGAGGTGTGGTTCTTCGGCACGCCCATCGGCGAGCTCTACCCGATCCTCGGCGACGCGCTGGTCGTCGCGCTGCGCGTGCTCGGCCTGGGGCTGCTCGACTGGCACCAGGCCTATGCGCTGGCGTTCACGGTGGTGTTCGTCTCCCAGGGCTGGGTGATGATCCGGCTGGCGAACGTCTGCGGGTTCGGCCCGGTCGGCGGCCCGATCGCGGGGCTGGTGGGCGGCGTCGCGCTCCTCGTCGACGCGGGGGCCTACCGCGAGGGCGGCTGGATCTACACCGTGGACTACGGCGTGTGGCCACAGGCGCTCGCCAACTCGATGACGTTCCTCGCACTGGCGGAGATCCTCGCCGCGCTCGAGGCCGACGGTCGCGCCCGTGTGCGCGCCGTGGTGCGGGCGGCCCTCGCCGCCGCGGGGGCGATGCTCGCCCACCAGATCAGCCTGCCGGTGCTCGTGCTCACCGGCGCGATCCTCCTGACGATCGTCGGTCTGCGTCGACGCGCGCGCTTCGGCGAGGTGGCGGTGGTCATCGGCGCCGCGCTCGGCCTCGGCTTCGCGCTGGCGGCGTGGTGGGTCCTGCCGATGATGGCGATGCGCGGGTGGATGGTCAGCTACGGCTGGCTGTGGCAGCCGCTGCAGTGGATGATCGACGAGGCGTGGCGCGGGCACCTGACCCAGGGCATGCCCGCGGGCGTGAGCGCGATGATCGTGCTCGGCCTCGGGCTCGTCGCCGTGCGCGGCAGCGACGGAGCGCGGGCGATCGTCGCGTCGGGCCTCGCGCTGTGGGTGTGGACGTCCGCCGACACGCTGTGGCGCCTGCGGCTGGATCTGTTCGATCCGGCGTTCGGGCAGATGCAGTGGCAGCGGTTCCTCATCGCGAGCAAGCCCGCGCTGTTCCTCGCGGGCGCGGCAGCGGTCGCACTGCCGTGCGCGTGGGCGTGGACGTGGTGGCAGCGCGGTCGCACCCGCGCGGTCGCGGTCGTGCCGGTCGCCGCCGCGATCGCATTGATCGCGTGGGCCGGCGTCGGGCAGGCCGCGGTGATGGAGAAGGCCGCCGTCGGTCGCCCGCAGATCGACGTCGACCCCGAGGACGCCGAGCTCGCCGCGGACTACGATGCGATGGCCGAGCACCTGCGGTCGCTGTGGGAGGCCGACGCCGATCAGAACTGGCGGATGACGGTCGCGGCGGCCCGCAACCAGCACTGGTACATGGACCTGCCAGTGCGCACCGGCATCCCGCTGTACAAGCAGGGCTTCACCCCGGGCGACAACTTCGTGCACAAGCCCGAGGCCGAGACGCCCGCGCTGCTCGATCGCCTCGGCGTGCGCTACGTGCTGACCCGCAAGCGCGGCAGCGTCCGCAACGCGGCCGTGGTCGCGACCTTCGGGCAGCTGCGGCTGTGGGAGCGACGCAGCTGGCAGCCCGTGGCCCCCGCGCGCATCGACGGCGCGGGCACGCTCGCCGTCGTGCAGGACGATCCGAGCGGCGACGGCGTCGTGGTCGAGGTGCAGGGCACCGCGGACGGCGATCGCCTGGTGTTCGACGCCGCGGGCTATCCCCGATGGACGCTCACCCGCGACGGCGCGCCGGTCGAGTGGTTCGAGGTCCCCGCGGTGGGCGACGGGCCCGACGCGACGATCGCCGAGCGCCGGAGCGGCGCGTGGCTCGGCGGCAAGGCCGACGGCGACGACGGCACCGAGCCGACGTTGCTCGCCGTCGACGCGGCCGACGGGCAGTGGCGCCTCCACTACGACCGGTGGCGAGGTCGCGACGTGTTCGCCGCCCTGCTCTCGCTGCTCGCGGCCGCCTTCGCGATCGTCTCGGTGCAGCAGTCCCGGCGATCCTCCGGCACGCCGTGGTTGCTCGCCGCGCAGGCCGTCGTCGCGCCGCGCGTGCGCCCGTGGATGCTCGGGGCGCTGGTCGCCGCCGGCGGGCTGCTCTTCGTGATCCGCACCGGCGCGGCGCGGGCGAAGGAGGAGCTGCGCGCCGTCGGCTGGCTCGAGCACGGCGACGCGACCGCGACGCTCGCGGCGGCCGGCCCGCTCAAGACCGACATGGCGATCCACCCGGCGATCCTCGTGCAGCGCCGCCGCATCGCTGGCAAGGACGACGCGCCCAAGCACCCCGAGGCGAGCGTGCGCTTCGCCGCGGTCTCGCTGCCCGATCGCCTGACCGGGTGGTTCGCGCTGGACGACGACGCGGCGAAGCTGCGCGGCGACGGCAAGCACCACCTGCGCGTCGACGCCCTCGGCACCGCCGGCACGACCACGCTGTTCGATGCCGATGTGCGCCACCAGCCCGGCCGCGTGTTCCTCGATCTGCCGACGGACGCGCTGGCCGGCACGCGGGTGGATCTCGTCGTCACCATCGAGAGCGAGGGTCGATCGCCGCCGCCGATGGGCTTCGATCTCGACCTCGGGCCCGCCACCGGATCGGGCACGCCGTGACCGCACCGACGCCGCCATCGGCCGATGCGAGGACGGGCGGGGTCTGGGCGCGGCGCGGCCTCGCGGCGATCCTCGGTGTCGCGGCGATCGAGTCGGTCGCCGCCGTCGTGGCCGCGCGCGATCCGGGCGAGGCCGCGTGGCCAGAGCTCGCCGCCGCCCTCGACGCGCGCGACGACGCCGATCCGGTGTTCATCGCCCAGGACTGGCTCGGGCCGGTCGCGCGGCTGCACGTGCCCGAGAGCGCGTACCTCCCCTCGCTCACCCGCGCCGATCTGCACGGCGTGCCGCGCTTCCACATGCTCAGCTGGGGCGACGACGGTACGGCGGCGATCGGCCGCGACCTCGAGGGCCTGCCGATGCCGACACGCGCGGCGTCGGCCGAGTTCGGCCCCCTGGTGTGGTCGACGTGGGAGTCGCCCGAGGCTGGCACGGTGATCGAGAACCTCACCGCTGCGCCCCACGGATTGTTGGTCGCGACGGCCTCGGGGACGTGTCGCGGCCGCGGCAGCTACCGCTGCGCCGAGGGGGCGGTCGAGCCGCGCATCGCCGAGGTCGACTACCGCCCGCGGAGCTGCCTCGGTGTCGCGGTGAGCGACGGCACGATGGTGAAGCTGACGTGGCCGAGCGCGCGGCTGGGCGACGTGCTGCGCGGGCACATCGGGCTGTCCGACTACAACGCCCGGCTGCGCAACGACGCGCCGGTGCGCGTGGTCGTGCGCGCAGGCAACGTCGAGGTGGTCCGCGCGACGATCACCGATCGCCAGGGCTGGTGGCCGTTCGAGGTCGCGACGACGCCCGGGATCGATTCGGTGGAGATCGAGATCACGGCGGGGCTCTCGGGCACCTTCGGCGCGAAGGACTACGACGGCACCCCGACGCGGATCCCCTGCGTCGAGGTCCGCACGATCGCGAGGCAGTCGCCGTGACCGAGTCGCGTCGACGCGCGCTGTTGGCCGCCGCGCTGGGCCTGCTGACCACGCTGCTGCTGGCGCTGGGGCACCGCGAGGTGGGGTACGTCCGCGACGAGGGCATCTACTTCGCGGCGAGCCGGCAGTACGCGGCGTGGTTCGCCGACGTGGTCGAGGATCCGAAGGCCGCGCTGTCGAAGGCGGGCCGCGATCGGCGGTTCCGCGTGAACCACGAGCACCCGGCGCTGCTGAAGTCGGCCGCGGGCCTGAGCGCCGCGCTGCTGGCGAAGGCGCCGGCGCCCGGCACCGAGGAGGAGGATCTGGTCGACGACGGCGGCGCGCTGCCGGTGATGACCGAGGGCGCGGCGATGCGATTGCCGGCGCAGATCCTGGCGGGCGTCACGGTCGCGCTGCTGTTCGCGATCGCATCGGCGACCGGGGGCGTGTGGGCGGGTTTGTTGGCCGCGGGCGCGTTCGGGCTGCTGCCGCACGTGGCGTTCCACGCGGGGCTGCACTGCTTCGACGTGCCGGTGGCGACCGCGATCCTGGCGGTGGTGCTCGCGTACCGTCGGGCGCAGCGCAGCCGCGGCTGGGGCCTCGGCGTCGGCGTGGTCCTGGGGCTCGCGATCGCGGTGAAGCACAACGCGCTGTTCCTCGGGCCGCTGCTCGCGATGCACCACTTCGGCGCGCTGGCGTGGGCGAAGTGGCGGGACGGTCGGGTCGTGCGGCCGTCGCAGTGGATCGGGCTGCCGCTGGTGTCGATGGCGATCCTCGGGCCGCTGGTCGCGTTCGCGCTGTGGCCGTGGCTGTGGGCGGATCCGGCGGGGCGGGTCCTCGAATACGTCGAGTTCCACCGCCAGCACGCCTACTACAACATGGAGTTCCTCGGGCAGAACTACAACCAACCGCCCATGCCGGTGAGCTACCCGTTCGTGATGACGTGGGCCACGGTGCCGACGGTCGTGTTGTTGCTGGTGGTCGCGGGGGCGATCGTTTGGTTGCGCGCGGATTGGCGTCGCGATCGGACCGAGGTCGGCGCGGGGTCGTTCGGCGTGCCGCTGCCGGAGGGCTGGGCGCGGCACGACGGGGTGCTGTTCGCGATGATGGCCGCGTTCCCGCTGGTGTTGATCGCGCTGCCGTCGACGCCGATCTTCGGCGGGACCAAGCATTGGATCACCGCGTATCCATTCTTCGCATTGCTCGCCGCGCGGGCGTGGACGGAGCTGTGGCAGCGTGTGCGGGGGCCGCAATGGTGGCAGCCCGCGGCGCTGGCGGTGGTGTTGTTGCCGGGGGCGGTGAGCACATTCGATGGTCACCCGGTGGGGATGTCGCAATACGCACCTTTGGCCGGAGGGGCGCGCGGCGGCGCGGAGCTGGGGCTCGGGCGCGGGTTCTGGGGGCACGCGATCGGTGCGCAGCTCGGGGCCGGTGGCGAGGAATTGGCGGGGTGGTTGGAGGGGCGCACGCGATTGTATGTGCACGATGTGCACGAGCTCGCGGTGCTGCAGTATCGCCGCGAAGGGCGGTGGCCGGAGGGCGTGGATTCGACTCCCATCGCGCGCGCGCAGGCGGGGCTGATGTTCCACGAGCTGCACATGGCGACGTGGGAATTCCAGCTGTGGGAGCAATTCGGGACCGCGGTGCCGGTCGAGGTGATCACGCTGGATGGCGTGCCGCTGGTGACGGTGTACGTGGGCAAGGGGCGGTGAGGTCGACGCAGCGGACTCGGTGAGATGCGCCGACTCCCGCTTCACACCGCGAAGCCGCAGACGCCGTCGTTGCACGCGGGCGCGAAGCCGCAGGGGTCCGCGCCGCAGTCGTCGCACGCGGCGTTCATCGCAGCCTCGAGCGCTGCCCACTCGGCGGGGTCGTGCGCGGTGTTCACGGAGATCTGTCCGCAGGTGGTCTCGCCGGCGCACAGAGCAGCGAGCGCGACGCAGTCTGCGTCGACCTCGCACGCAGCGTTGTCGATGACGAACAGGCTCACCTGAGCCCGCGCATCGTCGCAGGCGTCGAAGAAGTCGAGCAGGTACGGGCCGCACGCGGCGGGCTGCTGCACGCAGGACTGCGTGGAATCGTCGCAGTAGCCCCAGGTGCAATCGAGGCCGCGCGTGCACGGCTCCCCCACGTCGAGCTCGGTCACGCAGGCACCGCCGTCGCAGGTCCCACCAAAGTCGCAAATGGTCTCGCCACAGGACTCCCCGAGCGCGGCCGGGCGTGCGCAGTAGAGGCCGCGGTCGTCGTCGAGGTCGTCCATGCAGGTGAGGCCGAGGGCACAGTCGAACGCCTCCACGCCCGCAACGCCACAGGTTCCGTCCTCGCCGACAGGCTCATAGCAATGGCCTTCGCCGATCCCCAACGCGCTGCAACGCAGCCCCGCGGCGCAGTTGCTGAGTGACGGCCACGACGGACCGCGGCTCCCGGAGCAGACCTCACCGACCGCCGCGTCGCCGTAGAACAGCGCACAGCCCTCCATCTGCCGCTGCAAGGCGTAGCGGTCGGCGTCGATCGGGTCGCAGCCCGGCACGGCGTAGTAGTCGAGCCAGCGCTGCTGACACGCCTCGTCCAGGACGAGGTCGCGCGCCTCGGCGAGCTCGAAATAGTGGTCGATGGCGGTCTGCGTAGCGGCCTCGCACGCCGCGGCATCTGCCCACGTGTTCCCGGCCGCGGACGCGCAGCCGCACTCGTCGAATCGGGCACACCGGGCCACGACCATCGGGTGGAGGTCCTCGTCCGGCATGAGGTCGTCGACGCCGTCGCCGAGATCCGCGTCGCGGATACACGCGACGGCGAGCACGACACCGAGGAGCGCCGAGCCGCGAAGCGGGAGCAGATGCATGTTCGTCATCACTGGGACGGATGTCCGGGCTCGCTCGAATCCACGACGGACTTCGCACACGATCGTGCAATTCGCCCGCGCAGCATCGAGTCGGGGTGCTCGGCGAGGAACAGCTTGGCCTCACCGCGGGCCTGTGCGGGCTTGCCGACCGCGCACAACGCCTCGATGCGCAGCACCGCCCGGGCATCGGCGAGCGAGCTCTCCGGGAACTCGCGTGCGTGCGCGGTGATCGTCGCGATCGCGTCGTCGGCCGCACCCGCGCGCAGCCGTTCGGCGGCCGTGCGCAGCAATGCGTTGTGTCGCTCGAGCGACGCCAGCTCGGTGGACCGCGCGCCCGTCGGCCCGCCCGGCGTCGAAATCACCGGCGTCGAGATCACCAGCGGCGTCACCGGCAGCACCTCCGGCGCGGGCGCGGGCACCGTCGCGGCCGGCACCGTCCCGGCCGCCGGGTTCGCCAGCGCGGGCGGAGTCACGGCCGGCTCGCCGCGCACACGCGGAGGCTCGGCCACCGGCGCGCTCGCCCAGCCCAGGCCGATCGTCACCACCGCGGCCACCGGCATCGCGATCGTCGCGAGGTTGCCGATCGCCGTCAGCGACCACCACGGGGCCAGCTTCGGCGCGTGCGCCAGGCCCAGCTTCGGCAACAGCAGCGCCCAGCCGTGCGCCGTCGCCCCGGGGCGCCCGCGCTTGGCTTCGTCGATCGCGGCGCGCGGATCGACGTCGGTCATCGCCACGCGGAAGCGTCGACGCAGGCTCTGCACGCGGCTGTACGTCGTGCTCAGGTTCAGCGCCAACGCTTCTGCCGCCTCGGGCCCGCTCATGCCCTCGATCTCCGAGAGCACGAACAGCTCCCGGTCGGCCGGCGTCAACGCCTCGAGGAATCGCTCGAGCGCGATCGCCAGCTCGGGGGTCGCGGTGCGCGGTGGCTCCGTCGTCTGGGCGAGCGCGTCTTGCTTCCGGGTCCCGCGCTCGTCGGCGCGGCGATAGTTGCTCGCGATGCGCCGCGCGATGGCGTACAGCCACGCCCTCGCGCCGGGCAGCGCGAGCTCGTCGAAGCGACGGTACGCGGTGACGAACGTGTCCTGGACCGCGTCGTCGGTCTGCGCCGGCACGACCCCGAAGCGACGCACCGCATCCCAGACGAAGCCGTAGTGGCGCTGGTACAGCTGCTGGAATACGCGCGGCGCGTGGGCCGTGCGCGGGCGCGATGCGGGCATCTCCCTGTCATTGTCCACCACGCCGGGGTTTCCACGTACCCCGCAGCTCGATTCCCGCGAGCAGGCGCCCAGACACGGGGAACTGGCGCAGGAGCCTCGCTGCGCCGTCGAAGAAGCGGTATCCGACCAGGGTGCCCACCAGCTCGGCGGCGCTCCAGAGGCCGATCCGTCCCCAAGCGCGGGCGACGCCCACCGAGGCGAGGCCCGCCACCCACGGCTTGACGGTGGTTCGGCCCTCGAAGCGGGCCCGCGTGGCGCCGCCCTCGAGCCCGAGGCACAGCGGGATCTCGACCGGACCACGCGTGGGCTGACCGCAACCCTGAAGCCCGAGCGCGCCGAGCTGGAAGCCTGCGCCCGCCGGTGACTGGGTCGCACGCGTCCGCGGTGGGATCCAGGTGCCGACGAGCTCGGCGCGTGCGTGCGGCCAGAGCAACAGCGCCGCGCCGTGCAGCACGCCCGAGGGCAACGGCATCGCACCCGCCTCGACGCCGCCCGCCAGACGAAATCCAGCGCCGGTCGGTCGGCGGTCGCGAATCGAGGGCATGGGCGATCGCTCGTCGGGCACCGACGACACCGCGGTCGGATCGTCGGAGGGGATCGGATCGGATACGACGTCGAGGTCGCTCGCAGGCTCGACAACCGCGTCAGGCGGCGCCGTCGGAAGCGGGCGCTGGGGAGGCGCGCCCAGTTCCTCCGCGCGGCTGGGCTCGAGCGCGATCGCCAGCAGCACCGCGGTGGCCTCGCCGAGCTCGCTGCAGCTCGGCGCACGCAGCGTGCGTTGCTCCCTGTGCCCCGCGAACGTCGAGCGCATCGAGAGCGCGACGCCGCCGTCGACCTCCACGACCTCGCCGTCGACCTGCAACACACCGGCGCCGCTCGGATCCCCGGGCAACAGCGCGCGGATGCGCTGCTCGATCTCCGCCGCGCTCGGGCAGCCCGCGGGCGCGCGCCAGGTCAGCTCGAGCTCCAGCGGATCCGTCGGCGGCGCAGGCACGACCGTGGGCACCTCGAGCCATCCGAGCACCAGCACGAGCGCGGTCGAGCCGAGCATTGACGTCGTTGTACTCGATCTCCGCGCCGGGCCGCGCACCCACGGCGGCCACGAGCCCCCACGGCCCGCCCGCGGGCCACCCTGGCCATCCCGCGGGCCACCGGTGGCGTTCGGCACGTCCCTCGCACAGCCCGCGGCGTCGATGCCCTCGCTCGAGCACGAGATGCTGGTCGAGCTGCTGCGCGAGCACCCCGAGCTCGTGCTCGCGCTGCTGCGTGCGGCCTTCGGACTCACGACCGACGGCGACGTCGAGGTCGCCGCGAGCCCAGAGAATCTCACCGAGATCCAGCCTCCGGAGCGGCGGGCGGACCTCGTCTTGATCGTGCGCTCGCCGGGTTCTGGCGTGGCGACACGCGCCGCGATCGTCGAGGTCCAGCTGCGCCGCGACACCCGCAAGCGCTGGACGTGGCCGGCCTATCAGGCGGTTCTGCGCGCACGCCTCGCGTGCCCGGTGCACGTCGTCGTCGTGACCCTCGATGAGGACACCGCGCGGTGGTGCGCCGAGCCGATCGATCTCGACGGGCTCGGCTCGTTGCTTCGTCCCCTGGTGATCGGTCCGTCACGGGTGCCGGTCGTCACCGAGATCGAGCGAGCGCGGCGTCATCCCGAGATCGCGCTGCTCGGAGTCCTCGCCCATCGCCGCGACGCCGTCGCATTCACGGCCGCCCGCGCGCTGCTGTTCGCGCTCGACGCCGTCGACGAGGACCGTGCCCGCTGGTACGCTGACATCGTCCTTGGCTTCGTCGACGAAGCCGTACGCCGCGCCCTGGAGGCCGAGATGAACCCCGAGAAGTACGAGTTCCGCAGCGCGTTCATGCGTCGCCTCATGGCCGAGGGTGAGGCCCGCGGCGAGCTCGTGGCCCTCGCCAACGCCGTCCTCAAGGTGCTCGAGGCCCGCGGCCTCGCGTGTCACGACGACCACCGCGGCATCGTGCTCGCCTGCAGCGACCGCGCGCAGCTCGAGGAGTGGCTCGTGCGCGCCGTCCATGTCCGCGACGTCGACGACCTGCTCGCGCCGTCCTGAGCGTGCGCGACAACAATTCGTGTCACCGACCGCACGCTCCGATCTCCCCACCGCGCGACACCGCCCCTCGTCTCGCTGTGCACCCCCGTGCACGACCCTGCGTGCTACGTTGGACCGATGGGCAACGGACGCTTCTCCGGCACATGGTCGCGCCGTCGCCTGCTCTCCGCCGCGGGCCTCGGCGTGATGGGCACCGCGCTCGCGCCGTTCCTCCCGCGCTCCGTCGCCCAGGCCGCCACCCAGCCCAAGCGGCTCGTCCTCCTCACCAACGGCCAGGGCACCGACATGACGCGGTGGCGGCCGACCGGCACCACCACCGACTTCACGCTCAGCTACGCCCTCTCGCCGCTGGTCGCGTACCAGGACCGCATGCTGGTCCTCGACGGCATCGACAACGAGGCCGCGATCCGTGGGCCCGGCACCGGGCACTTCGGGCAGGGCACGATGTGGACCGGCGTCGAGGTGCCCGTCGGCACCGTGCGGCCCGACGAGATGCTCGGCTGGCCGACCGCGGCGTCGATCGACGCGATCATCGGCGCCCGCGTCGGCCGCGAGACCAAGTTCCCCGCGTACTACTGGGGCACGTGGCCGATCGCCACCGACGGCGACAACCAGGGGCCCAACGGCATCTGCCACTACCGCGGCTCCGAGGATCCGATCAATCCGCAGCTCAATCCGGCGACCGCGTTCGACAGCCTGTTCGACGGCGTCATGGGCGACGACCCGGCCGCGGGTGACAAGCTCCGCGCCGAGCGCAAGAGCGTCATCGATCTCGTCAACGGCGAGCTCGGTCGCGTCCGCACGCAGATGCCCGCGGTGGATCGCGAGCGCTTCGACGCCCACCTCGACAGCCTGCGGGAGCTCGAGGAGCGCATCAACCAGGTCACCGCGATCTGCGAGGTGCCGACGCGGCCCGACGACTTCACGCAGGACCAGATCCGCAACTACGACCAGGTCCACGTGTTCACGCGGCTGCAGTTCGAGCTCATGCGCCACGCGCTGCTTTGCGATCTGACCCGCGTCGCGTGCTTCGACTGGCCCCACTCCGAGGGCTACGGCAACTACATGCCCGAGGAGGGCTACCGCGCCTTCGGCTCGATCCACACCGTGGCCCACACGATGAGCTACGAGACCCCGGACCTGATGCCGACCGACGAGGAGCGGGCGATCGCCCGCGAGGACATGGCGAACCTCCAGCAGTGGCGCTCCACGATGATCGCCACCGAGCTGCTCGACAAGCTGCCCGCAGACGTCCTCGACAACACGCTGTTGGTCTGGGCCTCCGAGATGAGCGAGGGCGGCACCCACTCCAACCGCAACGTGCCCGTCGTCATGGTCCAGGGAGCGGCGTTCGGCGCCTTCACGGCCGGCCGATACCTGCGCTGGGGCGAGTACGACCCGATCAACAACGCGTTCGATTTCACGGGCGGCGTGCCGATGAACAAGCTGCTCGTCTCGCTGTGCCAGGCGATGGGCCTCGACGACGTCGACGCCGTCGGCGACGCGACGATTTCCACCGGCGCCCTCGAGGAGCTCACATGACACCGGCACGCATCCACGGGATCGGGCTCGGGCTGTTGCTCGCGACCTCCGCGCTCGGCTGCTACACCGGCGTGTCGACGACCGGCGGCGACGCGGCGGACGACGGCAGCGGCAGCGGCGGCACGGGGGCGGGCACCGCGGGCACCGGGGCCGACACCGAGGGCGGAGGCGAGGCCTCGGTCGCGCCCTCGGGGCTCGGTCGGCTCACGCGCGTCGAGTACGAGCGCTCGGTCACCGCGATCTTCGGCGAGGCGCTCGTCGCCGGCGTGACGTTCGACAACCTCCCCGCCGACGGGAAGATCGGCCGCTTCGAGACCAACGCCGGTCTCGACGTCAACATCGACATCGTCGACGCCTACCGCCTGGTGGCCGAGGACGTCGGCGCCGCGGCGGGGGCCCAGGCCGCCGCGCTGCTCGGCTGCGAGGAATCGCCCGAGTGCGTGCGGGCGTTCCTCATCGAGTACGGCCGGCTCGTCTATCGCCGACCGCTCACCGACGCGGAGCTCGGGGTGTTCGTCGGCTTCTGGGACGCCTCGCGCGAGGGCGGCACCGTGCAGGACGCGATGCGCCTGGTCGTCACCGCGTTCCTGCAGACGCCCGACTTCCTGTACCGCCTCGAGCGCGGCGCGGACGGGGACGACGGCCCCGTGCGGCGCCTGACCGGCTACGAGGTCGCGTCGCGCCTGTCGTTCTTCCTGTGGAAGTCGGGCCCCGACGCCGCACTCCTCGACGCCGCCGAGGCCGGCCTGCTCGACGACGCAGACGGCGTGCGCGCAGAGGCCGAGCGCCTGCTCGCCGATCCCCGGGCCGAGTTCACGATCCTGCGGTTCCATCGCTCGTGGCTCGGCATCGACGCCCTCGACAACCAGCTCGTCGACGCGACGGAGTTCCCCGAGTTCGAGGCGCTGCGCGACGACATGGCCCAGGAGACCGAGCGCTTCATCCTGCACGTCTTCCGCGAGGACGACGCGCAGGTCGGCACGCTCTTCACCGCCGACTACTCCTTCGCGAGCCCCGAGCTCGCGGCGTACTACGGCGACGGTGTCGTCGATGCCGGCCCGGACGGCAGCGTCACGCTGGATCCCGCGCAGCGCCGCGGCATCCTCACCCACGGCAGCTACCTCACCGCCCACGCGCGCACCCCCCAGCGCGCCCCGATCTACCGCGGCAAGAGCCTGCTCGCCGACGTCTTCTGCATGCAGCTGGTCCCGCCGCCCAACGTGAACACGACGATCGACTTCGACTCGACCGCCTCGGCCCGCGAGCAGATCGAGTCGGCGACCTCGATGGGCGCGTGCGCCGGCTGCCACAAGCTCATCAACCCGCTCGGCTTCCTCTTCGAGAACTACGACGGCGCCGGCCACTGGCGCACGATGGACGGTGAGTTCCCCGTCGAGGCCGCCGCTGACGTCCTGGGCACCGACATCGACGGCCACTACGCGGATGCGCCCGCGCTCATGTCGAAGCTCGCCGAGAGCCAGCAGGTCGCGGACTGCGTCGCACGCCAGTGGCTGCGCTTCGCGTTGTCGCGGCCCGAGGCCGACCTCGACGAACCGTCGATTGCGGCGGCCGCCGAGCAGGCGGGCGGCGACATGCGCGAGCTGGTGCCTGCGATCACGCAGACGGACGCGTTCCGGCACCGACGACTGCCGGAGGAGTAGGGCGGCGCGGGGGCCGTGCAACGGCGCCCCTTCGGCATCGACTGGGCCTCATCGCTGCTACGGAGCGGCTCGAGAAGGCGCGCTACGCCGCGCGGCGCGGAGTCCGACGCACCGCGGCCGAGTCGACGGTATCTCCTCGGCCACGGTCGGGTCACAGTCGATGTGCGAAGCGGTCGCGTTCGATATCATCGACGATACGCGGAAGCGGGTGCCGTGACGTCGTTCCCTCACCTCGAGCAGTACCTGTCGCGTTTGCCCGCGGGCATGGCGTCGTATCCCGACTGCAAGTCGCGCGGCACGCTCGTGCTCAGCTCGCTCGTGGGGCACGATCTCTCGCCCGTCCTCGAGGATCTGCCCGCGCCGCTGGGCAACCTCGTTCGACATCCGCCGCTGCCGGGTGCGTGGGTACCGGCCGTGCACTCGGACGCGATCTTCTTCGCCGTGGCGGACACGTTTCATCCCACGGCCGACGCCGTGCTCGCGTGGACGCGGGAACGCACCCTCCACACCGCACGGTCGAAGATGTACCGCGCGCTGACGCGGATGACGGGCCCGCGCGTGGCGCTGCGCATGACGGCGACGGTCCACGGCATGTTCCAGCGCGGCACCAACATGTCTGCCGAGTCGATCGACGGTGGGATGATGCTGCGACTCGAGCACCCACCGTACCTGCACGGCGGCCTCAATCACGTCGCGAACGTCGCCATGATCGAAGTACTGCTGGAGATCGCCGGCGGCGTCACCACCAGCGTCGAGATGCTGGAATCGGGCCCCAGGGGCGCGGTCTATCGCGCGCGCTGGAACCTCCAGGAGCGGACCTGATGCGGGGGCGGATTGGGGGACGGCGCCGAAGCGCCGCAGCCTCCCCCCGACGGGCCTGGACTTCGACGCGCCGCGCCCGAGTAGACGGACTACCATGATCCCGTGCCCCCGGCCGTGCCCACCGCCGCGACGAGCCCGAGCCCGTGGCGCCCCCTGGGCCGGTACGAGCTCGGTCCGCGCCTCGCGACCGGCGGCATGGCCGAGCTCTACCTGGCGCGCACGCCCGAGGTGCACGGCTTCCGCAAGTACCTCGCGGTGAAACGGATCCTGCCCAAGTGGGCCGACGACCACGAGTTCGTCGAGATGTTCCTCGACGAGGCGCGGCTCGCCGCGCAGCTCGACCACCCGAACGTGGTGCACGTGCACGACATCGGCGAGGACGGCGACGGGTTCTACTTCACCATGGACTACGTCCACGGGCACGACCTCGCGGCGATCGTGCGGCGGGCGAAGGCCCGGGGCACGCCGCTGCCGTGGGCGGCGTTCGTGGCCCTGGGCGCCGCCGCTGCAGCGGGGCTGCACCACGCCCACGAGCGCCGCGGCTTCGACGGTCGGCCGCTCGGCATCATCCACCGCGACGTCTCGCCGACCAACATCCTGGTCAGCGACGAGGGCGTCGTGAAGCTCGTCGACTTCGGCATCGCCAAGGCGTCGACCAGCCGGCACAGCACGCGACCCAGCGTGCGCAAGGGCAAGATGGCGTACATGTCGCCCGAGCAGTGCCGCGGCGACGCGCTCGATCGGCGCAGCGACGTGTTCGCCCTCGGCGTCGTGCTGTACGAGCTCGCGACCCTGGGCCGCGCCTTCGACGGCGAGGGCGAGTTCGCGGTGATGAACCAGATCGTGAACCACGATCTACCGCCGCCGTCGTCGCGGCGCGCCGACGTACCGCCCGCGATCGATCGACTGGTCCTCGGGGCGGTCAACCGCGATCCCGAGGCGCGCCCCGCCACCGCGCGCGAGCTGCAACGCGCGCTCGAGCGCTACGCCGTCGAGACCGGGCTCACCGCGACGCCCGAGGCCCTCGCGGTGGTGATGCAGGAGCTGTTCGGTGCGACGCCCTACCCGTGGGAGACGACAGACGCGGGGCCGATCGCCACGGACGAGCTGTCCGCGTCGGTGGGCACCGCCGCGACGCAGGTGCGCGCGCCCGTGGGACACGGGACCGCGGCCACCGTCGCCAAGGCGCTGCCCGCCCGGTCCCCACGCCGCGCCACGTGGTGGGTGGGCGGAGCGCTCGTGGCCGGTGCGGCGTCGCTCGCGTGGGTCTTGGGCGGGCGCGGGGCGGCGCCTGCTCCCGACGCGGACCCCGAGCCGAGCGCGAGCGTCGACGTCGACCCGACGCACGTCGCGGTCGAGTCCCCTGCCCCACCGCCGATCCAAGACGCCGTGCCGACGGGCCCGCGCCCCGTCGCCTCCACACCCGCCGCAGCCACGCCCATCGCAACCGCGCCCGTCGCATCCACGCCTGCCGCAACCACGCCCGTCGCCTCCGCGCCGAAGCCGGAGCGACGCGCGGCGACCAAGCGCCCGCGGCCCACCGCCCCGACGCCCGAGCGTCCGGCCGCGCTCCCCGCCCCCTTCGATCCCGATGCCCCTGCGCCGCGGGTGCGCTGACGCCATGCCCGGGTCCACGATCGCACTCGTACTCGCGCTGACGCTGTCGTTCGCGCCGAGCCCGACCCCGCAGCGGCGCGAGGCCCAGGCCGCGTGGGATCGCGCCGACGCCCATGCCGCCGCGGGCAACCATGACGACGCCGTCATCGACTACGCGCGCGCGTGGCGGGACCTCGACGCGCCCGCGATCCTGTACAGCTGGGCGCAGTCCGAGCGCCTGCGTGGGCACTGCACCGAGGCCGCCGCGCTGTACGATCGCTTCGTCGCCGAGGGCCAGACGCCGCCGGCGTCCTACGACACCGAGCTGCTGCGCGCGCAGTGGAGCAACATGCTCGCGAACGCCGAGCGACAGCGCGACGCGTGCCGCGCACCGACGCCCACGCCGACCGATCCCGTCCCGGCGCCGCTCCCCGCACCGACCGCCCTAACCGACGCGACGCCCACCGACGCGACGCCCACCGACGCGACGCCCGCGGGGCGCCCCTCCCAGCGCCCGTGGTGGCGCGACGCGGCGGGCTGGTCCCTGGCCGGCACCGGGGCCGCGGCCCTGGTCACCGGCGCCGTGCTCCTCGTCGTCGCCGATGCGCAGGACCGTGGCGCCGACGGGCTGGGATCCCACGACGCCTTCGACGACGCGATCAATCGCGCGATCGTCGAGCAGCGCGCGGGCTTCGGACTGCTCGGGGCCGGCGGGGCGCTGGTGCTGAGCGGGATCGTCCGCTTCGCCGTGGTCGCGCGCCGCTCCGGCCGCGACGCGCCCCCCGTCGCGGTCGATCTCGGGCCGCGCGGCCTTTCGCTGCGCGGCCGGTTCTAGCACTCGCGTATGATCGCTGACGCGGGCCGACGCCCCGCGACGATGACCGACCACGACGACAAGCGCACCGAGGTCCGCCCCGTCCGGATCGCCCGTGGCCGCGCCGACGGCGAGATCGCCTGCCTCGAGGTGCTCACCGGTCACGCCCAGGGCAAGGTCCTGCCGCTCACGACCGGCAGCACGCTCATCGGTCGCGGCTCGAAGTGCGACCTGCAGCTCGACGACGACGGCGTCTCGCGCCAGCACGCCAAGCTCGCGATCGCCGACGAGGGCGTCGTCAACCTCATCGATCTCGACTCGACCAACGGCACGTTCCTCAACGGCGCGCGGATCGACCTCGCGATCGTGCGCGAGGGCGACCGGATCCAGATCGGCCCCGACGTCACGCTGCGCTACCTCTACCGCAGCCAGGCCGAGCTCGTACGCGCCGATCCCAAGGCCCGCGCCGCGGCGGTCGGCCTCTCGAAGCGGGAACTCGAGGTGGCCGTGCTCGTCGCGGAGGGGCTCACCACCGACGAGATCGGCGCGCGGCTGCACATCAGCCCGCGCACGGTCAGCACGCACCTCGGCCGGATCTACGAGCGGCTCGAGCTGTCGGGCCGCGCCGCGCTGGCGCGGCTCGTCGTGCAGCACGGGCTGCTCGAGTAGCCCGCCCGCGCGGGCACGACCCGTTCAACAGCCGATCTCCAGCCAGTGGTGCGTGCGCGTGTCCTCCGACGACGCCGCGCCGAGCTGCAGTGCACCGTTGTCGCCCCAGCACACCACCGCGTCGTCGGCCGTGCGCGCGCAGGTGTGGCTCGCACCGGCGCCGATCTCGATCGCGACGAGCGCCGTGTCGTCCTCGAGCACGACCGTGTGCGCGCCGAAGCCCGCGGGCGCGTTCGGGCCGACCTGGCCGTCGCCGTTGTCGCCCCAGCACTGTACGCGCCCGTCGTCCGCCAGCACGCACGAGTGCCGCGCGCCGAGGGCCAGCGCCTGATACGGCCCCGCGACCAGGTTGGGCACCTTGATCGGGGACGCGACGATCGACGTGTCGAGCGGCGCGCCACACTGCCCAGCATCGTTCGCCCCCCAGCACTGCACCTCGGGCCCGAGCTCGGTCGTCACCAGCGCGCAGCTGTGGACGTAGCCCGCGTCGACGACCGTCGCGCCGGTCTCGAACGGACGCGACTGCTCGAGGCCAGGCATGCCCGCCGGATCGCCGTCCCCGAGCTGGCCCGAGGTGTCGACGCCGACGCACTCGATCGCGCCGCCCTCGATCACCGCGCAGGCGTGCTGCGCCCCGGCGGCAAGGACGACCACGGTGGCCGTGGTGTCGACGGTCGTCGCGGCCTGGCCGAGGTCACCCCAGCAGCGCACGCTCGTCCCGGCGGCGGCGCAGCTGAGCGACGGGCCGACGTCGAGCGTCTCGGGCACGAGCCCGAGGTCCTCGATCTCGATCGGGGTGCGGACGATCGCGTCGGCGCCAGCGTGCCAGTCCACCTGCCCGTGCGCGTTGTTCCCCCAGCAGAAGACGCGCGCGTCGGCATCACGCGCGCACATGTGCTGCGACGCCGACGCCTGCACGATCGCGCCGAGCTCGACGGTGGGGCCCGGGCAACGCTCGGCGGGCGAGGTCACGCCGCGGCCGAGCTGTCCCAGCGTGTTGTCGCCCCAGCACCACAGCGTGTCCTGCCCGTCGCGCACGCAGCCGTGGGCATCCCCGACGACGAGGCCGGTGGTCGTGCAGGGCCGCTCGTCGCAGGCGTAGATCGGGCCGTCGGCCGTCGTGCTGCTGCTCCCTTGGGTGGCACCGCTGCTCGATGAACCACCCGACGTACCGGTGTCGACGCACGCGCCACCGAGCCCATCGGGGGCCCGCGGCTCGAAGCGCAGCCCGCCGTCGCAGGCGTCGTCGGGGTAGCTGCACCAGCCGGCGTCCTCGCACCGCCCCTGCACGCCGTCGCGGACGCACTGCGCCGTGTCGTCGCACGGGAACGCGCGGGGCTCGATGCACGCGCCGGCGCCGAGGACGATCGACGCGACGCCTGCGGCGAAGCGAAGCGTGCGATCCCCGGCGATGCGGCCCGCGACCATGCGCGCCCACGATAGCACGTCGTGGTACCGCCACCGCGCGTGGCGACGTGCCTCGGCGGCTACTGCCGCACCGCCACCGCGATTCCGGCGAGGCACATCTCGTCGAGCGTGCCCTCGCCGAGCGCGACGTCCGTCGGCGCATCGAGACCCTGCTCCGCGAGCGCGCCCGCGAGATCCGGGTTGTCGAGCGTGTTGTCGTACGTGCAGCGGATCCGCACCGCGTCCCCGGGTTGCAGCGCGAACGACTCCTCGACCGGCACATCGAACTCGTACAACCGCTGCCAACCGTAGTCCCAGTGCGGCGTCTGGATCATGCACAGCTCCTCGCCGTCGCGCAGGATCGACGTCTTCGCGTCCACGGCGACCTTGTGCATGTGGTGCCCCACGGACCACAGCCGCGCCTCGGCGCCGCCCATCGCCGGCAGGTTCCACTCGATCACCTCCTCGTGGCCGCGCGCGCCCGCGGGGATCATGAACTCGCCGGTGGTGCTGTCGCCCTGCCCCGGCGCGCCGACCAGGGCGAAGAGCGACACCCACTCGGGCGCGTCGGTGCCCCAGCGCAGCGCGAGGCCAGTCGCGTCGTCGCTCTCGGGGCCGGTGACGGCCGCGTGGTAGTGGACGTTGAAGACGATGCGGGCGCCGGCGCGCAGCGGAATGCCGACGTCCACGGGCGCCTCGATCGGCAGGCTCCCGGGGACCCAAGCGCCGATCAGCTGCGCGTTGCCGACCCCCGGGCCGCTGCCGCAGTCCTCGTCGATGCCCTGCGGCCAGCTCCCCGACTCGGCGTCCTCGTCGATGAAGATGAGCACGTGGTGGAGGATCGCGGCGTTGCCCTGGATCACCTGCATCGCGTCGACGAACACGTCCTCGCGGTTGCCGGGATCGAAGCTGACGCAATGGAAGCGATCGAGGATGCCATCGGATCCGTCGACCGTGATCGTTCCGCCCATCTGCATCGTCGCGCTGGGATCAGCCAGCTCGAGCGAGGGCGGCGTGGGGATCGGGGCCGCGAGCGCCGGATCCCCCTCGGGCGCGTCCTGGTCCGCCCAGTCCTGGAACAGCTGCTTCTCGACGTCGGTCAGCCGCGCGTCGTGCTCGAAGGGCAGCGGCGGCGTGCACTCGTCGGTCTCGATCGCGTGCCACGGCGGCATCTCGCCGGCCGCGGTGTTCACCGCCATCGCGGTCGCCCACCCCTCCGTCTGCGCGTAGGTCTCCATCGGGAACGCGAGCCCGCCCGGCTCGTGGCATCCGCGGCAGTGCACCGCGACGAGCGGCGCGATGTCCTCGTGCCAATTGGGTCGCAGCGCGACGCCGCCCTCGGTCGGATCCCCGGGCGCGCCGCCGGAGGAGTCGGACGGCGCGCCGCCGCTGCTGTCGGCCGCGCCGCCGGTGGAGCCGGATTCGGCGACACCACCGTCGTCATCGGCACGCCCGCCGTCGGCGCAGGCGAACGGTGCGAGCGCGAGGGCGAGACCCCAGGCGACACCGCGAGACGCCGCGGACGTGGGGTCGGAACCGAGGGAACGAGGGGTTCGGGTCGAGGTGTGCCGCATCGACGAGCAGCGTCGCACCGCGACAGATCGGCGCCAATTGGACGAATTCGGTATTCTTCGCGGGATTGCGCCGGCCCTGCGAGCGGCGTTGCGCAGAACTACGCAACCGCGATCCGCCGCGCGCGGGCCAGGCTCGCGTGACGGCCGTCACGAACACCGGAGCGACGGATACCGACGGCGTGGGAGTCGTCGTCCCGATCCGTCACCGATCGGCGCCGCATTCGATCGGTGTGCGCTGGATCGTTCTCACGGCCGCGTCGCCCTCGTTTCGCGATGCCGCACCGCGCTTGGACCATCCATCCGAGAACTCGCCATGACGCTTGGAAACATCCGCAACCTGCTCTCCGTCTCCATCGCATCCACGCTCGCCGCCACGCTCGTCGCGTGCGACGACGAGCAGCGTGACGGCGCACAGGGCAGCACTCCGCTGACCGCCGACGCGTTCTTCCTCCCCACCGACGAGCCCGACAACACCAGCGCCCCGACGATCGAACTCGACACCAGCGGGGGCATGCACGCGATCTACCCCGCCTACGCCGGGGGCGACGCGTTCTACGCCTACTGCGGGCCCGACTGTGGCGGCAGCGACGAGGTCCAGGTCGTCCGGCTCGACACCGACGGCACCGTCGCCAACGCGATGATCGCCCTCGACGGCCAGGGTCGTCCGCACGTGCTGCTGTCGAGCTTCGCGCATGTGTACTACGCCACGTGCGACGGCGACTGCACCGAGCGCTCGGCGTGGACCGTCAGCGACATCCTGAAGCACGACAACCAGCGCGAGGTGACCGGCGAGGCGTTCGCCCTCGATCCCCAGGGGCGCCCGCGGTTCATGATGCACACGACCGTCGCGTACCTCGGCGTGGGCCAAGGCGCCCCCGAGACCCACTACGTCACGTGCGACGCCGACTGCCACGATCCCGCGCAGTGGACCGCGCACCGGGTCGCCGAGCAGATCTGGCAGTCGACGCACCTGCGCTTCGACGCCCAGGGCCGCGCCCACGTCGCGACGGTCGCCACCGTGGTCGGCACCGACGGCGCGCCGAACCAGGACGTCGGCGCCTACGTGCTGTGCGAGGCCGACTGCGAGGACGGCGCGCGCTGGCTCGGCAACCCGCTGGCGCCGGCCTTCTCGAGCCTCGTCGACGTGGTCGACATCCGCCCCGGGATCGCGCTCGCGCTCACGAAGGCCGGAGCGCCCCGGATCACCCTGCTGGGCAAGGACGAGGCGGGCGTCCGCAACGTGACGTACCTGGCGTGCGACGCCGACTGCGACACCGCGGCGTGGACGGGCACGTACCTCAGCTCGGGCGATGACATCGGCCCCGGGGTCGACCTCGCCCTCGACGCGGACGACCACCCGCGGTTCGTCTACACCTTCGACTACAACATCGGGATCGCGCACTGCGACGCCGACGCGTGCGAGCACGCCGACTCACCGTGGACGCTCGACGGCGTCGAGCTCGGCAACGAGATGTCGCCCGACGAGATCTTCCTGTGGCCCAACTGCAACGTCGGCGCGTGGTTCCTGCACAGCCCGTCGCTCGCCCTCGACGCCACCGGTCACCCGCGCGTCGGCTACCAGGGCCGCGACATCAGCGGCGGGTGGAGCAACCCCGATCCCACGATGCCCGATTGTGCCGCCGGCACCGACATGACGTGGAGCCGCGTGGCCGTGATGGATTCGCTGTAGCCCGTTCGATCTCCCGCTTCGCCCGAGCATGTCGCTCGGGTCCCGCCTGACCCCAACCATAGAAGAGACAGTCCGATGACCGCTCGTTTCGTTCCCCTCGCATTCGTGGGCGCGATGGCCGTGGCATGCACGCCGGCGCCCGAAGACGACCCCGACACCACCGCGGGCGACAGCTCGGACGCCGAGTCGGAGTCGACCGGCATCGCCGAGCCCGCGTGCCCGACCACGACCGCCGGCCCCACGTTCCACGGCGACGAGATCGTCGGCCACCAGATCTGGCGCGCCGAGGACGGGCCGCACGTCGTCATGAGCTCGATCGCGGTCCGCGACGGCGCGACCCTCGAGATCGAGCCGTGCTCGGTGGTGCGCTTCGCAGAGGGCACGGGCATCAGCGTCGCATTCCCCGGCACACCGAACACCGGCACGCTGCTGGCCGAGGGCAACGCCGAGCAGCCGATCACCTTCGAGGGCCAGGGCGGCGCGCGCTGGGGTCACCTCCTCGTGCAGAGCCCCGGCGTCGCACGCCTCGCCCACGTCACGATGACCGGCGGCGGTGGTGTCGACGAGCGCGGCGCGACCGTGGTCGCCCAGGGCGACGGCACCGCGACCGCGCGGGGCCTGTTCGTGGACCACGTCGTGATCGAGGGCTCGCTCGGCGCCGGCGTCGTGTTGTCCCGTCGCGCCGGCTTCGTCGAGGGCTCCGACGCGTTGACGATCACGGGTTCGGGCAGCGCGCTCCACCCGTTTCCCCTCGAGGTCGACGAGCACGCCATGGGGTCGCTCCCCGACGGCGAGTACACCGGCAACCAGGTCGACGAGATCCTCGTGCGGCCCGCGCTCGCGCTCTCCGAGGACGCGACGCTCCGCGAGCTCGGCGTGCCCTATCGCATCGGCACGAGCGCGGTCGATCGCCTCAGCATCGGCGCGGGGGATGACACCGCGCCGCCCGTCACCTTGGTGATCGAGCCGGGCGTCACGATGCGGTTTCAGCCGGGCACGCAGCTCCGGGTCGAGCACCGCAGCGGCGAGTTCGCGGCCACCGGCCGCCTCGTCGCCGAGGGCACCGCCGCCGCGCCCATCACCTTCACCTCGGCCGCGGACACGCCTGCGCCCGGCGACTGGGTGGGCCTGTGGTTCGGCGGCATCGTCGACCCCATGACCTCGCTCGCCCACGTGCGCGTCGAGTACACCGGCGCCGACTGTGGCTGCGTGCTGGTGAGCTGCACCGACGTCGCGGGGTACGACGGCGCCGTGATCCTCTCGCAGCCCCCGACCTCGATGTTCGTCCGCGACTCCGTGATCGCCCACGGCGCCGGCCATGGCTTCGTCCTCGGCTACACCGACCACGGCGAAGGCCTCGACTTCGCGGCGAGCAACACGTTCGAGGATCTCGAGGGGTGTGACTCAACGCTGCCGAGCGCGCCGACCTGCCCGGACCCGCGGCCGACGTGCGAGTGAGATGCTCGACGACTACAGCAGCGTCATCGGGAAGAAGCGCTCTGCAGCCACGCCGGGTCCCTTGGTCATCTGGCGGTACGGACGGCACGCAGTCGTGACATCGAGCCCACCGAATGGCGTCGTCGAACCCGAGCGCCCCGATGTGGACCCAATGGTTGTACTCCCCGAGCCACAGGCCCAACGACCACGATGCCCGGACGCCGGCGCCCGGATCCCCACTTCTGGGTCAGCGTGACCTCGGCCCCACGCCGGCCGAACTCGAGGCCGATGGCGAGGCCGATCCCTTTCGTACCCCCGGTCACGAGGACGGCTCGATCGCGATAGTCATGCCATGCGTTTGGATCGTCGTGCACCTCGGAACTACTACTGGACCAGCGCCGACGCGCAACGACTTTCGTGCTAGCCATGGGATCGGTGTCCGAATCGCTCGACGCGTCGCATGATCACGATTCGTTCCTCCGCGAGCTCGCCGCCGCGCCGGCGCGCGAGCCCGGGGTCGCGCACGTGCTCCGCACGGGGACGATCATCGCGGGCAAGTACCGCATCGACGCGAAGATCGGCGCGGGCGGGATGGGCACGGTGTTCCGCGCCACCGATCTGCGACTCCAACGCGAGATCGCGATCAAGGTCCACCATCCGTGGAAGGCCCGGGTCGATCGCCTGAGTCGCGAGGCCCGGCTGCTCGCGAGGCTCTCTCACCCCAACGTCGTCACCGTGATGGAGGTCGGGACCCACGAAGGCGCGCCGTTCGTGGCGATGGAGTACGTCGCCGGCGGCAACGCGCGGGATTGGGTGGGGCTCCCCGACCGGACGTGGCAACAGATCGTGGACATCTATGTGCAGGGCGCCCGGGGACTCGCGGCCGCCCACGCGGTGGGCATCGTGCACCGCGACTTCAAGCCCGACAATCTCCTCGTCTCCGCGAACGGGCGGGCGTTGGTCGCCGACTTCGGCCTCGCGAACCTCCTGCATCGGCCGCCGTCCGAGCCCCGCGCCCCGGTGCTCGCGACCGCCGACGGGCCGGCGCCCAGCGACGAGCTCGACGTCGACACGGCGTCCCAGGGCCTGTTGGGCACGCCCGACTACGCGGCGCCCGAACAGTTTCGCTCCGCGCACGTCGACGGCCGCGCCGATCAGTTCGCGCTCTGCACCGCCCTGTTCGAGGCGCTCTACGGCGTCTTGCCCTACCCTCGGCCCGTCGGCGGTGCGCCGCGGGGCGATAGCCTCGACGGCGACGTGGTGATTCCACGGCGGCGACGCGGCGTCCCGCAGTGGGTGGACGATGTTCTGCTCCGGGGTCTCTCGCGCCCGGCCGAGGGGCGCTTCGACACCATGCAAGCGTTGGCCGACGCGCTGTCACGCCCGCCGCCGCGGTGGCGCGCCTTCGCTTGGCTCGGTGCTGGCCTCGCGCTCGTCGTCGGCCTGCCCGCGTTCACGCCGACGGTGGGTTGGTTCGCGACGACGGGCGATCGCCGGTGCGCCGAGCCGAGAACGACGGACCACGACCGGATCCTCGCCGCGCTCGAGGCCGAGTTCGACGGAAGCGACCCCGCGACCAAGTCACGGGGGAACCGCATCCTCCGGCGGCTCGAGCAGCGTGACCGTGACTGGACCCACGCATGGACGGCGACGTGTGCCGCGCAGCACGACGAGTCGGCTTCGGCGCAGGGCGACACGCTGCACCGGCTCGACTGCCTCGACGAACACAGTCGCCACACCGACGCGCTCCTGCAGGAGCTCGTCGTCGCCGACCCCGAGTCGGTGCTCCGGGTCCTGCGACTGCTCGAGCGCGCCGGCGAGCCCCTGTCGTGCCTCGGCAGCCCGGCGTCGGTCGAGTCGATCCCGGCGGGCGAAGACGACCCGCAGGACGTCGGCGCCCGCGTCGCATTGGTGCGCGAGCGAATCGAGGCCGGCCGCAACCTCGAGGCGGTGATGCTGGCCGACGCGATCGTGGCCGACGTCGAGCTCCTCGCCGACGAGGCCCACCTGCCGTCGGCCGTGCTCGCGCGGGGAGAGGCCAATCACGCCGCGGGGCGCGAGCGTTCCGGGTTCGAGGACCTCCAGCGGGCCCTCCACCTCGCCGAGGCGCGTGGCGACGCTGCGTCGACGCGCCGTGCTGCGGTAGAGCTGGCGCTGGCGAGCCACCCGAACCGCGAGTCCGCTCGCGCGGCGATCGTCGCCGCTCGGGAGCTCCTCGACAGCTGGCCCCGCGACGCCTCCGATCGCGTTCGACTCCTCGCCCGCGAGGCCGATGTGGAGGGGCGCGCCGGGGGCTTCGCCGAGGCGCACGCCCTGCTCGACCAAGCCGAGAGCCTGACGACGCAGGCGAGCGTGCCCGACGACGTCACCGCGTTCATCTGGCGGTCGCGCTCGCGGCTCGCGAGTGACAACGGCGACTTCGACGCGGCGCTGGCCCACGCCACCCGCTACCGCGAGCTGCTCGCAGGCGCCCTGGGCGAGACCCACTACCGCGTCGGCGACGGGTGGGCAGCGCAGGGATCCGTCCATGGCGTCGCGGGCCACGTGAGCGACGCACG
The DNA here is from genome assembly GCA_044344875.1 of Nannocystaceae bacterium. Lineage (GTDB taxonomy): Bacteria > Myxococcota_A > Polyangia > Nannocystales > Nannocystaceae > Xiheibacterium. The sequence goes on from JBIJCC010000001.1 coordinate 115,374, forward strand.
CGACGACTATCGGCGCGCGCTCGCGCTGTACGAGCGCCCGGGTCTCGGCATCAGCCGCGCCCAGGCCGCCACGCTCGTCGAGCTCGCGGCCTACGAGACCCTGCTCAACGAGACCACGGCGGCCCTCGAGCACCTCGGCCGCGCGACGGCCTGCTTCGAACAACACGGACTGGAGAACCCGCGGCTGCTCGCGTCGATGCACGAGACGCGGGGACTCGCGCTGCTCGACTTGAATCGCAGCGACGACGCGTACGACGCATTCGCGACCTCCGCCTCCCAGTTCGAGGCGCTCCTCGGCCCGACGCACTCCAGCGTGGCCAACGCGCTGACCAACCTCGCCCTCGCCGCGCGGAGTTCCGGCCGGTTGGACGAGGCCAAGGCTGCGCTCGAGCGCGTGATCCAGCTCCAAGACGAGCAGGGCGGCGTCCTCGCTGCCAAAGGGGCGAACGCGCTCGGCATCGTGGGCATGTTCCACGCGTACGGCTTCTTGTTGCTCGACCTCGGCGAGATCGATGAGGCCGAGCGACAGTTCCGACGCGCCGCCCTCGGCCTCGACGGGCTGGTCGACGGGGACCATCCCGACCAGGGTTGGCCGGCCCTGGGCCTGGGACGCGTCGCGATGCACCGGGGTCGTCCCGCCGAGGCCCTCGGGTGGTTCGCGCGCGCGAGCGCGGTCTGGGCGGTCGACGGCGACACCAGCGGCCTCGCCGATCTCGCGGCATCCAAGGCGGAGGCGCTCTGGCAGCTCGGTCGCCGACGCGAGGCGGTGGAGGGGGCCCGCGCCGCCCTACTCGCGCGGCCGGACCACGGTGCATTGGCGGCGTGGCTCGCCGAGCACGATCGGCCGTGACGGCCCGCTCGTGGGCTCAACCCTCGGGCTGGGGGATGCACACGCCGCCGCCCTCGATCTGTGCGTTGGTGCGGAACGTGTTGAGCTGCTCCCACGACTTCTTCGCGTTCTGCGGGATGGTGCCGTCCTCGCGCACGTTGGTGACGTGATACGCGTGCTGGTTCCAGATCCGGCGGGCCTGGATCCACCGCTCCTCCACGTCGCGGATCACCTGTACGGGCGGCGAGGGCATGCCACCGTTGACCGGATCGCTCGAGACCACGACGATCTCGGCCGAGCCGTCGTTGTCGACGTCGGCGACCACGGGGTACTCGGTGCCGGTCGGGCTCGTCCGCGGGATCTGCAGCAGCACGAGGCCCTCGTCGTCGAACACGAACAGCTCGTTCTCGTCGGCGTACATCGCCTCGGCCTTGCCGTCGCCGAGGAAGTCGAACGCCGTGCCGGCCGCGACGCCGCTCAGATCCGACACCGGCGACGACCACACGATGGTGCCGTCGCCCTCGTAGACCGTGTAGTTGTTGGCCGAGCTCATCGCGAACTCGGCCTCGCCGTCGCCGTCGAAGTCGTGGACGGTGGCGGGTCGGTACCAACCGAGGCCGCCCGCGGCGTCCCCGGTCGGCGTGAGGCCCTGGTACACCACGGCGCCGTCGTGCTCGAGCATCGCGAGGCCGGCGTTGTTGGTCACCAGGATCTCGGGCTCGGGGTCGTCGTCGAAGTTCGCCACCTGGGGGAAGCCCGGGCCGATGCCGCTGTCCCACAGCAAGCCGCCATCGTGGTGGTAGGCCGCGTGACCGAGGACGATCTCGAGGTCGCCGTCGTCGTCGAGGTCCGCCGCCGTGGTGGCGCTGTACTGCGGCGCGGTCCCGACGTTGGTCACCAGGACGCCCTCGTGATCGTAGACCGACGCGCCCGCGACGATCTCGACGTCGCCATCGGTGTCGAGGTCGGCCAGGGCAATCGCGGCGATGTAGAAGTCCGGCCACGGCACCGCGCTCTGCCACTTGAGCGCGCCGTCGTGCTCGAAGGCGATGATGCTCCCGGTCTGGGTCGCGGTCACGATCTCCGGCAGTCCGTCGTCGTCGATGTCGCCGAGGGCCGGGCACACGGTCGGGTCGACCAGCGTGTCCATGTGGAAGTGCGCGACCCCGGTCGCGCCGTCGAGCACATAGATGCGACCGCCGCCGCCGAACAGGTTGGCGTAGGCGACCGCGACCACGTCGGGGACGTCGCAGAGATCGATCGACCCGTTGGCGTCGTCGTCGGTGAGGTTGGCGACCAGCGGCGTGACCACCGAGTAGATGTCGCCGTTCTCGCCGGGCCAGGCCCACTGCACCTCGGGCTCGAAGCTGTCCGCGGGGGCCGACTGCGAGCAATCGCCGACCGCATCCATGTCGTCGACGACGAAGCAGGTCGGTGGCTCGACCGTGTCGACGCCGGGGACATCGGGGGTCGGACCGAGGTCGAACAGCGGCCCAGGCCCGCTGGAGTCGGGGCCGGTCGCGCTCGGATCGGTGCCGAGGGTCGTCGCGCTCGACGTGCCCGGGCCGCTCGAGCTTCCTCCGGTGCCGCCCGTGTCGGTCGTCGCGCTCGGATCCTGAGTCGAACTCGGGCCTGCGGTCGCGCCCGCATCGTCACCCCCACACGCGCCCATCGCGAGCGCGATCGCCATCCCCCACCCATCGCGTGTCCATGCGAACCCCCGCAACCACGATCGGGGTTCCTCGCCGATCCCGTCAAGCCCACCGCGGGAATGCCCGCGGCGGGGTGGACGTCGCTAGCCTTCGCCGATGCGACACGATCGCCGAGTCACCGCCGTCGCGACCGTCGTGCTGGGCCATGCGCTCCCCTTCGCGGCGGTCTGGCCGATGGGGTGCGCAGGCCTCGAGGCCGTGGCGGTCGAGCCCGTCGCCGCGGCGCCGCAGGCGGCGGTGCCCGAGACGACGACACCCGCGTCACCGACGGTGCCGGCATCGACGACGCTCCCGTCGGTCGCCGGGATCGCGGCGGCCACCGACGCGCCGCGGTTCGACGTGGTCGCGACGCAGTTCGCCGGCGATCTCCGCCTCTTCGAGACGCTCGACGGCCAGGCCTTCGCGGTGAGCGGTCCGTGGGTCACCGAGCTGCACCGCGATGGCACGATCGCGGTCGATCCGACGTGGACCCGCGGCATCGCGACCGGCGGCCCGCAGTACGACAACTTCGCCGTCGAGTCGTACGGCTGGTACGCGACGTCGATGGGCGGGACGTGGCCCGAGGACGCCTTCCTCGTGGTGTCGCCGGGTTGGGCGGGGCGCGGGTCGGATCTCCCGGATCAGGTCTACCGCCGCGCGCAGGGCCGATGGACGCCGGTCGCGACGCGGCACGCGGCGTTCGACTGGGCACCGCAGTCGTTCGGGCCCTGGCGGGATGGCTCGGTGCTGGCGCTGCGATCGTTCTCCCCGCGCCACCGCAGGTTCGACGAGAGCGGCGTGCCGACGGAGGCCGAGCAGCGCCGCGTCGACAGGATCATCGCCGCGCAGAAGCGCCTCGTCGTGCTGCGCGGTCGACCCAAGGCACCGGCATTCGGCGGCGAGGACGTGCGGGCGTTCGCGTCGCTCGCCACGGGATCGATCGTCGCCGCGGTGGCCCTGCCCTCCGATGGGCCCGTGGTCATGGTCCACCACGCGGCCGATGGCACCGTGCGTCGCCTCGGCCTCCCGGGCGCGGGGCCCGATTCCTACGACCCGCTGATCGTCCGCGTGCGTGCCGACGACGACGCGTGGGTCTTCGGCCGCGCGGCCGAGGCGATGACGGGCTTCGTCGCGCGGTTCGACGGCGAGCGGTGGCGAACGGTCGCGGTCCCATGCGTCTCGGGCATCGCCGCGGCCGCGGTCGATCCCCGCGGCGACGCGTACCTCGTCTGCGACGTCTCGGAGGAGCCCGCAGCGGGGGACCGCGATCCCACGCGACGCGCGGTGCTCCTGCGAGTCCGCGGTGACGTCGTCGCGTGGCTGCCGACGCCGGTGCCGCCGGCGGAGCTCCTTGCCCATGGCGCCGAGGATCTCTGGGTCATCGGAGTCCCGGTGTCGGGCGAGACCACGCTCCTGCACACCGGCACGACGCTCGCGGCGCCCGAGCACCTGCCTGACCCCGAGGCGATCGCACGGCATGTCTTCGAGTGGGCCGATCCGGCGCCCCTGGGACGCACCTGCCTGCGACCGTGGATTCCCCTGGTCGCAGGGGCCGATCGGGCGGCCGTGCAAGCGCGGCTCGACGCGCTGTCGGGCGACGTCGGTACCCCGCAGATCGTGCAGGCCCGCGTGCACGGGCGCGTCGAGCTCGGCGTCGCGGTGTTCCACCAGGAGGCCGACGCCGCGTCGGGACGCGCGACCCGGCGGGTGATCGCGGCCCTCGGCGCGGACGCGGGCACGGCGACGTGCAACCAACGGCCCGAGGACCCGCCGGCGCCGTAGCGGTCCGTGTCACACTGCCATCGGATCCGCGGACGCCGGTCACGGGCGAGGGCCCGGCGGCATTGGGGTGGACGATGGACACGATCGATCCCCAGGAGACCTACGGTCGGATGCTCCGGCTCGCGCGGCGCATGGTCGCCGACGATGCGGACGACGCCGCCCACGACGCCTGGCTGCGGACCCAGGGACAGGAGACCGCCGGTCCGAGGGCGGACGCCTACCTGCGCACGGCGATCCGCTGGGCCCGCGACATGCAGTGGCGATCCGACGCACGCCGTCGGCAGCGCGAGCAGGCCGTCGGCGTCGAGGACTCCGAGGGGGCGCGCGTCGAGCTCGTCGTCGCGATGACGGAGGCCCTCGCGGCGCTGTCCCCCGTCGATCGCGAGCTGGTGTGGCGACGCCACGTCGACGGGCGCTCCCCCGATGAGATCTCCGAAGCGACCGGACTGCGCGCCGACGCGGTGCGGCAGCGCGTGCTCCGGGCCCTGCGTTCGCTGCGACGGCGACTGGACCGGGACTACGGCGGCCGCGGTGCCTGGGTGGCGATCGCGATGACCTTCGACGGCGGCGGGCTCGTCGTACCGCTCGCGGCCGCACCGACGTCGGGCGCCGCGATGACGCCCGCGATCGGCGTCCTGCTCGGGACCCTGGGCGGGCTGGCGATCGCCTGGGGCATGTCGTGCTCCGTGCTCGAGGACCGCTCGACGCCGCCGCGATCGCCCGAGGTCGTCGTCGCCGCCGCCGCGGCTCCGGTCGCCACGCCGGCGCCCGTCGCCGCCGCGACGCCGCCCAGGGAGCCCGCGCCGCGGTCACCGGCGCCGCAGGATCGATCGGCGCTGTTGGCCGGGACCTACGCGAAACAATTCGACGCCCAGACCTACCGTCGATTCCGGGCCGAGGTGAACGATTCGTTCGTCGACTGCGTGCGGGAGTGGAACGAATCCAAGGGCGATCCGCAGCGCCCCATGGCCGGCAAGACCGTGTTCGTCCTCGAGCTCGACGTGGTGCCCGACGAGCGCGTCGACGTCGACGAGGTGTGGTTCGAGTCCGACGACGCGACGATGCGCGACCTCGTCGACTGCATGCGCCACGGCCTCGAAACCGCATCGGTCGAGCCGATCGTCGGGACCCTGCCCGCGCAGATGCGGGTCATCCTCGACGGCGACGAGCACATCGCCGTCGCGAAGCCGGTGATCGATCTCGAGGGTCTGCCCGACGATCTCCGCAGCGATCGCGCCCTGCTCGACGCCCTGGGCGGCTGGCTCATCGGCAAGGAGGCCCCGCCGCCGGGAGCCGAGGCCGCGGTCACGCGCTTCGGCGAGGCGTTCGCCGACGGCCGCATCGCCGAGGGTGAGCTCGACGAGGCGACGCTCGAGGCGCTCCGCGCGGCCCGCTGATCGTTCGAGCGTCACGCCGCGAGCGCGACGAACAGCAGCGCCCCGACGAGGAACGTCACCGCGTGGTTGGCGACGATGAGGCCGACGACCGCGGCGCCCTGCCCCTCCCACCACGGGTACGTCACCAACAGCACGACGGGGAAGCCGAAGTGGATCACGTAGAAGCCGACCTGCAGCGCGGTCTGTTGGTCGGCCGCCGCGAGCAACCAGAGGACGAAGGGCAGCAGGGCGTGGACGGGCAGGCTGTAGCGCGCCAGGTCGAGCACGTCGAGGCGGTCACCGGACGTCGGCTCCTCGGGCGGCGCGGCGGGGGCGTCCATGCTGGATCCGCGATAGGCCGGCTCCGCGGGCGACACCAGCGAAGAACCTGCGCGGGGACTTCAGCGCCCGAGGATCGCCGCCGTGTGCTCCCCCAACCGCGGCGCCCGGCCCGGCACCGTCATCACCAGGGGCACCGGCGCGCCGACGGGCGCACCGGTCCGCGCGAGCCGCCATGCGAGCTGCGGGTCCTCGGCGACCTCGTCGATCGGCACGACCGCCGCGACGGGCACGCGCGCGCGATCGAAGTGCCCGAGCCAGTGATCGAGGTCGCGACGGGCGACCGCGGCGGCGACCCAGCGGCGCAGCGGCGCGGCCCCGACCATGCGCAGCGGCAGGGGCACGCCCGCGACCCGCGGCAGGCCGAGGCCCTCGCACAGCGCCCGCCAGAACTTGTCCTCGTCGACGATCGCGATCGACAGCCAACGACCGTCGCGGGTGCGGAACAGGCCGTAGTGCGGCAGCGCGTGCAGCCGCAGGCGCGCGAGCTTGCGGAACGTCGCGGTGCGCTTGATCCGTTCGCCGACCGCATCGGCCCCGCGTAGGACGTCGTCGCGCTGCAACCACGACGAGGCGCGTACGGCCGCGGCCCCGAGCTTGCCCGCGGGCGCATGGGTCTCGAGCGTGCGACCGAGCCCCGCGACCAGGCCCGAGGCCCGCGCGTCGCGGGGCGTGAGGCCCTCGGCCCAGGCGTGCGTCCACGATCGCAGCGTGTCGACCATCGCGACGTCGATCGCCCGACCGACGCCCGTGCGTTCGCGGGCGAACAGCGCCGCGAGCACGGCGCTCACTGCCGTCATCGCGCTCGAGAGATCGGCGATCGGCAGCGCACAGCCGAACGGATGATCCTCCGCGTCGCGGCCCATGTCGCAGACGCCGGTGAGCGCCTGGAAGTTGAGATCGTGCCCCGGGTACGCGACGTATGGCCCGTCCTGGCCGTAGCCGGAGATCGAGCAGTAGATCAGCCGCGGGTTGGTCCGCCGCGCGGCCGCGGCGTCGCAGCCGAACTTGGCCATGACGCCGGGCCGGAAGCCCTCGATGACGACGTCCGCCTCGGCGACGAGCGCCGCGAGGGTGGCCGCCGCGTCGTCGCCCTTGAGATCGAGGACGCAGCTGCGCTTGCCCGCGTTGACGATCTCGAAGAGGCGCGGGGTCATGCGCGCCGTGTCGCCGCCGGGCGGCTCGATCTTCACCACGTCGGCGCCGAGCGACGCGAGCACCAGCGTCGCGTACGGGCCGGGGAGGTTCTGCGTGAAGTCGAGGACGCGGACGCCGTGCAGGGGTGGCTGCGTGGGCTCGGGCGGCGACGGATCCATCCCGAGGACAGTAGCGGGCGCGGCGACCCGCCGCCACGGATCAGCGCGTCGCGACGCGTCGCACGAGGAACGCCACCGACGACCCGAGCCCCATCGTCGACGCAGCGAGCACCGCCCAACCGACCGGCTCGCCCCACGCCCCGACCCATCCGGCGATCCCCGTCGCCCCCGCGCCGAGGCCGAGCACCGCGAGCCACGCCGCGACGCACACCGGGCACTTGGGCACGAGCAGCGCCGTGATCCCGAGCACGATGCCCACGCCCGCGACACCGCTCCCCGTGCCCCTCCGACCGTCGACCTCGGTCGCGCAGCACTCACCCTTCATACTCGTCCCTCCGTCGCAGCCACGCCATCGGGCCCGCGGCCTCGTCCCGACCCTTGGGCACCAGATCGAGCCACGCGTACGCCCCGTTGACCACCTCGACGCCGCGCCCGTACGCCGAGTACGTGTGGAAGACCTGCTCGCCGCGGCGCGCGAACACGCTGATCCCCGGCAGCTCGCTCGAGGTCGTGCGGCGCTTGCCGTAGTTGTAGTCGACCTCGCCCGCAGCGAGCTGCTCGGGCGTGAAGGACACGCCGAAGTCGTGGTTGAACGTCGACGGCGACGACGACACCCACTCGAACGACCAGCCCATGCGCGCCGCGTACGCCTGGAGTTTGGCGAGCGGCGCCCGCGAGACGGCGACGAACGCCGTGTCGCGGTGGGCGAGGTGGGTGGCGATGCCGTCGAAGTTGTCGGCCCAGAACGAGCAGCTCTTGCAGCCGGACTCCCAGTCCGGCGCCAGCATGAAGTGGTAGACCGCGAGCTGGGAGTGCCGCCCGAACAGCGCGGCGAGGTCCCTGGGGCCGGACGTCGTGTCGAAGAGATAGCCCGGCTCGACGCGGACCCACGGCAGCGCGCGGCGACGCTCGCTCAGGCGATCGCGCTGCTGCGTCAGCGCCTTCTCCTCGACGAGCAGCGCCTCGCGCTGCCGGAGCCACTCCTGCCGGGAAACGATGGGATGTTCGTCGTGCATGTCCGCGGTGTAGCGCGGCGATGCAGGCCCGATGGAGTGACAAGGTTGGCGTGATTGCGAGGGGCGGCGTCGATCGCCGACAATCCCCCGCCGATGGACTCGCAGATCACCGCGGCCGCGCGGGCGCTCGCGACCGGCGATGTCCTGGCCGCCCTCGACCAGGTCGCGCTGCGCGACGATCCGTCGGCGCTCGCCCTGCGGGGGATCGCGATGGCGCGCCTGGGCGAGCTCTCCCTGGCGCGCGAGCTCCTGCGCCGCGCCGCCCGGGGCTTCGGCCCGCGCGAGCCGCTCGCGCGCGCGCGGTGTGTCGTCGCGCAGGCGGAGATCGGGCTGGCCGCCCGCGAGCTCGGCGAGACACCGACGGCCCTCGTCGCCGCGCGCCGCACCCTCGAGGCGCGGGGCGATCGCGTCAACGCCCTACACGCGCGCGGCCTCGAGATCCGACGGCTGCTGCTGCTCGGTCGCGTCGACGAGGCCGCGACCGCACTCGATGCGATCGCGCTGACCGGCGCACCGCCGCCACTGGTCGCCGTGGTCCACCTGCTGCGGGCGGACGTCGCCCTGCGCCGCGTGCGATGTGCCGCCGCCGACGCGGCCCTGTCGGTGGCGACCGAGGCGGCGCGGCGATCCGGGCTCGCGCCGCTGCTCGCCGAGATCGCGGCCGCGCGCGCGGCCCTCGAGCGGCCGGCCGCGCGCCGCATCATCGATGGCACTGCGGTGCCCGTGCGCCTGGCGGAGATCGAGGCGCTCCACCGCAGCAACGCGGTCCTCGTCGATGCGTGTCGCCGCGTCGTACGGCGCGGTGACACCACCGCGTCGCTCGTGCGTCGTCCGGTGCTGTTCGCCCTCGCCCGCGCCCTCGGCGAGGCGTGGCCCGCCGAGGTCCCCCGCGCCGTGCTGCTCGCCCGCGCGTTCGGGGTCACGCGGCCCAACGACTCCCACCGCGCGCGGCTCCGCGTCGAGCTCGGGCGCCTGCGCCGGGCGCTGGGCGAGCTCGCCGAGATCCGAGCCACCGAGCGCGGCTACGTCCTGCAGACGAGCGCGCCGCGGGTCGTCGCCCTCGCGCCGCCCGTGCTCGGCGACGGAGGCGGAGACACCGACGACGGCGGCGGCTCGGTGCTCGCGCTGCTCGCCGACGGCTGCGCGTGGTCCAGCTCCGCGCTCGCGCTGGCCCTCGGCAGCAGCCAGCGCACCACGCAGCGCACGCTCGTCGCGCTCGAGCGCGCCGGACACATCCGTGCGATCGGCCGCGCCCGCGCCCAGCGCTGGGTCGCGCCGCCGTCGATCGGATTCACGACGGTCTTGTTACTCCCCGCCCCGGTGCCGGTGGACTAGGCTTCTCGCACCATGAAGGCCGCCGTGATCGAGCGCGAGTACGGGCCCTTCGCCGACGCCGAGCGGGTCAACGGCGTCACCTTCGACGGCAAGGCCGTGTGGGTCGCCACCGGTTCCCAGCTGCAGGCCATCGATCCCACGACCGGCGCCGCGATGCGTCGGCTCCCGGTCACCGCGGACGCCGGCACCGCCTTCGACGGCACGCACCTGTTCCAGATCGCCGGCGATCGCATCCAGAAGATCGACCCCGCCGACGGCCGCGTGCTCGCGACGATCCCCGCCCCGGGCCAGGGGCGCGACTCCGGGCTCACCTGGGCCGAGGGATCGCTGTGGGTCGGCGAGTACCGCGGACGTCGGATCCACCGCATCGATCCCACCACGGGGGAGATCGTCCGGACCATCGAGTCCGACCGCTTCGTCACCGGCGTCACCTGGGTCGACGGCGAGCTGTGGCACGCCACCTGGGAGGACGAGCAGAGCGAGCTGCGTCGCGTCGATCCCGAGACCGGTGCGGTGCGCGAAGCGATCGCCATGCCGACCGGCACCGTCGTCAGCGGGCTCGAGTCCGACGGCGCGGAGAGGTTCTACTGCGGCGGCGGATCGTCGGGGAAGCTCCGCGCGGTCCGACGCCCGCGCTGACGAGCCCGATCCGCGATCGGGCCGACATCGCGTCAGTCGTCCGCCGCGCCCGCCTCGATCCACGCGCGGACGAGCTCGATGCGCTCGGCCTCGAGCGGCGCGTCGGGTGGCATCGGATCGCCGGCGGCGGGCATCGACGCGGTGAGCTTCTCCATCAGGTACGACGCGTCGGGATCACCGGCGACGACGCGGATCTTCCCCGCGACCACCGGCGAAGGCACGTCGACGAGGTTGGCGTGGGCCACGTCGCGCTCGAGCGTCATCTCGCCCGCGGGTGACGGCCCCGACTTGTGGCACGTCGAGAACACGCAGCTCGTCTGCAGCACGCGCTCGTGGATCTCGGTGAACGTCGGCGGCGCCTCGCCGCCGTCGGCTTCGTCCCCGTCACAGGCCGCAAGCAGGGTGGCGGCGAGCACCGAGATCGCACGTGCGCGGCCGGTGCGCGAGCGGCTAGACGCGGCCCAATCCCCCCCTGCTACCGAAATTCCACCACCTCGGAACCTGGATGTCGCGTCCTTTAACAGGGTCCGCGTGCGGGCGGCTGAACAGTTCGAGCGGGGCTTCGACGGGGTCATGCGATCCTCTCGGCGCGACGGTACTGGAGCGCGCTCGCGAGTGTCAAACCCGAGTGCACGATCGCTGCACCGCGCGTGCGCTCGATCGCCGCGCGTCGACGTCGTTGGAGAGAACGCATGAATCGACTCGTCCTTGCATCGGTGTTCGCCTCGTCCGCGGGGCTCTTTGCGTGTGCTGCCGACGGCGACGCCGACACCCACGACACGCACGGTGACAGCAGCGTCGGTGATGCGAGCACCTCGGGCGTCCCCGAGGACGCGGTCGACGAGCGCGTCGAGATGCCGCCCGAGAACCCGAACGCGCTGTTCTTCGGTGGCGCCGAGTTCGTCGTCGGTCCCGGCGAGGACGTGATGATGTGCTACTCGGTCGACTACGCGGGCGCCGAGGTCGCGTACAAGAACGCGATCAGCCTGCAGGGCAAGGGCGGTCACCACGTGATCCTGCTCGGCGCCAAGGAGCCGCTGCCCGCCGGCACCGTCGAGGACTGCAGCGACGGCATGGACATGTCGAAGTACGACCTGCTGATGATCCCGCAGGAGCTGCCCGCCGGCTACGGCACGATCCTCCCGGCCGGCCGCCACATGGTCATCCAGTCGCACTACGTGAACACCACCGACAAGCCGCTGTTGGTGCGCGACGTGGTCCAGCTCGACCTGATCCCCATGGCGGACGTGCAGACCTTCGCCGCCCCGATCGCGACCAACACGATCGACATCACGCTGCCGGCCGGCCAGACCGCCGAGGTGAGCTTCGACTGCGAGCTGCAGGACGACGTCGAGCTGCTGATGCTCGGCGGCCACATGCACGAGTGGGGGACCAAGTTCCAGGCGGAGATCGGTCCGTCGGTCGACGAGCTCGAGTCGCTCTACCTCGTCGATCCGTGGCGCGCGGACTTCCGCGACGTCCCTCCGGTGACCCTCTTCCTCGAGGATCCCAAGCCACTCGCGGCCGGCACGATCATCCGCACCACGTGCACGTGGGAGAACACCGAGGCCGAGGCCATCCGGTTCCCCCACGAGATGTGCTCCACGTTCGGCATCCTCGCGGGCATCAAGGACCCGGTCGAATGCCGCAAGGGCGAGTGAGTCGGGCCATGCGCAACCTTGCGTTCCCCTGGATCCTGAGTGGTCTCGTCGTCGCCTGCGCGGCCGACTCGTCCGACGATGGCGCATCGACGTCCGGCGGGGCGGTCGACACCTCCGCCGGGGCGTCCGAGTCCGGCGCCGACTCCGGCGGCTCGTCGAGCGGGGCTGCGGCCGCCACCGGCACCGTGACCCTCCGCTTCGGTGTGTCGAACGGCGTCCGCATGGGCCCCACCCTCGTCGACCCGCTGGTCGGCACCGTCTACGGCGATCTGTTCCTCACCTCGGACGTGACGATCACCGGGCCGGTCGAGGGCGCGGTCTCCTACGCGTCGATCGCCCTCGAGGGCGTCGACCTCACGACCGAAGAGACCGCAACGCTGACCTGGACCAGCGAGGCGCTCCCCGCCGAGAACTACACCTTCCTCGGCATGTTCGACCTCGACGCGAACTTCGAGGCCACCGATCAGAACCCCGACGCGGGCGATCCGGTCACGCTACCCAACCAGAAGTTCGACCTCGTCGCGGATCAAGAGACCGCGTTCACGGTGATGTTCGAGCTGGTGTACGGCTGAAGCGGCCCGCACCGCCGCGGCCGGCCTCAGTCCGCCGGCTCGGCGGTGATCTCGATCAAGTTCCAGCTGTTCACGCCGTGGTTGTGGACGTGGAACTGCACCCACGTCCCCGCCGACAGGTCGCGGTCCGTCACCCAGCCCGACGACGCCAGCGCCCCCTCCGCGGGGATGTCCACCTCGTAGGCCCAGCGCACCTCGCCGTCGATCGACACCGCCGCGACGCCGATCGCCGGGTCGGCCGCGTGGAGATCGAAGTGCCACAGCCGGACGTTGACGAACTCGCCGGCCGCGACGTCGTCGCCCAGCGGCTGCTCCACCGTGAGGTAGTCGCAGAAATCGGTGTGGACCTCGAACGCAGGGTAGCCGCCGAAGTCCACCGCACCGTAGCCGTCGATCGGCGGACACTCGACGGCGTCCGGCTTGGCATCGACGAACACGTCGCGCTCCGGCGGCGCGGTGAGCCACGCGTAGGCATCGACGAGCTGCCGCGGCTCGGGCTCCGGCAGGCCGCCGCTGCTGCTCTCGCCGTCGTCGGCCGACGGCCCGGCGCACCCGGCCGCGACGCTGGTGGCGAGCAGGAGCCCGGGTGCGAGAATCCGCCGCATCGCGAGGGTGGGAGTGGCCGCGGCGCGCCCGAGGTTCCCGGGTGCGCCGCGTCACCGACCGAGGGGCGCCGCGCGCCTACTTGAGCATGTCCTCGATGCCCTTCAGCTCTCCGAGGTCGGGCATGAGCACGATCTCGATCCGCCGGTTCTGGGCCTTGCCCTCGGCGGTGTCGTTCGGCGCCACCGGATCGATCTCTGCGAAGCCCGCCGCGCCGAGGTTCGCCGACGGGAAGCCCTTCGAGATCATGTAGTCGACGACGACGACCGCGCGCGCGGTGCTCAGCTCCCAGTTCGACTTGAACCGCTTGGTCCGGATCGGATCGGTGTCGGTGTGGCCGGCGATCATGAAGTCGCGGTCGTTGACCGTCTGCAGCGCGGCGACGATGTCGTCGAGGGCGGCCTTGCCGGCGTCCTTGAGCTCGGTCTTGCCCGAGTCGAAGAGGATGGCCGACGCCAATTCGACGATCATGCGGCCCTTGCGGAAGGACACCTTGATCGTGCCGGCGTCGATGAGCTTCTTCAGCTTGGCGAACAGCGAACGGTAGGTCTCGAGCTCGGCCTTCTTGCGGGCCTGCTCGCCGCGCAGCGCCTCGAGCTCGGTGGTCATCGCGGCGTTGTCCTTCTCGAGCGCGGCGATCCGCTCGTCGCGCGATGCGACCTCGCGCTCGAGCTCGGTGATCTTGCCCTGAAGGGTCTTGACCTGGTCCTGGGTCCCGGCAAGCTCGCCCTTGATCTTGTCGATCTCGGCCTGCAGCTCCTTGCGGCTCGGGCTGCACGCCGTGAGGCTCGAGGTGAAGAGGGCGGCGGTGGTGAGCATGGCGACGAGTGAGCTGCGCGTGGGCGGCCGAGGTTCAACCGTCGGCGAGAACCCTGTCAATACGCAGGCCGCCCTGCGCGGTCGATCGGCACGGACACGACGACGATGGCCGATCGCACCGTGCGCCGGCGCCCAGGTCCGGCCCGCGAGCGGTGACCGGATGGATCTCCAGCGTCAGCCGCACCACAGCTCGGGCGAGCGTTCGATTGCGCGGAGGTGCTCGCTCGCCGCATCGGTCCACGCCTTGGGCAGCGCGGAGCCGCCGGCGACGACGACCTCGAAGTAGCCCTTGGCGTCCTCGCACGCCCCGCGCTGCAGCGCCGCGATGCCGCCGTAGAACCAGGCGTAGCGCGCCGCGTCGTCGTCGGGGAACGCGACGATGAGCTCGTAGGCGGCGTAGGCCGCGTCGGTCGAGCGGCCCTGCTCGAGCAGGCCCATCACCAGGTACAGCTGCGCCCACGGCACGTAGGGATCGCCGCCGTTCCGGGCGATGAAGTCCGTGAAGGCGTCGGCGGCGACCTGCCAGTGCCCCGCGTCGAACTCGGCGACCGCGTGGTCCCACAGCGCGTCGCGGGAGAGCGTCGGCGGCAGGTCGGGCTCGCCTGCGATCGCGATCACACGCGACTGCATCACGCGGTCGTCGTAGCCGCCGTCCTCGGCGAGGATCACCATGTCGTCGACGTGATCCGACCACTGCTGCGCGCCGTCCTTGCTGCGTGCGCGCACGTACGCGGCGCGACCCGCCAGCGCCGCCGGCAGCAGGGTCTCGGCACCGGCGGCCAGCGCGAAGCGCTCGCCCGCGGCGACGTCCGCCGAGGGCGTCCACGTCCAGGCGCCGGCCTTGTTGCGGCGCTCGACCACGACCTCCATCACCAACGGCACGGTCGTGTCGTTGCGCAGCACGATGCGGCGTTGGGTGAAGTGCTGGGTCTTCGTCGCGCGGGCCCGCTTCTTCGGCGGCTTGGGGCCGGCGCTACGGCCCGGATAGATCTCCGCGATGAAGCGCTTGTCCTCGGCCGAGAGCACCGAGCCGCCGTGGATCGCGACGCGGTCGGTGGTGAACTCGGCGGGAAATTCGTAGTGCATCACCGAGTCGGGATCCCACGCGGTCGCGCGCACGGAATCCTCGGCGACCTTGCTGAACACCCACTGATCGACGAACGCCTGGTCCCAGCCGATCTGCGCGTAGTAGGCGTAGACGACCGGCTTGTCCCACGAGAACGCCGCCTTCGGGCTCTGGTGCTCGTGGTGCATGCCGAGCGCGTGCCCGAACTCGTGCAGCACCGCGCGGCGGAAGAACTCGCTACCGACCATGCGGTCGATGTGGCACAGCCGCATCGACGGGCCGCCCCACTGGACCGCCTGACGCGAGCCCGGCCCCATCGACGAGTTGCACGCCGGGTCGTCGAAGGTGATCGCGATGTCGACCTGCGCCGGCGCGGCGTCCTCGAGGTGGAACACGAAATCGATGTTGGCGAACTCCGACCACTCGGCGGCGATCTGAGCCACGGCCGCGCGCGCGTCCGGCGAGCCGTCGAGGAAGTGGACGTGGAGCTTCGATGCGTTGGGCCAGACCCAGTACTTGTCGGCGACGAGGCCCTCGAGGCCGGGTCGCACGGCGCCGTCGTGGCTCGGCCCGGTGATCGTCGAGCACGGCGCGACGCCGAGCTTGGGGCGCGGCGCGGGCCGCAGCGGCAGCTTGCGCGCCGCGGCGCCCTTGGGCTTGCCCTTCGCGGTCTTGATCTGCGTGCGCACCTTCGGGCCGCTGCTGCCCACGCGCCCGGGCATCCGCGCCGCCTTCGCGCCGGGCGCCCGCTTCGCCGCGGTGGGCTTGGGCAAGCCGGCGACGTCGGCCCGCTGTGCGCGTGCGCGGACCGAGGCGCGCTCGAGCGCACGGGCACGACTTGACTGCGTGGCGGCGCCGGACGGCGGCGATGCGGAGGGAACGATGGCGAGGCCGAGCAACGACGCGAGCAGGAGCGACACGCCCCGAAGTCTCGCGGATCGATGCGACGCGGACAACCCAACCCACGCGAAGATGCGCCACACCGCCGTGCGACAGAGCCCAGCGGGCGAGCGCGCACGTGACCGCGTCGATGCTGCGACGCTGGCGTCGCGGACAACTCCTCAGAACCGTTGCGTTCACCCCAGGAGCGGCCGAGCGAGCCCACGGCTTGCTCTTGCACCGCCCTGTTCCGAGGCACTCCATGAAGAACCCGATCTCCCATCTCACCCGTGACGACGTCCTCGCCGCGATCGGTCTCCAACCGCAACGCGGCTTCGTCGACCTCGTGCTCCCCGCGATGGGGCTGTTCGGTGGCGGCATGCTCCTGGGCGCCGGCCTCGGGATGCTGCTCGCCCCCCGCAGTGGCGTCGAGATCCGCGGCGCGCTGCGGGATCGCGTCCGCGCGCTGCGTCATCGCTCCCGTCGCGCCCACGCGTGGGACCCGGAGCTGCGCGCGGACCTCGACGCGATGTCGACCGACTTCGACGGCCCCGCCGGGGCCCCATCCTCCACGACCCCCACCGCTCCCCTCGAAAGCCCAGTCCCATGATCGTCCACCTGCTGATCTCCTGGCTCGTCCTCTCTCTCGTCATGCTGCTCACCGCGGCGCTGCTCCCCGGCTTCCGCATCCGCGGTCTCGGCGGTGCGATCGTGGTCGCCGCGCTGTTCGGCGTGCTCAACGTGGCCCTCGGCTGGTTGCTGTTCGTCGTCATCGGCATCGGCACCCTCGGGCTCGGCTTCCTGCTCGCGTTCCTCACTCGGCTCGTGGTCAACGCGATCCTGTTGAAGTTGGTCGACGCGATGAGCGACAACCTCTCGATCGACGGCTTCGGCTGGGCCTTCATCGGCGCGGCGTGCATGAGCGTGCTCGGCGGCGTCGCGGACTACGTGCTGCGCGTCCTCTGAGTTCCTCCGACACGGGCGCCCCCGTCTCGCGGGGTGTGCTCGATTGCCACGACCGTGCGCTTGCGTCACAGTGCCCAGGCGCCCACTCCGGACAGCGTCCCCTTCCAACCCCCCGACATTCCACGCAGCCGCCCCGCGGCGAGGCAATTGCTCATGCCACCGCAGACCATGCTCGACGCCCTGGAATCCACTGACGCCCCGATGGGGGAGACCCCGGCGAACACCCCGGCACGGCCCGCCACCAAGGCCGATCGCGGCGGCGGCCACCTCCTGGTGGTCGACGACGACGAGCCGACCTGCGAGTTCCTGGCGACGACGCTGCAGGCGGCGGGATTCGACGTCGCGTGGGAGACGACCGCCGACGCCGCGATGGCGCAGCTCCGCTCGCGGGGGTTCGACGCGGTGCTCACCGACCTGAACATGTCGGGCATGGACGGCCTCGCGCTGTGCCGCGCCGCGACCGACGTGCAGCCGGGCCTCCCGGTCATCGTCGTCACCGGCAACACCGACCTCGAGGCGGCGATCGCAGCCATCCGCGCCGGCGCCTACGACTTCATCACCAAGCCGGTCGACACCAAGCTCCTCGTACACCAGGTCCGTCGGGCCGTGGGCGTCCACGAGCTCCAGAACCGCGTGTCCCGGCTCGAGCGCGAGCTCGCGAAGGTCTCGGGCAACGGCAAGCTCATCGGCCAGAGCCGAGCGATGCGCGAGGTCTTCGAGCTCGTGTCGCGCGTCGCCGACTCCGAGGCCAATGTCCTGGTCACCGGCGAGAGCGGCACCGGCAAGGAGCTGGTCGCGCGCGCCATCCACGAGGCGAGCGGCCGCGCGGGTCGGCCCTTCGTCGCGGTGAACTGCGCGGCGGTGCCGGCCTCGCTCATCGAGAGCGAGCTGTTCGGTCACGTCAAGGGCGCGTTCACCGACGCGCGTCGCGATCGCGACGGCCTGTTCGTCCAGGCGGAGGGTGGCACGCTGTTCCTCGACGAGATCGGCGAGCTGCCGATCGAGATGCAGCCGAAGCTGCTCCGCGCGCTGCAGGAGCGGAAGGTCCGCGCGGTGGGAGGCGACGGCGAGACGCCCTTCGACACCCGCATCGTGACCGCGACCAATCGCGATCTCGAGGCCGAGGTCGCCGCCGACCGGTTCCGCGAGGATCTCCTCTACCGGATCGACGTCGTCCGCGTCGAGCTGCCGCCGCTGCGGATGCGCGGCCACGACGTGCTGCTGCTCGCGCAGCACTTCGTCGAGAAGTACGCGAACGCCGGTCGTCAGGCCACGCGCATCTCCGAGTCCGCGGCCGAGAAGCTGCTGGCCTACGAGTGGCCCGGCAACGTCCGCGAGCTCGAGAACACCATCGAGCGGGCGATCGCGCTGTCCCGGTTCGACGCCATCAGCGTCGAGGACCTGCCGCGCAAGATCACCGAGTTCCGCTCCAGCAGCGTCGAGCTCGACGCCGAGAGCCCCACCGAGCTGCTCACGCTCGATCAGCTCGAGGACCGCTACGTCCGCAAGGTCCTCGCGATGGCCGGCGGCAACAAGACGCGCGCCGCACAGATCCTCGGCATCGATCGTCGCAGCCTCTACCGCCGCCTGGAGAAGACTGCGCCGTGAGCCCGTCGGGCATGGCGCCACCACCCGTCGACGTGCTCGCCCACCGTCTCGCGCACGACATCCGGACGCCGATGGGCGTCGTGGCCGGCGTCCTCGACGAGCTCGACCAGGCCGCACCGGGGAGCGCCCCGATGATCCTGCTCGCGCGACGCTCGGTGCATCGGCTCGGTTGGCTCGCGCGACGCCTCGACTGGGTCTCCTCCGCGGTCGCCGGCAACGCGGCCCAGGACCGCGGCGCGGCTCCACTCGACGAGCTCGCCCGCGGGGCGGTCGCCGCTGCGCTGCAAACGGGCTCCCGTCGCGGCGTGACGGCCTCCGTGGCGCCGATGACCGAAGCGTCCCCGCTGCTGCCGTGCGCTCGACTGTGGCGCCACGTCTACGAGGAGCTGCTGGTCAATGCGCTGCGCCACGCCCGTGGTGCGGTCGAGCTGCACGTCGCGGTCGAGGGCGCAGTGGCTCGCATCGCCGTCGTGGACGACGGCCCGGGCATGCCCCCAGAGCGCCCCGACGCGCCGTTTGCCACGCGATCCGACGGCGGGCTCGGGCTGTGGCTCGCGCACGGCCTCGCCGTCGCCGCGGGTGGTGACCTCCGCCTCGAGCCGGGCAGCACCGGCGCGCGGGTCGTCGCCGAATGCCCTCTGTCGTGATTCCGCCAGACTCCTCACCGCCATGACGACCCGCCTCAGCACCGCGAGCGACCCGATCGAGCCCGCAGCCGCCGGCGCGCTCGTCGAAGCGCTCCCCGAAGGCGTCGGCATCCTCGACGCGATCGACCTCACCGTGCGCTACGCCAACCCGGCGCTGTCGCGGCTGCTAGGCCGCACGAGCGATGAGCTGATCGGTCGCCCGCTGTGCGACTTCATCGACCCCGAGGACGTCGCTCGCACTCTCGAGCTGACACGGGTGCAGGGGCGGATCGAGATCCTGCTGCGCGTCCCCGGCGGCACGCTCGCCCCCGTCGCCCTGTCCGCCACGCGGACCGAGTCCGACCGGGGGCCCGTGCTCGCGGTGTCGGCGTTCGATCTGAGCGCCCAGTTCGAGCTGATGCGCCGCGAGCGGGACCAGCTCGAGCGCATCGGCCGGCGCAAGGACGAGTTCATCGCCATGCTCGGGCACGAGCTCCGCAACCCGCTGGCGCCCCTGCGTCACGCCGCCGAGGTCTTCGGCGACGCCGCCCGCGGCGTCCCCGGTCCCACGGTCGAGGAGCTCACCGCGCTCGTCCACCGGCAGGTCGATCACATGGCGCGACTCATCGCCGACCTGCTCGAGATCGGTCGCAGCACTACGGGCCGACTGCCCGTGCACCCCCAGCGGATGCGCGTGAGCGAGATCCTGGTCCCGTCGATCGAGAGCACCGCCGCGCTGCTGCAGCGCCGACACCACACCTTGGTGCGCGACGTCGCCGAGGCCGACGAGCTGGAGCTCGACGCCGATCCCGTTCGGCTGACACAGCTCGTCACCAACCTGCTCGACAACGCCGCCAAGTACACCGCCGAGGGCGGGCGCATCGAGCTGTCGTGCCGTGAACACGATCGCTGGTTGACGATCAACGTGCGCGACGAGGGCGTCGGGATCGCGGCCGAGGAGCTCGAGCCGATCTTCGAGCCATTCTACCAGGCGGGCGCTTCGCTCGATCGCAGCAGCGGCGGTCTGGGGGTCGGTCTCGCCCTGGCGCGGGCCATCGCCGAGCTGCACGGCGGCACCCTGCAGGCCCGCAGCGAGGGGCCCGGTCGGGGCAGCACCTTCGAGGTCCGCCTGCCGGGCGTGCGGCGCATCGTCAGCGAGCGACGGGTCGACGTCGCCTCGAGCGCGCCGCGTCGCGGGCGGCCCTTGGATGTGCTCGTGATCGACGACAACGAGGACGCCGCGCGCATGCTCGCGCTCCTCCTCGAGCGCCGCGGCTGCCGGGTCGATCTGGGATTCCGCGGCGCCGAGGGCATCGCGCGCGTCGCCGCGCAGCGCTATGACCTCGCCTTCGTCGACATCGGCCTGCCCGACATCGACGGCTACGTGTTCGCCGAACGCATCGCCAACGAAGCGCACTGCCCCACCCACCTCATCGCGCTCACCGGCTATGGACAGCCGGAGGACCGCGCGCGGGCGCTGGCGGCCGGCTTCCACGAGCACGTGGTGAAGCCCCTGTCGCCCAAGCGCCTGGACGAAATCGTCGCGATCGCGGGCGCGGCCGAGCGACGCTGAGTCTCACGGCGGGCCGAGCGTGGCGTCGTACGCCCGGCGGATCCCGGGGATCCGCCGGATCGCATTGCAGACCCGCACCGCGACCTCGCGCGAGCCTGCAACTCCACGCAGCGTCGCGATCGCACCGTGGACGTCGATCGTCAGGCCGCGGGCCTCGGTGTTGCCGACCGATCGCAGCGTCGCGTCCACGACGGTGCGCAGCTCCTCGTCGGAGATGTGGACGTCCTGCACCGCGACACCGTGGTCGATGACGCGGGCGATGCCGGGCACGGTCTGCACCAGTCGGCGCAGGCGGGCGCGCTCCCACGCAGAGGCCACGGTGCCCCGGAGCACCGCCGTGCCCTCCAGCACGCGCACCCCCATGGTGTGCAGCACGGTGTCGGCGGTGAGTCGCGCGCGAACGGCCTGATCGAGCGCCGTCCCCGAGCCTGCGTCGCCGAGCTCGTCGATCGGCGCCGGCGATGGACCGATGAGCTCGTCGATGATCCGGGCGACCAGTAGGGACTCCGCGGGCCATGCGAGCACGGCCGCAGCGCCGACGTCGTAGAGCTCCGCCGCCCCCTCCCCGTCGAGCGCGTCCGAGGCGACCAGGAGCAGCACCGCTGGATCGAACGCACCTGCGCCGTCGAGCAGCCGGCGGAGTTCCGCGCCAGGGTCCGCATTGGCGAGCAAGAGCACCGCCGCCGTCGCGGCCGTCATCCGAGGGAGCGCTGCGGCGACGTCGTCGACGCCGATCGCACGCGGTCCCCAGTGGTCGAGCGCCGGCATCAGCGCCTCGCGCTCACGGACGTCACCGACGACGATGAGCTCGTCGTCGACGCGCGGCGCGACCCCGCTCATCCGCTACGCGCCGCCATCGCGCCCGCGCAGGACATCAGGTACGTCACCGTGTCCAGGGACGCCAACGTGCCGCTGCCGAGCAGCGCTTGGCTGGCCCAGGTGGCGCGGAGGTTGTTCTCGAAGATCACTGCGATTCGCATGGTCATCCTCCCTTCGCGGCGTCGTGGGTTCGATGGAACGATCCGAGGGCGCGGGTCTCCCCGCGCCCCACGGATCCGCGATCACAGCGCAGCGATCACCTCGTCGAGCGTGCGCTCGACCTTGTCCTTCGCCTCGCCGTAGTGCTCGCGGATCTTGCCGACGAGCTTGTCTCGTTGGCCGCGGGCCTGCTCCACGTCGTCATCGGTGAGCTTGCCCCACTTCTGTCGCAGCGCGGCCTTGAAGCCATCCCACTTGCCTTCGATGATGTCCCAGTTCATGTGTCGTTCCTTTCGTGGAGCGCTTCGCGCGAGCGCCTGTGCAGGTCGTGAGTTCAACTGCCGTGCCAGCCAGAGCCTGCGGGTTCTCCCGCCGCCGCGGGCCCGCGACGTGACGTCGGCGCACGCTCGGGCGGCCGCGCCCGCGCGTCCTCGGCACCCGCGTCGAATACGAACTCGCCGACGGTCTCGGCGTGGTTCGCACCGTGCGACTCGCGGCGCCCCGCGTCGTCGATCGCCGCGAGCGCGACCTGCAGCTCGCGCACGCTCCCGTAGCCCATCGAGCCGAGGGCGCGGAGCAGTACGTTGTCCAGGCCTCGGGCCTCCGTCACGCTCGCCGCCGGACCGCGGGGCTCCACACCGAGCAGCGCGTGGACGATCATCGCGATCGCGGGTACGTCGGTCTCGGGCAGCCGCGCCTCGCTCGGTACGAACAACCCCTCGAGCCGCACGTCGTCCGCGGTGCCGTCGACGAGGATGCAGCTCTCGAGGTCGAGGGACCGCGGGGCGAGACCGGCGCGACGCACCGCCTCGACCGCGCCGCACAGGCGCAGCGCCACACCTCGCGTGGCGGCCCAGGGCAGCGAGCCCCGCTGGGCCAACGCCGCGCCGAGCGGCTGTGCGGGCAGGCGGGCGATCACCGCGTACGGCCGACCGTCCGCGAGCAGCCCGACGTCGAGCGTGCGCACCACCTGCGGGTGACGCAGCCGCAGGGAGCGCTTGGCGGTGCGGATGAACCCGACGGCGTTCGCGAACCGCTCGGCGCGGGGCCATTGCGGCACGAGGATCCACACCGGGAGCTCGTCGCCCCGCCGAGTGGCGGCGAAGGCCACGTGGTCGCGGTGCGGCGTGGGCTGGGGTTCGACGCGATAGCGCCGGGCGATGGCGCCGGGCGCCGCTGCGTCGACACCGACGTGCCCGTCGACGACGTCGCGCCGGGTCACGCTGGCGCCGTTCACCAGGCCGCGTCCGCCGGCGACCCCGGAGTTCGTTGCGTCGGTTCTCATGCACCGCAGCACTGCAACGGTGGCGCCGCGACCTGCGAATCGAGTCATTCCACCCGGCTGGCGAAGGTCAGCCGAGGTCGGTGCCGGATCGCGATCGACGGGGCACGTGCGGGGCTGCCCACCGTGCGCCGACGACACGGCGGCGCCGCGACACGCCGAGGATTGCGAAGGCGACGGTCGCAGTTGCGGCGTCGGCATGGCGCCTGCACAGGCCCCGCGGCATGCGACGCCCCCGTTGGATCCTCCCCCGCATCTGCGCCCTCTCGATCTTCGGCATCGCCTGTCCCAGCGACGAGGCCGCGCCCCCGACGACGCCTGCACAGAAGATCGACCGCGCGACCGACAAGGTCGAGAAGTCGGTGGACGACGCCGCATATGAGGCGGAGCGCGAGGCCGCCGCGCTGAAGCAGCAGACCACGGCCGGGGTCGACTCGACGCGCAGTGATCTCGAGCGCGCAGGCCAGCGCGCGGAGGAGAAGATCGACGCCGCAGCGGCCAAGACCGCCGACGGGCTCGAGGAGGCCGGAGACAAGCTCGACGCCGCGAGCGAGCGCGCCGCCGACGGCCTGCGCAAGCGGGACGAGACGCCGCCGCCCCCGGCGAAGTGAGCCCACCGCGATCGCATCGACTCGAACGACACCCGACCCGAACAGGACCCCCCATGACCCCCGCACAGCACCTCCTTCGTCCCTTCCTCGGCCTCGCGCTCGGCCTCGCGGCCGCGCAGCTCCCCGCCTGTGAGCGCAACGGCACCGGTGACCTCCGCATCTCCCGGACCTGCGCCGACTATTGCGCCGCCGCGGTCGGGTGCAATGACGGCGTCGACGAGGACGACTGCGCCTCCCGCTGCGAAGACGCGATGGACGACTGCATGGCCGACGACCAGGAGAACGCCCTCGATGACCTCGACGCCTGCGCCGAGGACAGCTGCGACGACTTCGCCGGCTGTACGATCGGCGCGGGCCTCGAGTGTGCGTTCGGGCTGTGACTCCCCGCAGACACTACCCGCCCGAAGGCCCCGTCGCGCCGGGGCACGCGCCCGGGTCGAGTGGTCCCTCGGCCCACGCGCCGCGCCGCACGGATCCGGTATAGTCCCGCCGCATGCCGCGTAGCGACCGCTCGGGCATCGTGGAGGCCTTCGACACGATCCTGCTCGTCGGCGCCAGCGCCGAGCTGGTCGCCGAGCTCGCGCCGCTCGGGCGCCAGCTCGCCCGCCGCGGGGCCCACGATGCGCTCGCGCGGGTCGACATCGACATCGCGGTCGTCGTCGTCGACCTCGCGGCGATCCCCGACGCGCTCGAAGTCCTTGCGCCGCTGCGCCAACACGCGCGCGCCCTCGACATCCCGCTGGTCTTCCTCGGCGGCGCCGGGATGTCCGCCGCCGAGGTGCTCCACGCCTACGCCTGCGGTGCGATCGACGTGCTGTTGCGGCCGTACGATCCGGCGATCCTCTGCGCCAAGCTCGACGTCTTGCTCGCGTTGTACCGCCGGCGCATCGCGAGCGAGCTCGCCTCAGCCCCCAGTTCGCCCGCGGCGGTGCGCACCCCGACGCGCGTCGGTGAGGACGCCGAGCACCGCTACCGATTCCTCGCCGAGTCGATCCCACAGCAGGTCTGGACCGCGCGACCCGACGGAAGCCTCGATTACATCAACGCCCTCGTCAGCGACTACTCGGGCCTCCCCGCCGCGGTCGTGCTCGGGAGCGGCTGGGTCGACCTGCTCCACCCCGAGGACGTCCCCGAGGCCGTCGCCCGCTGGTCCCGCTCGCTCGAGACCGGCGACGACTACGACATCGAGTTCCGGCTGCGCCGCCGCGACGGCGCGTACCGCTGGCACCTCGGCCGCGCGGTGGCGCAGCGCGACGAGACCGGCCGCGTGTTGCGGTGGTTCGGCACCAACACCGACATCGACGATCACAAGACGATGGAGGCGGAGCTGCGCGCGAGTCAGGCCGCGCTGCGGGACAGCGCGCGACGCTTCCGAGTCCTCGCCGAGGCGATGCCGCTCATCGTCTGGTCGATGAGCCCGGACGGCGAGGACGCGTACCTCAACCCGCAGTGGCTCGAGTACACCGGCCAGGGTGAGGCGATCTCGCTGGCGGATCGATGGCGCCTCGCGCTGCACCCGGACGACTACGCCACCTGTTTCGCGACGTGGGCGACTGCCGGCGCGACCAAGGCGCTGTGGCAGCTCGAGTACCGGCTGCGCCGCCGCGACGGCGTCTATCGCTGGCACCTCGGCCGCTCGGTGCCCGACCTCGACACCGACGGCGAGGTCATCCGTTGGTACGGCACCGCGACGGACATCCACGAACAACGGACCGCGATCGAGAGCCGCGAGCAGCTGCTGGCCACCGTGAGCCATGATCTCCGCGATCCGCTGGGGACCATCGCCCTGGCCAACGCGACGCTGCGCGAGGCCACCGAGGGCGACCCGGTCGTCGAGCACGTGACCCAGACGATCGACCGCTCCGTCGGGCGGATGGAGCAGCTCCTGGGCGACCTGCTCGACCTCGCGACGATCGAGAGCGGCCACCTGTCGATCGAGCGCGCCGCCCACGACGCGGGCGCGCTGCTCGAGGAGGCCCGAGACGCGATCTCCGCGCGCGCCGCGGGCAAGGGGATCGCGATCGCGGTCACGCATCCCGCCGCGCCCTCGAGCGTCGACTGCGACCGTCGGCGGGTGCTGCAGGTGCTGTCGAACCTCCTGGGCAACGCCGTGAAGTTCACGCCGAACCACGGGACCATCACCGTGTCCGCGCGCCGCGACGGCGGCCAGATGGTGTTCTCGGTGAGCGACACCGGGATCGGCATCGCCGCGGAGCAGCTCCCGCATGTGTTCGATCGCTATTGGAAGTCCCGCGATCGCGCCAAGGGCGGCACCGGCCTCGGCCTGGCGATCTCCCGCGGCATCGTCGAGCAACACGGTGGCAGCCTCGCGGTCGACAGCCGGCCCGGCGCGGGCTCGACGTTCTCGTTCACGCTTCCGATCGCGTAGCCGCAGGCGCGGGCGCGGGCCACAGCGGGCGCGAGCGCACGCGCCAACCGTGCGCGCCGCGGTGCAGCGCGCCGCGGGATCGCTCGCAGAGCGCCCGCGGCCTCCGCATTGCACCGACCGGCGGCATGCACCTCCCCAGCTCCCTTGGTCTCGCGGCCGCCCTCGCCGGCGGCCTCCTCCTCGTCCCCGGCGTCGCGCAGGCCGGCATCGGTGCGTGCAACGACATCGAGGTCTCGGCCAGCGCCCAGTGCGAGCTCGTGACGTCGGGCGGCTGCGAAGCGCAGTGCGAACCCATCGCCTTCCAGGCCGCCTGCGCCGGCCAGCTCACCGCCGAGTGTGACGGGCAGTGCAGCGCGAGCGCGAGCGTCGAGTGCACCGCGAGCTGCGAGGGCGACTGCGCCGCGCAGTGCGAGGTCGATCCGCCGTCGTTCGACTGTCGCGGCGGCTGCGTTGCCGACTGCGAGGGGAGCTGCGACGCCCGCTGCGATAGCGATGACTCCGAGTGCGCGGCCTCGTGCCGCGGCACCTGCGGGGCGCACTGCGACGTCGAGTGCGAGGCGACGCCGGGCTCGGCCGACTGCGCGGTGAAGTGCGAGGCCAGCTGCAGCGGCTCCTGTGAGGCCGAGGCCAACCTCGACTGCCAGATCGACTGTCAGGCGAGCGGCTTCGTCGAGTGCGAGGCCGACCTGAAGGGCGGCTGTGAGGTCCAGTGCACGCAGCCCGAGGGCGCGTTGTTCTGCGACGGCCAGTATGTCGACGCCGGCAACAACCTCGAGGAGTGCATCGCCGCGCTGAAGGCCGCGCTCGACATCGACGTCGAGGGCAGCGCCTCGGGCGAGTGCCACAACCTCGAGTGCACCGGCGAGGCCGACGGGTCCGTGTCGTGCGCCGTCGATCCGAGCCGCCCCAGCGCGTGGTCGCTGGGTTGGTTCGGCGCGCTGGCGACCGCGGGCTTCGTCGTCGGCCGCCGTCGCAAGGCTTGATCGGGAGGCGCTGGCGCGCCGCGGCTCAGGCCGCCCGCGCCGGCGCGTCGATGCCCAGCGTCGCGCGGAGAGCCTCGTCGATCGGCGTCGCGTCGACGCCGAAGGTCGCGCGGAAGCGGCGGTCGTCGAGGACGTACGGCCGCTCCCACTGGTAGAGCATCTCGTGCATCGCGGCCATCGGTCGCCACGCCAGGCCGATGATCGGCATCAGCCACTTCGGCACGACGGACACCTTCGCGGGCTTGCCGAGCAGCTCGCCGCAGCGCTGCACGAGCTCGCGGCTCGTGCCCGTCCACGCGGCCGGCAGGTGGAATGCCTTGCCCACCGCCTCGGGCCGCGTCCCGAGCTCGACGAGCCCGCGCGCGACGTCCGGCGTGTAGTTGTACGCATGGCGCATGTCGGGGTCGCCGAAGACCTCGACGCTCTTGCCCGCCCGCAGCCGGGCGATGGCGCGGGGGTGCAGCAGCATCGACAGCGGGGAGCCGGGGCCGAAGTAATCCGACGCGCGCCCCGTGGTGACCTCGACCTCGCCCCGACGATGGGCGGCGAACAGCTCCTCGACCAGCATCGCCCGCAGCTCGCCCTTGGCGCTGCACGGGCGCATCGGTGTGTCTTCGTCGAACGGCACCGCGTCGGGCGAGCCGTACATGTAGAGGCAGTCGAGGACGACCAGCCGCGCGTGGGCCCGCGTCGCCGCCCCCCGGACCGCACGCATCATCGGCTCGAGCACACCGTGCCACTTGGCGTAGTCCGGCGGGTTGACGCAGTTGTAGACGACGGCTGCCCCACGCGCGGCCTCGTCGGCGAAGCGCGGATCGTTGACGTCGCCGGACATCCACTGGAGGTTGGCCCGGGCAGGGCCGGCCGCCCCGCGCCGGACGAGGCGCACCCGGTGGCCGCGCGTGAGGAGCAGCTCGGCGAGCTTGAGTCCGACCTGCCCCGCGCCGAAGACCGTGTGAATGGCCCCCTCGCTGGGGGCGGTTTGACTGGGTCCGGTTCCGGAGGCGGCGTGGTCACCTTGTGCGGGGGCGTTCATGGGGTCAGGATGGACATTGCGAATGCGCAAAGCCATATCCACGAACGCGAAACGGATTCGCGATGACGCAAAACCGAGCGGCGCGCCCGTCCTCGAGCGCCTGCGCTGGGACGACCTCGAGGTGGTGCTCGCGCTCGGTCGCGAGGGCACGCTGTCGGGCGCGGCGATCCGGCTCGGCGTGAACACATCCACGGTCGCACGGCGGCTCGACGCGATGGAGGCGAGCCTCGGCGTGCACCTGTTCGACCGCACGCCGGCGGGCATCGCCGCCACCGAGCTCGCCGAGGCGTTGATGCCGGTGGCCGAGGCGATGGAACGCGGGGCCGCCGATGCGCTGCGGCTGATCGAGGGCCGCGAGACCGAGCCCGAGGGCACCGTCCGCATCACCGCACCGCCAGGGATCGCCAACTGGCTCGTGGCGCCGGCGCTCGTCGAGCTGCGCGCCCGCCATCCACGGTTGGTCATCGAGCTCGACGCGTCGGTGGGCTACGCCGATCTCACGCGGCGTGAGGCCGACCTCGCGATCCGGATCCTGCGGCCGACCAGCGGCGATCTGATCTCGGTGCGTCTCGCCGAGTCGGCCTCGATCATCGGCGCCGCGCCAACGCTCTGCCGCCGCGTCGGTCGGCTCGCGCGCCTCGACGACGTCGACTGGATCGCCTGGGGTGCCGACTTGGCCCGACTCCCCGACGCGCACTGGCTCGCGACGCACGTCGATCCCTCCCGCGTCGTGCTCCGCACCAGCTCGATCGACGCCCAGATCCACGCGGCGCGCCGCGGCCTCGGGGCGCTGCTGCTGAATCGGCCCTTCCTCGAGCACTGCGGCCTCGTGCCGGTGCCGCTCGAGCGGGGGTTGGCGCGGGCGCTCCCGCCGATCCCCACCGGATCCCTGTGGCTGGTGGGCCACCGGGCGCTGCGCAACGTCCCGCGCGTCGAGGCGGTGTGGGGGTTCATCGTCGCCAAGGCGGCGCAGTGGACCTGAGCGCGCTCCGCCCGGGGCGTCGTCACCCCGCCGAGAACGTCGTCGATCAGCCCGGATCGTGGCGCGCGGCGATCCCCAACCGACGGTGATCCGCGAGCGTGCAACGATCCTGCACCACGGTGATCCCCGCCGCCTCGAGCGTCGCCGCGACCGCGTCGTTGCGGATCCCGAGCTGGAACCAGACGACCTTCGGTCGGTGCCGCATACCGAGGATCTCGTCGACGTGCTGCGGCAGCAGCTCGGCGCGGCGGAAGACGTCGACCATGTCGACCGGCCCCTCGACATCGGTGAGGGCGGCGACGAAGGGGCGCCGGCGCGCGCCGTCGAACAACGTCCGACCGACGCCCGCCGGGTTGACCGGCAGCACGCGGTAGCCGACCTCGTCGAGGTAGACCGGCACGTAGCAGGCCGGCCGCGCCGGCTCCCAGTGGGCGCCGAGCACGGCGATGGTGCGGGTCTCCTCGAGGATTCGGCGGAGCGCGTCGGACGTCGGTTCCATGCCGGGGATCATCGCAGGATTCGCCGCGCCGCGATCACGGACGGGTGACCGGCGCGGCATCGCAGGATTCGCCGCGCTGCGATCACGGGCACGTGACCGGCGCGGTGTCGACGACCAGGTCGTCGATCCACACCTCGAGCGGCGCCTCCATCGGGTGGAAGCTCCACGTACCGACGAACAGCGTGTCGATCGCGGGCCCGTACCACGGCGAGTCGCCCGGGACCGGCTGCACGCAGCCCTGGCCGGTGCCGTCCACCGCGACGATCGGCGTGTCGCCGCCGTCGACGTACATCCGCAGGCGTCGCTCGACGCTGTCCATCTCGAACGACACGCAGGTCCATTGCTCGGTGGGCATCGGCGTGCGGCTCTGCGCCCAGCAATCCTGGTAGTCGGGTCCTCCCGACAGGCCATCGACGAAGCTGAAGGTGTTGACGCCGTCGCGGGGCAGCGAGCTCATGATGTAGCTGGCGTAGTCGCCCGGCGGTGGCGTGCCCGGCTCGGCCTGGCCCTGCGCGCCGAAGAACGTCCAGTGCACGCTCGGCCCGTTGTCACCGATGTACATCATCATGCGGCCGTAGACGTGCGTCGGTGTGCCGTCGAGCAGCGGGACGTCGCCCTCGGTGAACAGCCGACCGCCCGAGGTGCCGCCGCCGTCGAGCCGCACGTGCAGCGCCCGATCGCCGGAGACCGTGTGCGTGCCGTCGAGATCCATGGTGGCGCCACCGTCCGAGACGGCCGCCCGCCACGGTCCGAAGGTCTGCTGATCGACGAGCGCGGTCTCGGCGTAGCCATCGAACGGCTCACAGAACGCGGTGCCGCTGTCGCACGGATCCTCGGGACGCCCGCCGAGATCGACCGTGGGTGCCGTCGTGCTCTCGTCCGCCCCCGTGACGGTGGCGGTCGTCGACTCCGACGACTCCGCGGCGGTCGTCACCGCGGTGGTCGAGATCGTCGTGCCCTGGGTCGACGACTGGGTGGTCGTCGGCTCCGCGGTCGTTGGACCGGTCCCGCCGGTGTCATCGGTGCCGCCCGCCGGCTCGCCGTCGGTGCCGCACGCGGCGACCGCCACGGCGAGCGCGACCGCGTGGAGGGAGCTCGCGCGAACCGACGGAATCGGGGCGTGGACCATGATCCCTCGATAACACGGCAATGGGCCGCCGCGGGGCCTCGACGGGACTGTCTTCCCGTACGGGAACATGAACCCGTCGCCGACTTTGATTCGACAATTTCTTCCCGTACGGGAAGACCTGGACTTGTCGCGGGGCGGATGGACCAGTATCTTCCCGTACGGGAAGCAGCATGGACACCCCCGTCCGCACGCCCGCCGAGCTCGGTGCGCTGGTCCGTGACCACCGCAAGCGAATGGGCGCCACGCAGGTCGAGCTGGCCGCCCTCGCGGACGTCGGGCCGCGCTTCATCGTGGAGCTCGAGCGCGGGAAGCCGACCCTCGAGCTGGGCAAAGTGTTGCGGGTGCTCGACCGGCTCGGCCTGCGCGTCGAGGTCCACGGGCGCGGGGCGCCGAGGTGAGCACGCTGCATGTCTTCGCCGACGACACGCCGATCGGCGTGCTGACGGATCCGCCCGACCACCGCGTGGCGTTCGCGTGCTCGCACGCGTGGCTGCGCTCACCGACGCGGTTCGCGATCAGCCAATCCCTGCCGCTGCGCGTCGAGCCCTTCGGCGTCGAGGCCGAGCGTTTCTTCGGCAACCTGCTGCCCGAGGGCGGCGTACGCACGGCGGTATGCCGGCGCCTCGGGATCAGCGAAGACAACGACTTTGCCCTGCTGCGGGCGATCGGCCGCGAGTGCGCCGGCGCGCTGCGCATCGTCGAGGACGACGGCGTGACGGAGGCGCCGCATGCCTATCGTCGACTGCGTGACGCAGACCTCGAGCGCTGGGCGACGTCCGGCGCCTACGCCGGCGCGGTCGGGGCCGAGCTGCGGCTGTCGCTCGCCGGCGCGCAGGACAAGCTCGGCGTGCGTGTGGACGGCGACAAGCTCTTGCTCCCGGAGCAGGGCTCGCCGTCGACGCACCTGCTCAAGCTCCCGCACCGGGACTTCGCCGCGTTGCCGCAGAACGAGGCGCTGGTGCTCTCGTTGGCCCGCCGGGTCGGGCTGCCCGCCGTCGACGCCACGCTGTGGACCGGCCACGGCCCGCCCCTGCTCGTCGTCGCCCGCTTCGATCGCAGCGTCGGGCCACCGATTCGACGCCGGCACCAGGAGGACTTCGCCCAGGCGCTCGGCGTCGATCGGCGGCGCAAGTACGAGGCCGAGGGCGGGCCGACGTTCCACCGCTGCCTCGAGCTGGTGCGCGAGGCGAGCACGAGCCCGCTGATCGACTCGCGGGCGCTGCTGCGCTGGCTGGCGTTCTGCGCGGTGGTCGGGAACCGCGACAACCACGCCAAGAACCTCTCGCTGTTGCGGGACGACGACGGCCGCTGGCGCCTCGCCCCCTTCTATGACCTCGTGTGCACGACCGCGTACGGCCGGCTGTCGACGCGGCTCGCGATGAGCATCGGCGGGCGCACGGACGGCGGCAACCTCCCCGCCACCGCGTGGCACGCCGAGGCCCGAACGATCGGCGTGAAGCCGAAGTACCTGCAGGGCGTGGTCGAGGAGGTGACGACGGCGGTCGCCGAGGCCCTCGGACCCACGATCGACGAGGTCGCAGGCGTGCTCGGGCGCGACGACGATCTCGTCGCCGTGCGCCGTGCGATCGACAAGGGCGTCCGCGCGAGTCGTCGGGGCCTACGCGCCCGCAGCCCCTGAACACTGCCCTCGGATCACGCCGGCCTCGCCACGATCGGCGAGGCGTCGACGCCCTCGTCGATCGCGACCACGCGCATGCGCCCGCCGCAGCGATCGCAGCTCGGGCTCGGCCACGGCTCGCGATCGCGGCGTCGCGTGCCCCGTGCACGGACGAGGTGCGACGCGTCGACCAACGCGAGCTGCAGCGGACGCGCGCGCCACTTCGCCGCAGCGCCCGGGGCGAGGGCGCCGTGGTACGAGACGCGGTGCACGTGGCCCGCCGGGGTCAGCGCGACCAGGCGCCGCGCGAGCTCGACGGTCGAGAACTCGACGTGGGTGCTGCCGTCGGCGAACGGCCGCGACAACCGCTGCACCACCCGACCCTCGCCGCCGGCACCGAGCTCGGCCAGCGCGACGGGGGCCCGCACCAGATAGCGCGCCAGGGCGGCGAGGGACCCCCGCGCAGCGCCGTCGATCCGCTCCATCGCGTGGACGCCGAAGCCGTCCTTGCGCGCCCCGGCGCCGACGCGTCGCGGTCGGCCGGGGCCCACGCCCTCGACCCGGATCCGCCGCACGGCCGTCGCGGCGACGGGCCCCGCGACGAGTGATTGCTCGATCGCGACGCGCCACTGTTCGCGATCGTCGCTCGCCCCGCGACGCCGTCGCCACCGCGCGAGCAGGCGCTCGCGCACCGCGACCGCCAGCGCAGCGAGTTCCTCCGGCGTCGGCTCGTCGGCCATCGGCACGAATTCCCGGAGCCCGCGCTCGACCGCGACGTACCCCCCGTCGAGCACGAGCGCGTGGACGTGCACGTCGAGCACGAGCGCGCGGGCGGTGCGATGCACGAGGCTCACGCCGCCGCACTGCGTGGCCGAGGGGCCCGCCGGGACCCGCTGGCGCACGAACGCGAAGACCTGCGCGAGGAACTCGCGCGACAGCTCGCGCACCAGGCGTTGGTCGACCGCGGACGCGCTGCACAGGACGCCGGGCAATCGCAGCACCCAGTGCCGCACCGGCACCCGCGGGATCACCCGCACCATCGCGGCGGCCGCCCGCTCGCCGTGCTCGCAGTCCCGCTCGCAGCGTCCCGCGCAGCGGAACCGCACCGCGGCCGCGAGCCCGCAGGTGTCGCAGCGAAGCTGCGCCTCGCCGACGCACGGCAGTCGATCGCCGTCCCAGCGCGCGCGCAGCCGCCTCGCCGCGTCGCCGGGGACACCGATGCGATGCAGGCAGTCGGCGTCGAGCCCGACCTCGGCGAGGAGATCGAGCTGCGCCGCGGTGGCGGTGGCGCGGGCGTTCATGGCGACGGGCAGCCGGTCGTTCCAAGTCGCGTGCCAACACGTGCGGGGCCGATTTCTCGCCATGCGCGGGCGCCCACCGGCCAGTGGTGGCCCGCCCGCGGGCCAGTGGTGGCCCGCCCGCGGGCCAGTGGTGGCCCGCCCGCGGGCCAGTCCCGTGGGCCAGCGATCGAGGCCGGCCTGCGAGGACGCGGTATCATCCGCGTCCCCTTGGCCGTCACGCTGGAACTCGAGCCACCCGTGGTGGTCCGCACGCACGCCTCGGGTGCCGTGTACGCATATCCCCTCGGCAACCCCGAGCTGGTGTGCCGCGCCGGCGATCTCGACGAGGCCCTCGCGACGCAGCGGATGTTCCTCGCCGAGCACCTCGCGAAGGTGCCGGCGGACCAGCTCGCGGGCTTCTCGTTCCCGGACACGGCGGTCCTCCACGAGGTGCCGATGCTGCTGCCCCGCGAGGATCTCGATCGTCGCTTCGGCGTCGATCGCCCGATCGCGATCCCGTGCGTGGCGGTCCCGGACGACGACGCGTGGTGGGTCCACGTGCTGCCCCTGCGACACGTGCTCCACGTCGCGCCGGGTGACGATCTCCGGCGGCGCGTCGTCGACGAGATCACCCGTCAGGTCGCCGCCCGCGAGTTCGGGCCCGCGCAGTGGGCCGCGCTCCTGCCCGCCCTCGGCCACAGCCTCCACCGCGTCGCGGTCTCGGTGCGCCGCAGCGACCACGACGACGTCGGCACCCGGGCCCAGTCGAGGCGCCTGCACGAGGGCGAGCGCTCGCGCACCGCCGCCCGCGAGCTGCTCGAGCGCATCGGCACCGACGCGCTCCGGGCCAACGCGAACCGCCGCGGCCCCGCGACGATCGGCCGGCACGACGAGATCGAGCGGCTCGGGGCCCTGCTCGGCGGGGACGAGCGCGTCGGCGTCGCCTTGGTCGGCCCGGCGCTGGCGGGCAAGACCGCGGTGCTCGAGGCCCTGCTCTCGCAGGCGGTGGTGCCGTTCCGCAGCAACCCGGTGTTCGCCACCTCGGGCGCGGCGCTGGTCGCCGGCCAGTCCGGCTTCGGCGAGCTCGCCGAGCGCATCCACGCGGTCATGCAGGCGGCCGCGACCCTCGACGCGATCCTCTACTTCGACAACCTCGCCGACCTGTTCGCCGGCACGAGCGGCGGCATGGAGGACCTCGCGTCCGCCCTACGCCCGTGGATCGTCGAGGGCCGCGTGCGACTGGTGGGCGAGTGCACGGCGGAAGCGTTCGAGCAGTTCGAGAAGCAGCAGCCCGCCCTGCTCGCCTGCATGCACCGGGTCACGGTCGAGCCCCTGGCCGCCGAGGCCAGCGTCGGCATCGTCGCCGAGCGGGCGTCGTGGGCGCGGCGCAGCGAGCCCGACCGACCGTCGCTCCACACCGCCGCGGTCGCGCCCCTGGTCGAGCTGTGCGAGCGCTACCTGGTCGACGCCGCGTTCCCGGGCAAGGCCGTCCGTCTGTTCGAGGAGCTGCGCGCGATCCACCGCCACGACGTCGACGCCGACGGCAAGCCCCATGTCATCGGCGTGCACGACGTCTACCGGGCGTTCTCGCTGCGCACGGGCATGCCGATGTTCCTGCTGCGCGAGGACGAGCAGCTCCGCCGGGGCGCGCTCGAGGACGAGTTCCGCCGCCGCGTCATCGGTCAGCACGAGGCCATCTCGCGCGTGACCGAGACCCTCTGCACGGTGAAGGCCCGTCTGCAGCCGCCGGGCAAGCCCCTGGCGAACTTTCTGTTCGTCGGCCCCACCGGCGTCGGCAAGACCGAGGTCGCCAAGACCCTCGCCCGCATCCTCTTCGGTGGGCCCGAGCGCATGGTCCGCTTCGACATGAGCGAGTACACCGACGCGTGGGCGGCCGAGCGGTTGATCCGCGGCACGCAGAGCGACGACGGCGAGCTGACGCGGCGCATCCGCCAGCAGCCGTTCTCGGTGCTGCTGCTCGACGAGATCGAGAAGGCCCACCCGGCGGTGTTCGACCTGCTGTTGCAGGTCCTCGGCGAGGGCCGACTCACCGACGCGCGCGGACGGACCACGCACTTCGGCAACACCATCATCATCATGACCAGCAACCTCGGGGCGAGCCACCGACCCACGGGCGGTGGCTCCGGCTTCGGCGGCGCCAAGGTGCAAGCCGGTGGCGACGAGCGCCGCTACTACACCGAGCAGGTCGATCGCCACTTCCGACCGGAGTTCGTCAACCGCATCGATCGGATCATCCCGTTCGCGTCGCTCGACCGGGCCGAGATCGCCGAGGTCGCGCGGGTCTCGCTGCAGCGCATCCGCGAGCGCGCCGCATTCGCCCAGCGCGGCATCAGCCTCGAGGTGACCGACGCGGCGCTGGCCGAGCTCGCGACCCGCGGCTACTCGCCGATCTATGGCGCCCGCGCGCTGCGACGCGAGCTCGAGGATCACCTCGTCGCGTCGGTCGCCGGCATGCTCTCCGAGGCGGGCGCGTTGGCCGAGGGCACGAGCGTCGTCGTGGCGGTCGGCGACGACGGCCTCGCCGCGGCCCTCGGCGAGCGGAGTCCGGACCTCGACGCGAGCTTCGGCGCGCTGCGGATCGCGATCGTCACGCCGCCTGCCGGCCGCAGCGTGACCGCCGGCGCCGCGCAGTTCTCCCGGCTGCGCCGCAACGCGGCCGCCGCCCTCGACAGCCCGGCGATCCACGAGCTGCGCCAGCGCGCGGCGTACCTCACCGCGGAGCTCGCCGCGCAGCCACAGGGCGCGTCGTCGCAGTACGCCCGCAGCCACGGCGTCGCGACCCTGCGCGAGCACCAGCGGATCACCGACGCGCTCGCGCGGCTCGACGCGGCGATGGTCGCGGTCGAAGCCGTCGAGGAACTCGCGGCCGGCGACACCTCCGGCGAGCTGGCGCACGAGCTCGCCGCGGACGCCGACGCCGCCCACGCTGCGTTCGAGGTCGCGATGGTGGCGGCGATCTTCACCGCCGAGCCGCGCGACGCGATCACGATCGGTCTGCACGCCCACACCGCAACGACGCCCATCGTTCGATGGTTGGCGTGGCTCGATGCGTGGGCGACGGAGCTGCGCTGGAGCGTGTCGATCCATCGCGCCGGCGACCGTGGCCCCGACTGGCCCGCGTTGCCATGGGGGCCGCCGCGCCCGCTGGATCGCGTGCGCGAGGACTTCACCACCACCGGCGACAGCGCCCCGTGGCGCGACCTCCTCGTGTCGGTGACCGGCCCGCACGCGGGCTGGCTGCTCGGCCTCGAAGCCGGGCTGCACCGGTTCTGGCCCGCGGATCGGGCCACCGCGGAGCACCTCACGATCCGCCCGATCACCGCGCGCACCGGCCTCGGCCACGTCGAGCTTGGCGCGTCCTCGCTGGCTCCGCCCCCGCGCAACGCCCCCGAGCCGCTGCACCGCATGACCGCGACGCGCGAGGTCTTCGCCGACGGCGCCGTCACCATGCCGGTCGTCGGCCTCACCGCGGCGGTCCCCGTCGATCTCTCCGCCAGCGCGACGCTGCAGCGCTTGTGGTTCGGCGAGCTGGTCCGCCGCAGCCGCGACGGCGCCGGGCTCCTCGACGATCTCCCGCAGTGACGGCAGGCGCAGCAACGCAACGGGCCCCCAGAGTCACACCGGCATGGACTTCCGCATCACCATCTTCGAGCGCCGCGCCGGCGGTCGCCTCCACTGGACCCCGCTGCGACTCGGGGACCTGGGCACGGCGCACCAGGGCCCGAGCGCGCTCAAGCTCCAGCAGCGCCTGACCGACGCGCTGCGCAAGGCGATCGCCAAGCTCTGGCCCGCAGAGCTCGAGCCGCTCGAGTTCGTGCCGGGCCGCCGACTCGAGTTCGTGCCGCTCGAGCTGACCGTCGGCGAGTCGAGCCGGCGGATCCGAGCGCGCTTCCCCGTCGTGCTCGAGCCGCGCGACCGCGGGCCGACCGGTGACGACGACGGGCCGATGTGGATCGCGTACCACCCGATGCGCTCCGACGAGTGGTTCGTGCACACCGAGGATCGCCTGCTCGTCGACGAGGCGACCGCGTACTTCCGTGAGCGCTGGGCCGCCCTCGAGGACTGGGAGGTCGACGCGCTGGTCTCGAGCGGCCGCGAGTGCCTCAAGCTGGTGGCTTTCCACGCCGCGCCGCACAGCCTCATCGATCGGCTCGCGCGCAAGCCCGACGACGCGCCGCGGGTCGGGTCGGGGTCGCGCACGCGGGGCGAGGCGTTGCTCGCCGAGCTCGGCGCCGACCAGACCCAGCGCGCCGCGGAGGAACGCCTCGCGCGCGGGGCCCCGCGGGCGCCCTACGACGGACAGCTCGCGCAGCTGCTCTGCGGCCCGCGCAAGACCTCCGTCCTGCTGGTCGGGCCGACCGGATGCGGCAAGACCACGCTGCTGAACGGCCTGGTCCACGAGCTGCTCGCGGCGGACGGCTGGGCGCTGCACCGCAACCTCGACCGCGTACACGCGGTGTGGCTGGTCCGCGGCAACCGCATCATCGCGGGCATGTCCTACCTCGGCCAGTGGGAGCAGCGCTGCGTCGATCTGCTCGACGCCTGTCGCAACCACCGTGCGGTGCTCTGGGTCGACGACCTCCACGCGTGGGGCCGCATCGGCGAGAGTCGCGAGGCGGATCGCTCGCTGGCGACATTCTTCCGCGGACCGGTGGCGCGCCGCGAGCTCACGGTGGTCGCCGAGTGCACCGCCGAGCAGTACCAGATGCTGCAGGACGACGCGCCGGAGTTCGCCGCCGCGTTCACGGTG
This sequence comes from Nannocystaceae bacterium, assembly GCA_044344875.1. Taxonomy (GTDB): domain Bacteria; phylum Myxococcota_A; class Polyangia; order Nannocystales; family Nannocystaceae; genus Xiheibacterium. The sequence continues at coordinate 153,628 of JBIJCC010000001.1, forward strand.
CTGTGGGTCGAGCCGACCGACGCCACCACGACCGCGCGGCTGGTGATCCAGCGCGCGCGCGCCCTCGAGCTCGAGCACGGCGTCGCGTTCGATCCCCGATCGTTCCGCACGATCGCGGAGCAGGGCGGCGCGCTGGTCAGCGGCATCGCGGAGCCGGGCAAGTCGATCGAGCTGCTCGAGGCCCTCGCCAAAGGCGACTTCGGCTGGTCGCACGCCCTGCGGGCGGTCGAGCACGACCTCGGGCAGGGACAGAAGATCCAGGCGATCCGCCGCTACCGCGAGCTCACCGGCTGCGGGCTCAAGGCGGCCAAGGACGCCGTCGAGGCCTTCGCCGCGCACGGCGTGTGGCCGGCGGTGAGCACCTCGCCCGGCGGCGCGCGGACGATCGCCCGCAGTCTCCTCGACACGCGGTGGGGCGTCGACGGTGAGCCACCCGCGGTGGGACCACAGGCCGTGGTCCGGCTGCTCGCGCGACGCACCGGCATCCCCGAGCTGATGCTGGTCCCCGAGCGCTCGCTCCCGCCGGCGCTCGTCTCCGGCGCGTTCGCCCGGCAGGTCGTCGGTCAACCGCGGGCGATCGCGGCGACGACCGACGTGCTGGTCCGCATGCGGGCCCAGCTCGCGGACCCCAGCCGCCCCTACGGCGTGCTGTTGTTCTCGGGCCCCACCGGCACCGGCAAGACCGAGCTCGCCAAGTGCCTGGCCGAGTACCTCTACGGCGACGCGCGTCGGCTCGTGCGCCTCGACATGAGCGAGTACGCCGGGCCCGATGCCCCGGCCCGCCTGGTCGGCGATCGGTTCCGTCCGGACGGCACGCTGACGACGCCCGTACGGTCGCAGCCGTTCTGCGTGGTCCTGCTCGACGAGATCGACAAGGCCGATCCGGCGGTGCTCGGCCTGATGCTGCAGGTATTCGACGACGGCCGGATCACCGACGCCAGCGGGACGCTCGTCGACTTCAGCCACACCGTCGTGCTTCTGACCTCGAACCTCGGGGCCCGCCGCGGCCCGGCGGTGGGCTTCGGCGACGACGGCGGCGCATCGCAGGGCGACGTCGAGCGGGCGATCCGCGACTTCTTCCCGCCCGAGCTGTTCAACCGCATCGATCGCATCGTCACGTTCGACCCCCTCGCCCAGGCCACGGCGCGGCGGATCGCCGAGCGCGAGCTCGGCATGCTCCTCGACCGCGCGGGCCTCGTCGAACGCAACATCTTCGTCCGCCACTCCCCCGCGGTCGTCGACCTCGTGGTCACCCGGGGCTTCGCGCAGCGCGACGGTGCGCGCTCGCTCAAGCGCTGGCTCGAGGATCACATCGGGGCCTGGCTCGCCGACGAGATCGCCGGCAGCCCCGCGGCTGCCCTACGGGTGTTCTGGCTGCACGTCCGCGGCGGCGAGCTGGCGCTCCACGCCGAGCACCTGCGCGAGGCCGAGGTCACCGCGATGCCGGGCTCGCTCGCCGACCTGATGGACTACGACGCGCGTCGGCTGCGGCGATCGATCCCCGCCGCGCTCGCGCGCACCGAGGCGCTGCTCGAGGGCGAGTCCCTGGCCCGCCTGGCGGCGACGATGCGGGTGGTGCTGTCGCGATCGCAGGCCGGCGATCGCTCGGCGGCCGACGCGGCCTACAACCTCGAGTCGCTGCGCGCCGACCTCCTCGCGCTGCGCGACCGCCTGCGCACGCAGGCCGACTACGATCCGCTGCTCGCCGGGCAGGCCGACGGCGAGATCGAGGGTGACCTGGTCGAGGCCGAGCAATTCGGCGTCTCGCGGATCACCATCGCGGGCATCGCCGGCCACGAGGTCTACGCGCGGACGATCGCGCGGCGCGGGCAGATCCCGCAGCTCCCCCTGCGCACGCGGCCCGAGGTCCTCGCGCAGCTCGCGGAGCTCCGCGCGCTCGAGCACGCGGCCGCGCACGCCGAAGACGCCGGCGAGCACGCGGTGCTCCTCGAGCTGTCGCGCGTGAGCCACTCGCGGGCCGAGGGGCGCTTCGCCCGGGCGCGACCGGGCCTGCTCGAGTGGCTCGCTGCGGGCTACGCCGGCGGCCGCGGCACCGTCGACGAGGCGGTCGCGAGCTTCGACGACGGCAGCTGCCACGTGCTCGAGCCGTTCGACGCGGCGCGCTTCGAGATGACCCTGGGCCAGGCCGCGCGCGCCGTGGTGCTGCGCATCACGGGCCCCGGCGTGCGGAGCTTCTTCGCCCCCGAGCACGGCACGCACGTCCGCCACGCGGTCTCCGGTGCGACCGAGGTCGTGCGCGTGCGCGTACTGCCGGCGACCGAGGTCACCGCGTCGGCGCACCTCGCCGCCCTCGACGGCGCGCGGCTGGCCTTCATCACCGCGCTGGAGTCCGGCGTGCCGGCAGAGTCCCTGCCCCCGAACCCCGACGGCGTGCCGCCGGTGGTCCGCGCGTACCACTTCGATCCCGCGCCCAACGACGGCCCCGCGCCGATCGAGGTCGAAGACTTCGCGATCGCGGTGGCCCTGCGGCTGCACGTCCGCGAGCTCGCCGCGGTGCTCCGCACGGTGTGGATGTACCGACCCGACGCCGTGCTCGCCGCGGGAACCGAGCAGGAGGATCCGCGATGACGAGGCCGACGTTCCGCGTCCACCTGCAGACCCACCACGACGGGCGCGTGACCGGGCGCATGGTGCCCTCGGCGACGGTGTTCGACGTGCCGCCGGTCGGCTACGGCGACGACGTCGCGGCGGTGCTGTCGCAGCTCGCCCTGGCGGTCGAGGAATCGACCGCCGACATGGCCGCGTACCACTGGCGCGAGCCCTTGGCCCTGCGCCGGGTCGAGCTGACGGTCCACCCGCGCACGATCGTCGGCAAGCGCGTGGTCATCGGTCGCCGCACGATCCCCGTGCGCATCGGCTACCTCTGGGCCGAGCTGCGCGCCGGCGGGTTCAAGGTCGTCGTGCCGCCGATGGGCTGGAACTTCGTCCTCGAAGAGCTCGAGATGGCGCCCGATATCCTGCGCCAGGCGATCGCCACGGCGCTGCTCGGCGAGCACGCCGCTGACGTCTACGCCCTGGGCGACGTGCACGACGAGCAGGTCGTAGAGTGGTCGCCGACGCTGTCGCGGCGACGCAGCGCCGCCCCTCAGCGGCGGACCCACGCCCCGCGCCCGGTGCTCGACGCCATCGCCGAGGATCTGGTCGACCGCGAGCAACGACGCAGCGGTCGCCGCCTGGTGGGCCAGTTCGATTTCTCCGCGGAGCAGCCCCTGCTCTGCCGCGAGCGGCCGCGCTCGTTGCTGCTGGTCGGGCCGGCCGGCGCGGGCAAGACCGCGTGGATCCGGGCGCTCGCGCGGTGGCTCGGCAAACGCGACGCCGAGGGCCCGACGCCGAAGATCTGGGCCACGTCGGCGGACCGCATCATCGCCGGCATGAAGTACCTCGGGATGTGGGAGCAGCGCTGCCTCGATTTGGTGGCGGAGCTCTCCGGCGAGGGCGACATCCTCTACTTCGATCGCCTCGCGCCGGTGCTCGCCGCCCAGACCGGACGCTCGTCGATCGCCGATCTCCTGCTGCCCGCGGTCATCGCCGGCGACATCGCGCTTCTGTCCGAGTGCACCCACGAGGAGCACGAGCGGCTGGTCCAGCGCGCGCCCAACCTCCTGGGAGTGTTCCACGTCGTGCGCGTCGACCCGCCGGCGCCGTCGGCCATGCCGCAGATGCTCGCGACCTGGCAGCAGCGCGAGCACCCACACCTGGCGATCGACGGCGCGGGCTGGCGCCGCATGGTCCAGCACCTCGAGCTGTTCCAGCGCGATCTGGCGTTCCCCGGCAAGGCCTTCCGCCTGCTCGACGCCCTCGCGAAGCTCCACCCCGCCCCGATGGCCCCGACCGAGGCGACCGCGGTCGAGCTCGACGCCGAGGCGGTGTCCCGCGACTTCGCGAGCATCACCGGCCTGCCGCTCGAGCTGGTCTCCGACGCCAAGCAGGCCGGACGCGAGCACATCGCCGCGCGCCTGCGGGACGGTGTCGTCGGTCAGGATCACGCCTGCTCGACCGCGGCGCGGGTGCTCACGCGGCTCAAGGCGGGGCTCAACGATCCCGATCGCCCGGTCGGCAGCCTCTTCTTCGTCGGCCCGACCGGCGTCGGCAAGACCGAGCTGGCCAAGCAGCTCGCGCGCTACATGTTCGGCGCCGCGGACAAGATGATCCGCGTCGACATGAGCGAGTACATGCTCCCGGGCTCGGCCCAGCGGCTGCTCGGCAGCGGCCCGGGCACGCGCAGCCTGGTCGAGCGGGTCCGCGAACGTCCGCTGTCGCTCGTCCTGTTCGACGAGATCGAGAAGGCCCACGCCTCGGTCTTCGATCTCCTGCTCGGGCTGCTCGGTGAGGGCCGGCTCACCGATCACGACGGACGCCTGGTCGACTTCCGCATGACGCTGGTGGTGATGACCAGCAACATCGGCGTCGCCCGCGGTACCGCGGTGGGCCTGGGCGGTGACACCGGCGACGGCGACGTGGTCGCGGCGGTGCGCGCCCACTTCCGCCCCGAGTTCTTCAACCGCATCGATCACGTGATCCCGTTCCGCGCCCTGGCGACCGCGGACATCCGGCGGATCGTCGAGCTCGAGCTGGCCCACCTCGTCGGGCGCACCGGCCTGCAGCGCCGGCGCCTGCGGCTGGTGGTCGACGACGACGTCCGCGACGGCCTCGCAGTGGCGGGCTGGCATCCGACCCGCGGCGCGCGCCCGCTCAAGCGCGTGATCGAGGAGCGCGTGGTCGCCCCGCTCGCGGTGCTGATGTCCGAGTCCCCGACGCTGGTCGACCGCGACGTGTACGTGGTCGCGGCCGGCACCCCCCGCGAAGCCGAGCTGCGCGCGCGGGGGGCCGTCGTGATCGCGATCGCCTCGGCCCGCGAGGGAACCGACGGCGACCGGCGCGGGTGACAGCCTCCACCTTGACAGCCGTGCCCCGCGCGATGAGCCTGGCAGCCGTGTCGGATGCGAACCGCTCGCGACTGCTCCTGTTGGCGACGCTCGTGGCCCTGCTCGGCGTCGCCGACGGCGTGTACCTGACCCTGGTCCACCTCGACTACGACACCGGTCGTGCGGGGGTTGCCACCGCGTGCCATCGGTTCTCGGCGACCGGCTGCAGCGTGACGGCGGGCCGCTACGGCGACCTCGGCGGGATCCCGGTCGCGACCCTGGGCGCCGCCGGTGCCCTCGCCACCGCAGTGCTCGCCGCGATCGCGTGGGGCCGCCGCGCCAAGTGGGAGGATCCGTTCCGCCAGGCGCTGGTGGTCCTCGCGATGCTCAGCGTCGGGGCCTCGGTCGCGATGGCCGGCGTCTCCACCATGGAAGGCGCGTGGTGCCCGTTCTGCGTCGCGTGGTACGGCATCAACGCCGCCCTCGCGTGGCTGGCCTGGCGGGTGCGCGACCCCCACGTCGCCTGGCGCGACGCGATCGACGACACGCTGGGCACCCCGGCGATCATCGCCGCGGTGGTGTTCGGCGTGACCGTGGCCGGCAGCATGAGCTGGTACCACGCGCGCCGCGACGCGCTGCGGCGCGAGGTCGAGGCCGAGATGCTCCCCCTGCTCGTCGAGGAGCTGCGCAAGAAGCCGCGCTACGTCGTCGACATGCCGACCGCGCACCGCAAGGGCCCCGACTCCGCCGAGGTCGTCATCGTCGAGTTCGGCGACTTCCAGTGCCCGCACTGCGCCAAGCTGTTCCATGGCGTCGAGCAGTACGCCGCGGCCAACCCAGATCGCGTCCAGGTGGTGTTCGCCCACTATCCGATCGGCAAGGCCTGCAACCCCAACGTCGACGACCGACACGAGTACGCGTGCGGGGCCGCGGCCGCGGCCGAGTGCGCCGGCGCGCAGGGCAAGTTCTGGGAGTACGCCGACCACCTGTTCGGCAACCAGGACGACCTCGAGCGCGAGGATCTCCGCGAGGCTGCGACCACGCTCGGACTCGACCTCGCGGCGTTCGATCGATGCATGGTCGACCCCAAGACCGCCGACCGCATCGCCGAGGACATCGCCTCGGGCACCAAGATCGACCTGACCGCGACGCCGACGTTCCTCATCAACGGCTACAAGTCGAGCGGCGCGATGGACCCCGGGCTCCTCGCGGCGGTCATCGACGGACTCATCGCGGCCGAGGCGGGCTCGGCAGCGAAGCCGTGAGCGCCCGCGGACGGTCTCGCTGCGAAGCGACTCACGCGATCGTGTCGATGAGCGTGCCGCTGAGCTCGTCGGCGGCGCGCAACACCTTGGCCGAGGCGAGGATCTGCGCCTCGGCCAGCTTCTGGTCGACGACCGCCTCGGGCGACAGCTCGGTGACCAACCGCCCGCTGGCCTCGGCGAAGCGCGCCTGACCTGCGGCGAGTCCGCGCGCCGCGGACGCAAAGCTGCCCGCGATGCCGTCGGTGGCGCGCAACATCATCGCGCGGACATCGACCGAGCCGCACCCGACTTGAGGCGCCGCGCACACCGACGTGCGCCAGCTCCCGGCACTGGCGCTGGCCGCCCCGGGCGGGCCGCTGCTACGGTCGGGCCGATGTCGCTCCTCGCGTCCCTGCTCATCGTGCTCGCGCTCTCCGGCGTGCTGATGTTCGTCGCGGCCGCCGCCTATCGCACCCCGACGCTGGCCAAGTGCCGGCTCAAGGACGACCCGAACCGCAAGGTCTCCGGCAAGCGGCTGTACGTCCGCGTCTTCGCGAACATGACGTTCTCGACGGCCCTGGTGTTCGCGATCGCCTACGGCGCGTACGACTGGCTGTTCACCGAGGCCGACGTCCCGCTGTGGCGCACCGGCGTGCAGCTCGTCGCGATCCTGCTGGTCTACGACTTCCTGTACTACCTGATGCACCGCTTCGCGTTCCACCAGTGGGCGTGGCTGAAGAAGGTCCACGCCGTCCACCACACGGTGCGTCACCCCAACGCCGTCGACAGCCTGTACCTGCACCCGCTCGAGACGTTCCTCGGGCTGTTCCTGCTGATGGTGTGCACCGCGGCGCTGGGGCCCGTGACGCCGGGGGCGTTCGGCGTCGTGTTCGGCGCGTACTCGTTCCTCAACATCCTGGTCCACTGCGGCCTCGACATCCCGATGACTGGGCTGCGCACGATCGGGTTCCTGGCGCGCAAGCACGACCTGCACCACACCAGCATGCGCGGCGGCAACTTCGCCTCGATCACGCCGATCTGGGATCGGCTGTTCGGCACCGCCGAGTAGCGCTCTCTCCCTTCGCGACTCTAGTCCGCGCAGTACTCGAGCGTCCGCAGCGAGTCGCCCGCCGGCCCGTCGAGGCCCGCGGGCTCGACCTCGACGAAGCAGGGCTGGACGTCGTCGCCGTCGCCGAACCGCAGCCGCAGGTAGCCGTAGCGCGGTACGCCGACGCCCTGGTAGGCCCCCGCGGTGCCGACGATGATCTCGCGGAGCACCGCGTCGCCGACGTCGATGCTGGGGAAGTCGTGCAGCGCGTGGTTGTGCCCCGCCAGGACGAGGTCGACGTCGGCGGAGGCGAACTCGACGAGGACCTGCGCCGCGGTGTCCTCGCGCGACCAGCCGGATCCCGTGATGCCGGGGTACGGCGGGTGGTGCATCACGGCCAGCAGGTGCGACCGGTCGCCGCGATCGAGCAGCTCGGGGAGCCGCGCCTGCACCGAGCGCGCGATCGTGCCGCTACCGGTGTCGAGCATCGCGACGTGCACGTCGCACACCGCGAACGTGTAGTTGCCGGGCCCGAAGTTGCGGTTGTACTGCGGATGCAACGGTCGGTAGATGTCGTGGTTGCCCGCGGTCACCGCGACGGGGAACGGCAGCCGGGCGAAGATCGGCGCGAGTGTGTCGAACTCGTCAGCGCGCGAGGCCTCGGACAGATCGCCCGCGATCACGAGCCCGACCAGGGGCTCGCCTGCGGCCTCGGCCTCCTGCGACTCCGCGATGAGCCGATCGACGATGCGCTCGAACTGCCAGGGGTTGGTCTGGATGTCCGCGGTCACGGCGAGGCGATAACGCGGCGGACACGGCCGCGTGCCGCGGATCCAGCGGACGCCGGGACCGTCGACGTGCAGCGTCACGCTCCGCCGCGTCGTGCCCTGCACCGCGGGGATCTCGACCGGGCCGCCGAAGTCCTCGAGGACGACGCTCGCCGCGGGGTCGACGTTCTCGAGCGTGAGCGCGAGGGTCGTGTCCGCCCCCGGCTGCGTCGGCTCGAACGAGATCGCGAACGCGCCGGGGCCGGCGACGCGCAGCGAGAGCTCGCCCGGCGTCGTCTCCCGGACGAGGCCCGTCGCCGCCCACGTCGCGGTGCTCCTCGCCGTCGGCTCCTGGAACCGCACCTCGACGCCCGCCCCGGTGAGCAGGCGCGCCAGCTCGTTCTCGGCGATGACTCGGCACTCGGGGTTGCCGTAGTCCGGCGACGCGCACTCGGGCTGCGCACACGCGTGGCTCGACGCGCCCGCGGCGGTGCAGAGCGCGAGCCGGAGCCAGGACCCCCACCGCAGGGCAGCGTGCGACTGCATCATCGAGACCTCCCGCGGAGACTGGGCAGCACCGCACCGACCGTGGCGGTCACGGCGTAGCCGTTGCCGATCACGACGCCCGCGCCGATCTGCGCCGCCGCCTTCGCGCCCACCGGGCGCACGCGCACCGTCCACTCGGCGTGGATCGGCCCGAGGAACCCGATCACCGGCCCGAAGTTGAAGCCACGCCCGCCGAAGCGCGAGTGGACATAGCCCACGCTCAACATGCCGGTGGTCTTCGCCCGTCGCGTCGCGCCATCGCGACGCGGGTGCTCGGTCAGCGGCACGTCGATGTCATACCAGGCCTCGCCGTAGATCGGCGCGACGTTCGGCTTGCCGCGCGACAACCGACGACCATCGAGCGACGAGTACGAGATGATGTCGAAGCGCGGGCCGACATAGAGCGTGAAGCGCTGCCGCGGCGAGACGTGCCAGCGCGCGCCGACCAGCAGCGGCAGCAGCATCGTGTGCTCGACGATCCGCGTGCCTGCGTCGCCCATCGTGATCCAGTCGCGGCGGTACTGCACCTCGGGTCGATAGCGGAGCTCGGTCTGGCCGAGGCGCGCCGAGCGGCGCAGGATCGGGTACGGCAGGCCCACCGCGAAGTCGAGGCCGAGCGCGAAGCCCAGTCGTCGTCGCGCCAGGGTGCCGGGCTGCGTGCCCGATCCCGAGGCCGCGGCGTCGGCGAGCTGCGGCCGCGGATCGACGTGGCGCTCGGCGCCCAGTAGCCCGGTCACCTCGCCGAGCAAGCGCACGCGGGATCGTTCGTCGAGCCACAGCGTGGGACCGATGCGCAGCGACATCGACGGTGGGCTCCGCTCGCCCAACACGCGGGTGCCAGCGCCGGTCATCGCCAGGCCCAACGTCTCGCGTCGCACGCGATCCTCGAGCATCGGCCCGTCACCGAGGGTGCGCGCCGCGAGGATCCCCAACAGCGCGCCGGCGCCCGCGACCGCGCCGCCGCCCACCAGCAGCGTCGCGGCGTCGCCATGGCTCAGGCGATCACCGAGGGCGAACAGCAGCCCGGCCGCGCCCGCCCCGGCGATCGCCCCGAGCGAGAGCAGCAGGACCCGCGCCGGGCCCGGGCGCACACACGACGCCGAGCCGGGCGTACAGCACATCGCGTCGAAGCGGCCGCAACCGGCGGGCTCGGCCGCAACCGCATCGGGCGGGGCACGGCGGCCACGCGCGTGCACCGAGGCCGGGGAGCCCAGCACGGAGCCGAGCACGAGCGTCGGCACCAGCCCGGCGGCACCGACTCGGGCGAGCACGCGCACAGAGGTGCGAGTACCACGGCCCACCCTCGGCGCCGAAAATTCCGCGCCGAAACAGTGCTCTTCGCTGCTTGTCACGGCGCCGTATTTTCCGCAAATTGACAGCATGCACATGGGTTGGTCTGGGTATCGGTGGGTGGTCGCGGTCGCAGTGGTTTTGCCGGGGTGTTTCGGGGACGCCGCCGACGGGACGGCGCAGGACGAGCGGTTCGAGCGCGTGGCGCAGCTCGTCGCCGTGCACTGCGAGAGCACGCAGCAGTGTGAATGCGAGGTGACTGTCGCCCAGTCGGGCTGCGAACCGACGCTGACCGACCAGTGGCGCGCGCGCCTCGTCGCCGGCGAGGCCCGCGAGCTGACGTACGACCCGGCCTGCCTCGACACGATCGAAGCGGGGATCGATGGGGCAGTATGCGCATCGCCACCCGCGGACGAGCGTCACCCCTGCCACGAGTTCTGCCAGGTCTTCCACGGCACGAAGGACCGAGGCGAGCGCTGCGACCGCTTCGACGACCTCGTCAGCGACTGCGCGCAGGGCCTTCTGTGCGACGCCGGGCGCTGCGTCGACCCGTGCGCCGCCCTGTCCGGGCTGCAGGCGGGCGAGCGCTGCCGCGACGCGGCGACGTTCACCGAGCTCGATCGCTGCGCCGACGGCCTCGCATGCATCGGCGACGAGGGTCGGTGCACCGTGGCACCGCAGGCGGGCGAGCCGTGCCTGCAGGGCGCGTGTGCCACGGACAGCTACTGCGACTACAACGGCTCCGGCGCGACCTGTCGCCTGCGCGTCGGCGAGGGCGCCAACTGTGACTACGCCCAGTGCGAGGCCGGGCTCTCGTGCACGTACACCGAGGACGGCAGCGGCGTGTACCAGGCGCGCTGCGCTCGGCGCGGCCAGCTCGGCGAGCCCTGCAGCGATGCCGGCTGCGACACCGGGCTCGCGTGTGGGTTCGATGGTCGGTGCAAGACCCCCAGCGACATCGGTTCGCCGTGTGACGAGGTCGGCTGCCGCGAAGGGTTGCTCTGCGACTATGGCGACGGGAACGGGACCTGCGCTGCGCCGCCGCCCGCGGGCGAGCCGTGCCTGTCGGGCGAGTGCGCACGGGGGGCGTTCTGCGATCCCACGGATTTCACCCTCTGCATCGCGGGGCAGCCGCTCGCGACGCCGTGCACGGGCCATCGTCAGTGCGCCAGCGGCTTTTGCCCCGCGGGCTTCTGCGACGAGCGACCGGGGATCGGCGATCCTTGCGCCGGATCGCTGGTCTGCGACGTCGGCGCGAGCTGCGATGGTGCGGTGTGCCGACCGAGCGTGACGAACGGCCCCGCCGTCTGCGTGTACGAGGGCTGGTGAGACGCCCGGAGCCCGCGACCCGGCCGCACGTTTGCACCAAACCCCCTGAAAATGTCACCGTCTCCTTCTCAGTCCAAAGGCTTGTCATGCTCCGCACGAACTTCGCGCTCCCTGGTCTCTCCCTGTTGCTCTGTCACGCGCTGCTCGGCGCGGGCTGCCTGATCACGACGAGCGACGGCACGGGCGACGACAGCAACTCGGGTGAATCGACGGGCGGCGGCAGTGTGAGCCTCTCGACGACGGACTCGGCCTCGGCGACGTCCTCCAACCCCGACGAGACCGGCAACGACGACAGCCCCGGTGAGACCACCAGCGCGCCGACCGGCGAGTGCTCGGACAACCTCATCGTCGACGGCGGATTCGAGGGCGGCACCCCCTCCGAGGCGTGGACCGAGATGTCCGACAACTTCGGCACGCCGATCTGCGACGTCGACTGCACGGAGGAGCCCGGCGCCGATCCCTACGCGGGTGACTGGTACGCGTGGTTCGGCGGCATCGACACCGATCCCGAGGTCGGGTCGGTGCGTCAGGACGTGACCATCGGCGGAACCTCCGCGTTCCTGTCGTTCCGCTTCGAGATCAACGCCTCGTCGCAGACGGGCGATGACTTCTTCGAGGTCACGATCGACGACGAGAGCGTGTGGATCGCGGTCGACACGGAGATCGCCGACTTCGACGGCTACACCCCGGTCACGATCGACATCAGCGACTTCGCGGACGGTGCAGGCCACACCATCGCCTTCACCGGCGACGTCCTCGGCAACGGCCTGACCAACTTCTTCCTCGACGAGGTGTCGCTGGTCACCTGCACCGAGAGCGCCGACACGTCGGGCTCGGGGGGTTCGAGCGACGGCAGCAGCGGCAGCGATGGGACCACCGTCGGCGACACGACGGCGGGCTCGGACTCGAGCTCCGACTCCGGCTCGAGCAGTGGCTCGGACTCGGGGAGCGGGAGCTCGGGCAGCACCGGCGTCTGATCCCGCGCATCGCGTCCCTCGACCTGCGCCCGCGCGGAAGCGGCGGCTGCGAGCCGCGTCGACGCCCCTTCTTGGCGGGCGTCGACGTCCTCCCGCATACTCGGCACGTGACCTTCGGTTCGACGCTGCGTGCAGCCGCGCCCTGGCTCCTCCTCGCCGTGACCGCGTGCACCGTCGACAGCGACGACGGCGCGACCTCGTTGGGCGGCGGCACGGTGCCCGGGACGACGGTCGGCACCACCGTGGGCACGACGATGACCGCGACGTCGGTGGGCACCGGCGCGGCCTCGGGCGACACCGGCGACGGCAGCGAGAGCTCCGGCAGCGGGAGCAGCAGCCCGACGACGACCCCGAGCGAGGACGCGACCGGCAACGACGCAGGCCCCGACGAGCAGCCCGCCGATGGACCCTACTCGGCCTGCGTCAGCGCGGTCGAGTGCTTCGGTACCACGGCCTGCGTACTGGTGATGGGCAACCTCGGCTTCTGCACCAACAACTGCACGATCCCCGGGGACTGCGGGCCCTCGCCGGCCGGCACCGCGACGCCGGCCTGCGTGACCGCGCCGGTCGGCGGCGCCGACATGCAGGTGTGCGCCCTCGACTGCTCGGGGGGCAAGACCTGCCCCGGCGGCATGGAGTGCCTGGCGCTCGGCGCCTCGATGGTCTGCGTGTGACGGGCGGCCGCGCCCCTAGTCATCCGCGGCCCCGGCCGCGATCCAAGCCCGCACCTTCGTCACCAGCTCCGCGCGCGACAGCGTCGGTGCATTGAACGGCATGTGCTGGACCGGGTTGCCGTCGCGATCGACCGGGGCGCAGTCGGCGATGCGGCGGTACAGCCAGCTCCCGTCCGGATCGCCCGGGGCGACCAGCGGCAGATCGGTGTTGCCCGCGACGACGTGGCCCATCAGCCGCGCGTGGAGGCCCTCCGGCCGCAGATCGAGGCCGCCGGCGGTCGCCCCATCGCCGCCGTGACACGACGAGAACAGGCACGTCGACTCGAACAGCGTCGCCGAGATGCTCGTCAGCGTCGCGGGCTCGTGGGGCGCGTGCGCGGGATCGACGTCGACACACTCGGGCACCGGCGGCAGGTCGGCGTCGCCCGGCGAGCTCGGCGGCACGTACAACGGACCGGCGATCTCGTCGGGGCTCGGCATGGTCTGGGCGTCGTTCTTGGGCAGGCCGATGACCTGGCAGTTGCCCTCGTTCAGCACGATGTCGCCCTCCTCGCCGACGATGGACCCCGTGACGACGGTGCCGTCCATCAGCACGGCCGAGTCGGCGAGCCCGAGCATCACGCACATCTCCTGATCACCGATGCCCCAGCCGACCGACTCATTGCGCCAATTGTCGTAGCCGCAGGTGAAGCGGAACCCGTCGGCGCCCGTGAGATCGATCGGTGGGTCGAACGACTGGCCGTTGCTGCCCGCGTTGAACCCGTCGAACCGGAACACGCTCTCGCCGTCACGCGGCCCACCCGCGAGCGTCAGGTCGAAGTAGTTGCCCAGGTAGTGGTAGTGCGGCGTCACGTAGTAGAGCTTCAGGTCGAGCGGCTTGCCCGCCTGCCCCTCGTAGGTCCCCGCGAGGCTGCAGTTGCCCGTGAACCACGCCTCGCGGTTGGCGGGGATGTCGAGGTCCGTATACGTCAGTCGGAATGGCGCGGTGACGACCTCGACGTCCTTGGGGTGGATCAGATCGAACGCCATCCGCAGCTCGGTGCTGTACGGAGAGTCCGAGAGGTTGAGGAAGTGGCCGCCGGCGACGACCTTGTGCCGCGGTGGGATCTTGACGACGACGCCCTCGGGCAGGCGCTGCTCGTCGATGCGCGACTGCGTCGACTGGGCGAAGAGCACCGTCCCCTCGACTGCCGCGCCGAGCTCCGTGAAACCGCGGGCGTCGCAGTCGAAGTAGCCGTCCTCGCCGGGGAACGCGTTCTCGGGGACGACGAACCAGTTCGAGTGGTGGGAGGCGCCGTCGTTGGTCAGGCGCACGGTCTGCACGTACAGCGCCGCCTCGTTGTCGAGCGTCCACTGCACGCAGGGCTCGGTCTCTTCGAGCGGCGCGAGCTCGACGACGCCGAAGCTGTGCACGATCGTCGCGCGATCCTCCGGCGTGGACTCGGTATCGGTACCGCTGTCGGCCGTCGTCGTGCCCGAGGCCGACGAGGTGCCGACGGCCCCACTGCTCCCGCCTGTGGTCTCTTCGTTCGCCGCGGGAAGATCCTTCGACCCACAGGCGCACACGGCGAGGCCAGTGACGAGGGCCCTGACACCGCGACGGTGCAAGGTCGAACGCATGGGCAGGCGGGGGGCGAGCGGCAGGTTCGTCATGGCGCCCATCGAGCGTACTACGCCGCGACGCGGGACGTCGTTGGGCAACTTGCCCAAGCGGTGCGTCCCGTGCATCGTGACCGAGCGTGTGGACCCGACGCCGTTCCCTTCACTCCGCGTGGATCCTGCTCGGCGTCGCGCTCGGCTGCGGGGACGACGGGGGCGAGGGCTCCGCAGCCGACACGTCCACCGCAACGACGGCGGGCAGCACCGGCACCGCGACGAGCTCGGGCACGACCGCGCTCGCCGACGACTCGACGACCGCGAGCGCTCCGCCGTCGCGGTGGATCGTGACGGCCGACTTCACGGCGCAGACCCTGACGCTGGTCGACTACGACGCCCTCGCCGCGGGCGCCCGTGACCCGGCCGAGATCGTCGTCGGCACGATCGATCTGTCGGCCTGGGCCCCGGGCGCCCTCGAGATCGAGATCGCGCCGGACGGCCACACGGCCCTCGTGTCCGTGTCGCCCGGCTTCTACGACACGCTGGTCGGGCAGACGCTCGGGCTCGGCGAGCTCGCCCTCGACGGCGCGCTGCTGGTCGTCGACCTCGACACCCGCGAGGTCGTCACCGAGCTGGCGACCGCCCACGTGCCGATGGGCTTCGCGTTCCTGCCCGACGGCACCCGGGCGTACTCGGCCAACTTCGGCCACGCCGACGCACCGGGCTCTACGGTGTCGGTGATCGACATGGACGCGCTCACCGTGCTCGAGGACATCGAGGTCGGGCCGAACCCCGAGCAGATCGCGATCGACGAGACCGGGACGCTCGGCATCTTCAACGTCGACGGCACGGACTCGGTGCGCGTGTTCGAGACCGCGGATCCGGCGGGCACCCTCTCGGCGCCGCTGGTCGTGGCCGACGATCCCTCGGGCGTCGCCTTCGTCCCTGGTCAGCCCCTGGCGGTCGTCGCCAACTCGCTGCAGCCGTCGAGCTGGGCGGTGATCGACGTGTCGGATCCGGCGACGCCGGTGCTCCGCGAGGAGGGCCCGCCGCCCGGCGGCTTCCCCTACGGCGTGACGGCGATCCCCGGCACCGCCGAGGTCCTGCTGACCGTCGCCAACGACGCGACCGCGTTCCTGCGCATCGACGCGTCGACGGTCCCGGCGACGGTGGTGTGGACGCTCCAAGCCGAGGGCCTGCGGAGCTTCCCGCTCGGCGTCGCGGTCGACGTCGACTCGGGCCTCGCGCTGTCGGGGGCGCCCGGCGCCGACGCGCTCCTGGTCCTCGCGCTCGACGGCTCGAGCATCTCGTCGATCCCGTGGGTGACCCCCGGCCCGAGCTACGTCGCGATCGGTGCGCCGCGCGGCTGATCGAGCATCCCCACCGCGAGGATCTCGCGCGCGCTGACCTCGACCGTCTCGCCGATCCGCTCCATGGGCAGGTCATTCGGATCGGTGCCGAACGGATCCTCGATCTCGACGCCGATCTCGTCGATGCCGAACAGCGCGAACGACAGCACCGCCGCCGAGATCGGCGTGTACACGTGCAGCGCCTCGACCATCGCGAACGGCACGGTGTAGCAGAACAACACCACGAAGACCTTGATGTGCTGGGCGTAGGCGAACGGCACCGGGGTCCGACGGATGCGCTCGCAGCCGCCGAGCGAGGCGATGAGCGAGCCGAGATTGGCGTCGATCGCCCGCAGCGGCTCGGCCGCGAGGTGGCCGTTGCGGTGCGCGCGGTGGAGGCGGTCGGAGATCCACGCGATCACCACCGACGCCCGGAAGCGCAGCGGCTCGAGCCGCGCGCGCTCGTCGGCGGTGAGGCGCGGGCCGAGCTCGCCGAGGTCGCGGCCGTCGCGGACGCTCTGCACCAACAGCCCATAGAACGCGCCGATCCACCGCAGCACGTCGCTGCGGAGCTCCGCGCGCTCGGGGTGCTCGTCGACGTACACGACGACCTGACGGGCGAGGTCGCGGCTCGCGTTGACCACCCGGCCGAGCAGCTCGCGGGCCTCGACGTAGCGGCCGTACGACGCGTTGGTGCGGAAGACGAGCAGCAGGCCCAGGGCCACGCCGATGAGCGTGTGGGCGAGCGGCGGGATCGACACGCCGCCCTGGGCGTACGACCAGGCCGCGAACGCGCCGAGCGCCCCGGCGATGGCCACGCGCCCCAGCAGCCTCGGCACGACGCTGCCGCGGATCGTCAGCACGATACGAAGCCAGGATTTCGGATCGTAGTCGATCATGCGCGGCGCGAGCCTATCACCGTCGGGGTGTCTCCCCGCCGCGACGGCGTGCTAAGAGCAGGCCATGCGCCCCCGGTTCCGTCCAGGTCCGCTCGCGATGACGCTCGCACTGACCGCGTGCTCGGCCGAGCCACCCACCCCCGCGCAGGCCTCCGCGACCCCGACGAGCAGAGCGGCGCCCCCGAAGGCCGGGGCAACGCCTGCGATGGCTCCGCCCGTCGTCGACTCCTGCGCTGCAGCGAAGCGCGAGGGCGGGCCGCTGCGGTGGTTCCACGACGACTACGCCGGCGCGCTGGCCTGCGCGCGCAGCAAGTCGCTGCCCCTGATGATCGACATGTGGGCGCCGTGGTGCCACACGTGCCTGTCGATGCAGGCGTACGTCCTCACCGACGAGCGCCTCGCCGACTACGATCGGCGCTACGTGTTCCTCGCCCTCGACACCGACCGCGAGGCGAACGCGACGATCGTGGCGAAGTTCCCGCCCGCGGCGTGGCCGACGTTCTTCGCCATCTCGTCGCAGGACGAGTCGATCCAGTCGCGGTTCGTCGGCGCCGCGACCGTCGACCAGTTCGCCGCGTTCCTCGACGACGGCGAGCGCGGCCACCAGGCGACCGGTGGTGTCGCGCTCGCGGCCCACGAGGCGGCGGCGCGCGAGGGCGATCGGGCGTCGGCGGCCAAGCAGTGGGGCGCGGCGATCGACGCCTACGCGAAGGCCCTCGCCGCCGCACCGAGCCCGTGGGGCCGCGCGCCCGACGTGATGGTGTCGCTGCTCTCGGCGCACAACCGCGACAAGCGGTGGGCCGCCTGTCCGCAGGTCGTCCGCGACCACCTGCCGAACGTCGGCAACGCCGCGAGCGCCTCGGACTTCAGCGCCTTGGCGCTCGCGTGCGCCGAGGCCCAGACCGAGACGAAGGTGGCGGGTGAGATCCGTGAGGCGGTCGTGGCCCGGCTCCGGGCGCTCGTCGACGATCGCTCCGCGCCGCTGTCGATCGACGATCGCTCCGACGCGCTGATGATCCTACGCCAGGGCCTCGACGCCCTCGGGCGGGCGGACGAGGCCCGCGAGGCGGCGATGCGCCAGCGCGTGCTGCTCGACGAGGCCGCCGGCGACGCGAAGGATCCGCGCATCGCGATGACGTACAACTGGCCGCGCGCGGAGGTCTACGCCTACCTCGGCGTCCCGCTCGAACTCGTCGCGGCGCTCGAGCGATCGGTGGCGGCGCTCCCCGACGAGTACGATCCGCCATATCGCCTCGCGTGGATCTATCTCCAAGCGAGCAAGCAGCCCGCCGGCGCCGGCAAGGCCGACGACGCGCGCACGTGGGCGCAGCGGGCGATCGACCGCGCCTACGGCCCGCGCAAGGCCAAGGCGCAGGGCCTGCTCGCCGAGATCCACCACGCCCGCGGCGACGTCGAGGCCGAGCGCACGGCCCGGGCCGACGCGCTGGCGACCTTGAAGGCGCTGCCCGTCGCCGCGCAGAACCCCGACGCGATCGCCAAGGCCCAGGCCGACCTCGACGCGGTCGGCAAGGCCGGCTGACCACGATTCGCCCCCGCGGACGGCAGCGCGATCATCCGCGCGCGCGCAGCCGCTCGATCTCCGCCCGCGTCGCGCGGGGATCGTTGGTGAGCACCGCGTCGACGTCCATCGCGAGCCACCGCGGCAGGTGGCGATGCAGGTGCGGGTCGAGCGGGCACACCCGCTGGCCCCGGGCGTGGGCGCGCCGGACGTACCAGGGGTTGGCGTAGAGCAGCGGCCACCACGGACCGAGCAGATCGCACGCGCGATCGCCCAGGGGATCGCGGGTCGAGATGTGACCGGTCACGAGGCCGGGGGCACCCGCGCGCACCGCCGCGAGCAACCGCGCGTCGAAGGTGATCACGGCGGCGCGGTGGGACTCGGCGCGCGCACCCAGGATCGCCAGCAGCCGGGCGAGCTTCGCCGGCTCGGCGAAGCGCGAGTCCTTGAGCTCGAGGACCACCGGCGTCGTCGCCGGCACGGCCGCGAGCAGGTCCTCGAGCCGCGGGATCCGGTGCTCGCCGCCGGCCGGATCGATCAGGCGATGACGCGCCAGCGCGGCCCCGGTCAGCGTCGTCACGTCGACGTCGATCCCCGCCGTGCGACGCAGACTCCGATCGTGCATGCAGACGATGTCGCCGTCGGCGAGGAACCACAGATCGGTCTCGATCAGATCGGCGCCGTGCTCGAGCGCGAGGCCGAAGGCCGCCGTGCTGTTCTCGGGCGCGAGATCGGAGGCGCCGCGGTGGGCCATCACCCACGGCCGCACGCCAGGGAGCTCGAGGGGCGAGCGCGACATCGGCCGGCACTGTAACCGGCGCTTCGTCCCGCGGCGACGCGGGCGCCTCGGAACTCTGGAGCGCCCTCCCCGTGCGCTGCTTCGGGGTCGTGGACGAGGGCCTGCGCGAGATTCCGCCGGCTCGACCAACGCGCGCCACCTCAGGCGACGAGCGTCGGGCCGGTCACCATTCGCCACGCCAGCGACTCGCCCGCGCGCAGCGGGACGAGCTCGCCGCCGTCGAGCGGATACGAGGACGGCACGTCCCACGCGCGCCGCTCGAGCACCACGGTGTCGGTCGACACCGGCAGGCCGTAGAAGCGCGGCCCGAAGCGGCTGGCGAAATCGGCGAGCTTGGCCAGGGCGCCCGCGCGCTCGAAGGCCTCGGCGTACAACTCGAGCGCGGCGTGGGCCGTGAACACGCCGGCGCAGCCGCACGCGGTCTCCTTGGTCGGCCGCACGTGCGGGGCGCTGTCGGTGCCGAGGAAGAACTTCGGATCGCCCGAGGTCGCCGCATCGACCAGCGCGTGGCGATGGCGCGCGCGCTTGAGCACCGGCAGACAATACATGTGCGGCCGCACGCCGCCCTGGAACATCGCGTTGCGATCGTACAACAGGTGGTGCGCGGTGATCGTCGCGGCGACGTTGGCGGGGGCGTCACGGACGAAGTCGACGCTCTCCTCGGCGCTGATATGCTCGAGCACGACCCTGAGCTGCGGGTAGCGATCGACGATCCGCGTCAGCGTCTCGCGGACGAACACGGCCTCGCGATCGAAGACGTCGACCGCGGGATCGATGCTCTCGCCGTGGACGAGCAGCGGCAGCCCGACGGCGGCCATCGCCTCGAACACCGGCCCGAGTCCGTCGAAGTTGCGGACGCCCCCCTCGGCGTTGGTCGTGGCGCCGGCGGGGTAGAGCTTCACTGCGACGACGTGGGGACTCGCGGCGGCCGCCTCGATCTGCGCGGGCGTCGTCGCCGGCGTCAGGTAGAGCGTCATCAGCGGCTCGAAGGTCAGGCCCGGGGGCACCGCCGCGAGGATGCGCTCGCGGTAGGCCAGCGCTCCTGCGACGTCGACGACCGGCGGCCGCAGGTTGGGCATCACGATCGCGCGGCCGAACTGCCTCGCGGTGTGCGGCACGAGGTCGGCCAGCGCGCCGCCGTCACGCAGGTGCAGGTGCCAGTCGTCGGGGCGCGGGAGCTCGAGTCGATCCACGGTGCCGGCAGTGTACCGGCATCCCGACCGCGGCGGGCCGTCAGCCGACCGGCGGCGGCGGCGGCGGCGGCACGTCGTGGCACACGCCGATCTCGAGGATGATGTAGAGGAGGATCAGCTCCTGCGGCGTGAGGCCGGCGTGCACACCTTCGTCCGTGTGGTACGTGCTGAACATCAGCCGGCCGCAGCCGTAGTCGGCGCTGATCGTCATCGGCCGATCGGTGCCCACCGGGTCGCACGACTCGCACGGGCCCTGAACCCACTTGTGGTGCCCGACGTCGACGTCGTTGCCCATCTCGTCCTGGGTGATGACCGGCGGGATCGCGTCGATGCCCGACCAGTTGTCGATGAGCGTCACCGACGGCAGCGACAGCAGGTTCGGGTACCCACCACCGATGTCCTTGAGCGCCGGCGGCAGCGCGTCGAGCCACGCGAGCAGATCGGGATCCACCACCGTCCCGTTGCTGTCGTAGTAGCCGAGGTCGGGATCGAAGTTCTGATCGTGCAGCGTCTGATAGGCCGGGAATGTCTCGTAGACGTACTCGTTGGCCCAGTCGGTGACGTAGAACTTGCCGCCCTCGGCGACCCACTGGCGGATGTTGAGCATCCGCAGCTCGGTGAGGTTGCCCATCCCGATCTGCGACATGCACGGGACGAAGATGATGTGGTACTGGCGCATCGCGTCGAGGTCGTCGAGCATCGCGCCGCCCGACGGCTGATCGAGCAGATCGAAGCGTTCGGTGCCCGGGATGAGCGCGCCCGATCCGTCGACCTCGGCCATGCCGATCTTCGCCAGGATGTTGAAGATGCTGTCGTTGAACGTGTCGACCACCGCGACCCGCGGGATCCACATGCCCTGCGCCGGGTTCCACTCGCCCGGCAGGCTGCTCTGCATCGGCAGCACGGTGTTGGGCCCCTCGACGAGGTCGATGTCGCTGACGCGGAGGAACTCGCCCTTCTGGACGATGAGCTTCTGACCGGCGCCGGCGCTGACCGGGAGCTCGAAGGATCCATCGGGGTTGGTGAGGACGAACTGCGCGTCGCAGGGGACGCCGACGCACGTCGCACAGTAAACGCCGTCGGGCACCGGCTCGGGGTCGGTGGTGCCGACGTACACGAGCGCGCCGCTGATCGGGATCTGGAGGTTCGGCGCGTAGACGGTGCCCCTCAGCGTCGCGTTGGTCGGGCTCGGATTGCAGTCGTTGGTGCCCTCGGCGACGCCGTCGTCCGCGGTGCCGCCCCCGCCGAGATCGAGGACCGCCGGGTCCTCGTCGTCATCGGGCGGCGCGTCCGTGCCGGCCTGGGTCAGCGTGGTGAGGATCGGTCCCGAGTCGTCGCTCGACTCGCGCCCGTCGCTGCCGCAGGCGACCGCGAACACACCCAACGCACAACCCCAGGTCAAGGACGTCGATCGCATCATGAAATCTCGATTCGTCCCATGATACCCGCGTTGCCCGAGCGCGCGCAGAGGTTCACCACCCGGCCAGATCGCACGGCTGCGCAATTCGGGCAGGCCGGGGAACCTCTGGCCGAGGGTTTCCGAGACAATGGCCGGTGACGATGGCGGCCCCACCGAAGCTCGCCCCGACCCCGGGTCCCCGGGGGGCGCCGGAGTTCGATGCGGCCACGCTCGCGGCCACGCAGCGGGGCGAACCGTGGGCCCAGCGCGTGTTCCTGCGGGTCTTCGGGGACCCCGTGCACCGGCTCTGCGTGCGCATGCTCGGCGCGGCGGGCCGCGCGGGCGTGGCCGAGGACGTCACCCAGGACGCACTCCTGCGGATCGTCCGCGCGGTGCCGCGCTTCACCGAAGTCGGGCCCGCCAAACTCTCGACCTGGGTCCTGACCATCGCGACGCGTACGGTGATCGACGAGCTGCGACGGCGGGTGCCGGTGCCCGCGCCGCTCGAGGAGCGCGGTCACGCGGCCGCCGATCGCACCGACGCCGACGCCGAGCGGCGGGCGATCGGTGCCGCGATCGCCCGCGCCCTCGACGAGCTCGCGCCGGAGATCCGCGCGACGTTCATCCTGCGCGCCTACCACGAGCTCAGCTACCCCGAGATCGCCGCGGCCCTCGACGTCGATCTCGGCACCGTCAAGTCGAGGCTGTGGCGCGCCCGCGCGGCGCTGCAGCTGCGACTCCGCGAGGTCCACCATGGTTGATGTCCCCGATCGCGATCCCGAGGCGCCCTCGGACCTCGAGGAGACCCTGCCGCCCCGCTCGTTGCTGGAGAGCTACACCGTGTCCGAACTCCCCGTCGACTTCACCGATCGCGTCATGGCGTCGCTGCACGCCGGCGTCGCGCCCTCGCCCGCACCATCGCGGGCGCCGTGGATCTTCGCGGCGGCGAGCAGCGCGTGTGCGATCGCGGCCTGCGTCGCGTTGGTGCTGTCCCAGCGACAAGCACCGCCGCCGACGCCCGAGCCAGCCGCGCCCGCCGTCGCCGTGGTGGCGCCACCGCCCGCAGCACCGCCGCCCGCGGCGGGGCCGAGGCCAGCCGCTGCACCGGTCGCGGTACGGCCGAGCGGCGACGTGATCGTCCAGGTCGATCCGCCCGACGCGATCGTGCGCGTCGACGGGGTGCGGATCGTCGAGGCCTCGGGCTCGCCCTTCGTGCGGACCAACCTGCTGGTCGGTCCGCACCTCGTCGAGGTCGAGCGCGAGGGCTACCGGTCGTGGTCGCAGCGCATCGACGTGCCCGCGCACGCGCTGCCGCTGTCGGTGGCGCTGCAGCCCCTCTCGCCCGCGGCGTTGGTGCCACCGGGCACGCCGCGTCGACCCAAGCGGCACGCGGCGAAGGCCGCGGGAGACCTCGAGGGCTCGCCCGATCTGAAGAACCCGTTCGGTGCGCCCGAGGATCCGACGCGACCGCCGGGCCCGAGTTCGCCCGACCTCGACGATCCCTTCGGGAAGTGAATCGCGGGCAACCGCGGATCGAATTCACCGCCCGACGCACTGGAGCACTGGGTTCGGCGCGCGCGCCGTGGCCCGGGATCCCGATGCACGCGAACACACCCCTCGCCGTGACGCTCGCCCTGGCGTGCGCCCTGCCCACGCCCGCCCACGCCCACCGCGCGCCGTCGCCGGTCTACGGGCCCGCGCTGCCCTCGGAACCATCGCCGACGCCCGAGGCCGCGGTGCCCGCCGAGCCGATCGACGCGGCCGAGGCCGCGTCCGCCGAGCCGCTCGACGCGCCCGAGGCCGCGTCCGCCGAGCCGGCCGCGTCCGCCGAGCCGGCGCCCGAGGCCACGGTGCCCGTCGAGCCGATCGACGTGCCCGCCGAGCCTCCCCTGCCCCCACCGACCGTGATCGGCACCCCGCACGACGACACCGCGCTCGTGCGCGCCGAGCTGCTGCGAGACACGGGCGCCGGCGCGATGGCGGTGAGCGGCGGCTTCACGGTGGCCGGCGTCATCCTGATCCTCGCTGGTGCCGGCGCCACCGCGGCTGCGATCGGCCGCTCGAACTGCGGGGACGAGTGCGGGACCACGAAGGACGTGCAGGTCGCCTCGCGCGTGACCGCGGCGGGCCTCGTGTTCTCGACCCTCGGCTCCGTCGGTCTGCTCTCGAGCATGATCGTGTACGGCGTCGGTCGAAACCGGGTCGCCCGGGCGCGGCACCCCTGGTGAGCGCTCGGGTGCCGATACCCCGGGGTTCGCCGCCCGCCGCTGGGGTGTCGGGGACTCGTCCCCCGAGGCGCGGCTGGATCGCCGCGCACTTGGCCGCGGCACCGCGCTCGCTGTGGTGGTTCGGCCATGCTCACCGATGCGATCGCCCTCGCGTGCGCCGGCCACTCGGTGGTCGGGCGGCGCCGGAACAACCAAGACGCCCTGTTGCTGCGCGCAGACCTCGGCCTGTTCGCCGTCGCCGATGGCATGGGCGGCTACGCCGGCGGTGAGATCGCCAGCGCCACGGTCATCACCGCCCTCGATGACTTCGTGGCGCGGATCCACGTCGACGCCGAGGGTACTTGGCCCGTCCGTGCGCGCCGGGCCCTCGGCCCGCTCGAGGCGGTCGTCGACGCTGCGCTGCGGATCGCCGATCGCGAGGTCCAGGCCCGCCGCACCGGCGTGCTGGCGCGCATGGGCTCGACCGCCGTCGTCGCGCTGTTCCGCGATCGTCGGCTGGTCGTCGGCAACGTCGGCGACTCGCGGCTGTATCGACTGCGCGGCGGGGCGCTCGAACAACTCACCGCGGACCACTCGGTCGCCGCCGAGCTCGAGCGCGGGGGCATGGCGGCGGCCGACGTCGCGCCGGGGTTCCTCGCGTGCCTCACCCGCGCGGTCGGCATGCCGGGCTCGGCCGATCCCGACGTCGTCGCGATGCCCGTGCAGCACGGCGACACCTACCTGCTGTGCTCCGATGGGTTGTGGGGCGTGCTGGACGGCTGGACGATCGCCGCGCAGCTCGGGCACGCGGACGTCGAGCGGGCGTGCGTAGAGTTGATCGCGGCGGCCGACGCCGCGGGCAGCACCGACAACATCACCGCCGTGGTGATCCGCGCCGAGCCGGCGGCTCACGGCTCGGGCAGGATGCCGTGACGCACGAGCAGCGCGCGCAGGTGCTTGCGATCGAGATCGGCCTCGCGCGCCGCCGCCGAGATGTTGCCGTCGCAGCGGTCGAACACGTCGCGGAGGTAGCGACGTTCGAAGGCGTCGACGACCGACTGCTTGGCCGCCGCGAACGGAAGGTCGGTGCGCACGCCCGCGAGCTCGGCCTGCGCCCCGGCCCCGGGGCCGAACTCGACGGTGACGACGTCGAGGCCGAGCCGCAGGCCGGCGAAGTCGCGCGCGCCGGGCGACAGCGCCACCGCGCGATCGATCGCGTTGCGGAGCTCGCGGACGTTGCCCGGCCAGTCGTGCACGACGAGCCGATCGAAGTTGGGGCCCTCGATCGCGCCCGGCGTCGCCATGCCGCGGTGGCGCAGCATCTCGGCGATGATGGGCGCGAGGTCCTCCCGACGCTCGCGCAGGGGGGGCAGCGCCGCGCGGACCACCGAAAGGCGATAGTAGAGATCGGGGCGGAACCCGCCCTCGGCGATCCGCTCGCGGAGGTCGCGACGCGACGCCGCGACCACGCGCAGATCGACGGGGCTGGGCTCGTCGGATCCGACCGCCCGCACCTGCCGCTCCTCGAGCACGCGCAGCAGCCGGGCCTGCACGGTCGGGGGCACCGCGTCGAGCTCGTCGAGGAAGATCGTGCCACCGTCGGCCCGCGCGAACGCCCCGGCCCGCGGCGCCGAGGCGCCGGTGAACGCCCCGCGCACGTGGCCGAACAGCTCGCTCTCGAGCAGGCCCTCGGGCAGGGCGCCGCAATCGATCGCGACGAAGCGCCGGCCCCGGCGGGCGCTGCGATCGTGGATCGCCCGCGCGGCGAGCTCCTTGCCCACGCCGGTCTCGCCCTCGAGCAGCACCGAGACGTCGGACTCGGCGGCGAGCTCGAGCACCGCGAACACCTCGCGCATCGCCAGGCTCTCGGCGACGAGCTCGCCGAAGCGACGCGACTGACTCGGCGGCAGCGCGACCAGCTGCGGTCGCGGCTGCAGGCGCACGAACGATCGGCCGAGCTTCAGCGTCGCGCCGGCCGGCAACGTCGCCTCGCCGAGGTGCGAGCCCTGGTAGAGCGTGTGGTTGAGGCTGTCGAGGTCGCGGACCACGAAGCGCGCGCCCTCGGCCCGCACGCCGAGGTGTCGCCGCGACACCGCCTCGTCGGTGAGGATCAACCCGCAGGCCGGATCGGTGCCGACGATGATCTCGGCGTCGCCGAGGTCCACCGCGCGACCGACGTCCGGGCCCTCGACGACGACGAGCTGGCACGCGACGCCGACACCCGCGGGGCCACCGAGCGCCTCGGTGTGGACGGTGGCGGTCGCCGGCACGCTGGTAAGCTTAGCGCACCGTGACGACCCCGCCTCACCGGCTCGGGCCCTACCGCCTGCTCGCGCGGATCGGCCGCGGTGGCATGGCGGAGGTCTTCGTCGCCGAGCGCTTCGGCGCCAGCGGGTTCGTCAAGCGCTTCGCCGTCAAGGCGCTGCTCCCCGAGCTCGCGGGCGAGGCCGAGCTGCAGCGCCGCCTCGTCGCCGAGGCCAAGCTCGGCGCGCGCCTCGGCCACCGCAACCTCGTCACCGTGGTCGACCTCGGCGTCGACGACGGCCGCTACTACCTGGTGATGGAGTACGTCGACGGCGTCGATCTCCGCCGAGCCCTCGCGGCCGGCCGCCCCCCGCTCGGCGTCGCGCTGCACCTCGTCGACGAGATCGCCGCGGCGCTCGAGTACCTCCACGCCGTCGTCGACGACGAAGGTCGTGCCCTCGGCCTCGTGCACCGCGACGTCAGCCCGGGCAACGTGCTGCTCTCGCGCAGCGGCGAGGTCAAGCTCGCGGATCTCGGCATCGCCAAGGCCACCCAACTCGCCAGCGAGACCGCCGCGCGGATCGTCCGCGGAACCTTCGCGTACCTGGCCCCCGAGCGGCTCGTCGGCGCGGCGCACGACCAGCGCAGCGATCAGTTCGCCCTCGGTGTGATCCTCGTCGAGCTCGGCCTCGGACGCGCGCCGTTCGGCGACGACGACGGCGTCGAAGCGATGTCCCGGGCGCGGAGCGGCGCGGCGCCGGAGCTCGCGGGCCTCCCCGACGACCTCGCCCGGCTCGCGCGGCGCTGCCTCGCGGTCGACCCCGACGCTCGCTTCCCCGACATGACCGCGCTGCGCGGAGCGCTACAGGCCGTGCGGGCCGGCCACGGGCCGGGGGATTGTGCCCGGCTGTCGCAGTGGATTGCCGGATCCCAAGTGACGTGATTCCGTCCGCCCCGACGGCGGCCCTGGCGCTCCCGTCGGCGGCCCCACGCCGCGAGGAGTCCACGTTCGCATGTACCTCATCGGTCGCTCCGACACCGGCCAGTACGTCGTCACCGATCCCGCGACCAAGACGGTGATGGTCGGGGACGACCTGCCCGCCCTGTTCGATCGCATGGCCGCGGCGTGCGGTGAGGGCGGCGCGGCCTTCGAGCCCGCCAGCGTCACGCCGCCCGCCCCGAGCCCGCGGCGCGCCAGCGTGGTGCCGTGGGTCGCGATGGCGCTGCTTCCGTTCGTGTGGCTCGGGGCGCTGCACGTGTCGCTCGGTCGGTTGGTCACCGAGGTGCGCCTCGGCAAGCCCGCGGGCGAGGACCAGGCCGTCGTCGATCTGCGCGCCCGCCTCGATCGGGTCGAGCGCCAGCTCGATCAGCGCGGCGGCAAGAAGCCGGGCAAGGCGGCCCCGGCCGCGCCCGAGGGCGACCTCGAGCCGCCGGTCGACACCAAGGCGCCCGCGCCGAAGGCCGACCCCGCACCCGACGCGGAGGCCGATGCAAAGCCCGACGCGAAGGCGCCGGCCGTCCGCGCCGACGCCAAGGCCGAGCCCGACGCCAAGGACGACGCCGAGGACGCGCGCGACGACTAGCGGTCCTGGGAGCCCGTCACCGTGCAGTTCGACTCGCTCGCGTACCTGCTGCTGCTGCTCGCGACCGCGATCGCGTTCTTCCACCTCGGCGCGCGGGCGCGGATGTGGCTGCTCATCGCCGCGAGCCTCGTCTTCTACGCGGCGTGGAGCATCCCGTTCACCGGGCTCATCGTGCTGTCGGCGGTGCTCGACTACGGCGCCTCGCTCGGCATCCACCGCGCGCGCGCGCCGTGGGCCCGGCGGGCGTTCCTGATGCTCAGCCTCACGGGCAACCTCGGGCTGCTCGGGTACTTCAAGTACGCGAACTTCTTCCTCGAGAACCTCCACGCGCTGCTCGGCGACGGCGCGACGACCGACGCCCTCGCGATCGTCCTGCCACCCGGCATCAGCTTCTACACGTTCCAGACCATGAGCTACACGATCGACGTGTACCGGCGGCAGCTGACGCCGACGCGTGCGTTCGATCGGATGTTCCTGTTCGTCACATTCTTCCCCCAGCTCGTCGCCGGCCCCATCGAGCGCGCCGGCCACCTGATGACGCAGTTCGAGGTCGCGATCCGGCAGCGGTTCCGCGTCGAGAACCTCGTCGAGGGCGGGCGGATGATCATCTTCGGGCTGGCGAAGAAGGTCCTGCTCGCCGACAGCTGCGCCAAGCTGGCCGAGCCCGTGTTCGCCGCGCCCGCGACGTTCGACGGCTGGAGCCTGCTGGTCGCCACCTACGCGTTCACGCTGCAGATCTACTTCGACTTCTCGGCGTACTCGGAGATCGCCCGGGGCTCGGCGCGGATCTTCGGCATCGACCTGATGCGCAACTTCGATCAGCCGTACCTGTCGGGCAACCCGTCGGAGTTCTGGCGGCGCTGGCACATCTCGCTGTCGACGTGGATCCGCGACTACGTGTACCTGCCGCTCGGAGGCAACCGCGGCTCGCGGCCCCGCGTGCTGTTCAACCTGGTCGCGACGATGCTCCTGTCAGGGCTGTGGCACGGCGCAGCCTGGACGTTCGTGCTGTGGGGCCTCTACCACGGCGTGCTGCTGCTGCTCGACGTGGTCCTGCGCCGCGGTGATCGCCTGGGCCGGATGTTCGCGTTCCTCCCCGCGGCCACCCGCGCGACCGTCGGGTGGCTGTTGACGTTCCACCTCGTCGTCGTCGGCTGGATCCTCTTCCGCGCCGCGACCGTGCGCGACGCGTGGACCGTCTTCACCGGGATCCTCGCCGCGCCGTTCGGCGACGTCGCGGTACGCCCCGAGCAGCTGCTGTTCTTCGCCGCGGTCGCGGGCTTCCTGTGGCTGAGCCGACTCGACCGCCGCCACGGGCTGCTGCGCCGCATCGACGACGATCTGTCGCTGTCGGTGCTCGTCTACGGCGCGCTCGTCGTCGCCGCCACCCTGGGCGCCCCCGAGGAGGCGCCCGCGTTCATCTACTTCCAGTTCTGAGTTCCCGCATCTCCCCTCACCTCCACCACCCGCACCATGGCCGAGCCGCAGATCACCACCTGGCACGACGGACGCGTCGCGGAGCGCGGACCTGTCGCGCGGCCGTGGTCGTTCATCGTTGCCCTGCTCGGCGTCGTGATGCTCGCCGATCTCGCGCTCGGCTGGCTCGCCGGCAAGGGTGGGCTCGATCGCGGCTTCGAGCCCCACGACGCCGCGGGCCTCCGACAGATCCTCACGACGGCGGCGAGCGACCCCGAGTCGCCGTACCTGCTCGTCGGCGACTCGGTGCTCGCGGGCGACGTGATGCGCGGCAAGATCGACGACTGGGAGCACCGCCGTGTCATCGACGCGATGCGCGAGGCGACCAACCCCGACAGCCCCGCGCGCTTCCACCAGGTCGCCCTCGACGCGCTGCTGCCCATCGACATCCTGCACGTGGTCCAGGAGCTCGACGCCGTCGACCCCGGCGCGCGCGTGCCCGTCGTCATCGAGCTCAACCCCCGGTACTTCTCGCGGAGCTACGCCGAGCTGACCACCTGCACGCGGCCGTGGCTGTGCGACGTCGGCCCGACCCTCGTCAACAACCGCGGCAAGACCCGCTGGGCGGCGCTGCGGCGCTGGCTCGCCGGCCTCGCCCTCGGTGGCGTGGCCGAGCACGTGCCGCTCTTGCGCCACCGCACCTGGTTGCACGGCGACGCGCTGCAGCGGGCGATCGCGGCGTTGGTCCCCGCGCCGGCGACCGAGGCCCCCGATCCCCTCGCCGCCCGCGCGCGCCACCTCGCCCACTACCAGGAGCTGGCGCTCACGGCCGACTCGCGGCAGATCCAGGCCCTCGCCCAGCTCGTCACCCGCCTTCGCGCCACCGGGCGTCGCGCGACGTTCTTCACCACCCCCCTCGAGGACACGTTCGTCGCCGAGGCGATGACCGAGACCGAGTACGGCCACTACGCCGCGCGGATGTCCGAGCTCGTCGATCTCTGGGGCGCGCCGCAGGTCGAGCTCGTGCACCTCGATCACCCGCTGTTCGCCGGGCCGCTCTTCCTCGATCACTGCCACCTCGGCCCCGAGGGCAACCGCCGCCTCGCCGTCAACCTCCTGGTCGAGCTCGGCGTCGGCCTGGCGCAGGTCCCCGACGACGACGCGCTCGCGCAGCCGAGCCGCCTCGATCGCACGCTCGTCGGCCGCCCCGATCGCGGCTCCACCGACGGCGCGGCCTGGCAGGCGCGCTTCGATCATCCGCGGGGCCTGGCCGTCGCGCCGGGCGGCCGCCGCGTCGTCGTCGCCGACACGCAGAACCACGTGCTGCGCGAGCTGTCGGGCAACCTCGAGACGGTGCGCACGCTCGCCGGCACGGCGCTGACCCCCGGTGACAAGGACGGCCCGCGCGCCGACGCGCTGCTCGACCACCCGACGCACCCGGTGATCCTCGGCCGCACGGTGTACTTCGCCGATCAGCAGGGCAAGCAGCTGCGCAAGGTCGCCGGCGGCAACGTCCTCACCGTCGAGATGCGGGGCCGCACCCCGTGGTCGCGCATCGCCGGGATGCAGGCCGACGGCGACGGCCTGCTGGTCCTCGACGCCGGCCGCCGGCTCCTGCGCGTCGATCCCGGCTCGGGGCGATCGCGCGTGGTCGTCGACACCGCCGCCGAGCACCACATCAAGGCCTTCGCGGTGACCGGCGATGGGCGGGTGTACTTCGCCGCGCAGGACGATCGGATCTGGGTCGCCCACCTCGACCGGCCCAAGGCCCACCTCGGCCCCACGACCACCGGGCTCGAGCTCGAGTTCCCGAACACGGGCGCCGACGTCATCCCGCAGATCAAGGGCCTGTACTTCCCGCTGAACTACAAGCGAATCCGCTTCGCGAACGTCGTGGGCATGGTCTGGGTCGAGCGCTACGGCACGCTGCTGGTGCAGGACGACGTGCCGCTGGGCCGCCGCGTCGACGGCACCTCCGAGCGCATCCACCTGCGCATGATCGATCCGCGCGCCGACCTCGTGTACCCGTGGCTCAAGCCGCTGGTGCACGGTGGCGGCTACGCCTACTACAACCGACAGAGCCGCGCGTTCTCGTCGTACTTCCACGTCGGGACCATGGCCCTCGACCAGGAGACCGCGACGCTGTTCTGGCTCGAACTCAACCGCTCGCGGCTGTTCGCCATCGCCGACGGGGTGCTCGGCGCGGCCAAGGTCGGCCACATCCGCGACCTGCTCGCCCACAGCTTCCGCGATCTGCTCGGGCCGTGGACCGCGACGCAGATGTTCGAGCGCTTCGACCCGCAGCGCTTCCTCGATCGCCGGCTCGAGCGCCACCCGCTCGAAGGCCCCTATCAGGGCCTCGTGATCGGATCGTCGATGCTTGCGAAGTCCGACATGATCGGCTCGTACTCGTTCGGGGTCCGGCTCGAGCACCGGCTGCGGGATGCGCTGGGCTACCGCGACGGGATCGGCTTCGACCTGTACCAGCGCTCCTATGGCGGCGTGCCCAGCGAGAAGCTCCTGCTCGAGCTGCGCAACATGGTCGACGCCGGGGCGCGGCTCGACGTCATCTTCATCGAGCTGTGCGGCTCGCGGAACCGCTTCTTCGAGACCGGGGATTCCGACGCCCGCATGCGCGAGATCCTCGCGGACGTCGACGACATCGCCCGGCGCCACGACAGCCTGGTGGTGTTCTTCGACGACGCGTCGCTGGTGTCGGGGCCGCGCGACGGCAACCGCGGCGCCCCGGCCAGCGAGCGGCGGTTCATGGAGATGGCGCGCGCCGCCGGATTCGCGGTCGTGACGCTCGGCGACGACCTCATGCGCGACGCCCTCGAACTCGGGCCGTTCGGCAGCCCGCCGTACAAATCGCACCACGCCGCGCCGTGGGCGATCGACGAGGCCGCGGACATGCTCGGCGATCACGTCTATCCGCTGCTGCGCGAGCACCTGCGCGGCCGGACCCCGGGGTTCCAGCGGCCCGAGGTCGACGTCGTCCGCGACGCGGCCGCCATCGCCGACGCGTTCGAGCAGGTGCCCGCCCGTTGGCGCGCCCTGCTGCCGACGGTCACCGACGCGAGCGCCCAGGCGACCTTGGTCGGCGACGAGCTGCAGATCTTCGTCGACCTCGCCACGCTCGAGGTCGACAGCGCCGACACCGAAGCCCTCGACGACCTCGCCGCGGGGGCGCTGTACCGGTTCCTCGTCGAGGATCCGGCCGGCGCCCGGGCCCGCCGCGTCCACGTCCAGCTGGCGCACTTCCGCCGCTACGACGAGTACGGCGCGGGGGTCCGCGACGCCGCCGAGATCGTCCGGGCCCACCGGCTCGACCGCGCCGAGCTCCTGGAGTTCCTCGCCGCGGTCCGCCGACGACACTGACCGCATGCGCGGGTGGTTGCCCCGAGCGGCCCATCGGGGCGACGATGGACGCCGGGGGTCGGCATGCACATCACGACGCGAGCTCGGTGGATGACGTTCGGTGCGATGGCGTGGGCGCAGGCGAGCGTGGTCCTCGGCGCCGCGGGCTGCGGCGACGATGCGACGGCGCAGGACTCGAGCGCCTCGGGCACCGGTGGCTCCTCACCGACGACCGGTGGCGACGACACCTCGGGCACCGCCGGCACCGCGACGACGCAGGGCACCTCGGCCTCCGCGTCGACCACCGCGCCGGCCGACACGAGCGCCGGCGAGGTCGAGTCGTCGGGCGGCCCGATCTTCGACGTCGGCGCCGGCGAGACCGGCACGACCCGCGACGAGTGCTGCGGCCCCGCGGCGTTCAGCTACATCTGGATCGCCAACAGCACCCAGGGCACGGTCAGCAAGATCAACACCCGCACGCTCGTCGAGGAGGGTCGCTACCTCACCCGCGACACGCTGGGCAACCCGTCGCGCACCTCGGTGAGCGTCGACGGCCGCGCGGTCGCGGTCGCGAACCGCTCGGGCGGTGTGGTGAAGATCTGGTCCAACGCCGAGGACTGCGCCGGCAACAACACGTCGAGCGGCGCCGCCGACATCAAGCCGTGGGGCACCGACGACTGCGTGGCCTGGTACACGCCGTTCGCCACCGCGACCAGCCAGCGTCCGGTCGCGTGGACCACCGGCACGCTCGACGAGAGCAACTGCGAGTGGAACGATCAGAAGGTCTGGACCGCCGAGGGCGGCGGCGGCACGGTGAACAGCGGCATGTGCAACGACGACGTCGTGCGCGTGCACCTGCTCGACGGTGACACCGGCGTGGTGGAGCAGAGCGTCGAGCTGAACTACCCCTGCACCACCTTCGGCTTCTACGGCGGCGCGGTCGACTCGAACAACGATCTGTGGCTGACCCGCCTGTTCGAGAATTCCCCCGGGGCGATCCGCGTCGACTTCGAGACGATGGAGCACGACGAGGCGCCGCCGTTCTACGGCTACGGCATCACCGTCGACCACGAGGGCAAGATCTGGGGCGCGACGGGCGTCCCGGGCAAGTGGGACCCGGCGACCTCGATGTGGACCACGATCGCCGGGTCGATCAACAACTACGGCGTCGGCCTCGCCGAGGACACCACCGGGCGGATGTGGGTCGGCATCGTCGGCGGGATCCAGGCGATCGACGTCGCGACCATGGCGCTCGGGCCGACGGTGATGTTCCCGGGCGAGGCGTCGCAGTCCAAGGGCATCAGCGTCGATCTCGACGGCTTCATCTGGGCGGTGCCCGACTCGCAGGACCGGGCCTACAAGGTCGATCCGGACGCGCTGACGTACGACATGATCGGCGGGCTCGTCGGCGCGTACACGTACTCGGACATGACCGGCGGCGCGATCAACAGCGTGGCGTGCAATCCGCCGGCCGGCTGACGTCGGGCGCCGTTGATGGCACCTGCTGCCCGGCGTATGCTCGCGCGGTGGCGTTGGGTTCACGCAGGTCGTGTGTCGCGGTGTTCGTGGCCGTCGTCGGATGTGGTGATGGGGGTTCCGCGACCAGCACCGTCACGACGGACGCGCCCGCGACCAGCTCCGGCGCCGGGACCGAGCCCAGCACCGGCGCCGCGGTCGAGTCGTCCACGTCGGCCGACAGTGGCGGCTTCGTGACGATGCCCGACGTCGGCGCGCTGCCGCAGTGCTCGCTCTACGCCGACGACTGCCCCGCCGACGAGAAATGCATGCCCTACGCCAGCGACGGCGGCATCAGCCCCGACACGACCCGCTGCGTGCCGCTGGCCGACCCGCCCGTCGCCCTCGCGCTGCCGTGCTCGGTGCGGGAGTTCGCGGCCAGCGGCCTCGACGACTGCGACCGCGGGTTGTACTGCGTCATCCACGACGACGAGGCGCTGCTCGGCGAGTGCGTGGCCTTGTGCGTGGAGGATCCGGAGGCGCCCGATCTGGTGTGCGCCGACAGCAACGCGCGCTGCGTCGGCGGCCCTGACATCCTGCCGCGGCTGTGCTCGACGGGCTGCGACCCCTTCGGCGCCGACTGCCCCGGCGAGCAGAACTGCTATCGCATCGGTGATCACTTCACGTGCCTCGACGACGCCTCGGGGGCGCTCGGGGCCTACGGCGAGCGGTGCCTGTTCACCAACCAGTGCGATGCGGGCATGCTCTGCGCCGATCCTCCGGAGTTCTTCGAATGCGACAACCCCGACGGCTGCTGCACCCCGTTCTGCGACACGCGCGACCCGCAGGCGTCGGCGATGTGCCCGGGGGCGCCCGAACACCTGTGCGAGCCGCTGTTCGATCCGGGCGAGGGCCCGCCCTTGTTCGACTGGGTCGGCGCGTGCGTGGTGCCGACGAAGACCGGACCGTGAGCGGCGCGCAGCGGCCCGTGGTGGGGCTCGCGTTCGCGGCGATCCTCGGGTGCGCGCGCCCGGGCGAGGCACCGAGCGCCCCCATCGCGAGCGAGCCGGCCGCGTCGGGCCCTGCGGCGCCGGAGCCGATCGCGGCCCCGATCGCCGCCGCACCCGTCGACACCGCGCCCGTCGCCACCGCTCCGGTCGCCGCGGCTCGGGCCGCGCCCGTCGGCCCCACCCTGCCCGACGGCGCGCCGATCGTCGCCTGCGACGCCGCGCCCGCGAACATGGCGTGCATCCCGGGCGGCAAGGCGATCCGCGGCACCGACGACGGCCCCGAGAACGCGCGCCCGAAGCTCGAGGTCTGGCTGCAGACCTACTACATGGATCGCTTCGAGGTGACGATCGCGGAGTACAAGGCGTGTGTGAAGCGCGGCGCGTGCAAGAAGGGCGGGCCGTTCTATCCCGACTTCTCGCGGCCGCACCAGCCGATCGTCGGCATGTCGTGGTTCGCGGCGAAGCAGTACTGCGAGGTCCACGGCAAGCAGCTCCCGACCGAGGCGCAGTGGGAGGCGGCCGCGCGCGGGCCCGAGGGCGCCGCGTTCCCGTGGGGCAACGATCGCGCGACCTGTCGCCTCGCGGTGCTCCGAGACAAGCGTGGCCGCAGCTGCGGCACCCCGATGGCGCGCAGCAGCGAGCCGTACAAGGGCCGCACGTTCGTCGTCGGCTCGCGGCCCGCGGGGTTCTACGGCCTGTTCGACATGGCCGGCAACGCCTGGGAGTACGTCGCCGATTGGTACGCGCCCGATCTCGCGACGTGCGGCGCGGCGTGCTCGGGCATCGATCCCAAGGGCCCGTGCGACGGCGCGGAGTCGTGCCCCGGCGCCACCGACAAGCTGGTCAAGGGCGGGTCGTGGTACTGGAGCGCCGAGTATGCGGCGGGTTGGGTGCGGCGGCCGCAGCCCCCGGGCAACTCGCCGTTCCACCACTTCGGCTTCCGCTGCGCGGCGACGATCGATCAGGCGGCGGCGCTGCGCGGCACCCCGGCGGCCCCCGAGGCGCCGGTCGAGGGCGAGCGCAACACCGACGCCGATCGCGGGCTGTGATCCGCCCGACGCGGGCGGCTCTCACGATCCGGAGTTCGGCGGCGGACGATCCGACAGCACGAAGTTGATCCCGTCCTTCGTCGCCGCCGGCTTCTCGCCGACGATGTCGACGAGCGTGCGGACCTCGGGCAGCGCGAGCCACTGCAGGAAGAGCTCGAGCGGCTGCGCGTTGTAGACGTAGTCGCGGTTGGTCTGCCAGACCAGGCGCGTGCGCAGCACGAGCGAGCGGTCGTCGTGGGGCAGGCCCTGCAGGTTCGCGGCGAACTGCGGGTCGTAGGCGTCCCAGTACTCCTCGGCGTTCGACAGGTAGACCACGCGGATCGGCACGCCGAGCGCGCGGGCCGACGCGGCGATGCCGGCCATGCCCGCGGCCTCGTTGAGGTTGACCCGTAGGGGCCGCACGCGCTCGCCGAGCACCATGTCACGCACGAAGGTGTACGTCGCGTCGTCGGTGAGCCAGCTCGGCACACCGCGGCGCTTCAGCTTGCGCTCGACCGTGCGCAGCCGCCAGCGGAACATGTCGCGGTTGTTGCGGTAGAGCCGGCGCAGGCGATCGTCGTCGTGCTCGGCGAGCGCCTTGCTGATGCGATCGGCGTGGGCCGACTCGAACGCGTCGAGGAACGCCCTGCGCGTCGGCGCGAGCTCGAACACCGCGCGGTACATCGCGTGCACGCGCATCACCTTCGAGTCGTAGTCGACGAGCCACGCGAACTCGGGCCGCTGCCAGCCGATGAGCAGGTACGCCTGATCGGGCCCCACGCCGACGTACCCGCCGCCGAGGTCGGTGACCACCGGTCGGAACGCGTCGAGGGACCACTCGTTGCCGACGATGTACGAGACGTCCTCGAGCGCCTTGACGATGCCGCCCTTGGTCTCGGGCTCGGCGTCCTCGGGTGATCGGAACAGCACGTCGCGCTGCGCGACGGAGGCCGGCGCTGGGGCGGCGGGGCCCTCCGTGGTCGGCGGTGCAGTCGGCGGCGCCGCGGGCTCGACCGCGGGTGGATCCGGCAGCACGACCGGACGCTCGACGGCCCGCGGTGCAATCGGTCGATCGGGCAGGTCCGATCGCGGCGCCGGGCCCTGGGCGACCGGCGGCGTCGCCTCGACCGCCACGCGGCGGTGGGCACATCCACCCGATGCCGAGAGCACCGAGATAGCCGCGAACACCCATCGCGCGGGGCTCCAGCGCCAGGTCCGGCTCGCGCGTCGTCGCATCCGCGTGGGTGTACCGCAGACCGCGACCGGCGTGCCACTTTCGCTATCATGCTCGGCCGATGACCGATGCCGACCCGTTGATCCCACCCATCGGCGTGCTGTCCCAGGCCGAGCGGATGTTCCGCGTGAACTGGGTCGCCGCGATCGTGCGCTCGCCCAGCGGCATCCCGCTCTTGCCCGCCGAGTTCGTCGCGCGCCAGGGCCGGTCGGTGCGCATCGTCGACCTGCGCCGCCCCGAGGAGCTCACCGGCGCGCTCGGTCACATCCCCGGCGCCGACTGGGTCCCCGAGGAACGCGGGCGGTCGCTGCTCGACCGCCTGCACCGCGACGCGCCGATCGTGCTCGTGTCGCGCGGCGGCGAGCGGGCCGGCGAGCTGGCCAAGGCGCTCGAGCGCGCCGGCATGCGCATGGTCGGCTGCCTCGAGGGCGGCATGGTGTCGTGGAAGAACCTCGGCTTCGCCACGACCCGCGACCCGGAGATCTTCGAGCGGACCGATCGCCTGCGGACCATCGAGCCGACCGTGCCCAACGGCGCCGAGCTCACCGTCGAGCGCATCGAGCGGCACGTCGGCGATCCCTCGTCGGTCCGGTTCCTCAAGCTCGCGGCGCTGCTGCTGCACGGCCGCCTGTCGTGCGTCGACGGCCGCGACGAGAGCGGTGTGGTCGGCACGCTGGGCGGCGACGCGGGCGAGTTCCTGCTGCTGCTCGGGGCGATCGAGCGGGCGAGCGGCAAGCGGTTCACGCTGCCCGAGGTGCGCGCGCTGTTCTCCCGGCGGCTCGACGCGATGGGCCGATTCTACCTGCACACCGACGTCAACTCCGCCAACGCGTTCATCGCCTCGATGCGCGCCGACCCGCGGCTCGAGGCGGCGCTCGAGGGCATCTCGGAGTCCCTGCAGTGGCGCACGTTCCTGATGAGCCCGCCGCCCGAGGTCCGCGACATCGTCCTCGAGCACATGC
The DNA here is from genome assembly GCA_044344875.1 of Nannocystaceae bacterium. Taxonomy (GTDB): domain Bacteria; phylum Myxococcota_A; class Polyangia; order Nannocystales; family Nannocystaceae; genus Xiheibacterium. The sequence continues at coordinate 191,639 of JBIJCC010000001.1, forward strand.
TGCAGCCGGCCCACCTCGGCTGCGGCCACGTCCGCATGATGTGGCAGAACTCGGAGCGCTACGGCGTGCGCGCCGAGCTGACGAAGATGTTCCTGCAGGTGTTGCTGCAGGCGCGCTGGGGCGGCGCCATCGAGGCCGAGTTCGTCCCGCTCGCGGGTGGCCACGCCGAGCGCGCCGTGCTGCAGGTCTACGTCGAGGGCGACCTGCAGTCGTTCACGCCGATCCCGTTGGTGTCGCCGTCGTGCGACGGCACGCAGATGTTCGTGTGCCACCCGCAGGTGGTCGCGTTCCTGCGTCGGCAGCTCGTCGCCTTCGCGCTGCAGCAGCGCGCGCTCGTGCCTGCGCTCGGGCTCGAGACGCTGACCGCCACCCTCGACGAGATGGCCGGGGCCCAGGCCGCCGCGACGCTGGGCGTGCTGGCGAAGGGGCTGCCGATCTTCGACGTCATCCACGCGCCGGGCGTGTGGGAGGTCCGCGACGGCGGACGCGTCCCGGGCTGAGGATCGGGGCTCGGGCCGCATGAAAAAAACGCGGCCGCCGTTTCGGGCGACCGCGTCGGTTCGGCTCGGGGTTCACCCGAGCCGCGTCACGTCATCGGTGAGCTCAGTTGCAGGTGACCGTACCGCCGTCGAAGAGGTTCACGCAGTCGACGTCGTCGACGCAGCCCGGCACCGAGCAGGCGCCGTCGGTGCAGGTGCCGCCCTCGCCGCAGTCATCGTCGCCGTCGCACTCGCACACGCCGGTACCGACGTTGCACACGAAGTTGCCGCAGGTGGTGTCGTCGACGCACGGGGCGACCGGGAGCGAGCACACGCCGTCATTGCACTCGCCGGCGGTCTGACCACACACGGTGACGGTCGAGCCGTCGTCGAGGTTGGTCTGCTCGGTCTCCTGCAGCATGGCTTGCTCGCACGTGATGAACTCGTTCGGCGCGAGCGCACAGCCGCCGGTGCCGTCGCCGAGGTCCACGCAGATCCGCATCGTCGCCGCACACTCGCCGCCGCCCATCGTGCACGGCACGAACGACCAGCCCGAGAGCTGCGCGACGCAGTCGTCGGCGGTCTCGCACGGGTTGCCCGGGACGCAGCGCGAGTCGGTGCAGATGAGGCCGAGGTCGACCCCGCTCGCGGTACAGTCCCCGTCGCCGGTGCAGGTGTGCTCGCAGACGCCTCCGCCCGCGGTCGGGTCGGTGGGATCGGTCGCGCTGGTGTCCGCCGGGTCGGTCGCGGTGGTGTCCGCGCTCGGGTCGGTCGCGCTGGTGTCCGCGGTCGGGTCGCTCGCGCTCATGGTCGCGGTCGCGTCGGCACTTTCGGTGGCGCCGCTCGTCGGCGAGGTGCCAGCGGTGTCGTCGTCGTCGCCGTCGGTGATGACGCACGCGGCGAGGGGGAGGGCGAGGAGGGCAGCGACGAGGGTCGAAACAGACTTCATGGGGGTGTCCTTCAGGGAGTGAGGAATGTCGGCTATGGGCAACGCCGCGACTCACCACAGGCGAGGGCGACGGCGTTGGTGGGTGGCATGCATCTACGCGCGCCCGCCGGATTTGATTCGTCCGAACTCGCCCCACTCCAAGGGCAAACCGGATCGTCATGCGGCGGCGTCGTCGATCAGGGCGCACCCATGCCGTCGAGCGCGGTGCGGCGCCACTGCTCGAGCTGCTCCCGTCGAGAATTCCACGGGGCCGGGGCCCCTTGCCACGCCTGCGCTGCGTCCTGCGCGAGCGCGAGCGCTCGGGTTCGATCGCCCGTGGCCTCGAGCAGTGCACGGGCGAGCACGAATCGCGCAACGCCGGTCTCGAGCGGCAGGAACCCGCCGTCGCGGCAGATTGCGATCGCGCGCTCGAGCGGCGCGATCGCGTCGGCAGCCCGGCCGATCTCGACGAGGATCTCGCCCTGGACCATCAGCGCGTACGCGGTCTCGGGCGCGCCGGGGAGCTCGGGCAGCAGCAGCTCGACCGCCGCATTCGCATCGGCGAGGCCGTCCGCGGGCCGTCCGGCGTCGCGCAGCAGATCCGCCAGGTTCGCGCGGGTGATCGCGACGTCCTGGGCGGTCCCGCGGCGATCGAAGATCTCGAGGGCGCGGCGCATCAGCGCCACCGCGCCGTCGAAGCGACGCAACCCTTGCAGGACCCCGGCCTCGTGTTCGAGCGTCGACGCGACCTTCGGGCTGTCGTCGCCGAGCACCGCCGCGAACACGGCCCGCGCCCGCTCGAGCTGCCCGAGCGCCTCCTCGAACCGGCCGAGGGAGCGCAGGATCTCGCCCTCGTTGTGCAACGCGGTCGCGTAGTCCACGTGCTCCGGGCCGCGCGACGCCAGCGCGAGCTCGGTCGAGCGGCGGGCCGCCTCGAGGGCGAGCTCGGAGTGCCCGAGCATGGCGTGCACCGAGGCGAGGTTCGCGTAGGAGATGAAGAGCTGCGGGTGGGCGTCGCCGCCCTCGTCCCGGCGACGCCGTGCGATCTCGGTGTGGATCTGGATCGCCTGCTCGAACTCGCCGCGCTCCTCGAGCACGATGGCCTTGCCCTCGAGGACCCCATACAGCTGCGCAGGGTCGACACGCCGCGCGAGGAGCTCGGCAGCGTCGAACTCGGCAGCGGCCGCGTCGTAGTCGCCGCGGCGATACCCGAGCAGCCCGCGCGCGAAATGGAGATCGAGTCGCCGCAGATCGGCCTCGTCCGAGGGCCCGAGGCGCTCGATCGCGGCCTGGGCGTTGTCGGCGTACTCCTGCCCGCGCTCGTAGTCGGACAGGTGCTCGGCCTCGAGCTCGACGAGCAGGCTCCACGCCCGCGACGCCGCCGAGTCGTGCCCACTGGCGCTGGCGATCTGGGCGGCGGACACGAGCATGCCCCGCGCCTCGACCAGCTCGCCGGCGGCGACGCGGTTGTTGGCGAGGACCATCGTCGCCTCGGCCTCGAGCGGACGGAAGCCGATCGCCCGGGCCTGTTCGAGCGCGGCGGCGCAGCGATCGGCGAGGGCATCGGCGCGCTCCATCACCGCCAGCCCCTCGAGCTCCGCGAGCTCGACCCGCACGGCGGCGACCCGCGCGGCGCGCTCCGGATCATCCGGCTCGGGCATGCGCTGCGCGAGCGCGGGGCCGCCATCGCAGGCCGAGGCGTGGGGCAGGCCGCGCTCGGCCGCGACGACGTCGAACTCGGCCTCCCTCAGCCCCCGGACGATCGCCGCGAACGTCCCGCGCTGGCCCATCAGGCACGCGCGGCGCAGCTCGGCGACCGCGTCGTCCCCGGCCGCGCACGCGCTCGACCACCCCGCACGCCACTGCTCCGCCCAGCCCGCCAGGCGCGTCGACGCGAAGCTGCGCGTCGCCGGATCGGCCGCGGCGAACGAGGCCTGCGCACGACCATCCCAGACCGTCGCCAGCGGATCGCCCGCGCACGGCGAGTCGCGGGTCGACCGCGCGGCGAAGAGCCCGAGCCCGACCATCGCTGCGCCGCCGAGCACCACCGCCGCGAGCCGGCTGCGGCGCACCGGCGGCTCGAGTCGGCGCAACAGCGTGGCCATGTCGGCCGGCCGCGCGCGGCGATCGAACTCCAGCCCAGAGAGGATCGCGGAGGCGCACCACCGCGGCACCCCGCGGGCCCGCAGCGCGTCGTCCGTCGCGCCGTGGCGCTGCGCCTTCGCGAGGGCCCGCACGTCGTCGCCGCGGAACGGACGGGCCCCGGCGAGCGACTCGTGCAGCGCGACGCAGAAGGCGAAGACATCCGCGCGCGCATCGAGGGGCTCACCGCGGAATTGCTCCGGGGCCATGTACGCCGGAGTACCGACCGCCGCGCCCGACTGCGTCAGCGACCCGCTGTCGTCGAGGCCCGTCGACGCGCCGCCGATCGCGATCGGCCCGGTCGACTGCGCACTGGATCCGCCCGCGTGCGCGTCGACACCGTCGCTCCACTGCGCCAGCCCGAAGTCCGTCACCTGCACCCGCCCGTGCTCGTCGACGAGCACGTTGTCGGGCTTGAAGTCGCGGTGCACGATGCCCTGGGCGTTCGCGGCGTGCAGGCCCCGCCCCGCGGCCACGTACATCGCGAGGATCTGCGGCCAGGTCCGCGGCGCGCGGAGGCACCAGCTGCGCAGGGTCTCGCCATCGACGAGCTCCATCACCACGAACGCGCGACCCGCCCACGCCCCCGCGTCGTAGACCGCGACGACGTTCGGGTGACGCACACGCGCCATCGCCTTGGACTCGCGGACGAGCCGCGCGAGGTTGCGTCGCACCTCCTCGACGTCGCCGGCCTCGGCCCGCGGCCCGAGGGTCTTGAGCGCGACGCGGCGCTCGAGGTTGGTGTCCCACGCCTCGTAGACCTCACCCATGCCCCCGCGGCCGAGCAGACGACCGACGCGGTAGCGATCGGCGACGAGGCCGGGCGCCGGCGCGACACCCATCGGCGACACGAGCCGCGCCACGACCACGCGGCACTCGTCGCAGTGATCGAGGTGCGCCCGCAGGGTCGGTGCGAGCGCGCCGGCGTCGCCCCGCGCGAGCAGGGCGAGCGCGTCCGCCGGGGGACACGCGGCGGGCTCGACGTCGGTCGCCGGGGCATCCACGCCGGCGAAGTGGAACGCATCCGCGCACCGTCGGCCACGGAAAACCGCCCAGGGGCCGTCGCCGGGGTGCTATCGTGGTGCGCACGACGATGGATCCGCAGGCCTCCGCGACGCCGTCCACCTCGACGCAGGCCTTCCTGACGCAGGCGTGGAGCCACGCGGCAGCGCGCTGGCCCGACGTCGAGCTCGGCCTCGAGGTGTTCAGCGCCCACGCGGCGCCGTCGATCGATCAGACCGCCGCCGAGGCCCGCGACAAGCTCCACACCGACGATCTCTATCTCGCGTGCGCGTGCCTCCACGGCGTGCCCACGGCGCTGCAGCGCTTCGAGCACGACACGCTCCGGGGCGCCGACGATGCGGTGCGCGGGCTCGACCCGGCGCCCGCGTTCCTCGACGAGGTCCGCCAGCGCCTGCGGACCAAGCTGCTCACCGGCGACACCGAGCGCGGCCCGAGGATCGGCGAGTACGCCGGCCGCGGCGCCCTCGTGGCGTGGGTGACGGTCGCCGCGGTCCGCACGGGCCTGTCGCTGCTGCGCGAGACCAAGCGGGCCGAGAAGTACGCCGGCGACGGCTGGGCCGAGGCCCTCGCCCTGCCCGAGCTCGGCGACGTCGAGCTCGACTACGTCAAGCAGCGCTACCGCGAGCAATTCGCCCGCGCCCTGGTCGAGACCTGCCACGGCTTGCCCCCCCGCGATCGCACGGTGCTGCGCATGCACTTCGTCGACGGCCTCAACATCGATCAGATCGGCGTCGTCTACGGGGTCCATCGGGCGACGGTCGCCCGATGGATCGCCAAGAGCCGCGCCGCGCTGCTCGAGGGCACGCGGACGTACCTGTGCGATCGCCTCGCGGTGCCGACCTCCGAGTTCGCGAGCCTCGATCGGCTCGTGCGTAGCCAGCTCGATGTCAGCCTCGGGGCGCTCTTCCCCGAGGTCGACGAGTCGGACGTCGCCCAGGACGCCCCGTGAACCCGCAGCCCGTCGTCGACGACCTCGGCGGCGATCGCCGGCTCCTCGATCTCATCCTCGACTACGACTGCAACCTGGCGTGCGACTACTGCACGATCTCGCCGTCGATGCGCGCCCGCGGCCTCGCGACCGCCGACGTGCTCGCGGCGATGCGGCGCGCGCGGGCCGATGGCATCACGCGCGTGTCGTTCACCGGCGGTGAGCCGACGATCCGCCCCGATCTCCTCGGCTTGGTGCGCGCGGCGAAGCGCCTCGGGTTCACGTCGATCAAGCTGCAGAGCAACGGCCTGCTGCTCGGCGCGGGCGACAACCTCACGCGCCTGCTCGACGCGGGCGTGGACCTCGTCCACGTCTCGATCCACCCCCACGAGCCCGACGCCTACGAGCGGATGGTCGGCCGATCGGGCACGCACGCGGCGATGCTCGCGGGGCTGCGGGCGCTCGTCGCCGCGGGCGTCCCGGCGGTCGCCGACGTGATCCTCCAGCGCAGCACCCACGCGCGGCTGCCCGACGCGCTGCGGTGGCTGCACGGCCTCGGGATCACGGCCGCCGATCTCTGGTTCGTGTCGTTGACCGATCACAACCGCGACAACGTCGGCTCGATGCCGCGGATGACCGAGGTGCTGCCCAGCATCGCCGCGGGGATCGCCGTGGCCGCGCCGCTGGGCATGCACGTGCGATCGCTGCACGTCCCGCGGTGCCTGCTCTCCGCGGCCGGCGGCCTCGACCCCATCGCGTGGGATCCCGCGGCCGACGGCGTGCGCGTGGTCAGTCCCGACGCGAGCTTCGATCTCCGCGACAGCCGACTCACGCCCGACACCCGTGTGCCCGCGTGCACCGGCTGCCGATTCGAGGCGCGCTGCCCCGGCATCCGCCGCGACTACCTCGCGCGCTACGGCGACGCCGAGTTCGCCGCGGCCCGCGGCCAGGCCCCCCGGCGCGTCCTCCCGCAGGCGCCCCCCTGATGGTGCTTGCGCTGGCGGCCTGCGGTGATCGGGCGCGCGCTCGCGACGCGGCGGCGTGTGAAGGCTCGCATGCCCGGCGCGTCCGCGCTGCTACTCTCCGCGCGGAACGATGTTCTTGTTGCTCCGCGACGCCGACGTCCACGCCCCCGAGCCCCTCGGGCGCAACGACGTGCTCGTCGCCGGCGAGCGCATCGTCGCGATCGCGCCGCGCATCGACGAACTCCCGCCGCAGTGCCCCTGCGAGGTGATCGAGCTCGCGGGTCGTCGCCTCGTGCCGGGCTTGGTCGACGCCCACGTGCACGTCACGGGCGGTGGCGGCGAGGCCGGCCCCCACACCCGCGTGCCGCCGGTGTTCGCCAGCGTGCTCGCGAAGGCCGGCGTCACGACGGTGGTCGGCGTGCTCGGCACGGACGGCTGCACGCGCAGCGTCGGCGAGCTGGTCGCGACCACCCTGGGTCTGCGCGCGGTCGGCCTGTCGGCGTGGTGCTGGACCGGCAACTACGAGGTCCCCGTCCGCACGTTGACGGGCTCGGTGCGCGGCGACCTCGTGTACGTCGATCCGATCCTCGGCGTCGGCGAGCTCGCGCTCTCGGATCACCGCTCGTCGCAGCCGACGCTCGACGAGCTGCTGCGCGTCGCGGCCGACGTCCACGTCGGCGGCATGATGGCGGGCAAGGCCGGCGTGCTGCACCTGCACATGGGCGACGGTCGCCGCGGGCTCGATCTGGTGCGCCGCGCGATCGAGGGCTCCGAGCTGCCGCCCAGCATGTTCCACCCCACCCACGTCAACCGGAACCCGGGCCTGCTGCGCGAGGCCCAGGCGCTCGCGCGCGAGCACGGCTGCACGATCGACGTCACCGCGTTCCCCGACGCCGACCTCGGCGACGCCGTCGCGGCCGCCGAGGCGATCGCGTCGTGCCTCGACGCCAGCGTGCCGATCGATCGCATGACCTGCTCGTCCGACGGCGGCGGCTGCATGCCGACGTTCGACGCCGACGGACGACTCACCGCGATGGGCGTCGGCGAGCCGTCGACGCTGCTGGTCACGCTGCGACGGCTGCTCGGCTTCGGCCTGGCGACCACCTCCGCGCTGGCGCCCTTCACGTCCAACGTCGCCCGCCTGCTCCGGTTGCCCCGCAAGGGCCGGATCGCGGTCGACGACGACGCCGATCTCGTCGCGCTGGACGACGACGGCGCCCTGCACTGCGTCGTCGCACGCGGACAACCATGGGTGCGCGACGGCGCGCCGACCCGCTGGGGAACATTCGAAAGGTGAGGGCTTGCCATGTGCCCTGCGAAGGTCGATCCGAGCAACGGTAGGGGCTACATCGTCCCGGTCGGCGGCGCCGAGGACAAAGAACAGGGCGCGGTGATCCTGCGCCGCTTCGTCGAGGTCTCCGGCGGCAGGGAGGCCCGCATCGCGATCATCCCGACCGCGTCGAAGCAGCGCGACACCGGCAGCCGCTACGAGACGCTGTTCGACGAGTTCGGCGCCGACGAGGCGTTCGCCCTGCCCTACGACGAGCGCAGCGACACCGAGCGCGAGGACTGGCTCGAGCGGCTGTCGACGGCGACGGGCATCTTCCTCACCGGCGGCAACCAACTGCGGATCTCGACGATCCTCGGCGGCACGCCGGTGGCCAAGAAGATCCGCTCGCTCAACGCGGCCGGCGTCACCGTCGGCGGCACCTCGGCGGGCGCCGCGATCCTCTCGGAGCACATGATCGCCTTCGGCGACAGCGGCTCCACGCCGCGCGCGGGCCTGGTCTCGCTCGCCCCCGGCTTCGGGCTGACCAACCGTGTGATCATCGACCAGCACTTCCGCCAGCGCGACCGCCTCGGCCGTCTGCTCGCGGCGTTGGCCTACAACCCGTTCGCGGTCGGCATCGGCCTCGACGAGGACACCGCGGGCTTCGTCGATCCCGACGACGTCATCCAGGTCGTCGGTGCCGGCGCGATCACGGTGGTCGACGTCTCGGCGGTCGAGCACTCGTCGATGGGCACCGCGGAGTCTGGCGACGCGATCTGCCTGACGGGCATCCGCCTGCACGTGCTGACCGCCGGCGCGACGTTCGACCTGCACACGCGCAAGGCCTCGCCGCCCTGACGTCCGGGCATCGCATGACCCGCTGTGCGCGCCCGCCGATCCTGCTGCTCGCCCTGGTCGCGTGCCGACCCGCGGCGCCCGTCGGCCCGACGGCCACGCCTGCACCCGCGCCGACGGAGGTCCCCGCCGACGCGGCCCCCGAGCGGCCCGACGCCGTGCTCGCTGCGCTCGAGGCCCGGCTGCTCGGGGCGGAGCGCGTGCATCTCGTCTTCGAGGTCGAGTCCCACGGCGCGATCGAGTCCGACGTGCGCGGCATCCTCGTCGTCGCCCCCGACGGTCGCGTGCTGCTCGAGGCCCAGGGCACGTTCGCGGGCGCCAGCGGCGTGGCGCGACTCGAGTGCGACGGCAAACTGATGCGCGGCACCTCGGGCACCGCCCGGCTGGAGCTGCCCTGCCCCGCCGGCCTCGGGCCTGCGCTGCTGCTGGGCCTCGTGCGCATGGGCGTGCTGCACAACGTCGCGCGGGCCTGGTCGGCCAAGCCACCCGATCGCGCCGACGCCGAGCCGGGCGCCGCACCATCGGCGGCGATGGACGCGTGGGTGACCACCGCCGGTCACCGTCGCCCGCCGACCGAACCCGACCGCGCGGGCGCCCCCTTCGAGAGCATCGCCTTCGACGTCGTGGTCGACGGCACGCCCGTCGGCGACGCGGCGCTCCACATCGATGCGGACGGCAACCCGACCGCGCGCGAGCAGACCGTGCGCTTCCCCGGGGCCGACCCCGACCACGTCGTCGAGATGACCGTGGTCGAGCGCTACGAGGCCGTCGAAATCACGCAGCGGCCGTGACGCCGGGCGGGTTTCCGATCTACAAAGGGTGGCTTCCCCGGCTGCCCCCATGAAGATCCTCGAGCGCCGTGTCTACCGTGGTCCGAACCTCTACGCGCACTTCCCGGTGATCCGCCTGCGGATCGATCTCGGGAAGCTCGAGCAGCACCCGACCGGCTCGCTGCCCAACTTCGTCGAGCAGCTCGTCGCGACGGTGCCCACGCTCGAGGAGCACACCTGCTCGTACGGCACCCGCGGCGGGTTCCTGCGGCGGATGCGGGAGGCCGAGGGCACGTGGATGGGCCACGTGCTCGAGCACGTCGCGATCGAGATCCAGGTGCTGACCGGCGCCAAGGTCTCGTTCGGCAAGACCCGCTCGGCCGGCAACGACGGCCAGTACCACGTCGTCTACGAGTTCGAGGAGGAGCGCGTCGGCGAGGCCGCGGGCCAGCTCGCGCTGCGCCTCATCGACTCGCTGCTGCCGACCGAGCTCCGCACCGACCCCGAGGACACGCTCGACTTCCGCAGTGAGCTCGACGACCTCATCGGCTTCGCCCAGCGCCGGCAGTTCGGGCCGTCGACGGCGTCGATCATCCGCGCCGCCGAGGAGCGCGACATCCCGTGGATCCGCCTCAACGACTACTCGCTGGTCCAGCTCGGCCACGGTCGGTTCCAGAAGCGCATCCAGGCCACCGTCACCTCCGAGACCCGCCACATCGCGGTCGACATCGCCTCCGACAAGGAGCTGACCAACAAGATCCTCGCCGACCTCGGCCTGCCGGTGCCGCGGCAGTACGTGGTCCGCTCGGCCGAGCGCGCCGTCGACTCGGCGCGCCGGCTCGGCTACCCCGTCGTGGTCAAGCCGCTCGACGCCAACCACGGCCGCGGCGTGTCGATCGATCTGTCCGACGACGACGCCGTGCGCGTCGCGTTCACCAAGGCCCAAGAGCACGCCCGCCAGGTCATCGTCGAGACCTACATCGGCGGGTTCTATCACCGCATGCTGGTCGTCAACGGCGAGCTCATCGCGGTGGCCAAGCGCGTGCCCGGCCACGTGGTCGGCGACGGCGAGCACACCGTCGAGCAGCTGGTCGAGATCGTGAACTCCGATCCGCGCCGCGGCATCGGTCACGAGAAGGTGCTCACGCGCATCGAACTCGACCACCAGGCGCTGCGCCTGCTCGAGCAGGCCGGCCTCACCCCCGCCAGCGTCCTGCCCGCCGGCCAGACGTTCTACCTGCGCTCCACCGGCAACCTGTCGACCGGCGGCACGGCGATCGATCTGACCGACGTCGTGCACCCCGACAACCGCGAGGTCGCGGTCCGGGCCGCCCGGGCGATCGGCCTCGACGTCGCCGGCATCGACTTCATCACGCCGGACATCTCCGAGTCGCACCGCACCATCGGCGGGGGCATCTGCGAGGTGAACGCGGCGCCGGGCTTCCGCATGCACGTGTCGCCGACCGAGGGCACGCCGCGTGACGTCGCCGGCCCGGTCATCGAGATGCTGTTCCCCCAGGGCACGCCGAGCCGCATCCCGATCGCCGCGGTCACCGGCACCAACGGCAAGACGACGGTGTCGCGCATGCTCGCGCACATCCAGAAGATGTCGGGCTTCACCGTGGGCCTCTGCACCACCGACGGCGTCTACATCGACGGCGAGCGCACGGTCGTCGGCGACATGACCGGGCCGATGGCCGCGCAGATGGTCCTGCGCGACCCCCGGGTCGACTTCGCGGTGCTCGAGACGGCCCGTGGCGGCCTGCTGCGCGCCGGCATGGGCTACCGCACCTGCAACGTCGGCTGCGTGCTCAATGTGTCTTCGGATCACCTTGGGATGGGCGGCATCGACACGCTCGAGCAGCTCGCCGAGGTCAAGCGCATCGTCGTCGAGGTCGCCCGCGACTGCGCGGTGCTCAACGCCGACGACGACCTCGTGCTGTTCATGGGTGGCCACACCGAGGCCAAGCGCATCGCCTACGTGACGACGAACCCCAAGCACGACCTCGTCCGCCAGCACATCCGGGCCGGCGGCGCGGCGGCGGTGCTCGAGGAGGGCATCAACGGGCAGATGATCACGCTGTACGATCGCGGCAGCCACATCCCGTTGCTGTGGGCGCACCTCATCCCCGCCACGCTCGAGGGCAAGGCGATGTTCAACGTGCAGAACGCGATGTTCGCCGCGCTCATGGCGTTCGTGATGGGCTGCAAGGTCGACAACATCCGCCAGGGCCTGCGCACCTTCGACACCACGTACTTCCAGGCGCCGGGCCGGCTCAACGTCTTCGACAAGCTGCCGTTCCGCGTGATCCTCGACTACGGCCACAACCCCGCGGCCGTGCGGGCGATGGCCGACCTCGCCTCGCGGCTCGACATCAGCGGCCGGCGCGTGTGCGTGCTCGCGGCCCCCGGCGATCGCCGCGACGACGACCTGCTGGAGATCGCCAAGGCGGCGGCCAGCGCGTTCGAGCGCTTCATCCTGCGGACCGACGACGACACGCGCGGCCGCGATCGCGACCAGATCACCGGGTTGCTGCGCAAGGGCCTCATCGCCTGCGGCGTCGACCCCTCGGCGATCTCGGTCACGCCCGACGAGCAGCTGTCGATCGACCAGGCCCTGGCGTCGTGTCGACCCGGCGATCTGCTCGTCATCTTCGGCGACAAGATCTCGCGGTGCTGGAAGCAGATCACCAAGTTCAAGTCGGACGGCGCGGGCACGACCGCGCCCGGCGAGATCGGCGAGGCGGCGGTGCGGATCGAGCCGGCCGACACGGCGTCGACCCCCAAGCGCTGGGAGCTCGGCGGGACGCTGGTCGAGGACGAGCGCGGCGTGCGAATCGTCCGCGAGAGCGAGGACTGACCCCGTGCTCGGATCCCACGGACCACGATGAAGCTCGTCGACTCCAGGCGGCTGACGGGGCCCAACCTCCAGCTCCGCGGACCGGCCGCGATCGCGGAGGTGCAGTTCGATCCCGGCGAGACGGCCGACGCCGCGATCTCGGCGTGGGACGACGCGATCACGCAGATGCTCGACGCGATCGGTTGGTCGGACGAGACCCGCTTCGTGCGGCCGTTCGCCGACGAGCGCGGCGCGGCGGTCGGGTTCTCGGCGCCGTTCGATGCGCTGTACGCCGCGACCGAGGCCAACGAGTGGGCATTGCTCGCGGCGGCAGCGAGCCTGGGCGGTGCGCCGGCGCCGGCGCTCGCGGTCGAGGCCGCGCGAATCGCCGCCGCGATTGCGGCCGAGCGGCGGCCCGATCTCGTGCGGCTGTCGGCCCGGGCCGCGGCCGCGGGCCTGCCGGTGCTCATCGACGAGGACGGCGTCAGCGTGGGCCTCGGCGCCTACTCGCGGACCTGGCCGCTGGATGCGGTGCCGGACCCCGACACGATCGACCTCTCGGCGCTGGGCACGATCCCGGTCGTCGCGGTGACCGGCACCAACGGCAAGACCACGTGCACGCGGTGGCTCGCGCGCATGTTCGCGTACGCCGGGCAGACCAGCGGCAACACCTCGACCGACGGGGTCGTCGTCGACGGCGCCGTGGTCGAGGACGGCGACTGCACCGGCCCGGGCGCGGCGCGTCGCCTGCTGCGGCGCACCGAGCTGCAGGCCGCGGTCCTCGAGACCGCCCGCGGCGGCCTGCTGCGTCGCGGCTTCGTGCTGCCGCACTGCGACGCGGCGCTCATCACCAACGTCAGCGACGATCACCTCGGCGAGTACGGCATCCAGACCCTCGACGAGCTGGCGTCGGTCAAGGCGATCATCGGCGGCTGCGTCGACCCCGAGGGGCTCGTGGTGCTGGGGGCCGACAGCGAGGCGCTCGCGCGGCGGCCGTGGCGATTCCCCGCGCCCAAGGTGTGGTTCTCGATGCGGCCGGATCATCCCCGCGTCCTCGAGCACGTCGCGGCCGGTGGCGAGGCGTGGTTCCTCGACGACGGCGTGTTCGTGCGGGCGCGCGGCAGCAAGCGCGAGCCGTTGATCGACGCCGCCGAGATCGCGCTGGGCCTCTCGGGCGCGGCGCCGCACAACCTCGCGAACGCCCTCGGCGTCGCCGCGATCGCCACGGGGCTCGGCCTGCCCACCGACGCGATCCTCCGCGCGCTGCGGGAGTTCGGCCGCGATCCCCAGGACAACCCCGGCCGGCTCGAGCGCTACGAGCTCGACGGCGTGCTGGTCGTGCTGGACTTCGCCCACAACCTCGACGGCCTGCGCCACCAGGTCGACGTCGTCGCGGCCCTGCGCCGCGAGCAGCCCGGGCGCCTGTGTGTCTCGTTCGGCATGGCCGGCGATCGCAGCGACGCGATGCTCGCCGCGCTCGCCCGCGAGATCGCCCGCATGGCCCCCGATCGCGTCGTGGTCCGCGAGCAGCCCGAGTACATGCGCGGGCGCGTCGTGGGCGAGGTCCCGGCGATCCTCCGCGCGGCGTTCCTCGGCGAGGGTGTCGATCCGGCCGCGATCGACGAGGCCCCCGACGAGCGCACCGCCGTCGCGATGGCGCGGCGGTGGGCGCGGCCCGGGGACACGATCGCCGTGTTCGCCCACACCGAGCGCGAGCCGCTGTGGTGACGGCGCGCGGCCGCCGACCGCGCTGACGCCCCGGGCGCGGCGTCGGGGCGCCGAACCACGGCCGGGTCCGGCGGGTGGCCCCAACGATGTTGACGACCCCGACCGCACCGCGCACGATCGTCACGGTGATCGTGTCGTTGGTCCGTGGATGGATGGCGGGGTGCGGCGGCGCGGTGCTGCTCGCGGCGGCCTGTGGTCGCACCGGCCTGCAGGGCCCGACGCCCGGGGGCTCCGACGAGTTCGGCGAGGCCTCGAGCTCGCCCGACCCCAGCATCACCGACACCACCTCGCCCGGCTCGACGTCGACCGGCGAGGTCAAGTGCAGCGAGCAGGACGGCACGTGCCCGATCGAGCTGCGACTGCGCCGCGCGGTCGACATCCTGTTCGTCGTCGACAACTCGGGCTCGATGGGCGGCGAGCAGGGCACGCTGACCCAGAGCTTCCGCTCGTTCGTCGACGTGCTCGAGGCCCAGCAGGTCGGCGCCAACTACCGCATCGGCGTGACCACGACCGCGGCCGACGGCGGCCTCGCCAACACCAGCTGCCGGCAGCGCCTGGGCGACTTCCTGTTCGAGTGGGAGCACGGCTTCATCGACGAGCAGCAGCGCGGCTGCCTCGATCACTGCGACTACGAGGTGCTCGAGCTGTACCAGCCGTGGGTCGAGAAGAGCGAGGGCGTGACCAACCTGCCCGACGGCGTCGACCTGGCCTCGGCGCTGCAGTGCATCGGGCCACCGGGCATCAACGGGCCGGGCTTCGAGAAGCCGCTCGAGGCGATGCTGCAGGTGATCCAGAACGACACGACCGGGTTCTTGCGCGACGACGCCCTGCTCGCGGTCATCTTCCTCACCGACGAGGCCGACTGCTCGTCGGCGCCCGAGCACGAGTTCGACCTGCAGGGCGAGGTGTTCTGGAGCTCGGACCACGCGACCTCCGCCGTGTGCTGGAACGCGGGCGTCGAGTGCCTCGGCGGCCCGGGCGTCTACGACGACTGCGTCCCGGTCGACCTGGACTTCAACGGCCTGGCGACCGACGACCCGGACGCGGCGATGCTCTACCCGCTGGACCGCTACACCTCGGCCCTGTCGGCGCTGTCGGTGCAGCGGCAATCGGCGGGCGGCAACGGCCAAGTGTTCCTGTCGCTGATCGCCGGCGTGCCCCTCGACTACCCCGCGACCGGCGTCGAGCTGTTCGCGGACTCCGTGTTCCCCGACTTCAACCAGGAGTACGGCATCGGGCCGGCCTGCAACGTCGGCTCCGAGACGATCGACGATCCGCCGGGCATCCCCGACGTGCGCCTGCGTCAGGTCGTCGAGTCCTTCGCGGGCGAGGAACCCAACGTCTACTCGGTGTGCTCGGACGACTACGGCGTCGCGCTCGAGGCGATCGCCGGCGCAATCGGCAAGATCTCGGAACGCTCGTGCGTGGGCGGTTGCGTCGTCGATCTGCTGCCCGACGCGGGCGTGCAACCGGGCTGCCGCCTCGCCGAGCAGTTCCCCACCGAGCTCGGCGAGCCCGATCGCGCGGTCGAGCCGTGCGTGATCGAGGGCGACACGTGGTCGTTCCCCGGCCCCAACGTCCACAGCTGCTATCGGGTGCTCGACGATCGCGACCAGAGCACGGCGCCGCTCGTCGACGACATGGCGCCGCACTGCGTGACCAGCGGTTTCAACGTCGAGCTCCTGGTCGAGCGCCGCGAGGGCATCCCGGTGCCGTCGGGGACCTCGATCGACGTCGCGTGCGACCTCGTGGCCGAGCCCGGCGTGACGTGCGACGACGTGTGAGCCCACCGGCTGCGTCACGCGACCGGCCGCCCCGCGTGATACACCGCGGGTGGTGACCTCGCGAACCGTGCACCACGGCGACGGCGTGGCCTGGCTGCAGTCGGCGCAGTTCGGGCCCGGGGATGCGGTCGTCACGTCGCTGCCCGACGTCTCGGAGGTCGGCCTCGATCTCGCGGCGTGGCGGGCGTGGTTCACCGACACCGCGGCGCTCATCTGCACGCGGGTGCACCCGGACAGCGTCGCGCTCTTCTACCAGAGCGACATCAAGCACGACGGGGTGTGGATCGACAAGGGTCACCTCGTACACACGGGCGCCGACCGCAGCGGGGCGCACTGCGTGTTCCACAAGATCGTCTGTCGCGCGCCGGCGGGCACCACGACGTTCGGTCGCCCTGCCCACGCGCACCTCATCGCCTTCTCGCGGGGCCTGAAGCTCGCGCCGGGGCAATCGAGCCCGGATGTGCTGCCCGCGATGGGCGCGATGACGTGGCCGCGGGCGATGGGCACCGCAGCGTGCGAGTTCGCGGCGCGGTTCGTCCGCGACCTCGCGAAGGCGACCACCGTCGTCGATCCGTTCTGCGGGCACGGGACGATGCTCGCGGTGGCCAACGCCTTCGGCCTCGACGCGATCGGCGTCGAGCTGTCGGCCAAGCGCGCGCGCAAGGCCGAGGCGCTGGTGCTGCCGCTGACGCCCCGAACGGCGCGCCCCGACCCCAGCGGTGCGCCGCCATGACCGCCCGGACGCCCCGCGAGCAGGCGCGGCTCGAGCTGCTGGCGTCGATCTGGCCGCGGCTGCGCCCCGCGATCGCGCGGGCCGAGCCGCTCGGCGCCGACTGGTTCGCGATGTCGACGGCGTTCGAGCACATCGTCGGCGACGAGGTCGTCGCGCACGCCGGCGTCCTCGAGATCCCGATGGTGATCGACGGCGTCGCGACGCCGGTCGCGGGCATCCACGCGGTGTGCACCGCGGCGTCGCACCGCGGCCGCGGCCTGGCGCGCGGCGTCATCGAGGCCGCCGTCGCCCACGCCGAGGCCTTCGCACCCACGATCGTCTTGCACGCCAACGATCCGGCGATCTACGGCCGCTTCGGCTTCCACCCGATCGATCAGTGGGTGTGGTGGCGCGACGTCGACGACCGCCGCCGCACCGCGCCGATGCGCCGCCTGTCCGCCGACCGGCCGCAGGACGTCGCGACGGTGCACGCCGCGTTCGCCGATCGCCTCCCGGTCGCGGAGTCCCTCGGCATCGGCGAGGCCGCGCCCCTGTTCGTGCTCGACGAGGTCCTCGGCTGCGACGGCTTCGCGCGGCTGTGGGCCCTCGACGACCTCGGGGTCGTCGTCGCCGCCGACCTCGAGGATCGCCTGCTGCAGATCTACGACGTCGTCGGGCGCATCTGGCCGCCGCTCGACGAGCTGCTCGCGCGCGCCCCGGGTCGCGTCGACAGGGTCGAGGTGTTCTTCGCCCCCCAGCGCTGGACGGACAATGCGTGGCGGGTGCGCCCGAGCGAACCCGTCGACACGTTGATGGTCCGCGGGCCGTTCACGCAGGCGCCGATCGGCATGCCGCCCCTGGCGCGGTGCTGATCACTCGTTCGGGTCCGACTTGGCCTCGCCGTCGCCCGACTTTCCGAGCCCGAGCCACCGTCGCAGGCGCCGCGCCGATTGCCGCGAGACGATGACCTGGCCGCCGCCGCGCATCACCGCGACGAAGCCGCCCGTGTCCTGCGGCAGCAGCATCGTCACCTCGCGGAGATTGACCAGCGCGCGCCGGTGCACGCGATCGAACTGCGGCTCGGGCAGGCGCTGCGCGAGGTCCTGCAGCGTGAGCTCGGTGAGCAGCGGCTCGCCGCCGCGGCGGTGGATCGTCACCAGCACGCCATCGAACTCGGCATGGCTGACGTCGTCGAAGTCGACGAGCACGACGCCGGCGCGGGTGACGATCGGCAGGCGGGCGAGCGGATCGCCGGTGCGCGGGCCGAGCTCGTCGCGCCGCCGCAGCACGTGGCCGCGCGCGCGGTCGACCGCCTTGGCCAGGCGCAACGCGTCGATCGGCTTGAGCACGTAGTCGACCGCGCCGAGCTCGAACGCCGCCACCGCGTGCTCGGGGTGCGCGGTGGCGAAGATCACGAAGGGGCCGCCCTCGGGCATGCGCGCGTGGGCCTCGACGCCGGTGAACCCGGGCATCTGCACGTCGAGCACCGCGATGTCGACCGCGTCCTCGGCGAGCTGCGCGAGCAGGCCCGCCGCGTCGGCGTGGACGCCCACGACCTCGACCTCGGGCATCGCCTCGAGCAGGCGGACCAGCCGCTTGCGCGCGAGGAGTTCGTCGTCGGCCAGGATCACGCGCAGTCGGTTCATGCGTCCTCCAATGGTCGGGCCCCGGGCAGGATCATCGTCGCGCGGGTGCGATCGCCCCGGCCCTCGACGACCAGTGAGGCGGCGCCGTCGTACGCGAGCGCAAGACGCTGGATCACCGACGCGATGCCCTCGCCGCCCTCGCGGCGGCCGGCGTAGGGCCCGGGATTGTCGACCCAAAGCTCGACCCCCGAGCGCAGATCCCCGCCGCACGTGCGCGCGCCGATCTCGATGGGGCCGCGGTGGCCAGCCCCGACGCCGTGCTTCATCGCGTTCTCGCAGACCGGCAGCAGGATCATCGGCGGCACCGATACGCCCGCGGGCAGGTCGTCCATCGTCCACCGGACCTCGAAGGCCCCCGGATCGCGGACGGCGTGCAGGTCGAAGAGCATGCGGCACAGCGCCAGCTCGCGCTCGAGCGGCCACGTGGGAACGCGCGACGCATCGAGGATCGTCCGCAACATGTCCGACAACCGCAGCGTCGCGCGCTCGGCCACCTCGCCGTCCTCGCGACACCATTCGGCGATCGCGTTCAGCGTATTGAAGAGAAAGTGTGGATCGAGCTGGGTCCGCAGCGCGAGCAGCCGCGAGTGCTCGGCGCGGCGGGTGAGCCACACCATCTCGGCGCGGGCCTCGGCGAGGCCGGACTCCAGGTCGATGTCGCGCCCGAGTCCGTAGCCGCCGACCCAGAACAGGGCGAGGCTCACCAGCAGGCCGACGTCGGTGGTCATGAGCGTCGGGCCCATCGCGAGCGCGCTCGGCAGCGCGAAGCCGAGGAGACTGACGACGCCCGCGCCCATCGTGGCGTAGACGATGAGCCGACCGAACGGCGCCGACCACGTCGGCGGGCGCGGGGCCCCCGCGGGGAACAACGTGCGCCACGACAGCGGTGCCAGCATCACGCAGGCGAGGCACATCGCGAGGCCGAGCCAGGCCGCCCGCGGATCCGCGGACAGCCGCGCCTGCACGGCCACCAGCGGCACCACGACGACCAGCACCGCCGCAGCGCGTCGCGGGGCGAGCAGCGCGCGCAGCGTGCTGCGGAGCAGGGAGTGCGGTGGCAGGCGGCGAAGCCTCTCGAACGCGAGCCTAGCCCGCCGCCGCGCCGCGGGCACGCTCGGCGGGAGGCGAGCGGTCGCAGGCGGGCCGTGGACGGTCACCCGCTCGCCCGACGCGGGTTGGCCCGCGCGCGCACGCATGCGATGCTGTTCCCCCTTGGGCAGCTGATGTCGGGCCCGAATCCGCCCTCCGAGTCGCACGCGATGGAGCAGACCGTGCCGGCCGAGATCGGCCAGCTCGCGACGCGACCGGCGGGCACCGAGCCGCTCGTGCGCGGCATGGCGGTCGGCCGCTACACGGTGCTCGATCGGATCGGCGCCGGTGGCATGGGCGTCGTGTACTCGGCCTTCGATCCCGAGCTCGATCGCAAGGTCGCGCTCAAGGTCCTGCACTCGTCGGGCTCGGGGAGCGTCGGCGGCACGCACGGCCGCAACCGACTCCTGCGCGAGGCGCAGGCGATGGCGAAGCTGCACCACCCCAACGTCATCACCGTGCACGACGTCGGCACCTTCGGCGATCGCGTGTTCGTGGCGATGGAGTTCGTCGACGGTCAGACCCTGCGCGAGTGGCACAGCGACGGCGTCCACGAGTGGCCCGAGATCATCGACGTGTTCGTCCGCGCCGGTCGGGGTCTCGCGGCCGCCCACGCCGTCGGACTGGTCCACCGCGACTTCAAGCCCGACAACGTGCTCGTCGGCAACGACGGCCGCGTGCTCGTGATGGACTTCGGCCTCGCGCGGCAGGCCGGGGCGACCGGCGCCCCGGAGCCGGGTGCCGCGCGCGTCCAGGCCACGTCGCCGGTGCCCGAGGGCCTGCTGACGCGGACCGGCACGGTGCTCGGGACGCCGGCCTACATGGCGCCGGAGCAGCACACCAGCGGCACCATCGGCCCGGCGACGGATCAGTTCAGCTTCTGCGTCGCGCTCTACGAGGCGCTCTACGGTGAGCGGCCGTTCTCCGGCAACAGCGTCGCATCGCTCGCCCTCGCGGTGCTCGAGGGCAAGCCCCGTCGGCCCGGCCGTGACGCCTCGGCGCCGACGTGGCTGTTCGACGTGCTCGAGCGGGGCCTGCTCGCCGATCCGAACGAGCGACACCCGTCGATGGACGCGCTGCTCGCCGAGCTGCAGCGCGACCCGCCCACGAGCGGGCGGCCGATGCTCACCGTCGCGATCGCCCTCGGCGTCGCGGGCCTCATCGTCGGCGGCTACCTGTGGACCCGCCCCGACCCGATCGCGCGGTGCGACGAGGAGCGCCGACAGTTCACGCCACTGGTCGACGACGATCGCGAGCGGGCGATGGACGCCGCGTTCGAGGCCAGCGGCATCCGCCACGCGCCGCGGGCGTGGCAGAGCGCGAGCAAGCGCCTCATGGGCTACGACGCCGAGTGGAACGAGCAGTGGCGCACGGCCTGCGAGGCCGGCTACGCGCGCCCCGCCGACGCCGCCGCGATGCTCGAGCGCCGCGCATGCCTCGAGACGCTGCGCGGCGAGGCGCGCAGCCTCGTCGACAGCCTCTCGCTCGTCGATCCGGCGACCGTCGACGTCGCCGTCGATGCGGCGCAGGACCTCGCGGCGCCGGGCGACTGCACGCTGCCGCCGTCGCAGCGTCCCCTCACCCTCGATCCGGGAAAGGGCGAGCTGCCGCGGGCAATCGCCGAGGCGCGAACGGCCGTCCGTCTCGGTCGCTGGCGCGAGGCCGCCGATCGCCTCTCGGGCTTCGTGGTGACGCCGGTGCCGATCGACGACGCCGCCCTCGAGGCCGAGCTGTTGACGCTGCACGGCCGTGCCGAGCAGCACCTCGATCGCGTGGATGCGGGCCGCGCGAGCCTGCGCCGCGCCGTCCTGGCCGCATCGATCGCCGGGAACTCCAGGCTCGAGCGCGACGCCTGGCTGGCGATCGCCGTCGGACTCGCCCAGAGCGTGCACGACGTCGATCAGGCCTGGCCGACGTTGGTCGCGACGGAGGCCGCGATCGTCCGCGACGGCGACGACGATGCGGCGCGGCGGCGATGGTTGGTCGCCCACGGCGACATCCACAGCGCGCTGGGTCGCCACCGCGAGGCCCTCGACCGCTACGACCGCGCCAGCCAGAGCCTGCGAACCGGCACCGATCCCACGGTGGTCGCGGCCCTGTCCGCGCGCCGTTGCATCGCCCTGTCGGCGATCGAGGTGCCCGGCGACGCGGCGTCGGCCTGCGGCAGCGCCGTCGACGTCTTCGCGCGGGAGCTGGGGGACACCCACCCGCGGGTCGCCGCGGCGCTCGCGGAGCTCGGCATCGCCCAGCTCGCCGACGGGGACGAGGGGGCGGCCGCAGCGAGCTTCGAGCGGGCCCGCATCGCGCTCGATCCCGACGACGCCTTCGTCGTGCCCGTCGACACGGTGCTCGGGCCCCTCGCGCCGCAGTGGCCCCACGCGCAGCTCCCCGGCGCGAACGCGGAGCTACTCGCGCGCGTGCTCGATCGCATCGGCCTCGCAGAGCGCAGCCGTCGTCGTTTCGAGGCCGCGGCGCGTGCCCACGCCACGGCGGCGGGACTGCTCGCGCGCACTCGCTCGGGCTCGGTCGGCTATCCGCTCGTGAATCTCGGCGTCGCGCTGCTCGACATGGGTCGGCCCGCGGACGCCCTCGCGCAGCTGCAACGCGGTGTCGACGTGCTGCGCGACGACCTCCCGGATGACCACCCCGACCTGCCGATCGCCGAGCTCGACCTCGCGAACGCGCTCGCCGGCGCGGGTCAGTGGACCGATGCCGGCGCCTTGTACCAGGACGTGCTCGACGTCTGGGAGGAGCGGCTGTCCCCCGATCATCCGCTGCTCGCTTACGCGTTGACCGGCCTGGCCCGCGCGCGCCTCGAGCTCGACGACGCGAGCGCGGCGATCGACCCGCTCGAGCGGGCGTACCAGCTGCGCGAAGACGCCCGGGAGGACGGCACGAACTTCGCCGAGACCGCGTGGCTGCTGGCGCGGGCGCTGCTCGGCAGCGGCTCGGACGAGGCCCGCGCCATCGAGCTGGCGACGCGGGCGATCGCCACGATCGGCGCGCCCGCGATCACCGATCCCCTCGAGCTGCGCCGCGTGCTCTCGGGGGGCACGCTCGTCGGCGTCACGGATCGACTCACGCCCGCGTCGCTGCCCCTGACCGATCGCACGCCGCTGGGGATTCCCGTCGGCCGTTAGCGACGAAACGCGGTCATGACCGACGCGCACGCGCGTTGATTCAACGCGGCGCACGATGTCGTCGCCCGATGTGGCATCCCGCACGGAGGCCGCGTCGACGGCTTGCCACGCCCCGTGCCTCCCCCATACGCTGGCGCAGATGTCTGGGCTCGCCTCGCTGTCCATCGCCACGGTGCTCGCATTCCACCCGTACTCGGCACCGACCACGGCGGGGTATCTCCACGCCGCACAGGCGCAGCCCACCGGCGAGACCCAGCCGGGGTGGGACGAGGTCGAGGCGCAGAACGCCGCCGAGAACGCCGCGACCGAGGGCGAGGTCCCACCGCCCACGGTCGATCCCGCCACCGTCGCGCCGGCCCCGGGCCCGGCGCCCGCGATCGCGAAGCCCGAGTACAAGAAGGGCACCGGGCTCCTCATCGGGGCCGGTGTTGCGGGCGGCGTGGCGTGGATCCTCGGCCTGACGCGCATGGGCTTCGTGAAGCAGTGCACCGACCAGCTGCAGTCGACCGACGACGTCCCCACGGGGACCGCGGCCGTCCGCACCTGCTCGTTCAAGGCCGGTGCCGCCAACGCGGTCATGGCGATCTTCCAGATCCCGGCGAACTGGGCGAGCTGGGGCCTGGCCGCCGGCGGCGGTGCGACTCGCGGTCGCTACGACGGCGTCGAGCAGGCGTGGCTGAACGGCAAGAGCAAGAAGACCGGCGCCTTCATCGGCGCCGGCGCGGCCCTCATCGCCGTGGGCGTCATCGGACGCGTCACGGCGGGTGTGCTGGTATTCCGCCCGTACCGCAACTTCGCCAACGACCTCGTCGACGCGGGCACCGACACCGGCAAGGTCGACGACGCGGTCGATCGCTTCTCCGGCGCAGTGCGGGGCCGCCTCTTCGGCCTGCAGCTCTCGAGCGGGGCGATCGGCGCGGGCGCCGGTCTACTCGCCTACGGCATCGCGTACCGCAAGAACTTCGACTCCGAGACGCGCCGCCTGCAGCAGGTCCGTATCGCTCCGCAGCTCGACTTCGATGCGCGCACCGGCAGCTCGTTCACCGGCATCTCGATGAGCGGACGGTTCTGATGGACGGCTCGCCTGTCGATCGGGCCCGCGTCGCGGCTGAGCGCATCGCCCCGTTCGCGCCGGCGATCGATCGCGACGGCGCCCTGCCGCCCGAGGTCGCCCAGGCGCTCGTCGACGCCGGCGTGTACCGCTTGCTCGTGCCGCGGACGCAGGGCGGCGCCGAGGCCAGCCCGGCCGATTACGTCGCGACGCTCGAGACGATCGCGTCGGCCGACGGATCGGCCGGCTGGTGCGCGATGATCGGCGCGACCTCGAGCTTGATGAGCGTGTTCCTCGAGCCGGCCCTCGCCGCGGTGGTCTACGGCTCCCCCGACGCGACGAGCTGCGGCGTGTTCGCCCCGATGGGCCGCGCGACGCCGGTCGACGGGGGCCTGCGCGTGCGCGGCCGCTGGCCCTTCGCCAGCGGCTGCGAGCACGCGCGCTGGCGCATGGTCGGTGTGCTCGTCGAGGGTGGCCCCTCTGGCGGCGGCCTGACCGACGTCCGCTCCGTGCTGCTGCGCGCCGACGAGACCCGCATCGTCGACACCTGGCACGTCAGCGGGCTGCGCGGCACCGGTAGCCACGATCTGCAGGTCGACGACGTGGTCGTCCCGACCGAGCGGATGTTCTCGCTGTTCGGTGCGCCGCGGATCGACGGCACGCTGTACCGCATGCCCTTCTTCGGGCTCCTCGCGGCTGGTGTCGCTGCGGTCGCGATCGGCATCGGTCGCGCCGCGCTCGAGGCCTTCGCGTCGCTCGCCGCGACCAAGCGCGCGCCGGGAGCCAAGCACGCGCTCGCGGGCCGCGAGGTCGCGCAGCTGCACTTCGGCCAGGCCTCCGCCCGAATCGCCGCCGGTCGAGCGGGCCTGCTGTCCGCCCTCGCCGCGCTCGAGGCCGAGCTCGCGCGCGGGTCGGTCAGCCTCGAGGGCCGCGCGCGTCTCCGACTGGCCGCCGCGCACGCGACCACCGAGGCCGCCGCTGCGGTCGACCTCGTCTACCACGCCGCGGGTGCGACCGCCGTCTACGACACCTCGTCGCTGCAGCGGTGCTTCCGCGACGTCCATGTGGCCACGCAGCACGCGATGGTCAGCGCCTCCGCGACCGCGCTCGCCGGCCGTGTGCTGCTCGGGGTCGAGGCCGACACCTCGACCCTCTGAGCCGACGGCGACGGTTTCGCCCCGCCACACCGCAGGCGTCGCGCCACGACCTCGCGCCCGAGGATTCGGCTAGCATGCCGCGATGACCCGTCTGCCCTTGGTGCGTGCATCGTCGATGGTCCTCGTCCTCGCCGTGGCGTGCGGCGACGACGGGGCAGCGACACCCGCGGACACCTCGACCGGCCCGAGCAGCACGACGACCGGCGGGACGATCGCGACGACGGGCACCGGCACCGAGACCGGCGGCGGCACCGAGATCGATCCGAACGGCTTCGCGAACGGCTGCTACGCGCTGCGCAGCGGCGGCGACTGGATGATCCGCACCGCCTCCGACGACGGCTACGCGCTCGCGCCCAGCGACGGCGAGGGCGCTGCCCGCTTCTTCCTCAAGGCGTCGGACCTCGGCACCTACCTGCTGTACGACGAGTCCGGCGGCTACCTCGTCGCCGAGGACGGACCGCTGCTGCGCCAGACCGAGCTCGCGTCGGACCTCACCCTCGTCGACGACACCTACGTCTCGGGCGCCGAGTGGATGTTCGAGCCGGCCGCCGGCAGGCCGGGCGAGGCGCAGCTGCACCACCGCCGCACCGATCGCTGGCTCGGCACCGACGGCCTGGTCGACGAAGGCGACGCGACGGCGTTCGTCCTCGAGCCGGCGACCGAGTGCCTCGCCCACCCCGAGCTCACCCTCGACGCCACCGGCACCGTCACGAAGACGACCTTCGACGACGGCACGCTCTACGGCATCGTCGACACCCACTCGCACATCCTGTCGAACTTCGCCTTCGGTGGTGGCGGCATCTTCCACGGTGCGCCGTTCCACCGCCTCGGGGTCACGCACGCGCTCGCCGACTGCGCGCAGTTCCACGGCGAGATGGGCCGCAAGGACTTCTTCGGCTATGCGTTCGACACCGCGGGCGCCGACGGGGCCGACTTCGGTGCGGTGCTGCAGGACCTGATCGTCGGCGAGCTTGCGGTCGACAACCACGCCACGGCCGGCTACCCCGAGTTCACGGAGTGGCCCAACGCGCCGTCGCGCTCCACCCACCAGACGCAGTACTACCGCTGGCTCGAGCGCGCCTACCTCGGTGGGCTGCGACTCGTGGTCCAGCACGCGACGACCAACTCGGTCATCTGCAACATGACGGCCGGCCAGGGCATCCAGGAGGTCCGCTACGCCTGCGACGACATGGTCGCGGTCGATCGGATCCTCGAGGAGACCTACGCGATGGAGCGCTACATCGACGCGCAGGCCGGCGGCCCCGGCCTCGGGTTCTTCCGCATCGTGCTGTCCCCCGCCGAGGCCCGCGAGGTGATCGCCGCCGGCAAGATGGCCGTGATCCTCGGCATCGAGACCTCGGACCTCTTCGATTGTCGGCTCGTGCCGCGCGAGGGCGGCCCGGTCTGCGACGCGGACTATGTGGCCGCGCAGCTCGACGCGTACTACGGCATGGGCGTGCGCGCGATCTTCCCGGTGCACAAGTATGACAACGTCTTCTCGCCCGGCGACGGTGATCGCTCGTTCATCGAGCTGGGCAACTTCTTCAACAGCGGCCACTGGTCCAACTTCACCGACGACTGCCCCGAGGGCGTGCCGCACATCTTCGACGGCGGCGACGTGGTCTTCGGCGGCATCAACATGCCGCGGCCGGTCTACGACGCCCCGCCGCCCAACGACTTCAGCAACTTCCCCGACGCGCCGCTGGGGACCGCGTTCCCGTACATCGGGGCGATCGGCGAGCCGCCGCTGGTCGGCGACTACTGCCAGGCGGCCACGATGACCGACATGGGCGAGACCATGCTCGCCGGGATGATGAGCCGCGGCATGATCATCGAGGTCGATCACCTGCCGCGGCGCGCCTATGCGCGGGCGTTCGAGCTGCTCGAAGCCGCCGACTACCCCGCCGCGGGCACCCACGGCGGTACGTACGACGGCCGCATCTACGCGCTGGGCGGCATCTCGAAGACGGGCCTCGGCCGCTGCCGCGATCCACAGAACCCCGGCAGCATGCTCGAGCGCCTGCAGGAGCGCATCACCCTCATCGAGGCCAACGGCGGCTACCCGGCGGAGGGCTTCGGCTTCGACCTCAACGGCTTCGCCGGCGCCCCCGGCCCCCGCTTCGCCGACGGCGCCTGCCCGACCGAGCAGACCGACCCCGTCACGTACCCGTTCACCTCGGTCGCCGGCGACATCGAGTTCACCGAGCCCGTCATCGGCGAGCGTACGCTCGACTTCAACACCGAGGGCCTCGTCCACATCGGCCTGCTCCCCGAGCTGATCGAGGACGCCCGCAAGGACGCGGTGTCCGAGGCCGACCTCGAGCCGCTCTTCCGCAGCGCGGAGGGCTACATCCGCATGTGGGAGCGGGCCGAGGCACGCGCCGGCGAGCTGTGATCCGCGCCGGCGAGCTGTGATCAGCGCTGGGGCGCTCTGATCAGCGCCGGGGTCCCCGGCCTCAATGCGGCGGCTCGTCGGGGCGCGAGCGCAGGATCATGCGGAACTCGCCGGACTTGCCGTTCGACGCCGCATCGGCGATCGCGGCCTCGACCTGCGCCCGCGCCTGGGGGTCGATCGCAGCGCCCGCCAACAGGTCGACGTTCGCCGTGGTGCCCAGCACCAGTGTCAGCGTCTCCTCGAGGTTCTGATCGGTCGACCCGAGGTCGAGCGCGTACATCGACTTGGTCAGGCACTCGCGCAGGTCGGCCGGGATCTCCGCGCCCCCGACGAACGCGACCGACTCGACGATCACGCCGACATCGGGCGCGCCGACCACCTTGGCCTCGAGCGTCGCTTGCGGCGGTGCGGCAGACATGAACTCGTTGCAGCCGTCGACCATCGCGAGGACCTCCTCGACCATCGCGTCGACGCAGCCCTCGCCGGTGCACGCGCCGAGCCCGTGATGCACTGCGGGAGAACCCACGCGCGCCGCCGTCGCGCGGGCCTCCGGCGCCGCGCCGTGGGCCGCCCGGATCTGCGCCAATCGTCGCGCCCACGCGGCCGCCTTGGCCTTGCCCGCGTCGGGCGCCGGACCTGGATCCTGCGTGCGCGCCCCCGCGGCCACCGCAGCCGCGCGCCCGGGTTCCGTCGAAGACGACGCGACGGTCGCCGGCGCTGCGTCACCGCGCGTACCCACGACCGCAGCCGTGACACCCACGGTCCCCAACGCCGTTGCACCCAACACGAGCTTCATGCCGATCATGCTCATCCCACTGCTTCCTTTCGCCGCGGCGGCCGACTCGGCGCCTGCGTTCGTGGGAGTGGATGCCGCGGCCTCGCCGAGTGTTGGCGGGAGCGACGGGCCGATCAAGGCGCCGGCCCACAGGAGCCGTTCGCCGCCGTGCTCCGCGTCGAGATCGGCACGCAGGCGATCCAGTCCGACCTTGAGGCGCCATCGCACCGTCCCCGCGGGGATGCTGTAGATGCGCGCGATCTCGGCGCACGTCCGGCCCTCGAAGTAGCGCTCGCGGATCACGAGCCGGACGTCGTCCTCGAGCGCGTCGACGAGCCGTTGGACGAGTCGCGCGAGCTGCAGCTGGTGCACGACGTGATCGACGTCGGCATCGTGTGTCGGCTCCACCTCGCGTTCGCGGGCGTCACGACGCTTGCGGGTGCGCAGCGCCATCCATTGCTCGTTGCGCAGCACGGCGCGCCACCATGCCGGTCGCCTGCGCACCGACGCATCGTGCTCGAGCGCCCGGACATACGTGGCCTGGACCAGGTCCTCGGCATCGGTCGGCCCGGCCAGGCGCCACGCCAGACGCAGGAGGCCGGCGCCGGGCGCGGCGGGCATGTCATCCGAGGAGGCAGAGGGCTGCATCGATGACCCAGATGCCGCAGCATGCCCGAGTGTTGGCGCGGGCACGCCGTGCCCCTTCTCGCAGCGGTCAGCGCTGGGGCGCCGGACCCATCACGACCGCCCGCAGCCGCTCGTCGATCGCCCGCATCAACCGCAACAACTCCTGCACGTGGAGGTCCACGGCCGTCGGGTTGCCCATGCTCTGGTTGGTGGTCCGGACCAGCGGCACGAGGGTGCGCTCGATGATCGCGATCTGCTGCGCGAGCAGCTCCTCGATCCCCGGCGGCGCCTGGTTGTGGACCTCGATCTCGAATTTCGGCGCGGCCAGCGTCTTCAGCGTCCGATCGAGCCGGTCGAGATAGCCCGCGAGGAGATCGTCGCGGGGGCTGCTCTCCGCCGGCTTGGGTGCAGCCCCGACCGTCGGTACCGGCCCCGGCTTCACCGCAGCCTGCTTCGCCATCGCCGACGCTGCGGCCGCGATCGACTGCTGGATCCCGTAGAGGTGGGCCTCGATGTCGCCGAACTTGATGCCGCCCGCGGCCGTCTTCGCGGCGGTCGCGGCCGTGCCCATCGCCGCCTCGATCCCGCGCAGGCCCTCGCCGAGGTTGGCGAGCCCCGCGGTCACGCGCGCGACCGGATCCTCGTCGGAGCCGCCGACCATCTTGAGCCGCTGGAACTCGCGGCGGATCGCCTCCCAGCGCGCCTTCGCGGCGTCGGTCATGCGGCCGCGCAGCTCCGCGAGCTTGAGCAGGTTGTGCTCGGCGCCGGTGGTCAGCGTCTGCGACTCGCTGGCGTAGTGGTCGTCGACCAGCCGCTCGAGCTCGTCGTCGTTGAGCGCCGGCACGACCTTCTCGGCCAGCTTGTTCATGTTGCGGTAGCTGCCCTGCAGCTTGAACGGCGGCTCGGTGCGGAAGCGGTCGTCCATCGACGCCGACGCGATGTACTGGCGGTTGACCTCGAGCAACACGCGCTGGACCTTGAACAGCCGCTGCAGCACGGCCGTGATCTCGCCGATCTCGACCGCCGAGTACGACTGCGAGAGCTCGGTCGTCGGGACCTCCTCGCCCTGGGCCAGCCGGACGAGCTTGTGCAGATCCGCGGGCTCGCGGGTCGCCAGCGGCGCGAGCACGCGGTTGCTCGTCACCGCGTTCTCGATGTAGCTGAGCGCGAACAGATCGTCCTTGCCCTGCAGGATGTCGCCGAGGTTGTAGGTGTCGGCCCGGTTGGCGAGCATGTCCGGGATCTGGAACTTGTCACCGGACTCCGTGTACGGGTTGCCGGCCATCACCACGCAGAACTTCTTGCCCCGCAGGTCGTACGTGCGCGTGCGGCCCTTCCACACGCCCTCGATGCGTCGCTGCGCGTCGCACAGCGAGATGAACTTCTGCAGCAGCTCCGGGTTGGTGTGCTGGATGTCGTCGAGGTAGAGCATCACGTTGTTGCCCATCTCGAACGCGAGGTTGATCTTCTCGACCTCCTGGCGCGCCGTGGCGTTCGGCGCGTCGTTGGGATCGATCGAGGTCACCGCGTGGCCCAGCGCGGGGCCGTTGACCTTGACGAATGCGAGCCCGAAGCGGCTCGCGACGTACTCCATGAGCGTGGTCTTGCCGTAGCCGGGCGGCGAGATGAGCAGCAGCATGCCCATGAGATCGGTGCGCTTGCCCTCACCCGCAGCGCCCAGCTGCTTGGCCAGGTTGTCGCCGACCAGCGGCAGGTAGACCTCGTCGACCAGGCGGTTGCGGACGAACGACGTCAGCACCTTGGGTCGCAGCTCGCCCAGGCGCAGGCGACCGCGCTCGCGCTCGACCAGGGCGGATCGCAGCTCGCGGTAGCGCAGGAACGCCGGCACCCGCTCGCGGCGGAACCCGTCGAGGCGGCCGCCGAACTCGTCGATGCGCAGCTCGAGCTTACGGCCGGTGATGCGCGGATGCTGCCCGAGCAGCTCGGGGACCTCGGCCCACGTGAGCCCGCTCGACGGCTCGCGATCGAGCGCGGTGCCGATCGCGATGAGCCCCGCCGCCTCGACGACGGCCGGGGCGCGCCGCGTGACGTCGGGGTCGGTCGAGCTCGCGACCCACGCGGCGAGCCACGCCTGCGCCAGCTCGAAGCGCGCGACCGGATCGTCGGCCAGCGCCTGCAGATCCTCCTCGAAGCTGCGGCGGCGATCGATCGCCCCGGGCTCGCCCTGCGGCTCGTCGAGGCGCCGCATGAGGCCGTCGCGGAGCGCCACCGCGTCGGCGCTCACCACGAACCGCGGCGAGGCGGACGCGAGCTCCTCGACGAGGTACCGCGCCGCGAGCTCGGCGATCGAGGCCGGCATCGGCAGCGCGCCGGACTCGATGCGCGCCCGGATCGACGTCGCGATCTCGGTCGCGAGATCGTCGACGGCATCCGAGCGCGAGAAGACCCCGCGCAGCCGCAGCAGGCTCATCGCGCGGCGGTGCCACTGCTGCCGCCGGGCGTCGCCGCAATAGGCCCAGTGCAGCAGCGCGGCCGTCCGTGCCTCGGCCGAGAAGCGCAGCAGCCCCGCGCTGTGCCGCAGCGTGACGAGCTTGCCGAGGATCGCCGCGGCGTCCGCGTCGTGGACCCCGCGATCGTAGCCCTCCTGGTAGCGATCGGCCGCGTACTTGCGCACGAGCTCGAGCAGCGCGTTGCTGCGCAGCGCCTCGTCGAGCCCGGCGATGCTGAGCCCGCCCACGCCGGCCTCGGCGTCGGCGAGCACGGACGCCGCGAGGTACTCGCCGCGGTACACGTCCTCGGTCTCCGAGACGATCTGCTGGTTCCAGAACGGTCGCGTCGCGTCGAACTCGGCGTCGACGATCGGCTCGACGAAGTCCGTGCCGGTGACTCCCAGCGCCATGCCGCCCTCGTGCGGAACGATCGTCAGCTCGATGGGCTGGGTGTTGACCGTGAACCGGTGCTTGCCCAGCTTGATGAGATCGGCGCCGCCCTCGAACAGATCGAGGCGATCCCGCATCCCCCGCAGCGCGTCCTGGCGCGCGGACTTGAGCCGCGACTGGACCTCGTCGGACTTGACGCTGTCGCCGAGCTCCGCGATGCGCTCGCCGAGCTCGCGCAGCTTGAGCACCATCCCGTCGGAGGCGAAGAACGCGTTGAGCTCGTCGGCGTTCGCGAAGCTCGACGCCCGCCGCGACAGCCCGGTGATGATGCGCTCGGCCGCCTGCCACAGGTTCGCGACCCGGCGCTGGCGCTCGTCGACCAGCATCTGCTTGCGCTGGCCGAAGGCCTCGTAGACCTCCTCGCGCTTGCGGGTCAGCTCGCCGACGAACTCGTCGAACTCGGAGAACCGCGCCTCGAGTTCTTCGAGCTGGACCATCAGCCGCGACGACTGCTCGTCGCAGCGCTCAGGCGTGTCGCACAGGGCAATCGCGCTCTGCACCGACTGGCCGTAGAGCTTGAACTGGGCGACGAACTCGGCCTTGCCCTCGCGGGATAGCAGCTCCTTGCGGCGGTTCTCGAGCACCGCGCGCACCCGGTTGCAGTGGGCGAACGCCTCGGAGACGCCCTCCAGGATCCGCGTGCGCAGCGTCGGGTCGTCGACCTGCAGGTTGGCCGCGACCTCGGACAGCACCGCGAGCCCGTCCGAGATCTTGGCCAGGGTCTCGACGTGGGGCACCAGCTCGTTGGTCTTCTCGATGGTGCCGACGCGCTCGAGCAGCTCGTCGAGCTGCCGCGCGATCGGGCGCAGCGACTCGTCGCGGGCCAGGAACCGCACGGTGTTCGCCGACAGCTCCGTGAACGCGCGGGTGACCTCCTCCTCGAGCTTGGCGAGGACGGGCAGGTCGATGTACCGGAGCTCCCGCAGGGTGATGAGCGCGCCTCGCTGCGTCCGCAGCCGCGCGAGCGACTCCATGAACTCGGCGACCGCCGTCCAGCTGTCGGGGCGGATCGACGAGAGGATTTCGTTCTGGGTCTTGGTCGCCTGCGCCAGCGCGGTGGCGGCCTGCTTGCGCAGCGCGACGACCTTCTCGAACTCGTCGACGATGAGTTCCGCGGTGCGGCGGATCTCGCCGAGGATCCCCGCCATGCCGTAGGCCTCGGCGTGGCCGAGCCAGTGGTACGCGTCGATGATCCGCGTGACCGTCGCGATGAGGTCCTCGTAGATCTGACGCGACGGCGTCTGCTCCTGGACGAAGCGCCGCACGCTGAGGCAGTCCGAGATGCCACGGACCAGGTCGGCGTTGCCGAGCTTGTGCAGGAACCCGCCGCCGGTCGGCGTCGCGGCGGCGTGCTCGGCCGACACGAACGGCGTCTGCCACACCTGCATCGGGTGGACCTTGGTCGGCTCGTCCGACGCCGTGCGGAAGACGACCATCTTGCCGTCGTCGAACAGGCTGAACCCGTTGCAGCGGACCGGTGTCTGGACCTCGCGGCGGATGAGGTTGTACGGCAGCAGCACGTAGTGCCCCGCCTGCCGATCGACGAACACGTAGAGCACGTCCTCGCCGTTGGGCGAGCGCAGCACCTTGAAGAACTCGAAGCTGGTGAAGTCGCCGTCGAAGACCTTGTTCTGCCCGTCCTGCAGGAAGAACCCGCCCGGGAAGATGATCCCGTGGTCCTCGGGCAGGCTGACACAGGCGCGGCCGATCGCGTCGATGCGAACGACCCGCTGGGTCCGGGTCGAGAACACCAGGTGCCGCACCACGTCCTCTCGGTAGGGACGGATCCGCAGCAGGATGAGCGGGCCGATCTCGGCGTACTCGATCTGCGCGTCGTCGAGGCTCTGCTGCGGCTCGTCGACCGGCTCGGCGTAGATACCCTCGCCGGTCTCGGTGTTGTTCTCGATCTTGACGGTGAGGTCGCCGCCGACGGTCTCGACGAAGACCTTGTCGCGGATCGACACGTGCGGGTGACGGCCCTCGCGGCGATCCTCGCGGGTCGTCGCGCGCCACTCGAAGTCGTGCGACGGCGGAAACGCGAAGTCCCGCTCGCCGCGGTTGTCGACGTAGGTCGGCTCGCCGCGGGCGTCGAGCGCCCAGCGGAACACGCGGACATCGCTGACATCCGCGCCGATCTGGAACACCGCGAGCAGCTTGGTCTCGCTGCGCGACAGCTGCAGCAGCCGCGCCGTCTTGTAGAACCGATACAGCTCGCGGAACTGATCGACGAAGCCGGCGTCGGCGAGGAACTTCGGCCCGCCGTCGGGCAGCGGCACCGCGGCGAGCTCGAGCCCCTCCTCGCCGGTGTTCCACCGCTGGAGGCTGAACACGTCCTCGACCGCGGTCTCCGTCCGCAGGCCGATGAACACGTTGTAGCCGAACAGCAGCCGGCCCCCGACCTGGACGATGTCGCGCGGGACGCAGTTGTTCTCGGTCCGCACGCGACACTGTCCGATGATGGACATTTCGGTGCCGCCGAACGCGGCGATGCGCCCGGCGTTGAGCTGCTCGGCGCGCTCGCCCAGGGTCTTGGCGTGCGCGTCGAGCCGGGCGCGGATGACCTCGTAGCTGCCGCCCTCGAGCTCGCGCGCGCTCGCCTCGGCGCCGGGCTCCGGCGCGGCCCCAGTGGTCACGGTGGCGTCGGCCATGGTTCAGACCTTCGGCGGTTCAGACCTTCGGCGGTTCGAGTGCGAGCCCGCGGGCCCGGGCCGTCAGAGCCCGAGTTCCTTGGCCTTGGCCACCAACGCCGCGAGCTTGCTGCGCTCGCCGTCGCCGGCCTTGCCCAGCAGGTCGGCCAGCAGCGCCGAGACGCTGAGGTTGCGGATGTCCGCGCTGTCGATCGCGGGCCGCGACAACACGTCCTTCAGATCCGCGGTGAAGCTCTGGCTCCCGTCGAGGTAGCCGCCGACCAGCTTCTGCGCCGTCTCGCTGTTGCCGACCACGCCGTCGAGGGCCTGGCCGAGCGACACCGCGTGGACGAAGCGCTCGAAGAACTGGCCGTCGCCGCCGACGATGTTGATCTTCGCCTGCGACATCGCCTGGGCCATGACCTCGGCCTGTGCGTGGGCGATGTCCTTGCGCGCCGCGATCTGGGCCAGCGCGATCTGCATGTGCCGATCGAGGCGCAGGCGGAACTCCTCGTGGGTCCGCGTCGCGTCGTCGAGCTGCTTCATCGCCTCGGCCTTCTGCGCCAGACCCGTGGCCTCGCCGAGCAGCAGCTCGCGGACCTCCGCGGCCTTGGCCACGGCCATCTTCTCGGTGGCCGACGCGTCGGCCTCCTTGCCGGCGGCCTCGGCCAGCAGCATCTCGCGCCGCGCGGTGGCGTCGGCATGGCCGGTGCGCTCGGTCGCGGCGGCCATCGCCTCCTTGATCTTCACGTCCGCGAGCCCCTGGCTCTCGCGACCGCGGGCCTCGGCCTCCATCTTCTGCAGCAGCACGCGGGCCTCGGCGCCGCCGAGCTTCTCGACCGCGGCCGCGTCGGCCTCCTTGACCTTCACCTCGGCGAGGCCGACCGCGGCCGCCTCGGCCTGCGTGCCCTCGGCGGTGCGCATCTTGGCGCGGGCGGTCCGATCCGCCGCCTCGAGGTCGGCGTCCGCGAGGACGAGGCGCTGCTTGGCCTCGAAGCGCGCCGATTCCTCACCGGCCTGCGCGGCCTTGATCTGCTTGACGAGCTCCTGCTCGGCGGCCGCCTCGGCGTCGATGATCTTGGCGTCCTTGGCCCGCTTCGCGGCGGCGACGACCCGCAGATCCTTGATGCGCTCCTCCTCCTCGGCGACGGTCTTGTCGACGGCGATGCGCCCGCGGATGACGTCGGCGATCTCCTTCTTCTGGACCTCGAGTGCCTTCTCCTTCTCGATCCGCTTGAGCTCGGTCTCGCGCTCGCGGCCGATGGCCTCGAGCTGCTGGTCCTTGACCACGCGCTCCTGCTCGACCAGCACCACGCGCTCGCGGTTCTTCACCGCGACCTCGATCTGCCGGCGCTTGTTCTCCTCGGTGACCGCGAGCTCCTCGTCGACCTTGATGCGGGCGAGCTCGGCCTTCTTGCGCTCCTCGGAGATGATGCGCGAGGCCTCGGCCTCCTCGCGGGCCTTGACGCTGGCGATCTCGCGCTGCTGCTTGTACGACGCGTCGGCCTGCTGGCGATCGAGCTCCATCGTCGCCTCGAGCGTCTCGGTGTTCTTCTTCTTGATCGCCTTCTCCTCTTCGCGGCGCAGGTCGTTCGTCGCGACGTTCTGGCCGGCGGTGATCTCGGTGATCTTGCGGATACCGCGGGCGTCGAGGATGTTGTGCGGGTCGAGGCTCGAGAGCGGCGTCTGCTCGAGGTAGTCGATGGCGCAGTCGGCGAGCACGTAGCCGTCGAGATCCTGGCCGATGACCTGGAGGATCTGCTCCTTGAACTCGTGGCGCTTGGTGTACAGCTCCTCGAAGTCGAGCCGCTTGCCGACGGTCTTCAGGGCCTCGGAGAACTTGGCCGAGAACAGGTTCTCGAGGGTCTCGGGGTCGCTCGCGCGGACGCAGCCGATGGCCTGCGCGACCTTGAGCACGTCCTCGACCGTCTTGTTGACCCGCACGAAGAACGTGACCTTGATGTCCGCACGGATGTTGTCCGCGCAGATGAGGCCGTCCTTGCCGTGACGGGCGATCTCGATGGTCTTGATCGAGATGTCCATGACCTCGGCGCGATGGATGACCGGGACCACGGTGCGACCCGTGAAGGTCACGACCGGCTCCTTACCCATCGTGTTGACGATCAGCGCCTTGCCCTGATCGACCTGCCGGTAGAACTTCGCGATCATCGCGATGAGGCCCACCAGGAGCAGGACCCCGACCGCGATGGCGATGAGAAAGGTGACGACCGTGAAATCTGGCATCTTGCGACCTTGCGATTCGACCTGGGACTAACGGGGACCGCCGGACGAGTCCGGCGCGTCGTTGGGCAGGATGTCTCCGAGCGGGGTGACCTCGTACACCTCGCGGGCCTCGTCGAACGAGACGACCAGCGCGCGGTGGCCACGGCCGAGGGAATTGCCGGCGGCGCAGCGGACCTGGACGATGAGCCCGGCGCCGCCGTCCTCCGCCCGGGCCATGCCGAACGCATCGTCGACGCGGCTGGTGTCGATGGTCACGACCTTGCCGACGAGCGCGCTGCGGCGCGCCGCGGGGTGGGTGCGGAACAGCGGGGCCAATGGGCGGATCGCGATCGAGGTGAGCAGCACCGCGATCACGAACGCGACCACGAGCAGCAGGAACTCCGTGATCCCGCTGGCGTGCGACCCGACGACGAAGTGGCTGGCGAAGTGGGTGACGAGCCAGCCCCAGAAGACGATGAAGGAGACGACGATGGTCGTCGGCACCGCGTCGAGCTTGAGCGTACCGAGCAGCGTGGCGAAGATTCCCGCGTCATGGCCGGTGTGGCTGCCGTCGCCGTGGCTGATGTGACCGCCGTCGCCGAGGTCGCCGTCGCCGACTTGCACGTGGCCGGGCTCGCCGTGGCCGTGGTCCGCGTCGAACATGTCCATGCCCAGCGCCCCGAGGATCACCAGGAGCCAATACACCACCACGACGCCGAGCAGCACCGTGAACACCACGGTGGGGAAGCTCAGACTCTCGACGAGGACTTCGTGCATTGCCGTCTCGGATCCACCGCTCGCCTGGCCGCACCCGCAACACGCCACGCGGGCGTCCTGTCCCCCGAAGCGCCGCGCGCAACCGGGGATCGGAGGCTGCCACAGTCCGGCCAGCGACGTCGAGGGGAAGACAGCGCCGTGGTCGGGTGTGCGACGGCGGTACCGGAGCGTCCGCGCAGGTATTTCGAAGCTGTCGCGCCCGTGATGCGTGGGCCGTCGATGACCGCTGGTCATCCGCGACGCGACGCGTCACCCTGAGGCGAGGCGAGCCGCGTGGATCCGAGCGAAGCGCATCCGAGTCCATCGCCCGCCCGTGCCCGAGACCGGGGCCGAACGCGGTTT
Organism: Nannocystaceae bacterium; assembly: GCA_044344875.1. GTDB lineage: Bacteria > Myxococcota_A > Polyangia > Nannocystales > Nannocystaceae > Xiheibacterium. The sequence goes on from JBIJCC010000001.1 coordinate 228,811, forward strand.
CTCGGGGTTTGCCTCGGACTGGCACTCGCAGGCTGCCGACCGCCCCTGGCCGAACGCACCGCGTCGCCGAACCCCTCCGCGACGACGTGGCGTTACGACGCCGTGCTCGACGACGGGGCCGCGTCCATCGCGGTCCGCATGTGCTTCGACGGCGCGACGCCGGTGGCCCTGCGCCCGATCGTCGGCGAGGCCCTCGAGCACATCGAGGGCTTGACGATCGACGGCGGTTCGACTGCGCTGTCCGTCGACGCGGGCGTGGTGTCACTCGCAGCCTTGGAGCCCGGGGACTGCGTGCGCTGGCATGTGGACTTCGGCGAAGGTGCGGCCCGCCGTGGCGGCCGCGCGCTGACGCGGATCGGCGACAGCGTCCTGGTGCGGCAGTCGAGGTGGCTGCTGTGGCCGACCGACGCGCCCAAGGGCGCGCGCCCGGAGCTGACCCTGCACACGCCGCCGGGCGTCCGCGCCTCGGTCCCGTGGCCGCTGGTCCGCGGCGAGCGGGACGACGCGGAGGCGACCTATGCGCTCGACGTCACGGTCTCGCGGTGGCTGGGCTACAACGCGTTCGGCCGCCTCGACATCGATCGGTTCGAGCACCAGGGCGCGCAGATCGAGATCGTGCGGCTCGATCAGCCGATCGCCTGCGACGCCGCGGGCGTACGCCGGTGGATCACCGACGCGCTCGACGGCGCCGCGATGCTGTACGGCCGGTATCCCCGCGACCACCTGCAGGTCGTGGTCGTGCCCGTCGACGAGGGCGACGGTTCCATCTACTTCGGCGCGGCGGCGCGGGGCGGCGGCGCGGGCGTGTACCTCATGCTCGACGAGGACGCGACCGCCGATCGGCTCCCCGGCGGCTGGACGACCGTGCACGAGTTCCTCCACCACGGCATGCCGTTCGTGAAGGACGCGTGGATGTCCGAGGGCTTCGTCTCGTACTACACCGAGGTGATGCGCACGCGGCAGGGCCACCGCGACGAGGCCACCGGGTGGCTCGAGCTGTGGGACGCGTTCGAGCGCGGGCGCAGCGGCGGCCGGGGCCTGACGCTCCAGCAGACCAGCGACGACATGCACGGGACCTTCGCCTACCAGCGGGTGTACTGGGGTGGGGCCGCGATCGCGTTCGACCTCGACGTGCGCCTGCGGCTCGACAGCGGCGGCAAGCTCGGGCTCGACGACGCGATGAAGCACCTGCGGGAGTGCTGCGGCGATGCTACGTTCCAGTACGACGCCAAGGCGCTGCTCGAGCGCCTCGATCGGTGGTACGGCCAGCCGCTGTTCACGACCACCGCGGCGCGACACCTCGCCTCGCGGGAGTTCGCCGACATCGCGGAGATCTACGGGCGCCTCGGCCTCGTCCACCGCGGCGACGCGATCGTGATCGACCCGAGCTCGCCGGGCGCAGCCACCCGCGCCGCGATCATGGCACCGCGCCCGTCCGCCACGGACTCGCCGTAGTCCGCCGCGCGGGCCCGTGCGATGCTGCGACCGTGCACCGCCCCCAGCATCCGCGGATCCTGCTCGCCCTGCTCCTCGCCGCGGCGTGCAAGCCCCCGGCGCCCACGCTGTCGCCGCCGACGCCGCTGGGCAACGCGATGCCGGCTCCCGAGCGCGTCGCCGAGACCCAGGCCGCGAAGGACGGCAAGCAGGGCGCGGTGAAGATCGCGTACTGCATCGACACCGACGGCAAGCCCCAGGATGTGCGCGTCGTCGAGCCGCTCGAGCCCGAGTTCGACGCGCTCGCCCTCGAGACCGTGGGCGCCTGGCGCTTCGAGCCCGCGACCCGCGACGGCGCCGCCGTCGAACAGTGCACGGATGTCCGCATCGAGCTGCGCCCCGCGGCCGAGTGAGCCGGACAGTCCGGATGCCCGCATCGAGCTCTCGCCCCGCCGCGGAGTCGGCGGCGCGGAACCGCCGGTTGTTCGCCAGGGCGCAGGCCGCCTGCTACACCGCGAACGCGTGACCGGCGGCCGGCGCAACATCGGGCTCACCCTCGCCGGCGGCGGTAACCGGGCCTTTTTCGGTCTGGGCGTGCTGCACCGCTGGGGCGAGCGCCTGCGGCCCCGCCTCGGGGCGCTCGCCGGCTGCAGTGCCGGGGCCGCGGTCGCGATCGTGTGGCTCACCGGGCGCGAGGTCCCGACCCGCGCGTTCTGGCGGGCGCGTCGCGGTGGCATGACGCGCAACTTCGAGTGGTCGCGGGTGCTGCGGGGCCGGTCGCCCGCGCCGCACGGCGCGATCTACCGCGACACACTGCTGTGCGCCGCGGCCGAGGGCGGGCTCGAGCGGATCCAGGCCGCCCCGTTCCCGGTGCTCGTGCTCGCGGCCGCGTTCCCGCGGGTCGTGCCCGCGCCGCTCGGCGCCGCGATCGGGCTGGCGGCCTACAACGTCGAGAAGCGCCTGCACCCGGCGATGGTCCACCCGACCTACGGCCGCCGCATCGGGTTCGTGCCGCGGCTGTTCGACGCGCGCACGTGCACCAACCCCGACGAGCTCGCCGATCTCGTGATCGCGTCGTCGTCGACGCCGCCGTTCACCCCGATCGGCAGCTTCCGCGGCGAGGCCCTGCTCGACGGCGGCATGATCGACAACGTCCCGGCCTTCGCCGCCGAGCAAGTGCCGGGGATCCTGCGCAACCTCGTGGTGCTGACGCGGCCCTACCCCCGCGATGCGCTCGGCCCCGGCGGCGACGCGGGCACGCGGCTGTACGTCGCGCCCAGCCGCGCGGTGCCGATCGAGCGCTGGGACTACACGCGGCCCGATCTCCTCGACGCGACGATCGAGATGGGCGAGCGGGAATCCGTCGATCACGACACTGCGCTCGGTCGACTACTCGCCGTTTGAGCGCGCGTCGTCTCGCGCGCGATGTCATCGCGCCAGCAGGGCCGACCGCCGGCTGCGGACCACCCACACGATGCCGCCGACGACGAGCGCCACGCCGGCGGCCGCCACTGGGATCCCGACCGCGAGTAGGTGTCGCGCCCCGGTGTCGCGGGCATGGGCCTCGCCCTCGGTGCGGCCGTCGCCGGCGATGAGGCGCGAGTGCACGCCGATCGCGGTGATCGAGGCGCCGCAGGCGATCGCGAGGGCACCGAAGCCGACCGTCGCCACCGCGATCGGCTTCGCCGCAGGCCGAACCGCCGCGCGCTCCGGCACCGGCCGCGGCGGGGGCACGCTCGGCGTCGGCACATCCACCGTTGCGGCGCCGACGAGCAGCGACAGCACGGCATGCGCGACGGCGGACACGCGCCGAGCATAACCGGTCCCGACACGGTCAGAAGAAGCACGAGCGACAGACGCCGACACTCGTCCCGGTCGGCCGCTCGCAGAACTCCGACGGTCCGCAATTCTCGTCGCTCGCACAGCCGGGCACGCAGCTCCAATTGGCCGCGTCGTCGCAGTACTGGCCGGGGCCGCAGTCCGAGCCCGTGCAGCGCGAGCGGCCGGTCCGCGACGCGACCACGCAGCCCGGCGCGGCGGCGTGCGCCGTCTGCTGGGCGCACGGCTCGCAGCGGCCGACGGGTCCGCCCCCGCTGCGCACACAGGTGTCCCGCGGGCCGCAGTCCTCGTCGCTCGCGCAGCCGGGTCGACAGTCGGGCGTATCGACGTCGTCGCAGTACATCCCCGCGCTGCAATCGTGGAAGAAGCACGGGCTGTCGCCGGTGCGCGTGGGCCCGGGGCACATCGCCGGCTCGGCCTCGGGCTTCGTCGGGGGCCCGGCGGGCCGGGGGGCGTCCACGACGGCGGGGCCGCTGTGCTCCACCGAGCAGCTCGGCTGCAGCTGCCACTGGCAGCCCACGAGGCCGAGCACCACGACACACGCTGGGACCATGCCCGTCGGTCGGATCACGGCGCGCCCAACCCGCCCGCGATCTCGCGCATTCCCCCGCCGTGCGGCACCCAGGCCTCCGCCCGCCCTCGGGCTTCTCACCGCGCGGCGGGTTGTGTAGAAGGGCTCGCCATGGGCCGCACGTTCGAGAACCGAAGGTTGCAGATCCTCAAGCGGGGCGACCGCGACGCGAAGGCGTTCACCCGCGCTGGCCGCCAGATCAGCATGGCGGTCAAGGCCAGCGGCCCCGACCCCGACGCCAACGCGTCGCTGCGCCGGGCGATCCAGAACGCCCGCGCGGCGAACATGCCCAAGGATCGGATCCAGAACGCGATCGACAAGGCGATGGGCCTCGGCGACACCGCGGGCTACCAAGAGGTGCTCTACGAGGGCTACGGCCCGCACGGCATCGCGCTGCTGGTCGCGACCGCGACCGACAACCCGACCCGCACCGTCGCCAACCTGCGCTTCACCTTCAAGAAGGGCAACGGCAACCTCGGCAACACCGGCAGCGTGTCGTTCATGTTCGATCAGTTCGCGACGTTCCGCCTCGACGCCGAGGGCCACGATCGCGACGAGCTCGAGATGGAGCTCATCGATCACAGCCTCGAGGCCCTGGTCGACGGCATGAGCGACGACGGCAAGCCCCAGCTGGTGCTGCGTTGCACCCGCGAGAACTTCGGCAACCTCCAGGCCGGCCTCGAGGCCAAGAAGATCGCCGTGGTGTCGTCGGGCTTCGAGTGGGTGCCCAAGACGACGACCGAGCTCGAAGAGGCCGAGAGCAACGCGGTGCTGGAGCTGATCGAGAAGCTGGAAGAGGACGACGACGTCCAGCAGGTCTTCCACAACCTCGAGTAGCGGCCGCGCCGCGAAGGCGCGCCCCGATCACATGTCGATCGCGACCTTGCGGGGGTCGGCGCGATCGATCTTCACCGCCACCACCGCGCCGGGCTGGATCCGCGGGATCGCCAGCGGCGACACGATGAGCGTGGCCTCGGCCATGTACGGCGCACCGCCGGGCGGCCACACCTGCAGCGCGAAGCCGACCTGCGGCTGGTGGTTGACCTGCACGCCGGTCTCCCAGATGCGGGTGATCGTCGCCTGCGCCGCGGTGCCGCTGGCGAGGATGCGCCGGCGTTCCATCGATCCGCGCAGGAGCCTGCCGACGAAGAACAGCGGCAGGCCGACGCCGAGCACCATCATGGGGAGCACGTACCAGGGGAGCCAGGCGAACGTCGACATCGGGATCCTCGCGGGCGGCGGTTCGAGGGGGCAGACGCCGCGCCGCCCCCGATGTGACGCCCCCGCGCGCGGGAATTCCAAGGCCCGCTACGGCGATTCGAGCAGGCGGACCCGCTCGACCTCGGCGGAGAAGATCCGCCGCAGGGTCGCGATCGCGCAGCCGTACGTGCTGTCCATCCCGAAGTAGGACAGGCTCTTCGACAGCAGGGTCTGCCGCCGCGAGTACGGGGTGTCCGACGCGTAGTGGAGGACCCCGAGGTCGAACGGCAGGAGGTTCGACAGGTGGACGATCTCGTCGGTGGGGTGGCGCTTGGGATAGACCAGCTCGTAGATCGCCGAGAGGTAGGGCCCGGTCTCCATCTCGAGCACGGTGTAGCCCTCGCGGTAGAAGACCTGCATGTACTCGCGGTTCTGCAGGAACGAGCCGCGCACCGTGAGCGCCTTCTGGTTGTCGAGCACGGTCGACTGGGCCCACGGGGCGACGTCGGCGGCCGAGAAGCAGTTGCGGAACAGGTAGGTGTTCTGCGAGTGCTCGTCGTACGCCGCGGTCGCGAGCATGATGTCGCCGACCCGACCGTTGAGCGTCGCGGCCTTGCCCATGAGGTAGATGCCTCGGATCTCGCCGATGCCCTGGGCGAGCCGCGTCAGGTGGTGGTACGCCGCCATCCCCAGCGGGTAGTCGATGTTGAGGATGACCGCCTCCGAGCGGGCGAGGCGCTCGATGCCGGGCACGCGCACGCGGGGATCGAGCTGGTCGGGCTGGACCCGCGCGAGCTCGACCAGCTGCGCGCCGACGTCGAGGTGGCCCGGGCTGTCGAGGGTGGCCAGGCCGCTCTGGGCGTCGAAGGCCTGCACCGCCGCCACGCGACCGCCGGTCGGATCGGCGCGCAGGTACTGCCGCAGCAGGTAGTAGGACAGGTTCGCGAGCTGGCCCTCGTCGCCGGCGGCGCGCGCCCCCTCGATCGCGTCGCCGAGGCCCTCGGGATCGCGGGCGCGCACGAGCTCGAAGATCGCCTCGCGATGGGCACGCGCGTAGCCGCCGATGAGATTGGGCAGCGCGTGGGTGTTCGACGACACGAAGTAGACCGGTCGCGGCCACGTCGCGCCCGCGCTCGAGTCCGCGGGCGAGCGCGTCGCCCCACGCAGGTACGCGGGTTCGATCGCCGACCACCACCGCTGCGAGGCGCGGCGATACTCGAGCAGCGAGCCCGCGAGCAGGCGGACCGTCATGTCGCACGGGTGGGCCGCGAGCGCCCGGATGCCCGCGTCGTCGTCGTCGCCGAACGCCGCGTGGAGCATGCCGAGATCCCCGACGTCGAGGTCGAGCGCCGCGGCGAGCCGCTCGTCCCGCTCGTCCGAGGAGCCAGCGTCGAGCTCGAGCAGCGCGGCGACGCCGGTGCGCGCGAGCAGGCCGTGCATCTTGTTCCACTCGATCTGCCACGCGGTGACGATCGGCACCAGGTCGTCGATGTCCGACGCGCTGGTGACATAGACCGCCAGGGTGTCGACGCCGTCGAACCGCTGCGGGCGCCGGCGGCCGCGGGTGCCGATGCGCTCCCACGTGGTGACGGCGAAGCCCTGGGCCTCGAACTGCTCGTTGGACTGGCCGGCGACGAGACGGCGCACCTTGGGCATGCACGCGGGCAGTCGCGCCGCCGCGTAGGCGAACGCCGCGAGGTCCGGGCGGGCGTCGCGGGCCCCGGAGTGGAGGCTCGAGTCGGAGTACGCGTGCGGCTCCTCGAACGCCCGCACCCGCACGTCGCCGCTGCTGCGCAGCAGCGAGTAGTACGTGCGGATGTATAGGTCGATCGCGTTGCTCGTGGTGCGTGGTGGCTGCCGGTCCACCTGCGCATCTTGGGGGAGCAGGCCGGGGTTGGCAACGCCGGCGCCCGTCGACGATCAGGGCGGGTGGCCGTCGACGCGGAGCTGGTACAGGAAGTATGGCGGCAGGCAGACGTTGGCGCCCGCGCCCGTGCGCGCACAGATGTAGTCGTCGCGGCATGCCCTCGTCTCGTCGCACGCACGCATGCCCGCAGGTCGGGCACTGGTGCGCACGCAGTCGGCGAAGGCACGCCCGGTCGAGAGGCAGTCGTTGAACGCGACGAACTGGGGGATCGCGCCGCAGGCCTCGTCGGCGCCAAGGCCCGCGCACGGCGTCACGCACATGCCCGCGGGGAAGCCGACGCGGTTGTCGTCGCACACGCCGACGTCGCTGCAGGCCACGGTCTCGGGCGTGCGCACGCGATCCTTGCGCGCGTCGACGCGGGTGGTGACCAGGCCGATCTCGCACGGCGATCCAGCCCCGGGCTCCGCGGGCAGGCACACGCCGACCTCCGCGTCGTCGATCCGGGTGCACGACAGCGGCGCGCGGCAGCCCATCCACGCCAGGCCCGGATCGCCCAGCCCGCAGTGCCCGCCGTAGCCGGCCTCGCTCGGCGGCTCGGCACCCTCGACGTCCGCCGGCATGCGGCGATCCTGGGCGAGCGTACCGTCGGCGATCGCAGCGACGTACCGCGTCCGACGCTCGAGCTCGGCCTCGAGGTGCGGCGAGGTGCCGATGCCGAGGGCATCGACGCGATCGGGATCCACCGGCTCGTCGCCGAGCAGGTGGAACCCGGCGATGCTGCGGCTCTGGTGGCAGCCGTTGCACGCCAGCATGTCGAGGCGACGCAACAGCGCCGCAGGGCTCGCGATCGTCGCGCGGCCCGAGAGCGCGAGGCCGTCGAGCTCGGCGGCGTCGAACAGCGACGACCACGGGCGATTGGCCAGGCGCGCGAGGCCCCGCGGCGTCACCGAGGTCGCGGCGGTGGCGAGGTGCTCGGTCGGCGTGACCACGACGCCGCGATCGATCGCGTCGAGCGTCGCCGGCTCGCGGAGCCAGGCCAGCAGCGCGGCGCGGGCGGTCGCATCCCGCTCGAGTCGCGCGACGTCCGGCGTGTTCTCGAGGGGCTGCGGGACCATCCGCCCGCCCACGTCGTCGCGGGCGAACACCCGCAGCACATAGCCGGCGTGACCGGCGAGGTCGGGGCGGATCGTCGACGGCCAGCGCTCGGTCTGCACGTCGATCTCGATCGACTTGAGGTTTGCGAGCGCGAGGTGCTCCGGTGCGAGCGGCCCATGCCGGAGCGCCGCGGGATCGTCGGTCCGCCACGACGCGGCCCGCGTGCGACAGCCCGCGCCGTCGTCGGGCTGCCAGAACACGACGTTCATCGTCATCGGCAGCCGCGACGTCACCATCGCCCCGCCCGACCGGGCCGCGGGGGCCCGGTGCGCGAGGCGGTAGACCAGGCGCGTCTCGCCGCACCCGGCCCCCGCCGGCGCGAACACCCGACGATCGAGGCGGTTGACCACGCCGACCAGCTCGAACCACGCGCGGTCCGAGGCCAGCCAACGGGCGTCGAAGAGCCGATGCAGGTGGCGCAGGCCGACCCCCGCATGGCGGTCGCGGCGGGCGATCGCCTCGAGATCGCGCCGGAGTACCGCGACCATCGACGCGTAGAAGGGATCGCGCGCCAGCGCGGCGTTGTCCGCCGCGGCACGACCGAAGCCGACGCGGCCGAGGTCGAGCCCGTCGGCCTGCATCGCCGCGAGTACGACGGGATCGCGCACGAGGACCGCGGGCGCCGGGCCGGTCGGCGCGGGCGCAGCCGCGGGAATCGGGGCCGGGGGCACGACGGCGGCCGGGGGCGCGACGGCGACCGGCGCCTCGGAGTCGACCGCCGCCGGGGCAGCGCGCCCGCAGGCCAGCCCCGCTGGGCCCATCGCCATCGCCCATACCCACGCGCTGCGGAGTCGGACCATGCCGAGGCGATCCTAGCAGCGCCGAGGCCGGGCGGATCGGCCCTTCGCCCCTTGCCCGCCCGGGACCGCAAACACTAGAGTGCCGCCGACATGGTCGCGCCCACCGGACAACTCGAGGTCGTCACCACCTATCTCGAGATGATGCAGCGCCCCCGCAAGCTGCGGACCGCCCCCGCGACCGATCGCCCGATCGCCCTGCTCCGCGCCGAGCTGCCGCCGATCCATTTCTATCGCTACCTCTACGAGACCGTCGGCGCGCCGTGGCTCTGGTACGAGCGCCGCGTCCTCGACGACGCGACGCTGGCCGCGATCGTCCATGATCCCCGCGTCGAGGTCCGTGTGCTCTACGTCGACGGTTGCCCCGCGGGCTTCGTCGAGCTCGACGCGCGCAACGTCGAGGAGATCGAGCTGGCGTACTGCGGACTCGTGCCCGAGTTCATCGGCCAGGGGCTCGGCCTGTACCTCATCGACGCCGCCGTCGAGCGGGCGTGGTCGATCGATCCCGAGCCGCGACGCGTCTGGGTGCACACCTGCGATCTCGATCATCCGCGGGCGTTGCTCGCCTATCAGCACGCGGGCTTCGTGCCGTACCGCGAAGAGACCACGATCATCGACGACCCCCGCGTGACCGGGGCGATGTCGCGGGCGGCCACGTCCTAGGCCCGTGCCCGCGCGCCCGCCCGCGACGCCCCGGAGCCCGGGTCGAACGACGTTCGACGCCCGCCCCTGGACGCGGCACGTCTGCCCATGCGAAGTAGGAAGTCGGACTTCCCACTCATGAACGACCCCGAGCCCGAGATGCTGAAGATGTCGGTGTTCGCCGTCCGCAGCGGGGTGCCGATCCCGACGATCAAGCACTACCTGCGCGAGCGCCTGCTCCCCGAGCCGGTGCGCACGAGCAAGAACATGGCGTACTACGACGCCGCGCTGATCCCCCGGGTGAAGGCGATCAAGCGGCTGCAGACGACGCTGCACCTGCCGCTGCACGTCATCCGCCAGGTGCTCGACCGCGCCGAGAACGAGGTGATGCCCGGCGACGTCGCGATCGAGGCCACGATCGCCCGCGTGCTCGGCGAGCTCGCGCCGCGCGAGGTGCTGTCGCGCAAGCAGCTCGCCGAGGCCGGCGTCCTCGACGAGGAGCTGTCGTTGTTCCGCGCGCTCGGCATCATCGCCCCCGATCTGAGCGGCGGCACCGAGCGGTACGTCGGCGATGACGTCACGCTGCTCCGCCTGCTCGGCCAGGCGCGCCGCGCCGGCCTGTCGGCGAAGATGTTGCCGCCCGAGATCCTCCGCGCCTACGTCGAGGCCCTCGGCAACCTCGTGCGCGTGGAGCTGCAGATGTTCCGCGCCGGTGTGCTGCCGATCGCCGGCAACGATCTCGCCAAGCTCAGCGAGGTCGCGACCACGCTGAGCGAGCGCCTCGTGGTGCTGCTGCGCCGCAAGCTCCTGCTGCCCACGCTTCGATCGCTGGTCGAAGAGCCGACCCCCGCTTCCGCCCCGATCGATTGAACGACCTCCGACGAGAATGACCTTGCACGAACTGCCCCTGGACGATCCGCCCATGACGACCCGCACGACCTGGCTTCGCACCTCCACCCTGTTGTCCCTCGGCTTGCTGCTCGCGTGCACCGCGGGCGACGGCGACGGCGACCCCGCACCCGGTACGACGGGCGCGTCGACCGGCTCGAGTTCGGGCGCGCCGCAGGACACGTCGGCGGAGGCGTCGAGCACCGACGCCCCGACCACCGCGAGTTCATCCCCCGCCGACTCGTCGTCCGGCGATCCGAGCACCGCGTCCAGCACGGACGACAGCAGCGGCAGCACCACCGGCGCGGGCGAGGTCGGCCCCGATCTGCGCGAGCCGGGCCCGCACGTCGTCCAGACCGAGCCCGGCAGCGCGCCGGTGGGCGACGGCTGCACCATGCCGTACGACATCTTCTCCCCGGTCGACGTCGCCGACGCGCCGACGGTGATCCTCGCCCACGGCCTGCAGGGCAACCGCGGGTCGATGGCCGGGTGGGCCGAGCACTGGGCGAGCTGGGGCCTGCGCGTCGTCACGCCGAACCTGTGCCACGCCACGATCTTCGACGCCGATCATCAGCAGAACGGCGCCGATCTGGTGCTGCTCGCCGAGCACCTCGACGTCGGCTCGGTCGGACTCGCCGGGTACTCGGCCGGCGGCGTCGCAGCGGTCATCGCCGCCGCCGCGCGCCCCGACACGCCCGTGCTGCTCGGCCTCGACATGGTCGACTCGGGCGGCTTCGGAGGTCCCGCAGCGCCGAGCGTCACCGCGCCGGCCCACGACATCGCGGCCGAGCCCGCGATGTGCAACAGCTCGAGCAACGGCGTGCCCGTGTTCGCGGCGATCGACGGCAGCACCACCGTGCGACTCGTCGACGCCGATCACTGCGACTTCCAGAACCCCGCCGATGGGTTCTGCGGCCTGTGTTCGGAGCCCAACGACGTGAACACCCCCGAGGCGATCCAGGCCGCGATCTACGGCCTGGGCACGGCCGCGCTGCTGTGGCGGCTCGGCCTCGACGACACCGGCGCGCAGTGGTGGACGGCGGGTGGCGCGTACTACGACGAGATGTTCACCGCGGGCCTGCTCACGCAGCTGTGATCGCGCGATGGGACTCCGTCTGTCGACCGCGCTCGCCTTCGCCGGTCTGCTCGGCTGCCGCGCGAGCTCGAGCGCCGAGGTCAGCCTCGCCGCGACGCCCGCGGCGTCTCCAGGACCGTCGCCAGCATCATCGGCGGCAGCGTCCGTCGCGGTCCCCCGCGAGGCCGGCCCCGACTACCGCGAGCGGGGCCCGCACGCGGTGCAGACGAAGCCCGGCACCGCACCGGTCGGTGGCGACTGCACGATGGTCTACGACATCGTGTCGCCGGTCGACGTGCCCGGCGCGCCCACGGTGATCCTCGCCCACGGCTTCCAAGGCAACCGCGGATCGATGGCCGGCTGGGCCGAGCACTGGGCGAGCTGGGGGCTGCGCGTCGTCACCCCGAACCTCTGCCACGCCACGGTCCTGGATGCCGACCACGCGCGCAACGGCGCCGACCTGGCGCTGCTCGCCGCGCACCTCGACGTCGGCCCCGTGGCGCTCGCGGGCTACTCCGCCGGTGGCCTCGCGGCCGTCGTCGCCGCGGCGGCGCGACCCGACACGCCGGTGTTGCTCGGCCTCGACATGGTCGACGGCAAGGCGCTCGGCGCCACGGCGGCGCCCAGCATCCACGCGCCGGCCCACGACATCGTCGCCGAAGCCGCCGGCTGCAACGCCTCCGCCAACGGGGTGCCGGTGTTCGCCGCGATCGAGGGCAGCAGCACCGTGCGCATCGTCGAGGCCGATCACTGCGACTTCCAGAACCCCGGCGATCGCTTCTGCGGCCTGTGCAAGGTCGCCAACATCGCGCACGGGCCGGAGGAGATCCAGGCCGCGATCTTCGGCCTGAGCACCGCGGCGCTGCGGTGGCGCCTCGGCATCGACGACACGGGCGCACGGTGGTGGACGCCCTACGGCGCGTACTACGACGAGCTCTCGAGCGCGGGTCTGATCACCCGGTTGTGACGCCGCAGCCATCGGGCGCCGGCGCCGCCAGCCCTGCCGCCGGTGACGCATCCGCTGCGCATGGGCTTACCCTCGATTCACCGCCCAAAGGCTTGCACCCCGCCCGGGATGCTGTTTTCCTCGGTGTGCGACCAGGTAAGCCTCTCCCGTGCGAACGCCCGAAGCCATCCTCGCGACGACCGCCTTCGCCCTGCTCGGCGCGACCGGCTGCGCCTCCGACGAACCCGGCCTCGGCGAATCCGACGAGTCGGGCTTCCTCAGCGAGGCGATCCACGACGACGGCGGGCCCGACGACGGCGTCGAGAGCTGGGGCGACGGTGAGCTCCGCGGGATCCTGACGTTCTCGTTCTACCCCGCCGACGCGCTGACGGGCCGCGACAACATCGGCATCGCGGGGGCGTGGCACACCGACGAGGCCCGGGTCGAGGAGATCGACGACTTCTACTCGGTGTTCGCGCTGCAGACCGCGTTCCCGCTCCCGCCGGAGGACGACGACGTCCTCGAGCAGAACGACATCCCCGCCGGATTCGACTGGGGCGATCGCGACGAGTGGAGCGAGGCCGGCACGGCGTTCAAGCTCGCGTCGGGAGACGCCGAGGTGCTCGCGTGCCTGCTGCACGTCGGCAACGCGCTCGACGTCTACCCGGTGTACGCCTCCACCAACGCGAGCACGGTCGAGGAGTGCGTCGCCCAGACCACCGATTGGATCCCAGGCGCCGACTACGACCTGGTCATGTACGGCGGCGAGCTGTTCCCGACGCAGGTGCTGCTCGGACCCGTCGAGGCGCCGGTCGAGTTCGCGATCTCCGAGCCGGCGTTCGAGTCCTACAACGCCGAGATCCCCCAGGACACCGACCTGCAGGTCGAGTGGGACGGCCAGGGTGGCTCGCGCGACCGCATGATCATCCGCGTCTGGGACGATCTGAACCGCATGTTCACGATCCGCGCCGAGGACGACGGTCGCTACGACATCCCCGCCGACGCGCTCGCCGAGCTCGAGCCCGGCCCGATCACGATCTCCGTCGCGCGCGAGCGGCTCGAGCGCATCCCGTTTTCCCAAGGCGGCGTCAAGGTCGTCACGCGGTACGAGCGGCGGGGTTACTTCGACCTCATCGCCGCGGCCGCGATGTGAGTCGCGAGAGGCCAAGAAACCATGAAACGCAGAAGCTTCCTCCGAACAGCAGGCACGGCGAGCGCCGCGGCGGCCGCGGGCGTCTTCGGGATCTTGAAGTTTCCCCGCGGAGCGCGGGCGGCGGGCTGGGGCGCATGGCCCACCGACCGCCTCGATCTGCGGCTGCCCGACGATCGGATCGCGAGCAACGTGCTCGAGATCCAGATCAACGGCGGGCTCAGCCCCTGGGACACGTTCTACACGGTGCCCGACTGGAACGACGACCTGCGGTACGTCCACCAGTTCTCGCCCGAGGCCGGTGACTTCGGCGACCCGCCGCAGCTCAACCGCGACGAGCGCTTCGCCGCGTGCAACTACGACGGCGAGCCGCTGTGGGTCGAGTCGGGCATCAGCGACGGCGACGGCGTGCCGCTGTTCCTCGGGCCGTGGACGGTGCCGTTCCGCAGCCGCCCCGACATCCTGTCGCGCATGCGCGTGGTCGTGCAGCGCCACGACAACGTCGCGCACGAGGGCGCCAACCCGCTGTGCTTCACCGGCGATCGCCTCGGCGCGCCGCGGCTCGCGGGCATCGGCACCGCGATCCAGCGCTACTACACCGAGAACCCGGAGGCCGGCGGCGGCGCGCGCACGACCCCGTACTCGTACGTGCTGTTCCCCGGCGCGGTCGGGTTCAACACCCAGGCCGCATCCGCGGTCGGATTCCACCCCGGCTCGGCGCGACCGCTCGGCGTCGTGGTGGCCCCGAACTCGCCGCTGACCGCCCTGCTCGCACGCACCGGGCCCGTCGATCCGGCGTCGTTCGACCGCGCGATCACGTACTACCGCCAGCAGTACGAGGCCCGCTTCCGCGTCGGCGGCCTCGGGTCGCCGACGCGCTCGGCCGAGCGCGCCAACTACGAGTTCGCCGACTTCGCGCGGCGCTCTGCGCCGGACCTGCAGGCGATCCTCACGAACGAACAGTTCGCCCCGATCGCCGCCCCGATGCCGCCCGAATGCGGTGGCGCCGCGGGCACCGGCCTCGACATGCCGCGCATGCAGGCCCGGCTCGCCGCCAACCTGCTCACGCGCGAGGACAGCCAGGCCCGCTACGTGCTGTGGGTCGACACGGGCATCAACCCGACGCCGACCGGCGGCCACGACAGCCATACGTTCCACAGCGCGTTCGCTTCGCAGAACATCACCCACACGCTTGCGGCGCTGGCCGAGATCATCGGGGACGGCCCGGGGCAGATCAACCTCGACACCACGATGATCGTGTTGAACACCGAGTTCGGCCGCACGCCGCACCGGCAGTTCCAAGCCGGCCAGACCGGCACCAATCACTGGCCGTGGGGCTACATCACGCTGTTCATCGGCGGGCCGGTACGTGACCCCGGCTGCTACGGCCGCATCGGCTACCTCCCCGGCAACGAGCCCGAGATGAGCGAGGACGGCTACGCGGTCGACTACGTGACCCCGGCCGAGAACCGCATCATGACGATGCAGGCGATGGGCATCTACCCGTTCTCTTCGCAGTCGTTCGCCGTCGGCGACGTGCGCGGCGGCGTCGACGACGAGATCGCGGCGATCGAACGCGTCCGCGGCACCTACCTCGGGATCAGCTGAAGGAAGGACGACACTCGCCATGACCACGAGATCAGACTCCCTTCGTCTCCTGTGCCTCGCCGTCGCGCCGTCGCTGGCGCTCGGCCTCACCGGTTGCAACAACGGCGGCAGCCCCTCGGTGTCGGCCTCGGGGTTCGACAGCGACAGCGCCGCCGACTCCGAGCCGGGGGAGTGGCTGACCTCGGGCGAGGACGGCGGCGAGCCGCCCCCGCCCGGCGAAGAGGCCGAGCTGTGCGACGCGGGCCACGAGGCCTGGGCCAAGCGCGTCATCCCGCTCATCCAGGGCCGGCGCCCCGAGGGCATCCGCGAGGCGCGGTTGCTCGCGCAGATGGTCGAGCAGCTCGACGCGATGGACGTGGACGGCCGCCGCGTCGTCGCGTTCGGACTCGCGAGCGGCGATCTGTACCTCGATCGCTGGAAGCAGTGGATCTACGAGCAGCTGCGCGTCAACGTCAGCGCCGACCGCCGCAACGAGCTCTGCTACGACCAGTTCGGCGACGAGGCGAACGGCCCCGAGCTCGCGACGTTCATCCGCGACAACCCGGCCTCGGCGCAGTACGACGCCGAGTTCCGCCTCGGCGACGTGGTCTACAGCGCGCTGCTGCTGGACGACATCACCCCGGCGTACCGCGCGGATCTCTACGCGCGCCACTCGGCGCCGCTGCTCGCCGGCAACGTCACCCACGCCGAGCTCGAGACGGCGAACGTCGCGAACTACGGCAAGGTCTTCGAGTCGGCGTACCTCGGCCGCTTCACCGAGTGCATGGACTGCCACCGCACCGAGATGTCGGTCACCGACTCGCCCGACCCGGACTTCGATCGGCACTGGCCGCTGCCGGGCAACGTCGAGCTGGCGACCTACGGCCCCGACGCAGCCGTGCCCAACGCGCCGCGGGCCCACGCTGTGTTCCGCCACTTCGGCTTCTCGTCGACGCCGTGGCTCTCGCCGAGCGACCCGATCCCGTCGTCGGGCGAGCCGATCGAGTACGAGAACCCGCCGCCGGACGGCAACGACCTCGCGTGGGGCATGGACGAGTCGTGCGGCACGTTCCGCTTCGACGCCGGCGAAGAGGACACGCTGCTGCCCGAGGCGGGCTTCATGATGGTCCAGTACCCGGTCGGCGCGACGGTCGTGCAGCTCGACGACCACATGCGCGCGGGTTTCCAGGCGCTGTACGACGACGGGCTCGCGATGGCCGACGACGGCACGGTCATGGACAACGACGCCGGCTTCGCGTGGCTGTACTCGGCGAACATCGCCAACCGGGTGTGGCGCGAAGCGATGGGCTTCCCGCTCACGGTCGCGAACAACTTCCCGCGCAACGAGACGCAGCGCGACGTGATGCAGTCGCTCGCGCAGACGTTCGCGGACAACCGCTACTCGCTGCGCAACCTGCTGGCGGCGACCACCACGGTCCCGTTCTTCAACCAGGCCACGCCCGACGAGTGTGGCTCGACGACGCCGTATCACATGCCGGCGATCTTCGATCCATTCACCAAGGGATCGACCGATCCCACCGCGCGGGGCAACGGCGTCGGCGACTCGCTGCATCGCTACTCGGCGATGGTGCTGCTCGACTCGCTGTCGTACTCGATGTGGTGGGATCGCCCGCAACGGTTCGGCCCGTCCGAGGCCACCGACGAGGTGCCGGGGGTCAACTGCGGCGCCGGCACGGGCGTCTGCGACGAGGGCCCGGGCATGCTCGACTTCCTGCGGGACACCGGCGTGTTCCTCAACGACAGCGAGAGCGGCTACAGCGGCGTCGACTTCACCGGCCTGCTGCACTGGGAGCTCGAGACGGCGCCGGGTCAGCCGATCCCGTTCGGGGGCGACTGCACCGGCCCACTCGGGGGCGCCTGCGCCGACACCGACTACATCACGCAGCTCGTGGACGTCGCGATCGCCACGTCGGGCGCGACGGTGCGCGACGTGGCCGCGGCGCTCAAGGACCGCATCATCACCGAGACCTCGATCGAGGCGGGCGGCGAGAGCGACGCCGTCGCCGGCGTCATGGGCATCTCCCTCGACACCCCGACCGCGGGCCTCGGCGCCGCCGAGCTCGCGGCCGCCGCTCGGCTC
Organism: Nannocystaceae bacterium; assembly: GCA_044344875.1. GTDB lineage: Bacteria > Myxococcota_A > Polyangia > Nannocystales > Nannocystaceae > Xiheibacterium. Next base: position 246,063 of record JBIJCC010000001.1, read on the forward strand.
TACGCCGGCGTGCTGTTCAACTCGCCGCAGTTCCTCCTCGCGGGCGCACCGAGCCGCGATCAGGATCCCGCGGACGACCCGATCCTCGTCGTGCCGGGGACCAGCATGAACGAGCTGTGCGAGGTCCTCGGCGAGCAGATCCTCGGCAACGACTACGCGTGGTCGTGCAGCGCCGAGGGCATCACGATCAGCGGCTAGCCCGCGTCGGCCGGCGGTACCAGGGCTGCCCCTACGGCGGGCAGCCCTCGCCGATCCACGTCCGGATCAACGCGATGGAGGCGGCCGGGAACCCACCGGCCGGCGGCATCGGTGCGCCGCCGTCCGCGGGCATGGTGCCCTCGAGCTTCTGCACGAGCAGGCTGCCGTCGGCGTCGCCGGGGATGACGCGGGTGTACGCGCCGTTGATCGCCGCGTCCGCGTCGACCAGCGCCGCGTAGCTGTCTCCCGTCAACGTGAGCCCGCCCGAGGCCGGCGTGCCGTGACAGTTCGCCATGGTGCACGTTGGCTCCCACAGCGGCGCGATGTCGGCGGCGTACGACGTCGTCGGCACGCCCGTCGGATCGGTCGGATCGGTCGGATCGGTCGGGTCGGTGGATCCGCCGTCGCTGCTGGACTCGTCGCCGGCCGAATCGTCGCTGCCGGGCACGCCGTCGTCGAGGATCGCGTAGTAGAGCGCGATGCGGGAGTCGTGGCTGTGGACCGTGCTCGCCTTCTCGTCGATCGACTGGCTGAGATACGGCAGGTGGGTCCACTCGATCTCGCCGGCCGCGACGTCGTCGGCGTCGAGCGAGCCGATGCGCGTCTTGGAGATCTGGTTGGGCAGGTCCCCGCGCAGGATGATCTCCGCACCGACGGCGAGCTCGACGTTCGGCCGCACACGGTAGGCCTGGCCGAAGGACTCGGGCGCCATTTGGCTGGGGACGATCTCGAAGTCCTCGAAGCGACCGAGGGCGCCGGGCCAGATCACGATCGTGAGGCCATCGTCCTCGGACGAGAGGATGCCGCCCTGCGGGCCGATCGAGGCGCTCGACGGGCCGGAGCCGCACGCGGCGATCGACAGCAGCGCCGCGCAGGCCCACGCGGAACGGGAGCTCGAGCTGTGACGCGCGTTCCGTCTCACCGCGACGAACCTAGCACGCGGCCGCCCGGGCTCGCCAGGCCGTCGACCTGGTCCCGCAGGCGGCGCAACGCGAGCTCGGTCTTCGCGTCCGTGATCCCACCGTCGACGCACGCCGCGATCGCCTCGTCGAGCGGGCACCACCGCGTGACCGCGCCATGCTCCATGGGGCTGCCGTCGCCCTCGGCTTCGACCTGCTCGGCGCCGGCGGCGATCTCGGCGGCCACGAGCCAGTACTTCTCGGGCATCGAGCCGGGGGTCGGGAAGGTGCCCGCGCCGAGGAAACGGACCTCGGCCGGGTCGACGCGATAGCCCGCCTCCTCCCACGCCTCGATCGCGGCGCGGCGGCGCACGCCCTGCTCACCGCGATCGTCGTGCTCGAGGATCCCCGCGACGACCTCGGTCATCCACATCGTGCGCGCGTCGTCGGGCACCGGCAGCGTGTGTGCGTCACGACCGAACCACAGCGCCGGTCGTAGGCCCGCGCGCAACAACACCTCGACGCCCGCGGCGGTACGACGCCACAGCACGACGACAACTGCATCGGGACCCTTGGGTCGAACGACGAAGTCGCAGACGTACTCGCCTGAGTGCGTGCCGTCCTCGCGACGGTTCCGCAGGCGCAGCCGACGCACGCGGAGAAAGCCACCGGCGTCGCCGTGGAATTCCTCGCCCAGGACCTCGAGATCGATGATGCGCACGCGCTCACTCCCCGTCCGCGACGTCGCGGAGAACCACTGCGGCCACGATACCTGCGTCGCGTCGCGGGTGTGTCGCCGCCCGTGGTTTTTGCGCGAGGATGCGCCGGTGAACGACCCTGCACCCCGCGCTGCGAGCTCCGACCGGGCCTCCGACGTCACCGCCTGGCAGACCGAGCTCGCCGACGCGAGCCCCACGGCGATCCTCGATCGCGCGCTCGAGCACTTCGGCGACGACGTCGCGATCTCGTTCAGCGGCGCCGAGGACGTCGTGCTCCTCGAGTACGCCCGACGCACCGGCCGGAGCTTCCGCGTGTTCACACTCGACACCGGGCGCCTCCACCCGGAGACCTACCGCTTCATCGATACCGTCGAGCAGCACTTCGGGGTGCGCATCGAGGTCGCCTTCCCCGACACGGTCGCCGTCACCGCGCTCGTGCGCGACAAGGGCCTGTTCTCGTTCTATCGCGACGGCCACGGGGAGTGCTGCGAGATCCGCAAGGTCGAGCCGCTGACCCGCGCGTTGGTCGGGCTGCGGGCGTGGATCACCGGGCGTCGCCGCGACCAGAACCCCTACAGTCGCGCCGCGCTCGACGTCGTCGAGCACGACGATCGCTTCGTCGGCAAGGGCGGGCTGCCCCTGGTGAAGTGGAACCCGCTGGCGCAGCGCAGCGGCGCCGACGTCTGGGACGAGATCCGCGCGTCGGAGATCCCGTTCAACCCGCTGCACGCCCGCGGCTTCGTCAGCATCGGCTGCGAGCCGTGCACACGATCGGTGCTGCCCGGCCAGCACGAGCGCGAGGGCCGGTGGTGGTGGGAGGACGAGGCGAAGAAGGAGTGCGGCCTCCACCTCGACGTGAAGGCCGCACCGTCGACCTGAGGCGCGGATGAGACGCGGGGCGCGTCAGCGCTTGCGGACCACGAACTGGGTCTGGCCGACGAGCACGCACTGCCCGATCTCGAGCGGCTCACCGCTGCGCATGCGGACGTAGGTGCCGTTCGAGCTCTCGAGGTCCTCGATGTGGATCCCGCTCGGATCGGTGACGACGCGGCAGTGGGTGCTCGACACGAAGGTGTCGGCCGGCAGCGTGATCTCGCCGAACTCGCGGCCGACGGTCACGCCGGAGTTGCCGAGCGGGATGATCTGCATCGCGCCGTCCGGCGCGGTGTGCATGACGACGCTGCCCCACGGGCCGGCGTTCGGATCGCCCTCGGGCCGCCGATACGTGAGCAGCGACTGGCCGACGCGCACCTGATCGTGCTCGCCGAGGGGACGGCGGCCCTGGATGCGCAGGAACACCGCGCCGGTGGGCACGAGCTCCTCGACCCGCACACCGCCGTCGACGGCGATGAAGCGCGCGTGCATCGGCTCGATGAACGCGTCGTCGCTCCACGGCTGGCCGGGCTCGCGCCCGAGATCGAGGAAACCACCGGGCTCGATGCCGCGCTCGGCGACCGACTCGCCGCGCGAGCCGAGCATCACCAGTCGCACGCCGCCGGGGCGCACGTCCTTGCGACCGCGACCGCGGGTCGGCGCGCGCTCGGGCTCGGGTTGGGGCGCAGGGGGTGCCGCCGACATCGCGCCGGGCGGCGCGGTCTGTCCGGTGACCGCGGGGCCCATCGGCGGCGACCAGGCCGCTCCGCGCTCCTCGGCCATCCGCGCGGCGTCGGTCAGGCTCGGCAACGCGATGGTCGCGGCCTCGTCGCCGGCCTCTTCGTCGGCGAAGCCACCGGGCGGCGGGGTCGTGCCGGGGACGAGGGTCGAGCCCGGGGGCGGTGCACCGCCGAACGGCGCCGGCGCGGGCGGACCGTCGGCCTGCGTCGGCACGACGGTGTTGCGCGATGGCGGCGTCGCGGGCACCTCCTCGCCCCCTCGCCACGGCGCGGGCGCCGACGGCATGCGGGCGATGACGGTGCGATCCGGCGCTTCGATCACCGGTTCGATCATCGGTTCGATCATCGGTTCGAGCACAGGCTCGATCCTGGGTTCGACCACAGGCTCGACGTGCGCCCGTGTGTCCGTCCCGGTGTCCGGCTCGTCGTCGAACACCGGCGGCGCGGGAGGAGTGCGCGACACGACCGTGCGATCGAGGCGCTCGAACTCGAGATCGACGACCGTCTCCCCCGAGTCGTCGTCGAGGAGGATCGACGCGGCAGCAGCCCCGCGCTGCCCCGCATCGTGCTTGAGCGTGATCGACGCGGCAGCGGCCCCGCGCTGCCCGGCCATCGTCGACATCGATGCGGGATCGGTCGCACCGTCGGCGGCGTCGCCGAACTCGGCGTCGACATCGAACTCGAGGGTCTCGGCGGCGGAGTCACCGGGCGCGGGGCTCGGGCGTGGGATCGGCGAGACGGCGACGAGGCTCGCCGGATCGGGCGGACGCACGACGCGGGCCGCGGGCGGCGGGACATCGGTCGCAGGCGATGCACCGGCGGCATCGCTGACCGGCTCGGATCGGATCGTCAAGCCGCGCGGCGGCACGCGCGAAGCGTTGCGCGCGTTGTGGCCCGGCACCGGCCGCGGCGCGAGCGGTGGCGTCTCGGCGACCGCGCGCGGTGGTGCGGTCGGTGCTGCGGCGATCACCGTCTCCCCGGTCACCGCGGGCGGTGGCGCGGCGGCAGCGGCGGGCTCGAGCGGCCCCTCGGGTGCCGCGGGGGCGTCGGGCACCGCGGGCGCCTCGGGCACGATGGTCGTGCCCGTCACCGCGGGCGGTCGATCAGAGCGCGTCGTCGGGATGATCGTCGCGCCGGTGACCGCAGGCGGTCGCTCGCGCGGTGCCGCGGCGATGACCGTCTCTCCGGTCACCGCCGGCGGCGCGTCGATGGGCACCACCGCAACCGCGCCACCATTCGCATCGTTCACGGCCGCATCGTCCGCGACGGCCTCGATCGCGTCCGCGTCGATCTCGATCGCTGCTGGCTCGGCCGCGGCGACGGGCGCCGATTGCATCGCAGCCTCCCGACGGCTCGCATCCGCGGCCGCAGCCGCAGCCGCAGCCGCAACGGGCTCGGTGCGCACGGTGACGGCCTGATCGCGGCGACGCTTCTCGGCCGCGTCGATGGGCACCGGCGCCACGGGGCCGGCGTCGACCCGCTCGAGATCGGGGTGCCCGCCGAAGCGCGCGCGCAGGGACACGAGCATCGCCGCCGCCTCGTCCTCGAAGCCCTGCAGCAGCAGGAAGCGGACCTCGGCGAGCTCGTCGGTGATGTCAGGCCAGCCCGCGGGCGCAGCGAGCGGTCGATCGTCGGCGGGCGCCGGCGGAGGCGGATCGGCCGGGACCATCGGCACTGATGCGGTCACCGGACGCGCGGCGGCATCGACCGGGACCGTCGGCGTCGGTGCCGTCACCGCACGCGGCGGCGCTTCCACGGGGACTGTCGGCGTCGGTGCCGTCACCGGACGCGGCGGCACTTCGACCGGGACCGCCGGCGTCGGTGCCGTCACCGCCCGCGGCGGCGCTTCCACGGGGACTGTCGGCGTCGAAGCGGTCGCGGGGCGCGGCGTGGCTGCGGAGGGCGGCGGGCTCGTCCCCAGTCGCACCGGGGGCTTCGTCGCGCCAGTCGTCGCGGGACGCGTCGTCGCGGGCGGGGGCTCGACGCGCGCGCCCGAGGGTCGGGGCGCCGGCGTGACGCGACCAATCGGCGGCGCCATCGGTCGCTTCGGCGGTGCGGGGCTCGGCGCCGCGCCGCTCGGCGATGCGCTGCTCGGAGCGTCCGCGCGCCCGCCCGCCCGCGGGACCTCACCGGTCCCCGATCGTCCGCCGGCACGCGGGACCTCACCGCTGCCGGTGCGCGCCGCGACGGCGGCGCTCGGACGCGGCGGCGCAGCGCGACGCGGCGGCGCAGGCTCGGGGGACGGTGCGTTCGCCTCGGCCGCCGGTGCGTCGACGCGATGCGGACCATCGGCACCGCACTCGACGCAGAAGCGCCCACCGATCGGCACGATCGCACCGCACGCGCGGCACGGCGCCTCGGGTGGAGACTTGCGCACGCGCGCCCCACAGTTCGCGCAGAAGTTGTCGCTCGGCCGATGCTCGGCCCCACAACTCGCACACATCGACGGTTCAGCCACTTCCGGGGGAGGATACCCGTGCGGGTCCCCCCGCGCGACCGGGACCGCGATCGAGACGCGACCGCCCCGGCGCACGCGTTCAGGTCGACGGCCGCAGGCGGCCCAAGGGCCGGGTGCCACGACCTGCGCCGCACCGGCCCTAGCAGCCGGTGGCCGGCGAGGCGAGCTGCTCGAGCGCAGCGCGCATGCTCGCCGCGTCCGCGAAGCGCCGCGCCGGGTCGATCGCGCACGCCGTCGCAACGAACGCATCGAACGCCTGCACGAACGCCCGCGGCAGACCGCCCGGCAGCGCGGCGCTGGGCGTCCACTGGACCGCGCCGAGGTGGGCCCGCAGCAGGGCGTGGACCGGCGCGTCGAACAGGTGCGCGAAGGGGTGCTGCCCCGTCGCCGCCTGCACGAAGCTGAGGCCGAGCGCGTAGAGATCGGTGCGCCCGTCCACCACCGCTCCGAGCTGCGCCTGCTCCGGCGCCATGTACCGCGGATCGCCGACGATGTGCTCGTCGGCCGCCTCGGGCACGGCGAGGTTGCGCGCGATGCCGAAGTCGATGAGCTTGACCACGAAGCCGCGCTCGGCGGGCCCGCGGGCGACGAAGAGGTTGTACGGCTTGATGTCGCGGTGCACGAGCCGGCGCGCGTGCACGTACTCGAGCGCGTGCAAGGCCTGCGTGAACACGTCGACGAGGACCGGCACGCCGATACGGCCCTGCATCTCGATGAGCCCGCCGAGATCGTGGCCGACGAGCAGATCCATCGCGAGCCACTCGTCGCCATCCCGCAGCCGCGAGCCCGCGTCGAGGACCCGCACGAGGTTCTGGTGCTCGAAGCCGGCGCCGAGTCGTGCCTCGCGACGGAAGCGCCGACGGTAGGCCGGCGGCACGTCGCGCTTGAGGAACTTCACCGCGACCTCGCGATCGAGCGCCTCGTCGAGCGCGCGCCACACCGTGCCCATGCCGCCCTCGCCGATCGGCGTGAGCAGCCGGTAGCGCCGGGTCTGCTCGATGCTCTGCCCCGCGTGGAGTTCCCCGACCGCACCGCGGCCGTCGGCGACGGGCGGGGGCACGAGTGCGAGGACGGTGCGATCGGACATCACGCCCCTTCGTACGGCCGACGCCGCACGGCGACCACCCGGCGCTGCGGTCCCGATCGGGACCGCGTGCCGCCGATCGCGTCCGAGACCGGCCACCGGTGCGCTTGCGTTGCGCACCACGTCACGCCGATGATGACGCGCCGCCGCATGCCCCGCGCCGCCGCCCCTTCCCACGCCTCCACGCCGCGCGCGCGGGCCCGCCGCATCGGCGAGATCCTCGACGCGCTGTTCCCGGTGCCGGCGATCCCGCTGGATCACGGCGATCCCTTCCAGCTCCTCGTCGCCGTGTTGCTCAGCGCGCAGACCACCGACCGCGCGGTGAACCTGGTGACCCCCGCCCTCTTCGCCCGGGCGCCCACGCCGGCCGCGATGGCGGCGCTACCGGTCGCGACCATCCTCGGCTTCATCCGAACGATCGGGCTGGCGCCGACCAAGGCCAAGCACCTCCAGGCCACCGCCGCCCTGCTCGTGGAGCGCCACGGCGGAGTCGTCCCCGCGGACGCCGACGCCCTCGAGGCCCTGCCCGGCGTCGGCCACAAGACGGCGAGCGTCGTGCTCGCGCAGGCCTTCGGCATCCCAGCGTTCCCGGTCGACACCCACATCCATCGCCTCGCCGCGCGCTGGCGGCTGTCCGACGGCAGCAACGTCCGCGCGACCGAGCGCGATCTGAAGGCGCTGTTCCCCGAAGACGAGTGGAACCGACGACATCTGCAGATCATCTACTTCGGTCGCACGCACTGCCCCGCGCGGGGGCACGACGCGAAGGCCTGCCCGATCTGCTCGTGGGCGGCGGCTACGCGGGGATGACGTGGGAGTCGCAGGTCACGATCTCGACGGGGTATTGCAGCGTCTCGACGCGCACCCGCGATCCGATCGGCAGCACGAGCCATTGCGGCAGCGGGGCATCCGCGAACGGACATCCGCCCATGCAAGGACCAGGGGATCGTCGCGGGGGACCCTGCGGCACGCCGACCATGCGGAGCACGACGACCTCCCCACCGCGACCGAGCGCAACACGATGCGGAACCGCTGGCTTGCCGCAGTGCAGTCCCGCTGACGTGCGGAACGCGAGCTGGGGAGGCGCCGACGCGTGCTGGATCCACTCGAGCGACTCGCCATCCTGCAGCCCGGCCACGAACACGTCGGCCGGTCGGCGAAAGCCGAGCGCAGCGTCGACCCATTCGGTGCTCATCGGTTCCAGCTCGTGGGCGTCCGCATACTCGGCGAACGCCGCGTCGAGGGGATCGTCGGGCATGTCATCGCCCGACAGCGGCGTCGGCTCGCGGTACCCCCCTGCGGGCGGGCGACAACCGACGAGGGGCGCGAGGGTCACGGCGACGGCAAGCGCCATGCCGACGCCGCGCGCAATTCTGTGTCGTCCGGGAGACGCGGTCATCTGCGGGCCGCGAACGCACCCGCCGGCGAGCCACTTACAGTGTCGCCGGCGGGCAGGTGGCCCGTGACTACGACGCCTTCTCCTCGAACTCGGCGTCGATGACGTCCTCGGGCTCGTTCGGGGCGGCCCCTCGTGCGCCAGCGTTCGCGTAGGCCGCCTGCGACATCCGGTGCGCGGCCTCCGTCAGCCGCTTGCGCGCGGCCAACATCGCGTCGATGTCGTCGCCCTCGAGCGCGGTGCGGGCCTGGGCCAGCACCGACTCGAGCTCGGTGCGCGCCGCGGCAGGCACCGACGGCTGTGCGCCGAACTTCTCCGCCTCGAGCACCAGCGCCTCGAGGGCGTTGCGCTCGTCGGCGCGCTGGCGACGACGCGCATCCTCGGCGGCGTGCGCCTGGGCCTCGTCGACCATCCGCTTGATGTCGGCCTCGGCGAGCCCGCCGGTCGACTTGACCTCGACCTTCTGCTGGCGTCCGGTGGCCTTGTCCGTGGCCGAGACGTGCACGATGCCGTTGGCGTCGATGTCGAACGCGACCTCGATCTGGGGGGTGCCCTGCGGCGCCTTGGCGATCCCCTCGAGGCCGAACTTCGCCAGCGTGCGGTTGTCGGCCGCCATCTTGCGCTCGCCCTGCAGCACGTGGATCTCGACGCTCGGCTGATCGTCGGCCGCGGTCGTGAAGATCTCGGACTTGCGGGTCGGCACCGTCGTGTTGCGCTCGATGAGCACGGTCATCACGCCGCCCTTGGTCTCGATCCCCAGCGATAGCGGGGTGACGTCGACCAGCACCATGTCCTTGACGTCGCCGGTGAGCACGCCGGCCTGCACCGCCGCGCCGAGCCCGACCACCTCGTCGGGGTTGACGCCCTTGCTCGGCGGCTTGCCGAACAGGGCCTCGACCCTCCGCTGCACCAGGGGCACGCGCGTCGAGCCGCCGACGAGCAGGACCTCGTCGAGGTCACCGATGCTCTTGCCGGCATCGGCGAGCGCCCGCTTGCACGGCCCGAGCGACCGCTCGACGAGCTCGTCGATGAGCGACTCGAACTTCGCCCGCGTCAGCTTGATCTGCAGGTGCTTCGGCCCGGACGCGTCCGCCGTCAGGAACGGCAGGTTGATCTCGGTCTCGGCCTGCTGCGACAGCTCGATCTTCGCCTTCTCGGCCGCGTCCTTGAGGCGCTGCAGCACGAGCTTGTCCCGCGACACGTCGATGCCGGTGTCCTTCTTGAACTCGCCAAGCAGCCAGTCGCTGATCCGCTGGTCGAAGTCGTCGCCGCCCAGGTGTGTATCGCCGCCGGTCGAGAGCACCTCGACCACGTCGTTCGCCACCTCGAGGATCGAGATGTCGAACGTGCCGCCGCCGAGGTCGTAGACCGCGACGAGCCGCTCGCGATCCCCCGGGGTCTTGCCGCCGTGCGCGTATGCCAGCGCAGCTGCGGTGGGCTCGTTGACGATGCGCAGGACCTCGAGGCCCGCGATGCGACCGGCGTCCTTGGTCGCCTGCCGCTGGGCGTCGTTGAAGTACGCCGGCACCGTGATGACGGCCTTGCTCACCGGCTCGCCGAGGTAGTCCTCCGCAGCCTTCTTGAGCTTGCCGAGGATCCGCGCGCTGATCTCCGCGGGCGACCACTTCTTGCCGCGCAGGTCGAACTGCACGCCGCCACCCTTGGCCTCGGACACCGCGAACGGCACACGTGCCCGCTCGTCGGCGACCTCGTCGAACCGCCGCCCCATGAACCGCTTGGCCGAGAACACCGTGTTCTCGGGGTTGGTGATGGCCTGGCGCCGGGCCTGCTGCCCGACCAGCGCCGCGCCGTTGGCCTCGATGGCGACCACGCTCGGCGTGGTGCGGCCCCCCTCCTCGTTCGCGATGACCTTGGGCTCGCCGTCCTCCATCACGCACACGACGGAGTTGGTGGTCCCGAGATCGATGCCGATGACTTTGGACATCTGAAGGAACTCCCTCGAGCCTTCGCGGCCCGAAAAACTGTTGTGTTGGATGGCGAGCGGTGAGGATTCACCGTGGGCTCGCCTCGACTTCGAAGGGGGAAACTAAGCGCGGGTCCGGGCGTGTCAATCGCGGGCACGCGCCGCAGCGGTTGCGGGGCCGGCCGCGCCGGCCGACGCGTTGGTGTAGGCTCGCCCGATGCGCGGCGACTGGCCCTCACTCACGGCGATGGCGGTCGCGTTCGGGCGCGGCCTGGGCACCGACGACGACGCCCCGGATCCCCACGCGCAGGCCCTGCTACCGGCGCCGTTGGGGACTGCCCTGCGGGCCTTCGGACGCCGCGGCGCTCGATCGGCGATCCGGGCGCTGAGCTTCGGCATGGTCGACCACGTGTGCCTGCGCACCGCGGCGATCGACGCTGCGCTGCGCGACGCGATCGCACGCGGCTGCACGCAGCTCGGCATCCTCGGCGCCGGCCTCGACGCCCGCGCCTGGCGGATCCCCGAGACGGCCGCGATGGACGTGTTCGAGGTCGACCACCCGTCGACGCAGGCGGGCAAGCGCGACGCCGTCGCGACGGCGGGCATGCGACCCGCCGCGCGGAGCGTCGTGTTCGTGGCCATCGACTTCGAGCGCGAGCGCCTCGGCGCGCGGCTGGACGACGAGGGCCACGACCCCGCGCGACCGACCGCGTGGATCTGGGAGGGCGTGACGCCGTACCTGCATCCGGCGGCGATCGAGCAGACCCTCGCCGACGTCGCGGCGCGCTCGGCCCCCGGCTCGGCGTTGATGATGACGTACGCGATCGCCGAGGTCGTCCCGCTGCCGATCCCCGGCATCGGCGCCTTGACCCGCCTGGCGTTCCGCGGCCTCGGCGAGGGGCTGTACGGCGCGATGGCCCCCGGACGCGCCGCGGCGCTGCTCGCCGACCACGGCTTCGTGGCGGTGAGTGACACCGACGCCCGCGACTGGAGCGCGCTCGCACCGGGCTCCGCGGCCCTGGCCCGGCCCTTCCGCGGCGAGCGGCTGGTCGTCGCGGAACGGGCGGGCCCGATGACCTGACCTACAGCGTCTTCAGGTACTCGAGCAACGCGACGCGCTCGTCGTCCGAGAGCAGGTCGCCGAACTCGTGCCCGCCGTTGCCGTGGCCCTGCAGCGTCGTGTCGTAGACGAACTTGCGCTCGGCCTCGGGCGCGTCGGCCCACGCGTACGGCACCGCCAGCCACGGCCAGCCCAACGCGGCCTCGTCGAAGTTCGCGCTGTCGTAGTCGACCCGCTTCCACCGCTCGGGCCGCGCGGTGCTGTCGATCACGAGGGCCAGCGACGGCACCGACCCGTTGTGGAAGAACGGCGCGGTCGCCCAGATGCCGTCGAGCGGCGGGGCGGTGTACCCGACCAAGGGCTCGTCGACGACGAGCTCGGTGACCTCGCCGTAGACCGAGCCGTTGAACCACTCGATGAGCGGCGAGTTCATCGCGTACTCGGCCACCAGCGGATCGGTGCCGATCACGTCGAGCCCGAAGATGAGGTTGGGGTACGTGTCCTGCGCGTCGGCCCCGGCGTAGGTGCCGTGGCAGCCGGCGCAGGTCGCCGCGAACACGTCGCCGCCGACCTCCGCGAGCTCGTGATCGATCGCGAACGGATACGCCGGCGCCTCGATCGACGCCACGTACGCGCGGACGTCGTCGAAGTAGTCGAGGATCTCCTGGGCCTCCTCGACGCTGTCGGTGCACAGCGACGAGGCGAACATCATGGTGCCCCGGTGATCGCCGCGCGCCATGCCGTTGTAGAAGAGGCCGTGCTTCTTCTTCACCCGCCACCACGGCGGCGTGTCGACGGGCGCGACGAGATCGGGGATCTCGGAGTGCGGCACGTCGCTCCACGCGAGCGTCTGCTGGTCGCGGTGGGCCGCGAGCACCACCGCGACCTCGTCGGCCGGGTTGGTGCCGACGGTGTTCATCGTGATCGCGGGCCCAAGCACCTGATAGCGCTGGGCGAAGCGCGAGAGCTCGTCGAGGCCCGGGATCGGGATGTCGGGGATCGGCACGCCGCCGAGGAGCTCGCCGAGGTTCTGCGTGTAGTCGGCATCGGCCCGACCGAGGCCCACCACGAGCTCGCCGTTGAAGCGGCCGGCGTGGCACTCGAGGCAATTGAGTGAAGCGATCTCGGCCCCGCCGTCGGTCGTGTGGACCGTCCAGTTGTACGGCACCAGCGCGTTCTTGCCGGTGCGGCCCGGCAGCGGTGGTTCGCTGGCGAAGCCCCCGAGCAGCGGCTGCGCCAGCGCGAACAGGGGGAACGGGATCCCGCACGAGACGTAGCCGCGCTCGAGCAGCGCGACCCGGCCCGCCTCGGGATCGCCGGTCGGCGGCTCGCCGGGGGGAATCGGTTGGCCCTGCGTCCACGGGCCCGGGGCGTCACCGGTGTCGGTGCCCACGCCGGCACCGGTGTCCGCGTCCGTGGTTCCCGTCGACGTGGTGGCACCGGCCGAACCGGTGTCACCGCCGTGCGTCCCTGCGTGGGTCGTGTCCGCGCCCGAGGCGGAGCTGGCCGAGTCACCGCATGCCGCGAACGACCAGGCGCACGCCACGTGTCCGTGTCGCATCGCCCTCACCGGCGGCACCGTACCACGGGCTCGCCGCCTCGGCGCGACCGCGCGCGGCCGCGGGGCCTGGCCGCCACCGTGCGGCATGTTACGATGGACGTGATGCTCGAGGCCCACCCGCTTTGGACGTCCGCACAGCAGCTCGGGCGCACGGGCTTCGTCGCCCGTGGCCAACGGTGGTACCTGCTCAAGCACGCGCAGGCGGGCAACGCCTTCGTCGATCCCAAGTTCGACTACCACACGGTCGCGATCCGATCGAAGGGCGAACTCGACGACGCGGATCCCTACCCCGACGAGTGGCGCTACCTCGAAGTGATCAAGCGCCCGGGCAATCCGTTCCCCGAGCGGATCAGTGTCGGCCGCGCGAACAACTGCGACGTCGTGCTGCGCTTCCCGTTCGTCTCGAAGCTCCACGCGCACTTCCTGGCCGGTGACGGCGCCGGCCTGCGCCTGTCCGACCACCGCTCGGCGAACGGGACCGCGGTCGGCGGGCGCGCCCTGTCCTCCGGAGAGACGGTCGACATCCACAGCGGCGACTGGATCGGCATCGGCCCCCTGCGGCTGCAGCTCCTGGACGCCAGCGACCTGTTCGACGCGCTGTCACGGGCGTTCGCCGGTCCCACGCCCGGCTAGCACCGTCGGACCGCACCGCGGCCCGATCCCGCCTCTGCGGCCCGCAGCCGCCGGCTTCGGCCCCGCGGCGCCTCCCGAGGCTCGCGGGCGCGCCGACGGGGGTTGCGCCCGCGGCGAAGGGGGCACTACGATGCGACATCGTGCGCATCCGCTACGCAGCTCGGACCGACGTCGGCCGCAAGCGCACCCACAACGAGGACTACTTCGCGTTGCTCGAGGAGGAGCGATTGTTCCTCGTCGCCGACGGCATGGGTGGCCACGCCTCGGGTGACGTCGCGAGCAAGTTGTCGACCGAGGTGATCGGCGAGTTCTATCGCACGAGCCGTGACCCGGACGCGACCTGGCCGTATCGCTACGATCCCTCGCGGTCATACGCCGAGAACCGCATCCTCGCCTCGATCTGCCTCGCCAACGAGCGCATCCACGACGCGTCGATGCGCAACCGTCACCAGCGCGGCATGGGCACGACGATCGTCGCGTTCCACTTGAACGGCGCCAAGGCGTTCATCGCCCACGTCGGCGACTCCCGCTGCTACCGGATCCGCAACGGATCGATCCACTCGCTGACGCGCGACCACTCGCTCCTCGAGGACTGGAAGGACGCGCGCCCCGATCTGACCGAGCAGGAGATCCGCGACTTCCCCCACAAGAACGTGATCACCCGGGCCCTCGGCATGCGCGAGACGGTCGACGTCGATCTCTCGGCGGTGAAGGTCGACGACGGGGACCGCTTCGTCCTGTGCTCCGACGGCCTGTCGGGCATGCTCACGGACGCCGAGATCCACGAGATCGTCGCCACCCACACCGACCCCGAGGCCGCGGTGGCCGAGCTGATCGATCGCTCGAACGAGGCCGGCGGCGACGACAACGTCACCGCGATGCTCATCGAGTGTCGGTTCACCTGAGTTGCGGATGAACGCGAAGCGTTCACCCGCGACGAAGGCAAGGAGCGAAGCGATGGAGGGATGGGAGGCTCCGGCGGGCTTTGCCCGACGGAGGGAAGGGACGGGCCGTTCCTTCCCATTGCTTGGTAGGCCGGCCGGTCGGCGCCGCGTAAGCGCGAGGCCTCCGGCCCGTTGTGCCTTCGCCCATGGCATGTGGTGGCAAGACCGGATGGGGGTGGCGAGGGGCGCAGCGGGCGCTGGGACCGTCGGCGTTGACGGGGGCGGTGCTGCTGTCGCAGCCCGGCTGCATCTTCGACGCCGATTGCGGCATCTGTGATCCGCAGAACCTCGTGCTCGAGAGCATCAGCGGGGTCAACTACGCCTCGAAGAAGATCCACGTGCTCGGGCCCGACTGCGTGGGTGAGCGCTGTCGGGACGCCCCCAGCTCGGGCAAGTACTTCGTCGAGGAGATCGGTCCATGCGAGCAGAGCGAGGAGGCCCTGGCCTCGCCGCGCGGGCCCGAGGAGTTCTGCCGGCTGTCGCCGCTGGTCACCGCGTACGGGGTCGAGTTCATCTTCAACAACCTCCTCGAGGCGACCTCGGTCGAGCTCGTCCGTAAGCGACCCGACCAACCCAAGCTGTACGAGGTCTACGACTGGAAGACCCGCATCCTGTCGATCCAGGGCCCGATCACGCGCTTCGCAGGGGACGTCGACATCGGGACGTCGAACCAGCCCGACGTCGTGTCGCGGGCGGTGAACCTCGCGTGCATCGACAACCTCCGCGACGCGGGCGTCGGCTACGGCCACGAGGACTACGCCGACCCGGCGACGGATCCGTGCAACGCCACGCGCGTCCTCGACGACGCCATCGTGCCGATGAAGATGCGCATCGGGACGGACGACGCGGTGATCCAGTCCTACCGCGGGCTGACGACCCACGGCAGCGCCGACACGTTCGACTGCATCACGCCCGAGGGCGGCATCGACACCTGCTGCACCGAGTGCGACTGGCTGTTGTCGACGCGAGTGGCGAAGTACGGCGTCGACGACTCCGGCGACGCCCGCACCCCGAACTACGCGCCCGAGGCCCCGCCGGGCAACGCCGCCATCGCGTGCGACGCGGCCGCGGGCGACGTCTACCGCGAGTGCGCGGGGTTCGTGCCGTCGGTCGATCGCGGCACGACGACCCGGAGCTACGACTACCACTGGTCGTGCGATCCGACCGATCCGGGCTGCGACCGCGAGCGCTTCGAGCTGCCGCGCTACGACAAGCTCCGCGAGACCCACCCGGACCAGCGTCCGGCCTGGGCCGAGCAGCGCACCGCCGCGTGCAAGGACGACGGCGACTGCCTGTCGATCCACAACCTCCCGGGGACCGCGTGCATCGGCACCAAGGACGGGGCCGCGTGCGACCCCAACGTCGATGCGACCTGCACCGAGGGCCTCTGCCGCCCGGCCTGGTTCGTCGACTGCCGGGCCGACAACCTCACCACCGGCGCAGCGCGGGGCTTCTGCGTCGACGCGCGCTTCTCCGACGACGACGCGGGCGCCTGCTACACGGCCGGCCGCGGCTTCGAGGGCCAGTGCGATCCCGAGGGCAACGATTGCCGCGACGTCGGCTCCGGCAGCCGCCTCGCGTCCTGCGACAGCGAACGCGGCGATGGGACCTTGGCCGCCAGCGAGTGCTGTCAGGACGCGCTCGGGCCGGGCATCGAGGCCTGCGATCCTCTCTATCAGGAGCTCGTCGCCCCGCGGCCGATCTACGACCGCAGCGAGCAGCTGCCCGGCCCGACCCGCAGCTGCGTCTGTACCGACAATCCCTCGGAGGACTGCGCCGAGATCGTCGCGGCGCTCTGCACCGACGCCGACGGCAAGCTCCGCGACGAGCGGCGGGGCGAGTACGCCGTCGCGTTCATCGAGCGCGTCGGTGGCGTGGTCTACGACCCGGCGATCAAGGGCTTCGAGTGGCGGCCGGCGGACATCGGCAACCTCGAGCGCGCCCGCGTCGAGCAGTGCGCCGAGTCCCACGGGCGCATCCCGCCGCGCAACCGTCACGACGGCTGGCGCGCGAGCGATGGCGCATTCGTCGAGGCGCGCGAGGACTTCGATCGCGCGATGTGTTCGGGGCAGGAGTACACCGTCACCTTCGCGCTACCCGGCGACGGCGAGTACATCCGCGACAAGAACGACAACACGCTCGAGGGCCGCGCCACCTACCGCTTCCGGACCGCGCAGTTCCACGTCGTGCCCGGCAGCGGCTTCCCCTCGGACGCGCTGCGCGTCGGCGCCTGCGACGACTTCGCGCTGCGATTCTCGAACAAGGTCGACATCTCGCCGACCAACCTGCGCAAGCTCGCCCTGTACGAGGTCGAGGGCGACGGCGACGACGGTGGCGCGCTGGTCAGCCGCGACGGGTGCGGCGTCGTGCCCGTGGCCGGCGGCCCCGACTGCTACGACGACCGCACCGCGCTCGAGGCCGATCCGTGCGGCGCCCCGTGCATGGTGGTCGACATCAACGCCAACGACGTCGGCCAGATCGCGGTCTCGATCGACCCGACGCGGCACGACACGCCGCTGTTCCCCGGCCGGCGCTACCGCATGGTCGCGCCCGGACTCGAGGACATCGCGCAGATGGCCGACCCAGCCGCCTACCGCGACGCGTTCTGGGACGCGTGCGGCATGCCGCTGGTCACCGGCGGCGCGAGCTCGCCCGACTTCCTCTACGAGTTCGAGATCGATCCACCCAAGTGCAAGGAAGATCCGGACGACGACGAGATCCCGACCAGCTGCGACAACGCCGACGAGATCCCCAACACCGAGCAGGAGGACCTCGACGGCGATGGCATCGGCGATGTGCTCGATCTGTGCCCGGTGGTGCCCACGCTCACCGGCAACCAAGGCGACAGCGACGACGACGGCATCGGCAACGACTGCGACGTGTGTCGGCGGACGATCGGGCAGTACAACACCGCGGCGGTCGACACCCGCTACCGCCTCGGCGTGCACGCCAACCCGTCGCAATCGGACGCCGACGGCGACGGCATCGGGGACGTCTGCGACAACTGCATCACCGTCGCCAACTGCTCGGACTTCGGCCCCGACACGCCGTGGAGCCCGGGGCAGCCGATCCCGTACGACGACCTGGCGCGGTGCCAGGCCGACGACGACTTCGACATGATCGGCAACGCGTGCGTGGGCCTTCGCCAGGACGGTGCGGCCGGCCCGGTTGGCCTCGCCGACGGCGATGATCTCGACCAGGACGGCCTCGCGAACGCGGTCGACAAGTGCCCGCGGCTGCCACTGGCGCCGATCCCCTGCAACGACGACACCGAATGCCCGGAGGCGTCGGTCTGCGAGCCGTGCGACGAGGACGACACCTGCATCGCGACCGGCCTGTGCAACCACGCGGACAGCGAGCCGTCGGCCGACGGCGAGTTCGTCGGCGACGGGGTCGGCGACGCGTGCGACACCTGCCCCACCCTCTCGAACCCGATGCAGCACTACGACGAGGCCGCCGCCGAGGACGACGACTTCGATGGCGACTTCATCGGCGAGATCTGCGAGGCCAACAGCGACTGCTCGGAGGTCGGCGGCACCGAGGCGCGCCCGTTCGCTTTCTATCCGGTGAGCGCGTCCGGCTACTGCTGCAACGTGCTGTTGTTCGAGGACGAGGACGGGAATCTTCGCCGCGTGTTCGACGGTGAGGTCCTGCTCGATCCGGGCGTGCGCGACCTCGAGGGCGTGCTGCTGCGCGATCCGGTGCCGATCCGCCGCGACTGCGACGAGCCGGCGGATCTCGCCGACCTCGACAAGACCTGCCGCCGCCTCCCGGCGGAGGTCGCGACGGCCCCCGGCGTGCTCGTCCCCGCGCCGGGCTGCGAGGCCGCGCTCGACGGGATCGATCCCGCGAGCCTTCGTCCGCTCGGCATCGCCGACGTCGGCTCGATCGACGCGCTGTGGGATCGCATGTGCCTGCTGCCGACGCGCGACCAGGACTTCGACGGCTTCGGCGATCGCTGTGACCTGTGCGCGTTCGACTACGACCCGGAGAACGAGGCGTACACCGACGCGAACAACCGACTGTGGCCGAAGTACGGCGCCGTGTGCAGCGGGCCGTACTCGCTCGAGACCCGCTGCGCGGTCGACATGACGGACACCGACGGCGAGAGCACCGCGGGCACCGAGCCCACCGGCGGCGGGTCCTCGACCGGCTCAGGGACGGACGGCGGGACGTGACCCGTCAGCGGGGGCCGGGCCGTCCGTTGCCACGGGCGGGATCGGGTCGGCGGCGGATGTGCGCTCACCAACATCATGGGACCGGCGGCCGGGCGGGGCGCCCCGGCCGCGCGCGTCCCGCGAAACCCGTCCACCCCCCGCAGATCGGCCGTCCAGGCCGGCCTCGGGCCGCCCCGCCGCCACCCGTGAATCGGTCCCATCCACCTTCCCGAAGCCTTGCGGTTCGGGTTACCTCGAAACGAGTTCCGGCGTAGTCTCACCGCCGGTTCCATCGGGCCGCGGCCGACCGCGCCCCCTCGACGGACGAACAGTTTCATGAGCATCGCGAAGACGAACAACCCTCGTGTGCGTGGGGCCTTTGCCCTGGGAACCCTGAGTGTCATCGCATTCGGGGAAGCGGCCTGCATCCGCGACACGGATTGCGGCATCTGCGACCCGGACAACTTGATCCTCGAGAGCATCTCGGGGGTCAACTACGCCTCGAAGAAGATCCACGTCCTCGGTCCGACCTGCAAGGGTGACAACTGCCCCGGCAGCATCGACAAGGGATCGTACTTCGTCGAGGAGATCGGGCCCTGCGAGCAGAGCGAAGAGGCGTTGGCCTCGCCGCGCGGACCCGAGGAGTACTGCCGGATCTCGCCGCTCGTCGTCGCGTTCGGCGTCGAGTTCATCTTCAACAACCTCTTGGACGCGACCTCGATCGAGCTGGTCCGCAAGCGCCCGGACCAGCCCAAGCTGTTCGAGGTCTACGACTGGAAGACCGACGTCATCGACATCGTCGGTCCGACCACGCGCTACAACGGCGACTTCGTCAAGGGCGGCTCCGAGGAGCCCGACCTGGTCACGCGCCTGATCAACCTCGCGTGCATCGACAACCTCGCGGACGCCGGCATCCCGTTCGACGCCAGCAGCTACGCCGACCCGAGGACCAACCCGTGCAACACCACGCAGCAGGTCGACGGTGACATCTGGCCGGTCAAGATGCGCCGCGGCACCGACGACGCCAAGTTGGTGTCGTTCCGCGGGCTGTGGACCTCGGGCTCCAACGGCTGCGACACGCCCCAGGAGGGCTACGACAGCTGCTGCAGCGAGTGCGACTACATCCTCTCGACACAGATCGCCAAGTACGGCGTCGACGAGTCCGGCAATTCCCGCACGCCCGAGAACGCGATCACCTGCGACGCCGAGCTCGGAGACGAGCTGACCGCGTGCCGCGACTTCATCATCGACGCCGACCGCAGCGACGAGGAGTTCAACTACAAGTACTTCTGGTCCTGCGCCCCGGGCGAAGAGGGCTGCGAGGCCGAGGAGTTCAAGCTCCCCTGGTACGACAAGATCCGCGAGACCCACCCCGACGATCGGCCGGCGCACCTCGAGAAGTTCATCTCCAAGTGCACCAAGAGCCAGGACTGCGGCGACTCGGTCCATGGCCTGGACGGCACGCTGTGCATCGGCGAGACCCCGGACGGGGCCGCGTGTGAACCCTCGGCCGACAACCCGGACTGCACCGGCGGCACCTGCCGCGCCCAGTGGATGGTCGATTGCCGCGCCAACCCGGACACCACCGGCGGCGAGCAGGGCTACTGCGTCGATCGCCGCTTCTCCGACGCGGGCGCGGGCGCCTGCTTCTTCGTCGACGGCGAGGAGTTCACTGGCCAGTGCGACGACGAAGGCCAGAACTGCAAGACGTACAACAAGGGAAACAGCGCCAACGACCGGACCCAGCTCGCCGCGTGCAACAGCGAAGCGAACGACACCGTGCTCACCGCGGCCGAGTGCTGCCAGGCGAGCCTCGGCGCGGACTCCGACGGGGCCGAGTGCGATCCGTTCTACCAGAGCGCGGTCGAAGAGGTCCCCCGGTACAACCGCAACGAAAATCTCCCCGAGGCGACCCGCGACTGCCTCTGCTCCGACGCCGACCAGAAGCCCGAGTGCAAGGCGATCGTCGACGCCAGCTGCCGTGACGAGAACGGCGACATCCGCCCCGACCGCGCGGGCGAGTACGCCGTGATGTTCATCGAGCGCCGCGGCGGCGTCGTGTACGACCCGGCGATCAAGGGCGTCGAGTGGCGCCCGGCCGACCTCGGCGGCATCCCCCGCGCCGACATCGAGAGCTGCGCGGAGGGCCGCGGACTCATCGGCAAGCGCAACCGCCACGACGGTTGGCGCGAGAACGACGCGTTCATGCCGGAGACCTTCGAGGACTTCGACCGCGCCATGTGCTCGGGCGCCGAGTACACCGTGACGTTCGGCGTCCCGGGTGACCGCGAGTTCATCGTCGACAAGGTCGGCAACTCCCTCGAGGGCAAGAACGAGTACACGTTCGAGACCTCGCAGTTCCACGTCATCCCCAACAGTGGTTTCCCGACGGACAACCTCCGCATCGGTGCCTGCGACGACTTCGGGATGCGCTTCTCCAACAAGTACGACATGAGCCCGGAGAACCTGCGCAAGCTGCAGCTCGTCCGGGTCGACCTCGGCGATCCGATGGATCCCGATGACGACAAGCAGACGACGCCGAACGACGACTGCACGGACGACCGCGCTCCGGTGGCCGGTGGCCCGAACTGCGCGACGACCGAGGAGGAGCTCGACGCCGACGGCGACGGCCAGGCGGACCCGTGCTCGGCCCCGTGCCTCACCGTCGACATCGCCGATCAAGCGACGGGCGGCCTGTCCGTCGAGATCGACGCCGCAGAGTTCGGCTCGGTCCTCAAGGTCGAGTCGACCTATCGGCTGCTCGTGCCTGGCCTCAACAACCGCGATCAGATGGAGGATGGCGGCCTCTACCAGGCGGCGTTCTGGGACGCCTGCGGCATGCCGCTCGTCGTGGGCGGCACGGACGACCCGAACGACTTCATCTACCAGTTCAAGATCGACCAGCCGAAGTGCAAGGAAGACGCCGATCAGGACACCGTCCAGCTGTCCTGTGACAACGCGCCCGACTACTTCAACCCGAACCAGGAAGACACCGATGACGACGGCGTCGGCGACGTCGTCGACCTGTGCCCGACGGTGCCGAGCTCGCAGGCCAACTCGGCCGACTCGGACAAGGACGGCATCGGCAACGAGTGCGACTCGTGCCGCCAGACGACCAACCAGTACAACGACGCCGACGGCATCTCGGTCGACCCGTCGCTCCTGGTCCGAAACATCCCGTTCCAGACCGACACCGACGAGGACGGCATCGGCGACGTCTGCGACAACTGCGTGGTCACGGCCAACTGCGAGAGCTACGGCCCGGACAACGAGTTCGAGGTCGGCGACCCGATCGCCTTCGACGACCGCAACAAGTGCCAGCGCGACGACGACACCAACCTCATCGGCGACGCTTGCGAAGGGGACGGCGAGCCTGGTTCCGTGGGCCTCGGACCCACGCACGATTTCGACCAGGACGGCCTGAACAACATGGTCGACATCTGCCCGCGGCAGCCGGTCGATCTCATCGCCTGCACCGGCGACGACGAGTGCGGCCCGAACCGCGACTGCGACACCTCGACCGGCGTCTGCAATCACCTCGACAGCGACGGTGACCTCGTCGGCGACATCTGCGACACCTGCGCGTACGTCAGCAACGGGGACCAGATCACCGAGGGCGGCATGCAGGAGGACGACGACGACGGCGACTTCGTCGGCAAGGTCTGCGAGACCAACTCGGATTGCGCCGAGCGCACGGACGCCCGCCCGTTCGGGTTCTTCGAGGTCGCCGTCAACGGCAACTGCTGCATCGTGCAGCTCACCGAGGACGCCGACGGCAACCTGCTGAACGCGGTCACCGGCAACCCGCTGCTCGATCCCGATGACTTGCCGGTCCGCGTCGACTGCGTCGAGCCGGAGGACCCGACGGCGCGCACGTGCCGGAAGCTGCCGGACGCCGTCGCCGCGCAGCCGGGCGTGCTCGTTCCGCCCGCCGGTTGTGACGAGGCCCTGGCCGCCGCCGGCTACACCGCCGCCGAGAACCCGCGCATCGAGGCCGCCGACGTCGCGTCCCTCGATGCCCTCTGGAACAACATCTGCCTGCTGCCGCAGTTCGACCAGGACTACGACGGGTACGGCGACCCCTGCGACCTCTGCCCGCAGGACTTCGACCCGGAGAACAAGGAGTACGTCGACGCCAACGGTCGCGTCTGGCCGAACGACGGCGCCTACTGCAACGGCGACTACGACATCGAGAACAAGTGCGCGGCCGAGGACACCGGCGACTCGTCGGGCTCCGGCGGCTCCGACTCGGGCAGCTCCTCGGGTGGCGCCGGCACGGCCGGCGACTCCTCGGGCGGTTGATCGCCAGGGCGACGGCGCACCGCCGTCGCCCTTCGCTCCGAAGGGGTGTCACGGGCAAAGGGCCCGGGCGCCCCTTCGGCGCGTCTGGGCTCGCCTCAGGCATTCCCGGGTTCAGGGGTTCAGGGCCCGGACCACTGCTCCCATTCGGGCGCGCCGGCGAACAGCAACCCGTAGGTTTCGCCCTTCGCCGAGACGATGCGGCCGGTCAGCACGATCGTCCGCGGGCGCTTGCCGACGACGAGGTCGATCACCAGCCACGCCAGCTCGCCGAGGGTGAGCGCGAGGTTGGGCGCCTGCACGGCCGCACCGCCGGCGCCGAGGTCGACGACGGTGACGCGCGCAGTGCGGTCTCCGAGGTGCTCGCCGTGGCGCAGGCGGGCCGGGAACCCGCAACGGAACCGATAGAACTTGCGCTGCGCCTGCTCCGAATCGCCGGGCACGAGCGGCTGGTGCAGCGCGCCCTGCAGCGCCCCGAAGCGGCGGATCTCGGATTCCTCGAGGGGATCCTGGCGGAGCGAGCGGATGCGCAGCCCTCGGTAGTCGAGGATGTCGCCGAGGAGGTCACCGCCGTACGCGCTGCCGTCGGCGTAGCAGGCCAGGACGCGGTGCCGTTGCGCCCCGGGCTCGAGCACGAAGGCGCCGCCCGACTCGCTGCTG
The DNA here is from genome assembly GCA_044344875.1 of Nannocystaceae bacterium. Classification (GTDB taxonomy): domain Bacteria; phylum Myxococcota_A; class Polyangia; order Nannocystales; family Nannocystaceae; genus Xiheibacterium. The sequence continues at coordinate 269,668 of JBIJCC010000001.1, forward strand.
TCACGACGCGGCGCCGGCAGATCGAGCTGCCAGTGATCCACGGTGCGGCGGTGCGTGTCGGCCGAGTTGACCTTCACCGCGAAGACCACCGAAGAGTCCGCCGAGTCGTCGATGCCGTCGTCGTCGAGCTCCTCGTAGACGAAGCGCGCGCGCATGATCCGGATGATGTCGCCAGGGACGAGGCGATGTCGTGTCACGCGGCGATCGCCGACGAAGGTGCCGTTGTTGCTCGCGAGGTCCATCAGCACCGCGTTGCCGGCGTTGTCGTCGACGACCTGCGCGTGCTGGCGCGAGACCCCGTCGTGGATGAGCTGGATGTCGGAGTCGCCGGCGCGGCCGATTCGCGTCCGCCCGCGCACGGGGAAGGTCGCCCCGGCCAGCGGCCCCTCGACGGCTCGGAGCTGACGCTTTCTCCCCACCAGGCCAGTGTATGCGGTCGGAGAACGGTGAGCACCCGTTCTCGGTGCGGCGGCGTCGTGGACCTCCGCGCGAGAGCGACTGCCCGCGCGCGGGGGTCAGGCGGTCGTTGGCTCCGGCTGCAGCGCGGGGAACCGCGGCTCGTACGGCAGCCCGATCGCGAGCTCCCCGGCGATGACCTGGCGTTGGCGTCGCTGCCAGAACTCGGGCGTCAGCAGGGCGGCGTGGGCCCCCAGGAACGCTGCCCGAAGGGCTGGGTCGCTGGGCACGATGAACGGCGCCCACTCCTGCGGGAACACGTCGCTGTCGGCGACCGCGTAGTAGGGCTGATCCGACAGCTCGTCCTCGTAGGTCCGGGCCGTGGGGATCCGCCGGAAGTTGCACTCGAGCAACCGACTGATCTCGTCGTAGTCGTACAGCACCAGGCGACCGTGCCGGGTGACGCCGAAGTTCTTCCACAGCAGGTCCCCGGCGAAGATGTCGTTGGCGGCGAGCTCGGCGATCGCGTCGCCGTAGTCGACGATGGCCCGCGCGGCGGCCTCGGGGCCGGCCTGCGTCAGGTAGATGTTGAGCGGCGTCATCTTCTCCTCGATGTAGAGGTGGGAGACGACGACGGAGTCGCCCTCGACGCGGATGCTCGACGGGGCCTTGGCCAGCAGCTCGGCGAGGCAAGCGTCGGTGAAGCGGCGGCGCTCGAACGCGAGGTGCTCGAACTCCTGCGTGTCCGCCAGGCGACCCACGCGGCGGCCGCGGAACACGTCGCGGTAGCTGCGGAGAATGCCCTCTCGAGTGGCCGTGGGCTTGTCGAAGCGATCGCGGATGACCTTGAACACGTTTCTGTACGACGGCAGGGTGAACACGGTCATCACCAGGCCGGCGATGCCCGGCGCCATGATGAACTGATCGGAGGACTCGCGGAGGTGAGCCACGAGCTCCCGGTGGATCAGGGTCTTGCCGTGGCGGTGGTGCGCGATCGCGATGTACAGCTCGGACTCGGTGAGCAGCGGCATCAACGAGCCGAGGAAGTCGACGACGTCGGCAGGCCGCAGCACGTCGACGAAGAAGTACGACCGCGTCGAGCTGAAGACCTGCAGCGCCGAGGTCTCGTCGAACAGCGCCCCGTCGACGACCATCCCCGTCGGCGTGGGCTGGATCGGCACGAGCACGGGGAACATGACCTCCCCGACGTGGCCGCGGGCGACGATGTAGCCCTCGCGGGCGCGGAAGAACAGCGGGCGAAGGACGTCGATGCGATCGAGCCGATCGGGCAGACCGGCGACGCGGGCGTGCTCGAGGACCTGCTCGGCGAGCCACATCGCGTCACTGCGCAGGTCCTGCCAGTGGATGGGCGGGCGGGCCTGCTGCAGAACCTCGCACAGCGCCTCGACGAGGTTGCCGCCGACGGCGGCCTGGTGGATCTGACCGGGGAGCGGATCGCCGCTGCGCGTATCGAACTCGCGCTCGAGGAATTCGATCTCGCGGTTGACGCCGACCGTCTGGAAGATCTTCCGCGTGATCGCGTTGTAGAACGTCTCGGCGACCTCGAAGTCGACGCGATCGCGGATGAGCTCGGCATAGGCGCGGTGGGCCGCCTGCCAGACCTCGACGTCCTGCGGCCAGGCGCGAGTCATCGGCCGCAGGGTGACCAAGGTCTGCGTCACATAGCGGACGTACAGATCGATGCGCTGGTGGTGGAGGTCGTGCACCAGCGTCCACTCGCCGGCGTCGAACTTGCGCCGAGCGTCGCGGGTGATGCGATGGAATTCGCCGTAGAAGCGGTCGAAGCCGTCGTGGATGATCGCGGCGATCGAGGGGCCCACGTCCATGCGGGGTCGGTCCCCGGCCGTGCTCACGGGGCAGCCGCATCCGCGTGTGGGGTCCGAGCAGTCACCACCTTCGCCAGGTACGCCGGGTCGACCGACTCGATCGCGAACCCCTCGCCGCGCAGGCCCGCGGCGAGGTCATCCTCGATGTACTCGCGATAGAAGGGCTCGTGCATGTCGCGGCTGAAGCGGTCGACGAAGTACGCGATCTCCTGGCTGTCGCTGCGTTGCACGGAGTCGACGACGATGAAGCGCCCGCCCGGTCGCAGCACGCGGCGGACCTCGGCCCACACCGTGCGCCGCGCGTGACGGGGCAGCTCGTGGAACAGGAACACGCTGACGACCGCGTCGAACGAGGCGTCGGCGAAGGGCAGCGACTCCGCATTGCCGGCCTTCAGCTCCGCGTGGGGCAGCTCGGCGCGGGCGCGCTCGATGTAGAACGGGCTGAGGTCGATGCCGGCGAGGGTGGCCGTGGGCTGCGCGGCGGCGATCTGGGCGAGCGTGCGGCCGGTCCCACAGCCGACGTCGAGGATGCGCAGCGGCTCGGTCGACGCCTGCGCGGCCGCGTGCAGCGGGACGAGGCACTGCCGCCGCATCACGTCGGCGGTGCCGCCGAACAGGAACTCGACGCTGACGTCGTACAGCTCCGCCGAGTGCTGGCTGAGGTAGCCGTCGGTCTGCCAATGGAACGTGCGTCGGTAGTACGGCGGGTAGCGGTGGACGTCGACGTCTTCGGGTAGATCGCGCCAGCCCCCTCGCTTCTTGCGCTCCATCATGTGCGGAACATCGCGGGCCAGACGCGGCAACAGCCGCGCGTAGCGCTGCCACGGCAGGCCGAAGAGCAGCGAGCGCGGGTACACGCCCGCGCGCACGTTGGCGAGGTCGCGCAGCAGCAGGGCGCGATGCCGTCGTCGCAGCGCGTCGATCTCACGCTTCGAGAACGCCTCGCGCTCGTCGAGCAGCGCCAGACGGGCGAGCTGCTGCGTCACGCCGCAGACCGTGACCAGGAGCTGCTGCTGCAGGCGATAGGCGAGCGCGGAGCCTTCGTGGACGAGGGTCGACATGGACGCTCACGAGTCTAGGCGCCGTGCTGGGGATGTCGAGTCACCGCGCGCCGCTCGCCGCGGCCGGGCGCAGCCCCCGACAGCGCGGCCCCGCACCGAGTGCGCCGAGCACCGCGCCGACCTCGTCGCTGCCGGGCCCGTCCGGCCAGCGCCGTGCGAGCATCTGATAGGCGCAGCGGGCCTCGTCGGTGCGCCCAGCGTCACGGTAGAGGCGTCCGAGGTCGAGTAGCGCGGCCTTGGCCGCGGGGTGTCGCGGGTACTTGCGCACGATCGTGCCGAGCAGGGCGAGCGCGTCGTCGCGCCGTCGCTCGGCCATCGCCCGCTCGGCCTCCCGCGCCAGCGTTGCGGCCGAGGTCACGTGGGTCGGCTCGGTCGCGTCGGGGGACACGGTTGCGTCCGCGCTGGCATCGGGGCCGACCGGCTCGTTCGGCGTCGGCCCGTTCGGCGTCGGCTCGTTCGGCGTCGGCTCGCTCGGCACGGGCTCGCTCGGCGTTCCGCGGGTCGGCATCGCCGTCCCGTCGGGGTGACGCGGCGTCGCGTCACCGCCTGCGTTCGACCCCTCGAGCACACGCGCGGCCTGATCACCCCGGGTCTCGGGGGCGACGCGCGTCCACGCCGGCACGACCCCGGACCACAACACCCACGCCGCTGCGGCGCACAGGACCACGCCCACGATCACCGCGCGCGTCCGGGCGCTCCGTCGCTGCGCGACGGCGCGGAGGATCGCCTCGCTCCCCGCGCGCAGCGGCGGCAGGGGCTGGGCCCGCGCGAGCTCGACCAGCTCGAGGAGCCGAGGCTGGCGCACCGCCGGCTCGTGCTCTTCGGAGTGGATCACTTGCCCTCCGTGTCGCGCCCGGGTGGTGGCGGCAGGTCCAACGCCTGGCACAGCAACTCCTCGGCGCGGCGCGTGCGGTACGAGACCGTGGAGATCGGCACGCCGAGCAACGCCGACGCATCGACCAGGCTCAGGTGATCGATCGCCCGGGCAGTGAACGCCTCGCGCAGCTTGTCGGGGAGCGCCCCCAGGGCGGCGTAGAAGCGGCGCAGGTGCTCGGCCGCGAGCGCGTCCTGCTCGGGGTTCTGGGCCTCGTTGGGAGCGCCGCCGATCGCATCGCGCTCGCAGATTTCCCGGCGCCGCCGCGCGTCCCACCAATTGCGGACCTTGTTGATCGCGATCGTGTGCAGCCACGTGTCGAACTGCGCGTCGCGGCGGAACCCCGGCAACGCGGTGAACGCCGCGATGAAGACCTCCTGCACGAGGTCGTCGACGGTGGTCGCGTCCCCCGTCATGCGCAGGATCTGTCGCGCGACCCGCAGGCGGTGCGCCGCGAACAGCTCCGCCATCGCGGAGGCATCGCCGCGCTGCGCCGCCGCGATGACGAGCTCGGCTCCCCCGTCTTGCACGCGCCCCACGGCGAATGGGATTGTAGCCGACACGTCTCGGAGCTTGGACCGTGCCCGAGCGCTCGGCTCCAAGCGGCGTCAACGATCGGGCCGCCAGGGCAGCTGTAGGCCCACTTCGACCCCCAGCACCGCACGCACGGGGCCGAAGCGCAGCCGCTCCGCGTCACCCCGGGCGCGCAGCGGCGGTGCGGTCACGTCGAGCCCCACCCGCCCCGCGACGAACAACCCAGAGCGTGCGCGCCACTGCGCGACGCCGGTGATCTCGGTCGACGAGCCGACCCGACCGTCGGCCCCCCGATCGCGCGCGCGGGTCCACGTGAGCTGACCGAGGACGGCGCCGCCGAACCACCACTGGCGCCACGGCGCCCCGGCTCCGAGGCCGACGCCGACGCGAACCCCGTCGACCCGCAGGCCACCGCGACGCGCGTGGACCGAGGCGAGCTGCGCCATCGGCTGGAGAATGCGACGTCCCCACCACAGGCCCCCGCGTACGGTCGCGCCGCCGTCGACGTCGGCAGGTCGACCCGCAGCGAGGCGCGCACCCGCAGCGATCCAGCCGCTCGGCGCGACGGCCTGCGCCGGCGGGACCGATTCGCTGCGCCGATCCGCGGGCGACCGCTTCGCGCCCGTGCGGGTCGACGCGTCACGCTGCTGCTCGAGCACGAGGGCCAGGGCCGCCGCGAGCTCCCGGCTGCGCTCCTCGACGGTCGTTCCCGCGAGCGCGTAGGTCCGATGCACCTCGCGCCCGCTGTCGTGGCGGAGCAGGACACGGACCTCGGTCCGGCTCGCGTCGTCGATCGCGATCGACCACGTCGTCGCCTCGTCCGCCGCTCGGATCGCCAGCGCCGCATCGACCGCGCCGCCGTCCACGGCCGCCGACCGCGAGACCACGCCGCCTACGCCGAGGGCGAGGACGATCGCGGCGAGCCAGGGCACCCCCGGTGTTTGCCACGGTCACCTGCGTGGGCGCAACGGTCAGCCCGGCGGGGGCGGGTAGCAGCATCCGAGCAGGCAGTAGTAGTCGGTGGCGCAGTCGGTCGCGTCGACGCACGGATCGCCGATCTCGCAGGTCGGGTCCTGGCAGTCCGGATCGGGCTCGATCTGGCCGAAGCAGAGCTGGCACTGGTCGGGCACGCACGGCACACCGCAGTCGTCGATCTGGTAGGTGCACGACTGGCAGGCGTCGAGGTTGTCGAGCGCGCAGTCGGGCCCGGAGTTCAAGAAGATGTAGACGGGGCCGTCCGGCGTCTGGACCTCGCAGCACCCGAAGCAATCGCAGCCCGGCGGCACGAACTGCTCGCAGAACATCACGCAGTCGGGGTCCTGGTTGGGCGGCTGGTTGTTGCAGTTGTTGCCGCCGGTGTACGCACAGCCGATGTTCTCGCCCGGGTTCTCGGGGTCGCAGCGCAGATCCCAGATGCAGCCGTCGTCGCCCTGCCCGCTGTTGCCGTCGAAGAAGCAGTCCTGCTTGCAGTCCATGTTGTCGCCGGGCAGGCCGGTCTGGAACGACGACTCGTCGTCGTCGCAGGGGCCGGTGCACTCGGGGTCGAGCAGATCGATGAAGCCGTCCTCGTCGTTGTCGACCATGTCGCCGCAGGCGTAGATCGCCCCGCCGCAGTCCACCGGATTGAGCGGATCGTTGCCGGTGCTGTCGGCCCCCGTGCTGCTCGGGTCGGAGGTCGTGGCGTCGGTGGCCGACGCGCTCGAGTCCGCCGAGCCGCTCGTCCCCGAGGCCGACATGTCCGTGGTCGCGGAGTCGGACGCCGTGGCGCTGCCGGTCGGCGACGAGGTCGGCGCGCCTGTGATGCCCCCGGTGCCGGTCGTGGTCTCGGCACCTTGACTCACATCGTCCTTCGGACAGCCGGTGGTCCAGGCGAGCCAGACGCAGGCGAGCAGACGGGTCGTCCGGTGGGTCATCGGGGCGTCTGACCGCGTGCGCGCCGGGAATTCCAAGTCGGCTCCGAAATCAGCCCGCTTGGAAAAGTCGGGGCCGGAACGGTCGATCGCGTCACCATGTGCAGCCACCGCGCCGCGTCCGTCGCCACGATCACGATGTGGTTGCTCGCCCTGCCCGCGTGCAAGGACGACGAGCTCGATGCCTCGGGATCCGAGACGGGCGGCGCCCTCGGTGAGGCGTGCGATCCGGCCACGGACTCGGCCGACGACGACGCCGAAGGCCGGTGCGCCGAGGGCCTCGCGTGCGAGCCGACCGAGGACGGATCCCTGTGCGCCGCGCCGATCGAGCTGCGCGGCCAGGTCATCGATGCCCTCGACGGTGGCCCCATCGAAGGCGCGGTGATCGCCGCGCTCGACGAGACCGGCGCGCCGGTCGGCGACGCGGCCCGATCCGATGCGATGGGCCGCTACGTGCTGCGCGTCAGCGCGCGCCGAGATCCCGCGGGCGCCCTCGCGAGCTCGGTGCGCTGGACGTTGTTCGCCGGCGCCCAGGACTACGCGATCTTCCCCGGGGGTCTGCGCTCGCCGCTGCCCGTCGACGCCACCGCGCCGATGGAGATGACCGACGACGACGCGCACGCGGTCTCGGTGATCGAGAACGCGACGACGACCGTTGCGTTGCTGCCGCTGGCGGCGGATGCCGCGGGCGGCGTGACGGTGACCGGCACCGTCGATGCGGTCGATCCCGGCGGCACGCTCGTCGTCGCCGAAGGTGGATCCGTGCCCGCGCCCTACACGATCGCGGATGCCTCGGGGGCGTTCGTGCTGTTCAACGTGCCCGCCGAGGCCGCGGCGATCCGCGGCTATCGCCAGGGGCTCGAGCTCGCGCCGACGTCGGTGAGCGCGACGGCGGATCTCGCCGACGTCGTGCTCGATGTCGTCACCGAGGACATCGACGCCCTCGCGGTGGTCGATGGCTCGGTGAACCTCGTGAACGCGGGCGGCGGCAACGCGACCTCCGTGGTGCTCGTCCCGAGCTCGCTGTTCGATCCGGCGCTCGAGCGCGGGGCGGTGCCGTTCGGGCTCCGGGCCCCGTCTCCGCCCGAGGCCCCAACGATCACCGGCGCGTTCGCAATCGCGGGCGTCCCGAGCGGCGACTACCACGTGCTGGTCGCGTTCGAGAACGATGGCCTCGTGCGCGACCCCGACACCGGGATCTCCGGCACCGACATCCAGCAGATCGCGGTGCCGACCTCCGGCACCGCGTCCGTGCCGGAGTCGTTCAAGGTGACCGGGGCGCTGGCCGTGATCGGCCCCGGTGCAGAGACACCCGAGGTCGTCACGACCGCGCCGACGCTGTCGTGGGCCGACGACTCCAGCGAGGATCGCTACGAGCTGCGGGTGATCGACGCCCTCGGCAACGTCGTATGGGAGGACCTCGAAGTGCCCGGCGTCAGCGGCGGTGGCAACGTGGAGGTGTCCTACGCGGGGCCGGCGTTGACGGCAGGCATGTACTATCAATTCCGAGCGACCTCGATCCGCGAGACCCCGAACAACACCAGCCCGATCTCGCGCACCGAGGATCTGCGCGGCGTGTTCGTGTTCCAGCCGTGAGCAATCCATGCCTCGACTCGCGCTCCCCCTCATCGTGCTCGGATTCGCCTGCACGACATCGTCGAGCGCGACGCCGGGCTCGACCGAGGGCGGACCCAGTGTCGACTCCACCTCCGAGGCCGCGGCGGATGGCGTCGACACCTCGGGCAGCACGGACGGCCCGCCGACCGGGTGCGAGCCCACCGACGACGGGGTGTTCGCCGCGGTCTTCGAGCCGAACTGCAACCTCCCCGCGTGCCACGGGAGCACGCAACCCGCCGTCGGCCTCGATCTCTCGGAGGCGTCGGCGCTGCAGTCTGCGTTGATCGGCGTCGCGTCGGCGTGCGACGGCTCGCCGCTCGTCGTGGCCGGTGATTCGGCGGCCTCGCTGCTGCAGCGCAAGCTCGAGGGCACCGCTGGTTGCGGCGACGCGATGCCAGTCGGCGCTCCGCTCGACGACGCGCTGATCGCCTGCGTGGGTCTGTGGATCGACGGGCTGCAGAGTTCGTGCGAGACGTGCGGCCAACCCACCTGCGTCGACGTCGCGTCGGATCCGCTGCACTGCGGCGGCTGCGACGCGCCGTGCCCCACCGGCACGCCCTGCGTCGACGGGGCCTGCGTGTGCCCGGACGGCGAGAGCGTGTGCGGCTCGAGCTGCGTCGACACCACCAGCGATCCCACCCATTGCGGCGGCTGCGACCAACCGTGCGCGATGTTCTGTCTCGCGGGCGAGTGCGCGGCGGACTGCGGCGCGTTGGTGGCGTGCGGCGGTGCCTGTGTCGACACCCAGGGCAACCGCGATCACTGCGGCGGCTGCGACCAGCCGTGCGCCGCGGGCCAGGAGTGCGTCGAGGGGTCGTGTGTGTGCGCCGGAGGTCCGGTCTCGTTCGCTGCGACCGTCGGCCCCCTGCTCGTCGCCGAATGCACGGGGCCCGGCTGCCACTCGGGGGCGATGCCCAAGGCGGGCCTCGATCTGCGGGCCGCGGCGGCCTACGACGATCTCGTCGGCATCGCCGCATCGCAATGTGGTGACCGCCTCCGCGTCACCCCCGGCGACGCCTCGAACAGCTACCTCATGAACAAGCTGCGGGGCGTCGACCTGTGCAGCGGCACCCAGATGCCCAAGGCCGGCCAGTCGCTCTCGGAACCCGACCTCGCCGCGATCGAGTCGTGGATCTGCAACGGCGCGCCGGACAACTGATCACTCCCCCGCCACGAACTCGTACTCGACCGACAGCGGCAGTTCGCCCGCGTTCGGCCCGGCCTGCACGAGGTACTGCCCGGGGACGATCGTCCACGCACCACCGTCGTAGGCCGCGAGGTCCGACCGTGGGAACGCCACCTCCACGCTGCCGCTCTCGCCCGGCTCGAGCGTGATCGAGGCGAAGCCGCGGAGGTCCCGGGGCGCGATCGCACCGGTCGAGGCGACGTAGACCTGCACGGTCTCGCGGCCGGGACGCGGCCCGGTGTTCGTGAGCTCGATCGTGGCGATGATCATGGCGTCCGCGCTCGACAGCGCGATCGCGTCGTACGTGAAGCTCGTGTACGACAACCCGAAGCCGAACGGGAACGCCGGCGCGGTGCCGTTGGCGTCGAGCCAGCGGTACCCGTGCAGGTAGTCGTAGGTCACCGCGAGCGAGACGTTGTCGAACGGTGGCAGATCGGCCTCGGCGACCGGGACGCTCGCGGGCAGTCGACCGGTGGGCTCCGCGTCGCCGAAGAGCACGTCGGCGATCGCGTTGCCGCCGCGCATCCCGGGGTACCAGGCCATCATCACCGCCGCGACGTCGTCGATCCACGGCGAGACGAGGATCGGCGCGCCGCCCTCGAGCACCACGATCGTCGGCGTGCCGAGGGCCGCGACCGCGGTCACCAGCTCGCGCTGCGCCGCCGGGAGTTCGAGGTCCTCGCGATCGCCCGCGGCGATCAGGCCCTCGCCCTCGTCGTCGGCCGTCAGCCCGACGACGAGGATCACGACGTCCGCCGCCGCGATCGCGAGTTCGTCCTCCGGGCTCGGCATCGCCGACGGCAGGTGCGTCACCGTGACGGCGCCGGCGCGATCGACCAGGCCCTCGAGGGCGGTGACGACGTCCGCGGCCTCGGCCGCGCTGCTGCCCGCGTCGCCGACGTTCTCGAGGTCGGCCAGCGGGCCCATCACCACGATCTCGCCGAGCGCCGCGCGATCGAGCGGCAGGACCCCGTCGTTGCGCAGGAGCACGAGGCCCCGCCGCGCGACCTCCTCGGCCAACGCGAGGTGCTCCTCGGTCTCGCGCGCCGCCGGATCGACCTGCGGCGGGTCGACGTCGAGCCCGAAGCACAGCTGCGCGCGCAGGGTCCGGCGCAGCGACGCGTCGAGCTCGTCCTCGCCGAGGTCCCCGTCGGCGACCGCGTCGACGAGGCGGCCGAAGTTCGCCCCGCTCGGCATCTCGACGTCGAGGCCGGCGCGCACCGCCTCCACGTCGCCGTGCGTCCCCTGCACCCAGTCGGACATCACGAACCCGGCGAAGCCCCACTGTTCGCGCAGGATGTCGCGCAGCAGCGTGGGGTTCACGTCGCAGTGCTGGCCGTTGACCGAGTTGTACGCGGTCATCACCGCGCCGACGGCCGCGTCCTGCACCGCGCGACGAAAGTGCGGCAGGTAGACCTCGTGGAGCGTGCGGTCGTCGAGCGTGACGTCGACATCGAAGCGGGTGTCCTCGATGCTGTTGGCGGCGAAGTGCTTCGCGGTCGCGATCACGCGCTCGGACTGCACGCCCTCGATGAACGCCGACGCCATGGCCCCGACGTGCGTGGTGTCCTCGCCGTAGGTCTCCTGGGCTCGTCCCCACCGCGGGTGTCGGAGCAGGTTCATCGTCGGGGCGAGGAGCACGTCCGCGCCGACCGACCGGATCTCGCGGCCCATCGCCGCACCGACCTCGCGCTCGAGCGCCGGGTCCCACGTCGCGCCGCGCATCATCCCCACCGGGAACACCGTCGCGGTCTCGCCCGAGACCCTGCTGACGCCGCGGGGCCCGTCGAGCATGTGCAGGCCGGGGATGCCCTGCTCGGCGTTGCCAGCGACGGCCCACGTGCCTGCGGTCGGCAGCAGGCCGGCGCCGTGCATCATCGCGACCTTCTCGGGCACGTCGAGCGCGGCGAGCACCTCGGTGATGCGATCCTCGATCGCCGACGAGCCCTCTCCGCAGTAGCGGGCAATGGCATCGTCGTCGACGCCACCGCCGGTGGTGGTATCGGCCGCGCCGCCGCTCGAGCTCGACGACCCGGTCGTGTCCGAGCACGAGGTCGTGCCGCTGCTCGACGAGGTCGTCGTCACCGCGGGCGCTGCACCGTCGTCCCCGCAGCCACCGAGGACCAGGAGCAGCACCGCGAAACGCCACCGCTGCCCGTGACCGTCCACCCCACCGAGGCTATCACCGGCCGGTGTCCGCCGACCGCATGGTCAGGACCCGCGACCGGAACGCCGGGGCCTCGGTGGACCACCGCTGGGGCGCCGGCGGAGGCAGAGTTCCTCATGATTTCAAATTCTTGCGTCTGGACCGCGGGACTGGAGTTGCCGGGCTGTCTACCGAGTGGTAGGGAAAGGCCTACCCATCGGACAGTGATGCCGGCCGAACGAAACCCGCGCCCCGACGTGGCCCAACGGATCCTCGATCACGCGACGCGTCTGTTCGCGCGGCACGGGTTCGTCGGCGCGTCGCTCCGCGACATCGCGAGGGCCGTCGGCATCCGCAAGCCGTCGCTGCTCTACCACTTCCCGTCCAAGGACGAGCTGCGGCGCAGCGTCCTCGAGCAGATGCTCTCGCACTGGAACGAAGCCGTGCCGCGGATCCTCCGGGCCGCGACCTCGGGCCCCGAGCAGTTCGATGCGATCGCGGCCGAGACCCTGAGCTTCTTCAGCGACGATCCCGATCGCGCGCGACTTCTGCTCCGCGAGCTGCTCGATCGCCCCGACGAGATCGCGCCGATGGTCGCGCTGCGCGTGCAACCCTGGGCGAAGATCGTCTGCGACTACATCCGCAAGGGCCAGGAGCAGGGCCGCGTCCACCGCGACGTCGACCCCGAGGCCTACGTCGCCCAGGTCATCAACCTGGTGCTGTGCGGGTTCGCGACCCACGCGAGCCTGCGCAACGTCCTCGGCGCCGCCGAGACCAGCGATCGCGAGGCCGGCGATCGTCTGCTGCGCGAGATGCTGCGCGTGGCCAAGTCGAGTCTGTTTCTCCCTGCGCCGACCGACGCGTCGGCGCGCGTGCCCGTCGCGACCGCGCGGGCGTGATCGCTCGAACGAACGAACGAACGAGGAGCCCCCACCATGGCGAACTTCTTCACCGACAACGACGACCTTCTCTACTACTTCGACAAGGGCCTCGACTGGGGACCACTGGTCAAGGCAACCGAGCGCACGACGGGCACCGACGGCAGTGACGGCGCGCCCCTGTCGATCGAAGACACCGTCCAGAGCTACCGCGACATGGCCGAGATGGTCGGCCGCTTCACCGCGGACGACGTCGCGCCCAACGGCGTCATCATCGATCGCGAGGACATCAAGCTCGAGAACGGCGAGGCCGTGCTGCCCCCGCGGATGACCGCGCTGTTCGACCGCATCAAGGCCCTCGACCTGCACTGGATGTGCGTGCCGCGGGAGCTCGGCGGCATGAACAGCCCGCTGCTGCTCTACTTCATCAACACCGAGATGTTCGCCCGGGCGGACGTGTCGATCACCGCCCACCACAGCTTCCACGGCGGCATCGCGCTCGCCCTGCTGATCTTCTCGATCCGCGAGGGTTCGACCAAGTTCGAGGGCGGGCAGATCACCGAGACCCGCTTCCGCGAGGCCATCGAGGAGGTCGCGCGCGGCGACGCGTGGGGCACGATGTGCATCACCGAGCCCGACGCCGGCAGCGACATGGCCCAGCTGCGCACCGTGGGCGAGCAGGACGAGCACGGCAACTGGTTCGTCACCGGCCAGAAGATCTTCATCACCTCGGGCCACGGCAAGTACCACTTCGTCATCGCCCGCACCGAGAAGCCGCCGGTCGGCAAGCAGGACGATCCGCTCGCGGGCCTGGGCGGCCTGTCGTTCTTCCTGGTGCCGGCGTGGCACGAGGACGAGCACGGCCGTCGCCACCGCACGGTCACCGTGGATCGCATCGAGCACAAGCTCGGTCACCACGCGTCGTGCACCTGCGCCCTCACGTTCGACCGCTCGCCGGCGTTCCTGCTCGGCCAGCGCGGCGAGGGCTTCAAGTACATGCTCACGCTCATGAACAACGCGCGGCTCGGCGTGGGGTTCGAGTCGATCGGCGTCTGCGAGGCCGCCTACCGCATGGCCAAGGCCTACGCGGCCGAGCGCCCGTCGATGGGCAAGACCATCGATCGCCACGAGATGATCGCCGACATGCTCGACGAGATGCGCACCGACATCCAGGGCATCCGCGCGCTGGCGATGCACAGCGCGGTGCACGAGGAGCTCGCGACCAAGTACGAGCTGTTCGCCACCCACGTCGCCAAGGACGAGGTCCAGGCCAAGCACATCGAGCGCCGGGCCCGGCAGCACAAGGCCACCGCCCGCCGCTTCACGCCGCTGCTCAAGTACATCTCGTCCGAGAAGGCCGTCGAGATGGCCCGCCGCAACATGCAGATCCACGGCGGCAACGGCTACATGAAGGAGTACGGCGCCGAGAAGCTCCTGCGCGACGCCCTGGTCATGCCCGTGTACGAAGGAACCAGCCAGATCCAGTCGCTGATGGCGATGAAGGACGCCATGGGCGCCGTCATGAAGGCCCCGCAGGAGTTCGTGAAGAAGCTGGCCCAGGCGCGCTGGCGCAGCCTGTCGGCCCGCGATGCGCTCGAGCGCCGCGTCGCCAAGATCCAGCACACCTCGCTGGACGCGCTGCAGTTCCTCGTCCGCAAGACGGCGACCGACAAGTTCCGCTCGCTCTCGGGCAAGCCGCTGCCGCAGTGGCGCCAGGCCGTCACCACCGAGTGGAACCCCAAGCGCGACTTCGCCTACGCGATGCTGCACGCCGAGCGGCTGACCCGCATCTTCACCGATGCGGCGATCTGCGAGGTCCTGCTCGAGCAGGCGCGCCGTCACCCCGAGCGCGCCGAGGTGCTCGAGCGCTACCTCGCCCGGGCCGAGCCGCGCTGTCGGTTCCTGCTCGACGAGATCCAGACCACCGGCGCCGAGCTGCTCGCGCGCCTGCACGACGACGAGCGCGGCGACGTGTCCGCCGCCGCGGAGTGAGAGCCATGCCTGCCGCCCTCGACGCAGCCTACCCACCGCGGAGTGACTGATGCCTGTCTCGACCAAACACGTCCTCCAACAGGGCCCCGTGCTCGCCACCCTCGCCGGGGCCGCGGTCGCGGCCTTGCGACAGCAGCTCGACGCCAAGCTCGGTCGGCCCGCGCCGACCGGCATGCCGCCCGTGCCGTCGCAGGAGTTCAGCGCCACGATCCCGGCGCGGCCCGACGATCTCATCCGCGACTACGTCCGCAACTGCGGCGGTGATGCGAGCGCCTACCGCGGGATGGTGCCGGCGCACATGTTCCCGCAGTGGGGCTTTCCGCTGTCGGCCAAGACGCTCGCGGGCATCCCCTACCCGCTCGTGCGGGTGCTCAACGGCGGCTGCCGCCTGCAGATGAACCTGCCGCTGCCCAGCGGCGAGCCGATCCACGTGCGCGCGCGGCTCGAGGACATCGACGACAACGGCCGCCGCGCCGTACTGCACCAGCGCGTCGTCACCGGCACCGACTCCGCGCCCGAGGCGGTCGTCGCCGATCTGTACGCGATCGTCCCGCTCGCGAGCGGCAAGGACGGCAAGCGCGAGCCCAAGGTCACCGCGCGCGTGCCCGACGACGCCGAAGAGCTGCAGCGCTGGCGCATCGGGCCGCAGGCGGGCCTCGAGTTCGCCAAGCTCACCGGCGACTTCAACCCGGTGCACTGGGTGCGCTCGTACGCCCGCGCCGCGGGCTTCCGCTCGACGATCCTCCACGGCTTCGCCACGATGGCCCGGGCGATCGAGGGCCTGCAGCGGACGATCTTCGCCGGCTCCGTCCATGCGCTGCGCGTCGTCGACGTGAAGTTCACCAAGCCCCTCGTGCTCCCGGCGAAGGTCGGGTTGTACGTCCGCGGCCACGAGCTCTACGTGGGCGACGCACCCGGTGGGCCCGCCTACCTGGTCGGTACCTTCGAAACCAACACCACGGCCATGACATGAGCGAGTTCGTGGGTCCGTTCGAATCCAACACCAAGGCCGAAACATGAGCGACTTCCTCCTCGAGAACCAAGCGGCGCGCAAACTGATCCAGACCCTGGGCCTGCCGGTCCCGGTGCCGACGCGGCTGCGTCGCGCCAAGGGTCCGTGGGACGAGCGCCCGCTGCACGACGACGACGTGGTGGTCGGCGCGGCCCCGGGCGGCGCGCTGTCCGACGCGCTCGCGCGGACGCTGACGATGGCCGGCGCCTCGCCGTGGGTGACGCGCCCCGATCTGCTGCCCGCCTTCGCGGAGCCCGGCGAGGCCTTCGGCCGCCCCGCGCGCCTCGTCAGCGGCGACGGCCTGCCCGACGGCCTGCGCGTGCGCGCGCTGGTCTTCGACGCGACCAACCTCGCGGACCCCAGCGAGCTGCGGGCGCTCTACGACTTCTTCCACCCGCTGATGACGCGGCTCGCCGGCTGCGGCCGGATCGTCGTGCTCGGCCGGCCGCCCGGCTCGTTCGAGTCGGCCGCGATCGCGGCGACCCACGCGGGGCTCGAGGGCTTCGTCCGCAGCGCAGCCAAGGAGGTCGGCAAGCGCGGCTCGACGGCCCACGTGGTCTACGTCGAGCGCGGCGCCGAGGATCGCATCGACGGCGTGCTGCGCTTCCTGCTGTCGGCCCGCTCCGCGTTCGTGTCGGGCCAGCCGCTCGTCGTCACCAAGGACGCCGCGGCGCCCGAGTCCCAGCGCTGGGTGCGGGGCCTCGCCGGCAAGATCGCGCTGGTCACCGGGGCCGCGCGCGGCATCGGCGAGGCGACTGCCGAGCTGCTCGCGGCCGAGGGCGCCCACGTGGTGTGCCTCGATCGCCCCGCCGACGACGCGCTGGTCAGCCAGGTCGCGCGGCGCATCGGCGGCTCGGTGCTGCTCGCCGATCTCGGCAGCCCCGACGCGACGACGATCGTCGTCGACGCGCTGCGCAAGGCCCACGGCGGCGTCGACATCGTCGTCCACAACGCCGGCATCACCCGCGACAAGACCCTGGCGAAGATGAAGCCCGAGGCGTGGGACCAGGCGATCGAGGTCAACCTCGCGTCGGTCACCCGCATCACCTCGGCGCTGCTCGAGGGCCCGCTGCACGACGGCGGTCGCGTCATCTGCCTGTCGTCGGTCGCGGGCATCGCCGGCAACATGGGCCAGACCAACTACGCCGCGAGCAAGGCCGGCATCGTCGGCTACGTGCGCAAGCTGGCCAAGCACACCGCGTCGCGCGGCATCACGGTCAACGCGATCGCGCCGGGCTTCATCGAGACCCGGCTCACCGCCGCGATCCCGGTGGTCATCCGCGAGGCCGGTCGGCGCCTGTCGAACCTCGGCCAGGGCGGCCTGCCCCGCGACGTCGGCGAGGCGATCAGCTTCCTCGCCAGCCCCGGCGCCCACGGCGTCACCGGCCAGGTGCTGCGCGTCTGCGGCGGCGCCCTCATCGGCGCCTAGGCGCCGCGCATCCTTCCCCTCGTTCCGCGAAGCAGAGAACACGTCATGTCCAAGCAAATGGTCACTCCCCCCAAGGGCCGACGCGCCGTCGTCGTCGCCGGCCTGCGCACCCCGTTCGTCAAGGCGTTCGCCGAGTTCCTCAAGATGGACACCATCGCGCTCGGCGACGCGACCGTCCGCGCGTTGCTCGACAAGATCCAGCTCGACTCGCAGCACCTCGAGGCGATCGTGTGGGGCGGCGTGATCCTGCCGGGCCTCGCGCCCAACGTCGCGCGGGAGATCGCGCTCGACCTGCGCCTCGGCGCCCACGTCGAGGGCCACACCGTCACCCGCGCGTGCGCCTCGGGCCTGCAGGCGATCACGAGCGCCGCCGCGGCGATCGAGCGCGGCGAGATCGACGTGGCGGTCGCCGGCGGCTCGGACTCGACGAGCAACGCCGAGCTCAAGCTGCCGCAGAAGGTCGTGCACGCCCTCGCGCCGCTGGCCTTCGGCAAGGCCACCCCCAAGGACTACCTCGGCGTGCTCGCGCAGCTGATGCCGATCTCCGAGGTGCTGCCGAAGATGCCGAAGATCGCGGAGCGCACCACCGGTCAGGTGATGGGCGAGTCGGCCGAGGACATGGCCGGCCGCAACGAGATCAGCCGCGAGGCCCAGGACGAGTTCGCCGCGCGCTCGCACCACCGCGCCGCCGCGGGCATCGCCTCGGGCCGACTCCGGCAGGAGATCGCCAAGGTCGAGACGCCCGACGGCAAGACCGTCACCGCGGACACCATCGTCCGCGCCGACACCAGCGTCGACAAGCTCGCGAAGCTGCGGCCGGTGTTCTCGAAGTCCGGCACGCTGACCGCCGGCAACTCGAGCGCGCTCACCGACGGCGCGGCCGCGGTCGTGCTCATGAGCGAAGAACGGGCGCGCTCGCTCGGTTACACGCCGCTTGCGTTCTTCCGCAGCTGGGCCTACGCCGGCGTCGATCCGGCCGATCAGCTGCTCATGGGCCCGGCGCTCGCGATGCCGCTCGCCCTCGAGCGCGCGGGCCTGTCGATGGCCGAGATGGATCTGGTCGACATGCACGAGGCCTTCGCGGCCCAGGTGCTGTCGGTCCTGAAGATGCTCGGCAGCGACGCCTTCGCCCGCGCCCGCCTCGGCCGCGACAAGGCCGTCGGCGACGTCGATCCCGACAAGCTCAACATCTACGGCGGCTCGATCGCGCTGGGTCACCCCTTCGGTGCGACCGGTGCCCGCATGGTCACGACGATGGCGAACGAGCTGCACGGCAGCAATCGCCGCTACGCGCTGCTCGGCATCTGCGCGGCCGGTGGCCTCGGCGCCGCCGCGGTCCTCGAGCGCGCGGACTGACGTCCGTACGGTCGCGTGTCAGCGGACGACGAAGCGTCCGCGCGCGACCTTCGTCGACGCCGACTCGGCGACCGCACACGCGGCGGTGCCGTCGGCCGCCGGCGGCATGCTCGACACGAACGCGACCAGCTCCCACGCGCCGGGCGTCACGGCGCTGGGCAGCGCGGCGCCGACCTCGATCGTCGTCCCCGGCTTGCCCGCGCTCGGCGTCGTCGGCAGTCGCAATGTGGTGCCGTCCTTCACGGCGCAGGCCCACACCGTCGGGGCCACCGTGTACGCCGTCGCGGGGCGCAGAGTGAACGTCAGCGTCGCGCCGACAGGGACCGTCGGCGCCGGCGCCTCGGCCGACCCGCGGACCTCGGCGACACCGAGGATCGACAGCTCGTGCGCGACCATCGGTGCGGCGGCGGCCTCGGGTGCGACCGCAGGCGCCGGGGCCCGCGTCACCCAGAACACGGTGCCGGCCGCGATCGCGGCGATGCCCGCGGCGAGCGACGGCAACCGCCAACGTCCGGGTCGCACCACGTTGTGCGGCACGTCGCCGCCGGTCGCGGCGGCCAGCATCGCGGCCAGCTGCGCGTCCTCGTAGGGCGCGAACAACTCGGCACAGCGGGCGATGTCCGCTGCGGACTGCCCGGCCGCCCGCGCCGCCGCCTCGGCCTCGGCCTCGGCGAGCGTGCATCGACGGGCCGCATAGGCCTCCCAGCACTCGAGCGATGCGCGCTGCTGTCGGATGAGCTCGGCCAACGGGGCCTCGGGATCTTGGCGTTGCACGACGGGACCGATGGCTTCTACGGGTGAACGGACGGCGGCCTGACAGGAAAGCGCTAGGCGGGCTCCGGGGTCCCGAGCACCGCGCGCAGGAGGTTGGGCAGGGTGTGCCGGCGGAACCTCGAGCTCCACTGGTACACGGCCGCCGGGGTCATGCCCAGGGCGGCCGCGACATCGGCCGGCAGCATGCCCTCGACGAACAGGCCCAGGAACATCGAGTAGTCGCGGGGGCCGAGGAGCTCGTGGAGCCGCTTCTCGAGGACCGCCAGGCTCTCCTTCGCCAGCACGACCGTCTCGTGATCGGGCCGGTCGTCCCCGGGCCCCTCGGCGTCGTCGAGGGCGGTCTCCTCCCCCTGCCAGGGGCTGCGCCGTCGGCTCCGGAGGATGTCCAGCGCTCGGCTGCGCGCCACCATCCGGACGTACGTGTCGAGGGTGCAGCCCCGACTCGGATCCCAGTCGCGCAGGCGCTTGAGGCCCCGGTCGAACAGGGCGACGAACGTCTCCTGGACGAGATCGTCCAGCTCCTGGCGGCCGCTCCGGCCCTGGACCGGGGCCATCCGCAGCAGCAGGTGCGAGATCTCGGCCTGGATCCCCGGGGTGATCCGCCGGGTCAGCCCATCATTGGCCCCCTCGGCCCCGGCCAGCACGCGCTGGACCAGCGCGATGTCTTCACTGGTCGGCATGGACCGGCGGCCCGCCTTATATCACGCCGTCGTCGACCCTGGCCCAAACCGGGTCGGGCCCCCGCGTGTCAGGTCCCCGCGGTCCCGCTCCGTAGATCGCCACGCCATGAAGGACGTCCCCCGGTTGCGCCGCCGCCCGACCGCCTCGACCCGCCCGTCGATCGCGTGGTTGTGGCGACATCGGGCATGCCGCGTGGGGTTCGTGGTCGGCTTCGCCGTGGGTGTCGTCGCCGTCGCGGGCTTGGCTGGACGCGTCACCCATCGGGACGCCGGGGCGCGCGAAGAAGTTTTTTCGAACCGTGTCAAAACGGCCACGGTCGTCCCGTAGAGGACCGTGCGGGGCAAAGACAGGAAGTCCCGCTCGAGTCAGGCCGGCTCCCGCCTCTGGGCGGCGCGGCGATCGTCCGTCGAGGTTCGCGGCAGCGAAGGGGCCCCTAGGATTGGGTGCCCCCCGCTCGCCTCTTTCCACCGAGGACGACCGTCGCGTCGCCAACTTTGCGTCTCGCGCGAGTCGCCCAACGTGTCGCCTCGTCCGTTCGCCGGATCCCGAGATGTCCGCCCCGCGCAACGCGGTCCCGCCGACCGACCCTCGCCTGCTCGCCATCGTCGAGGCGACACGCCTGTGCGAGGTCGAGTTCTGCGACTGGTGCATCGAGTCGCCGCCGGGAGAGCAGATGGTCTTCGGCCACATCCAGGTCGCCGATCGCCGCGGGGTGACCCGGGTGCTCGACGCCCTGCTCGACCTCGATGCTCGCCTCGATCTCGACATCGGCCCGAGCACGGCCGACACCGGCGGTCGGTGGTCGGTGTGGGTCCGCGCCCACCGGGCGCCCGTCGCCTCCCTCGACCCCTGACGCGACGTGCCCGACATCGACGTCGCGGCGGGCCGATCATGGTCTCGCGCAGCCCGATCACGGTCTTGCCCCGTCGCGGTGCGGCGGTCCGCCACGTTTCCCGCGCGATCCAGCGCTTGGCTCCGGGCGCGGGCTGTCAGGCGTGCGGTGGCATCGACGTTGCTTGGGAGATGGGCATGCGCATCGCGACCTCGGCCCGGGACGTGGCGGCAGCCGCCACCGACGATCGCCTCGAGGAGCTCCAGTCCGAGCTCAGCCAGGTCGAGTGGTTCGGCAATCGCCTGCGCATCGCCGGCCGACGCCGCGATCGTTCGGCCGTCGACGAGTCCTCGCTGTGGTCGCGGCTGCTCGCGTGGACGCAGTGACGCACCCTCCTGCCCGGCAGGGTGACCCGCTTCAGCCCGCCGCGCGACGCCCCGCGAGCAGCTCGACGAAGCTACGCCCCGCGAACTCGTGCGGGCGCAGACCCGCAGCCGCGAGCGCCGCATCGTCGATCGCCCCGCACGCGCGCGCGCGCTGCAGGAACCCGAGCAACGCCTGCCCCGTCGCGGCATCGTCGAGCACCGCCGCGCCATCGGTGGCCGCGGTCGCCCGCGCGAGGTAGTCGGCCATGCGCGCCGACGCCTGCGGCATCGACTCGAGGTAGAAGCGGAAGTTGGTCGCGAAGCGCACCGGCAGCTGGGCCGGATGCAGATCCCACCCCTGCACGTAGCCGCCGATGAGCGAGCGGCGGACGTGCTGGTGGGAGAGTCGCCACGCCCGCCACACCGCGGCGCGATCGCTCGTCGCGTCCCCGCCGTCCGGCGGCACGGGCAGGATGTTGGTCGAGCCGTCGCAGACCTGCACCGCCGTCCCGGCGCAGGCCAGCGTCATCAACCCCCGGGCCAGATCGCACATCGGGTGATCGATCGACTGCCACGCCGCCGTGATGCCGCACGAGGCGGTGAAGTCGTAGACGCCCAGGGCCATCGCGCGCAGTCGTGGACCGCCGGCGCGCACGAGCAGCGGGAGAAGGAATCGCCCGGCGCGATCGAACAGCACCTGCGTGACCTCGACCATGAACTCGAGCGGCAGGCTGCCCTCGGCGAGGCCGAGGCGGTGCTCGAGCCGGCCGAGCAACTCGACGGCCACCTCGACGTGCTCGACGATCTGGACCTTGGGCAGGGTGATCCGGAAACCCGAAGGGACACCGCCGTGGGCCGACACCAGCGTCGACACGAAGCGATCGAGCGTCGCGATCGCGCGCGGGGCGTTGGCCGTCGTCAGCGGCTTGATGCGGATGCCGCTCGCACCGCTCGCCTCGCCCCGGGCGATCGCGGTGGCGAGGGCGCGCGCGCAGGCGATCGCGTCGGCATCCTCCTCGGCGTCGCTCCGGATGCCGTAGCCGTCCTCGAAATCGATCCGCAGATCCTCGATCGGTGCCGCCGCGAGCTTGGCCGAGGTGCGCTCGTAGATCGCGGCGGCCAGCGCTGCGTCGTCGGGGAGCTCGAGGGCCGCCGCGAGCTGCGACGGATCCTCGGCGTAGGTGCTGAACGACTCGCGCGCGGCCTCGCCGAGCCGCACGAAGCTGTCCATGCGGAAGCGGTGCGCGCCCCAGTACAGCGTGTGCACCGGCTGCGTCTCGACCGAGGCGCCGCCGAAGTGCCGCGCGAACGCCTCGTTGCCGAGGCGCAGCCGCTCGACCAGATCGGGGGCCAGGGCGAGGTCGTCGGGGGCGAGGTCGTGTCGATCGGCCAACGCGTCAGCTCCCCCGGTAGGTCGAGTAGCCGAAGGGGCTGAGCAGCAGTGGCACGTGGTGGTGCTCGTGCGGCGCCGTGACCTCGAAGTCGATCGCGACCTCGGGGTAGAACGAGGCGCGGCCCGCCGCGGCGAAGTACGCCCCGGTGGCGAAGTGCAGCCGATACACGCCGACCTCGAGCGCGCCCGCGGCGAGCAGCTCGGGCGCGCGGCCGTCGGCGTTGGTCACTGCGCGCGCCAACTCGACGGGCCCGTCGGGCCCGCGGCGCGACAGCGTGAGCGCCACGCCGGCGGCCGGTCGACCGAGGGAGGTATCGAGCACGTGGGTGGTGAGTGGGCTCGGCATGGCGTTCATTCGGCGTCGAGCTTCGCGAGGCGCAGGCGGGTGATGGTCCCCTGCTCGCGCGCGGCGTTGGCCAGCTCGAGATCGGAGTCGTTGCTCAACCGCGCCTGCAGCAGGGCGAGCATCTCGGCGGCGGTCTTGCCAGTCGCGCAGACCACGAACAGGAAGCCGTGGCGCTGCTTGTAGGCGACGTTGCCGGCCTGCAGCGCGACGAGGGTCGCCTCGTCGGCCGCGCTGACGCCCGCCTGCTCCGCGCTCGACCAACCCGCGGTGCTCGCGAAGCGCTCGCGCAGTCGATCGAGGTCCGCGCCGATCTCGGGGTGATGGCCGAGGGCCTCGAGGATCTCGGCCGGCGTTGCGCTCGCCCACAGCCGCGCGGCCGCGGCGAACAGCGCCTCGTCGTCGACGAACGGCCGCGCGGCGATCATGTCCTCGACCCACCGCGCACAACCGCAGCAGCGCAGCAGGGCGTCGCGCGCGCGCGGCTCGGGCATCGCGTCGAGGAGCGCCGCGCTCACGGGCCGATGGCCTCCTTTCGGGGCCCGAACACCCGCAGGCGACTGACGCCGCCGTCGGGGTAGATCGACAGCCGCACGTGGGTGAACGGCCCGCGCTGGACGATCTGGTCGCGGAAGAAGTGACGCGTGTGCGGCGTCAGCTTGGTCTCGGGCAGCACACCGCGCCACGCCGCCGAGGTGTCGACCAACTCCGTGAGCGCGGCGTTGGGCGCGAAGATCCCCTCGAGCGAGCAGCAGTCGGGGCAGTTGCCCTTGAAGAAGTTGGTGTCGATCTCGACCAGCCCGACGTCGCCGGGCGCCCCGAGGCGCACGACGATCCAGTCGAAGCCGGGGCCGCGGCGTCGACGGGTCTCCCAGCCGCCGCCCATGTTCTCGGATCGGCCGGGCAGGATGAGGTTGTTCATCGGGCCGAAGAACATGTCCGAGCACGCCAGCGCGAGGCCACCGTGCTTGACCGCCGCGAGGTCGACCTCGCCCGGCAACAGCCGCGGCGCGACCTCGGCGTCGACGTCCGACATGCTCCAATTGGGCTCGGCGTCGCCGTGGGCGCGGAACCGGGCCACGCCGCCGTCGGGGTAGATGTTGAGCCGCAGGTGCGTCCACGACCGCGGCCAGTCCGATGCGTGGCTGATGGGGAAGATGTTCTGCGAGCCAGGCCGGATCGGCATCTGCGGAAGCAGCTCGCACCAGTCGGCCGCCGCGAGCGTCTCGGCGCTCGCGTTCGGATCATGGGAGATCGCGTCGACCGACGCGTACGGCGGGCTGTTGCCGAGGAAGTGGTTGGTGTCGATGTCGAGCACTCGCACACGACCGGGCGTCCCGAGCTTGATGATGCACCAGTCGTGGCCGGGCCCGCGGCGACGCCGGCTCTCCCAACCATCCATGAGCTTGCCGCGATCGGTGTACTCGTCGGGCAAGAACACGCCGCGGCCGGGCTTGAGCAGGTTCTCCTTGGGCGCGAAGAACTCGTCGTTGGCGAGCATCGCCTGCGCCCCGAGGAATTCGTCGGCGAGGTTGACGAGGCCGGTGAAGGTCGCGGCGTGGAGATCCTTGGCGCTCATGTCGATCGTCCCTCGGGGTCGTCGCGGCCGAGTATGACCCGACCGTGCGGGGCCATCCCCGCGCGCAGAGCATCGTACACGATGGTGCCCCGCAGCCACGTCCGATGGACCACGCCGCGCAGGCGCCGGCCCATGTACGGCGATTGCGCGTGGCGGAACCGCAGCAGCTCCGGCGTGACGTCGAAGGGCTCCTCGGGCGACCACGCGAACAGGTCCGCGTCGAAGCCGGGGGCGATGCGGCCCTTGCGACGGCTCAGCCCCGCGAACGCGGCCGGGCCCGACGACATCCAGCCCACCACGCGCGCCACGTCGAACCCGCGGGCGACGGCCTCGGTCCACACCGATTGCAGCCCGAGCTGCAGCGACGAGATGCCGCCCCACGCCGCGTGGAAATCCCCCGCGGCGCGGCCCTTGAGCGCCGGCGTGCACGGCGAGTGATCGGTGACGACGAAGTCGATCGTGCCCTCGGCGAGGCCCTGCCACAGCCGAGTGCGGTTGTCGTCGTCGCGGATCGGCGGCGCGCACTTGTACGTGGTGTCGCCGTCGGGGACATCCTCGGCGCGCAGGCAGAGGTAGTGCGCGCAGGTCTCGACGGTCAGCGGCAGGCCTTCGGCCTTGGCCGCGCGGATCTGCGGCAGCGAGTCGGCCGACGACAGGTGGACCACGTGCACGGCGCAGCCGGTCTCGCGACACAGCCGGATGAGCACCGCGATGGCGGCGTCCTCCCACGCGGCCGGTCGCGAGCGCAGGTACGCGTCGTAGTGGCGCGGATCGTCGGTGCACGCGGGCGCGCCGAGGTCGAGCTCCGCGTGGGCGAGCAACGGCACGCCGGCGGTGCGCAGCTCGATCATCGCGGCGCGCAGCGTCGCCTCGTCGGCATCGGGGAATTCGTCGATCCCGGAGTGGACCATGAACGCCTTGCAGCCGAGCACGCCGGCCTTCGCGAGGCCAGCGAGCTCGCCGGCGTTGCCCGGCACCACGCCGCCCCAGAAGCCGACGTCGACCCAGAGCTGCGGCGCAGCGGCGGCGAGCTTGATCCCGAGGGCCGGCGCGGTGGTCGTGACCGGGATGCAGTTGAGCGGCATGTCGACCAGCGTCGTCACGCCGCCGGCTGCGGCAGCGCGCGTCGCCGTGGTGAACCCCTCCCACTCCGTGCGGCCGGGCTCGTTGATGTGCACGTGGGTGTCGACGAGCCCCGGCGCCACGACGAGCTCGCCGAGGTCGACGACCGGCGCATCCCCCCGGGTGTCGCGACCGTCCCGCACCTCGGCGATCGTCTCGCCGTCGATGACGATCGTCGCGGGGCGCACGGTGTGATCCACGACGACGCGGCGGCTGACGAGATCGAAGCGAGGCATGGGCGCGCGCATCGTGGACGAGCCGCGCGTCGGGTCGCAAGGTCGCGCGTCGACATTCCCCTCGCTCGGCCCCGATCCGCCTGGTTCCCCGCGTCGTACGGGGTCCGGGGCAGGCGCGTCCGCCCCACCCCCGCCCCGGAGACAATCTACAATGATTCGAAGCACTTTGATCGCATCCCTGGGGGCCTTGTCCCTCTTCCTGACCGCCTGCGGCGGCGACGACGGCTCGGACGACGCGGCGGACACGGCCGACACCAACCCGACGACGGACGATCCGACCACGCCAGGCACCACCACCGACGATCCGACCACGCCAGGCACCACCACCGACGATCCGACCACGCCGGGCACCACCACCGACGACCCCACGACGGATCCGGACACCTCGACCGGCGAGGCCGTGTGCGTGACCGACGTGTGCGCCACCTACGGCGCGGCGGTGCCGATCGTCGCCGGCCAGATCGTCGATCTCGCCGCGGCCGATCCGTTGTTCATGGACGACTTCGCCCCGCTCGTCGCCGAGGGGACCGAGGCCGTCGACGCGTTCAAGCTCAGCCTGGCGAACTTCATCAGCGACGCGTACGGCTGCACCGAGGGCGCGTACACCGGGCCGACCATGGAGGCCGCGCACGCGGGCCTCGGCATCACCCAGGAGGAGTACGACGCGTTCATCGGCCTCATCGTCGGCGTCCTGACCGACAACGGCGTGCCCGAGGACGACATCAACCTCTGCTTCGCACCGCCGCTGGTCGATCCGGCCTTCGTCGCCACGATCGTGGGGCTCTGACATGACCGCGCATCCGATCCGTCGTCGCATCGTCGCCGCGCTGGGCATCACCACCGGGCTGGTCGTGCTGCTCGTCGCCGTCATCGGCGTCGCGCACACGCCGTTCGGTCGACCGCTGCTGCGGTACATCCCCGGCATGGGGACGGCGTGCCCGCTCGACGTGGCGCCGCTGACCGCCGAGGATCGGATGCGCGTCCGTGGCGACACCCTCGCTGCCCTCGGCGGCGAGGGTGTCGCCACCTCCCGGGTCGCGCTGCGCTTCGAGCTCGGCACGACCGCCCGCGTCGATGTGGAGCAGTGGGCCGCACAGCACGACCTGACGTGCGCCCCCGGCCGCAGGCTCGCCCTTCGCTGCACCGACGTGCCGTCGGTGGCCCTCGCTGGCGCCCTCGCGGATGACGCCCGCTTCGACGAGCTGTCCTTCGACTTCGATCTCGACGGTCGACTCGTGATGCTCGAGGGCTCGAGCCACGTCGCCGACGCCCAGGCCGCGGTCGACTACGTGGCCCGCCGCGACGTTTCACTGCGCGCCGCCCTCGGTGCACCGACCGCCGTCCGCGGGGAGACGACGGCGACCTCGGTCTCGCGCGGACCGCTCTCGCAGATCTCGCGCGAGTTCCGGCGCCAGGACGTCCGCGCCAAGGTGGTCGCGACCAACTTCGGCCAGGGCCGCTTCGGCGTCCGCGAGTTCCATCAGCTCGTCGCCGGCTGACGCGAGCGCTCGGCCGGCGACGAGCCGAGGCTCAGCCGCCGCAGTACACGTCGAACGGGTTGCAGTCCGGTTCGCACCACAGGCCGATGCACGGCGCGGGGCAGGCGCCACCCCAACACGGCGGAGAGCAGCGCAGGCCGACGCACGGATCGCAGTCGAGGCCCCAGCACGGCGGTGGCGGCGGAGGGCACCACATCTGCGCGAGCATGATGCAGATCTCCTGGGCCGACGCCTCGTCGTAGAAACAGATCTCCCGCGGCGGCGGGCACCAGAACACCGTCGACACCGG
Organism: Nannocystaceae bacterium; assembly: GCA_044344875.1. GTDB lineage: Bacteria > Myxococcota_A > Polyangia > Nannocystales > Nannocystaceae > Xiheibacterium. The sequence goes on from JBIJCC010000001.1 coordinate 297,019, forward strand.
GACGTCCGCCTCCGGCCCCGCGAACAGATCGGCGGGCACGTTGAGCGCGCCGCGGAACTCGTCGCGCAGGCGGCCCTCGCCGTCGAGCAGCGCGGCCCGCCAGGCGGCGTTGATCTCGGCCCAGCGGCCGGCGAACACCTCGGGCATCGGCTCGTCGCTGCCCGGGCTCCAGCTCACGCTGCTCCCGTCGGCCTCACCGTGCAGGGTCAGTTCGCCCGCGACCGGATCGAGCTCGGCGAGGAATCGATCGCCGTCGATCTCGATCTCGAAGCGCGCGACCTCGTGATCGCGGACGAGCAGCGCCCGCGAGACCTCGCGCTCGTCGGCGTCGTGGGCGACGACCGTGGCCTGCACGTCGTCATCGACGATCTCGACCCGGGCGAAGCTCGGCGCGAGCTCCCGCGGTTCGTCGGCGACCTGGCAGGCGACGGCCAGCAGCGAGGCAGCGGCGGTCAGCCTCGCGCCGTCGAGAAGGGATGTGTGGAGAGTACGGGGGCGGTGGTGGAGCATGGCGTCCTCGGGGTTCGCAGATGCGTGACACCGCGCGCGCAGTGGTTCCCGGCGAACCCGACGCGGGTACGCCGACGCCATCGGACCCGAGAATTGTCGCGGGACCCGCCGCTGTCGCATCATCGCCCGATGCACCTGCCGCCCCGGGCCGTCCGCGTCGACTCCGTCGTCCTGCTCCTGCTCGCTTCGGCCACGGCATCCGCGTGCGCGACCGGGGACGCCGACGACACCGGCGACGCGATCGCCTCGACGTCGACCACCGCCGCGACGATGACGAGCGTGACCGCCTCGCCGACGAGCGATGCGCCGACCACCGCCTCCGACGCATCGGACACGCCCGTGACCGAGGGCGTCGACGGCTCGAGCACCGCGGCGTCCCCCGACGTCCCCGTCACGTGCGATCCGGGGCTCGTCGACTGCCCGTGCGACGACGGTGAGTGCGTCGACGCGACTGCGTTCTGCATCGCGGACGTCTGCGTCGCCGACGTCGAGTGCGACCCCGACCAGAACGAGCCCAACGAGTTCTCCGACGAGCCCACGGACCTCGGCGAGATCAGCGACGACGACGCCGAGACCGTCGAGTTCATCGGCGTGCTCGACGATCCCGACGACGTCGACTGGTTCACCTACCACGGCACCGACGCGCTCGGCGAGACCGTCGACCCCGCGCGCACGCTCCAGGTCTTCGGCGGCACGCTCGAGCTGTGCAAGTTTTTCACCTGCGACGTCGGCGAGGCCCAGGTCCTGTGCCCCGCCGGCACGATGAGCATCACCGAGGGCACGCGGCACGGCTGCTGCTCGCCCTCGAGCTTCGCCTTCGACGCCGACGGGATCGAGTGCATCGGTGGCGCGTTCGAGACCGGCGGTACGGTGCTGATGCGCCTGCAGAACGCCAGCGACCAGTGCGTGGGCTACTCGGGCACGGCACACTTCTGAACGCCACGCGCCGTCGCGGCGCCCGTCACCACTCGCGCTCGTCGAAGGCGCACAGGCTCGCGAAGTGGGCGTCGCGGTCCTCGACGAACAGCGAGCGCGTGATCGCGGCGACCAACCGCTGCACCGAGTACTTCATCCCCGAGATGCTCGCGCCGCCGAAGCCGAGGCTGAGCAATCCCCCGAACGTGTAGTTGTAGACCTGCCCCACCCACGGCGCCTCGCCCGGGGTCTTCTCGGTGAACTCGAAGCCGGACCCGAGGTAGGGGTGGCGGGCGAGGTCGTCGTGGCGCTCGGACTCGGGGGCCGCGTAGCGATCGCGCCACAGGGCCACGTGCGGCCACAGCTGCGCCAGCTCCGGGCGACGCGAGAGATCGGTGACGAATCCGGTGCCGACGATGACGAAGTCGACGAGATCCTTGCCCGACGGCGTGGTGATGGCGATCGCGTCGCCCTGCAGCGCGACCTGCTTCCACGGCGATCCGGGGTGCATGTGGAACGCCGCGTGGGCGCTCGCGCGGCGCAGCGTGTCGGCCGGCGGCAGCTGACCGACGCGGAGGATCTGCCGGACGAACCGCCACTTGTCGGCGTCGGGAAGATCCGCCATGTGCCGCAGGAACCCGACGAACTCGGCCCAGCGATACGCGTTGGTGTCGACCAGGCGCTCGCGCCGGAAGTACAGGTGCACCGCCGCCGCGCCGTGCTCGAGGGCGACCGACGCGTTGTCGAACGCCGAAGCCCCGGCCCCGAGCACGCCGATGCGCTTGCCCGCGAGCGCGGCGAAGTCGATGTCGTCGCGCGTGTGGGCCCAGCGATCGCGCGGCAGCGCGTCGGTGATCATCGCCGGCACCTCCCATGCGCCCGAGCCGTCGATGCCGGTCGCGAGCACGACCCGTCGCGCGAACAGCTGGATGTCGCGGCCATCGTGACGGGCATGCACGACGAGCACGCCCGGGACGTCGCTGGGCCCAAGGCCGGTGACGCAGGTCTCGGCCTGCACCGGGATCCCGAGCACGCGCCGGTACCACGCCAGGTACGCCGCCCACGTCTGCTTGGGCACCAGGCCCAGCCGCGCCCAGCTGCCGGGGCCGTGCTGCGCCTCGTACCACGCGACGATCGTGAGGTTCGGGATCCCGAGGTCGGGCCCCGTGAGGTACTTGGGCGTGCGCAGCGTGATCATGCGCGCGAAGTTCAGCCACGGCCCCGCGCGATCGAGCGGGCGCTCGTCGACGACCAACACGCGCTCGACCTTCTCGCGCAGCAACGCGAACGCGGTGACCAGCCCGCCCTGCCCGCCGCCGATGATGACGACATCGTGCACGGCGTCGCCGTCCGGGCCGAGCCGCGGCGTCAGCCACGGTCGACGCGGGTAGTCGAGCAGCTCGAGATCGCGGCGCAGCGCCTGCTCGAGCCGCGCGAGGCCCTCGGCTCGCTCGGTCGCGCTCGGGGGGACGATCGGGGGTCCGTCGGACACGGCGCTCGACTCGGGCATCGCGACGATGGTGGCACCCTCCCCCTTTCGGGGGCAAACCGCGGCACTCACGCGGGATCGAGCGCGAGTACGCGGCGGTAGAACGCGGACTCGCGCGTCCACGCGTCGATGATCGTCTCGGCCCGGCGGAACCCGTGGCCCTCGCCCGGATACGCGCGGTACTCGACCTCGACCCCACGCTCGCGCAACGCCGCGACCATCTGCTCGGTCTGCGACGGCGGCACCGCGGGATCGTCGAGCCCCTGGAAGAAGATCACCGGCACGCCGATGCGAGCGGCGGCGTGCAGCGGCGATCGTTCGCGCCACACCGGCGTCGGATCGGCGTGCTCGCCGAAGAGGAACCGATCGTAGTGCGACTCGAACTTGTGCGTATCGGCCACGAGCGACGCCACGTCGCTGACCCCGTAGTAGCTCGCGGCGGCGCGGAACACCCGATGGAACGCGACCGCGGCCAGGGCCGTGAAACCGCCGGCCGAGCCGCCGCGGATGACCATGCGATCGGGATCGACGCGGCCCGACGCCGCGAGGTGGCGCGCCCCGGCGACGCAGTCCTCGACGTCGAACACGCCCCACATGCCGCGCAGCCGCTCGCGGTAGACCCGACCGAAGCCGGTGCTGCCGCGGTAGTTCACGTCGAGCACCGCGTAGCCGCGCGAGGTCCAGAACTGCACCGGCAGGTTGCCGCTCGCGAGCGCCAGCCCGGTCGGCCCGCCGTGGGCGACGACGACCAGCGGCGGCGCGGCGCCGTCCGGCCCGCGGTGCTCGCCGAGCTTGGGCGGATAGAACCACCCGAACGCGACGTCGCCCGCCGAGGTCGCGAAGCGCACGGGCTCGGGCGTGGACCAGTCCGCCGACGCGAGCACGTCGAACAGCCCGGTGTCGCGGCGCGCCAGCTCGGTGCCCATCGCGTCGACGAGGCGCAACGCGGTGCCGCGTCCGTCCCAGCCCTCGACGATCGCGGCCTGACCCGATGCGACGGCGAGGTGTCCGACGGACGGCGCGTCTTCGACGATCACCACGGACTCACCCGAGTCGACGTCGATCCGGATCACGTGCGCGACGCCCTCGTGCACGCGCACCGCGAGCGCCGTGTCGTGGGCGACGAAGCCCCATGTGCGCATGCCGAGGTTCCACATCGGCCCGCCGAGCTCGTCCGCCGACGCGAACACGCGCTCGCATCGGCCAGCCCGCTCGCGCCACAGCGTCCACGCGCCGTCGGGCTCCCACAGGAAGTACAGCTCGCCGGCCGCGCTCCACGTGGGCTGCTGCGCCGACGCCTGCGCGTCGCCGGCGACGTGCCGCGCCCCGACGAGATCGCCGGCGGCGTCGAGCTCGGCGATGTGCACCGCCCCCGCGTCCCACGGCATGTGCGGATGGTTCCACTGCACCCACGCGAGGCGATCGCCCCCGGGTGCGATCGTCGGCGCCGCGTAGAAGTCGGCGCCGGAGCACAGCTCGCGCACGCGCCCCGAGGGCAGCGCGATCTCGACGAGGCTCGCCCGCGGAAACCCTCCGTCCTCGCTCGCCCACTCGGCGACTGCGATGAGGCGCGAGCGCGTCGCGTCGAAGGTCGGTTCGGCGAGCCCGCACACGTGTGGTTCGACCAGCGGCCGCACCTCGCCGGCGTGCGTGCGCAGCCACAGCGAGCCGTCGGGTCGGTGCACGAACGCGATGCCCTCGGGCGTCACGGCATGGGCGCGGCCGCCGTACGTGTGCACGCGGGTCCCGACGTCCCAGGGGACGTCCAGCAGCACGGTCGTCGTGCCCGTCGCGTCGCGGTGCACGAGCGTGGTGCGACCGCCCTCGTCGGGCCGCGACTCGGCCCACACCCAGCCGATGCCGCCGCCTGGATCGACCGCGGCCGTCGGGGCGGCGATGCGGCGCGAGCCCGCGGCCATCACCTCGGGTCCCAGCGTCGAGGGCCACGTGCCGAACGCAGTGACGGGGGTCGTTGCCATGCGTCGCATGCTACGTCGCCGCGTTCCCGCGGCCTGCCCCGCCGCCCGACACCTGCGGCGTCGCGCAGGCGACCGCGAGTGCGACCGCTCACACCCACCACGCGCCGGGACTTGCAACCTGGCCGGGGCGCAGTACCGTCACGCTCACGTGCTCGGTCGGCGTCGGTCCCAGGTCCTCCTGCTGTGCCTGGTGGGTTCGAGCGCCGCGTGCCCCCGCACGGGCTCCGACACCAACGGCCCCGAGGACGACGAGGCCCCGGTCGCCCCGGTCCCCGGGATGCTCCCCAACGTCAAGACCGCGACGACGGCCCTCTCGACGACGGCGTTGCACCACACCGAGCTCATCCGGATCACCCGCAACTTCGGCAAGTCGAACTTCGAGATCGCCCTCGACGCGTGGACCCCCGTCGAGACGCCGCGCGAGATCGCCGACGTCCGGCTGTGGTGGGCCCGGCCCGATCGCGACGGCGAGCGCAGCCCGTTCTCCGAGAAGTCGCGCGATCACTTCGAGATGACCTACGAGCGCCTCGGCCCCGACAAGTGGCGCGTCGACCTGGGCTCCGACAAGCACGTGTACCGGTTCTGGATCGAGATCGACGAGACCGGATCGCCGGCCGCCTACGCCGACGTCGACGCCGACGGGGGCCGCGTCGAGCACTGCCGCGTCGTCCGCGGGACCCTGCTCGCCCGCAAACTCTTCGGCGCGCCGGTGGGGATCCGCGACTTCGAGGTCTCCTGCATCGACGCCGCCGGTGCGGAGCGCAGCGGCACGATGCTCGACGTGGCCGACTGATCCCCGCGCTACGGCAGATTCCAAGCGGGCCCACCCACCGCCGCCGGCCGCGGTGCTACCGTGGCGGCGATGCTCGAGTCGCTGCGCTTCCTCTTCGTCGGTCGGTTCTCGCAGTCACCCAAGGGCGACCGCATCACGGTGTCGGGCGACCGCATGGCCGACGTGATGGCGCGGCTCGATCTGCGCGCATCGGTCGAGGTCGCCGACCGCCTCGGCAGCGCGCCGACCCGGCGCTACGAGCTCGAGTTGTCGAGCGCTCGCGCGCTCCGGGTCGCCGATGTCTGGGGCGCGCACGAGCCCCTGCGCAGCCTCGGTGACATCGCGACGGCGCTGGTGCGACCGAGCGCGACGATGTCGCTGGCCGACGCGATCGCGAAGGTCCGCGCGCTCGTCGGCGACGGCGCGCTGGTCGACGCCCTCACGGCGCTGCAGCCAGCCCCCCCGAGCCCGAGCCCGAGCCCCGCGCCGGCGACGTCCGCCTCCGCCCGATCGTCAGGTGACGCCGGCGCGTCCTCGATCGACGCGATCTTCGCCCAGGCCGAGGTCCCGAGCGGCCCCGACACCGTGACCGCGGCGCGCAGCAGCATCGACGCCTTCGTGGGGGCGATGCGCAAGACGAAGGTCGAGGGCGGCGGCAAGCCCACGGCCCCGGGCCAGCGCGCCAGCGCGCTGATCCTCGACGCGATCGAGGCCACCGCCGCCGACGCCCTCGGGCACGAGCCCGCCGCGAGCATCGAGGCCGGCTGGCGCGGGCTCAAGCTCGCGCTCGGGGAATCGCCCGGCCACGGCAGGCTCGCGATCGAGATCCTCGACGTCGACGAGGCCGATCGCACCGCCGCCCTCCGCCACGCCCTCGAGCACGCGCCGGCCGACGCGGTGTTCGTGGTCGATGCGCCGAACGACCTGGCGATCCACGCCGAGCTCGCGGCGCTCGGCGCCGCCACGAGCACGCCGATGGTCGTCGCCCTCGATCCCGGGGTCCTCGACGCCGGTCACTCGCCGTTGTCGTCCTGGGTCGCGCTGCGATCGGATCCCAACAGCGCGTGGCTGTGCGCGGTGACCAACGACATCGTGCTGGCGTGCGAGACGACGCGGGTCGGACCGCGCGTCGTGTTCGGTGCGCCGGTGTTCGCGATCGCGGCGATGCTGGGGGCGTCGCTGCGCCGCGACGGCACCTTCGGCGACGCGTTCGGCCGCGCCGGGGCGATCGTGGGTCCGGCGTCGTGGCCGGTCGACGGCGGCCGCGGCACGACCCGCAACCTCCCCGTCCGCGCGCCGCTGGCCGTCGACGCGATGCGCACGATGGTGGAGTCGGGGATCTCGGTGCTGGGCTCGGAGCCCGGCGGCGAACGACTGCTGGCGGTCGGCGCCCCGATGGTCGCGAAGGCCGACGGCCCGACCCTCGCCGGGCGCATCCTGGTCGGGCGCGCAGTGCGAGCCGCGACCCTCGCCCGGAACGGCCTCGCCCACACCGCCGGCCCCGCGGAGCTCGAGGCGGCGCTGCTCACCGCCTCCGCCGAGATCCTCCCCGACGGCCCGCCCGGGACCTGCGTCCTGCGCGGGCGGGCCGAAGGATCGCAGGTCGTCGTCGCGGCCGACTTCCGCGCCCACGCGGTCGGTCGCGCCTTCGCGGCCTCGTTCCGCGTGTAGGCGGCCTGGGACCGGCGTCGGCGGATTTCGAGACCGAACCTGCTGGCCCCCGCGTTCGCTTTCTCGGCTATGCTCGGAGACCCCGGATGAACGATCAATCGCACGGCGCCGGCGGCCACTGGCATCGCCCCGAAGACCTGGTCGGGACGGTGCTCAACGACCGCTTCCGCGTCCTCAAGATGATCGGCGACGGTGGCATGGGCTCGGTGTACCTCGCCGAGCACGTCACGCTGCGCAAGAAGGTCGCGCTCAAGGTCCTCAAGCACGAGCTGTGCCGCGAGCAGACCCACGTCGATCGGTTCCTCCAGGAGGCCCGCGCGGCGTCGATGATCTCCCACGAGAACATCGTCGACATCGTCGACTTCGGTCCGGTCCCCGGCGGCTCGGTGTTCTTCGCGATGGAGTACCTCGAGGGTGAAGACCTCTCGAACGTGCTGCGCCGCGAACGGCGGCTGCCGTGGCCGCGGGCCCGCGAGCTCATCTTGCAGATCGTGCGCGCCCTGACCGCGGCCCACGCCCGTGGCATCGTCCACCGCGACCTCAAGCCGGCGAACTGCTTCCTGGTGAAGCGCGCCGACGGCCGCGACTTCATCAAGCTCCTCGACTTCGGCATCGCCAAGGTCACGGACGAGAGCGGCGAGAGCGGCGGCCTCACGCGCACCGGCGCGGTGTTCGGCACGGCGAAGTACATGGCGCCCGAGCAGGCGATGGGCGACCCCGCCGACGCGCGCACGGACGTCTACGCCGCCGCGATCTGCCTCTACGAGTTCCTCACGGGGCAGGTGCCGTTCGACGGCGACAACTTCATGCGCGTGCTCTCGCGGCACCTGACGGAGCCGTTGACGCTGCCGTCGACGATGGCACCCGACGCGAAGATCTCGCCGATCGTCGAGGCCATCATCGTGAAGGCGCTGTCGAAGCGCCCGGATGATCGCTACCAGAGCATGATCGAGCTCGAGGCCGCGATCATGGCAGTGGGCCCCGACGGCCGGCTGTCCGGCGGCCACGACGTCGGCCCGCCGATGGTCGGCCGCGGCACGGCACAGCCCTCCGACGGCCCGGGCGGCACGATGTGGATGGGCAACGCCGGCGCCCCCGTGGCGCAGAGCCAGCCGCCCGGTGCGGCGCGCGGCGGCACCGTGATGCTCGACCCGAACTCGGCGATGCCGATGGAGCCCGGCGGCACCGTGCGGCTCGGCGCCGACTGGGGCACCAGCAGCCCGCCGCCGCCGATGGTACCCAACCGCCCCGAGGCGACGTTCATGATGGACGGCATGGGGCAGGACGTGCTGCCCCAGGGCGGCGGCGCGGTCATCACCCGCAATCCGCCGGTCGGCACGTGCCCGCCGCCGCGCGGCGCGGCGCCCACGACGAACCCCCAGGGGCCCGACACGCGCCCGCCGCAGTTCGGCGATCAGACCCGCAACCCCGACGCGACCGTGTTCGCGGTCGAGCAGCGCTCGAAGGTCGGCTTCATCCTGATGCTCGTGGTCGGGGCGATTGTCGCGGTCGGCGGCGGCGGCCTGGTCGCGTACTTCATGCTCGGCGACGACCAGCCGCCGGCCGTGGCCGACGTCAAGGGCGTCGAGCCGCCCAAGAAGGCGGAGCCGCCCAAGGCCGAGCCCCCGAAGGACCCCGAGCCGAGCGGACCGAAGCTCGGCACACCGCCACCCGAGCCGGTCCCCGATCCGGTGCCGGAGCCCAAGGTGCCGGACCCGGTGCCCGAGCCCAAGACGCCCGACCCGGTGCCCGAGCCCAAGACGCCCGACCCGGTCCCGGTGCCGAAGACGCCGCACACGCCCAAGACCCCGAAGCCGCCCAAGGACGAGGTGAAGAAGACCCTCTCCGAGGAGGACATCACCAAGGGCATCACCAAGGCCGCCGGCGCGGTGAAGGCGTGCAAGGGACCGCTGCCGATCAAGATCAAGGTCGGCTACAAGATCACCGCGGACGGTCGCGCGGAGGTGAAGTCGGTGTCGAACGCGTCGGGCGGCTCGCTCGCCGACGACACCAAGGACTGCGTGAAGAAGGCCGTCCAGAGCAAGGCGAAGTTCCCGAAGAACTCGGACTTCAAGCTGCCGTCGTTCATCTTCTGAGGTCCCCCGAAGCACTCGGCTTCGAGCGGACGTCGTTCATCCTCTGAGTCGCGCGATCGATGCACAGCCTCCGCGTCACGGCCCAGGACGGTTCGGTTCGCACGTATCCCCTCGCCGTCGCGCAGGTCGGCATCGGCCGCGACGCCGCCAACCAGATCGTCCTCGACGGGGTGGGCGTGTCGTCGCACCACTGCGTGCTCGAGGTCCGCGGGCACGAGGTGATCCTGGTCGATCGCGGCTCGACCAACGGCACGTGGCTGTCGGGCCGGCGCGTCGATCAGCCGGTGCGTGTGGGCGAGGACGACCGCTTCTACGTCGGACCGTTCCTGCTCCAGGTGGTGACCGCGGACGCAGCGTCGGGCGCAGAGGTTCGACCGGTGGAGATCGAGATCAGCGGCGCGGGGCCGATCGTGCGCGGCTCGGGTCCGCACCGGCGCTGGCGCGACACGCAGGCGAGGCTGCAGCGCTACGCGGAGCAGTGGGACCAGGCGGACCGACCCGCGCGGCTGCTGCTCGGCGGCGACGAGCTGCGCCAGGCGAAGCGATGGCTGGCGAGCCCGCCTCCGTCTTCGGCGGACGAGCCGGGACGACTCGTGCGCGAGCTGATCGCCGACAGCGTGAAGGCGGCGTCGCGGCGCGGGGTCGCGACGATCGTGCTCGGGATCGCCGGGGTCGTCGTTGTCGGCGGGGCTGCGGCCGCCGCGGTGGTGTTCTGGCCGAAGCCGGATCCGGTGGTCGAGGCGCCGCCGGTCGTGGTCGTGGAGGGCGGCAGCACCTCGGGCGGCGATGACGAGGACGACGGCGACGAGGGTGGCTCGACGCGCCCCAGGACGCCGGATCGACCGCCGCGCGAGCCCGATTCGACCGCCGACGGCGAGCCGATCGACCACGTGGTCATCCCCGGCGAGAGCCTCGCCGACATCGCGCGACGCTACGGCGTCGACGAGGACGACCTCGTGGCCTGGAACCTCCTCAACCGCGACGCGCCGCTCGAGCCGACGGTCTGCCAGCCGCCGTCGCGCAAGGCCGAGGGCGAGGTCAAGCCGCCGAGCGGCCAGGTGATCACGATCAAGAAGCCGCGGCTGCGCCCGCTGCCACAGACGTGCATCGAATACGAGGTCGAGGCCGGCGAGGGCTGGGCGCAGCTGGCGACGCGATTCGGGATCGAGATCACGCGTTTGCGCAGCTACAACCCGGGGGTCACCGAGGTCACCGCGGGGCAGAAGATCGTGGTGTGGATCGATCCGAAGCCGTACAAGCCGCGGGAGCCGCGGCAGGCGATCGCGGAGCTGAACCCGAAGGATACCGCGCGCAGCGTGGGATCGCCGAACAACGGTCGCTTGGTCGACGGGATCCAGCTGCCGGACAACGACGCGTACACGCGCAAGGCCGAGAACATCATGTACGGCTCGGCGTACCTCATCAAGAACCTCCACAAGGCGATCGTGACGTTCCGCCAGGACGTGGACTACGACGGGGCGCTCATCGTCGCGGACATCAGCAAGAAGCCCGGCGGGCAATTCGACCCCCACAAATCGCACCAGGCGGGTCGCGACGTGGACATCTGGCTGCCGACGCTGAAGGGCGTCTACAAGGTCAAGTACCTAGGCAACGGCAAGGAGAAGGAGCGCCGGCCGTTCTGGTACGAGGTCGACTGGTATGCGACGTGGGGATTGATGCGGGCGCTGATCAAGACGGGCGCCGTCGAGGCGATTTTCTTGGACATCATCCTGCAGCCGTATGTGCACAACGCGGCGAAGAACATGGGCGCGACCGACGAAGAGCTCACGGCGTGGATCCAGTACCCGAAGAAGACCAACAACGGGAAGGTCATCGTGCAGCACTCGGCCGACCACTATTCGCACATCCACGTGCGCTTCAAGTGCGCGCCCTGGGAGTCGGAGTGCAAGGGGGACCGGGGGGCGCCGGGGGATTAGGCAGCGCGTCGGCGAACGCCTGCGAAGAATCCGGGGAACCAATCCGCACGCTCGGGCACGGCCCGAGCGACCATGGACAACCGCAGCCGTTCCCTCATTCTCCTCGCCACCTGCCTCGTCGCCTGTGATCCCGAGCCCGCGGCGACGCACCCGGCCATCCAGGGGCAGCGCCTCGGCATCGCGGAGTTCCGCGGCGAGCAGCAGGACGACGGTGCGCATTTCGAGATGATCGACGCCGAGGGCGACGCGGTCGGCTCCTACGAGTGGAGCGCCGCGCCCTGGGGCGAGCGGACAGAGATCAGCTTCGACGGCCACGTGTACGAGATGCGGGCCGCGACCGAGGGCACGATGACCGTGGTCGTCGACGGCACCGAGCTGGCGACGATCGGCGAGGGACTCACCCCGCGACTCGACGCCGAGCAGACCGCCGCGCTGCACGAGGCCCTCGCGGTCTTCACCGCCACGCAGCCCGACCTCGACATCGGCGAGGCCTCCGCGGAGCACCAGGACTTCCGGGTGCTGTGCAGCTTCTGCGAGACCTGGATCATCTTCGAGACCGAGTTCGAGTTCTGCCTCGAGTACGAGGCGCCGTACTGCTTCCTGTGGCCGGTCTGAGTTGCGCCCCGCCGCCATCACTCGCAGTAGATCGGTGGCCCCGACAGGGTCACCGCCTCGTCGCGGCCGTCGCCGTCGAGGTCGCCCACCACCGCGGAATACGGCAGCTCCGTGGTGTCGAGGCGAGTGACCGTCCACGTCGATGGGGCAGCGCCAGCCTCGATCAGGTGCCCGGTCAGGCCATCGCTGAACAACAGCTCGTCGACACCGTCGCCGTCGAAGTCGCCGACGAGGGTGTCTCCGCCGATCTCGCCCTTCGCGTCGGCGAAGGACGTCGAGGCCGCGAACACCCGGCGGCCGCGCCACTCGTAGAGCACGACGCCGTTGGAGCCGTGCGCGACGAGCTCGGGATGCGCGTCCCCGTCGAGCGACGCCACCTCGACCCGCCAGATTCCGTCCTCCATGGCGAACGAGGGCGCGGGGCCGATCGCGAACCTGCCGTCGCCGGTCCCGAACAGCAGGCGCAGGCCCAGGGTCTCGTCGAGGGCGACGAGATCGGCACGCCTGTCGCCGTCGAGATCCGTGGTGATCAAGGTCCGCTCCCACGCGTCACCGACGCCATCGATGTGGCCGACCACGCGCCCCGCGTCCCACCGCGGTTGGTCGGGATCATCACCGGTCCCGCGGTGGATGACGAGGTCCGCGTCGCCGGCCGTGACGACGTCGATCCGGCCGTCACCGTCGAAGTCGCCGGTGACGAACGCGGTCGCGTCCGGATCGAGGACGAGCTCGCCCGTCGTCTCGCACCACAGCGTCGGCGACGGCGTGCACACGGCGTGGACGAGCACCTGCTGGTCGTCGTGGTCGGAGGGTCGCCGGGCGAACGAGGTGCTCCAGACGAACAGATCGGCGGCCGCACCCGGTCCGCGGCCGACCCACTGGACGTCATGCACCTCCTGGGTGCCGTCGACCTCCCAGATCGCCTCGGCGCCGCGGGCCTGCGCGATCACGACGAGCGCGTCCCGCCGGATCGCCAACAGCTCGTCGGTGCCGTCACCTTCGACGTCGACCGCCATCAAGGGCAGCCAATCGTCTCCCCGGAGCTGACGGCGGCGCTCGTCCACCGAGGTGCCGTCGACCGTCAGCGAGATCAAGGTCGTGTCGGTGTCGGGTCCGCGGCACGCGCTCAGCAGCGCGAGCCCGCGGACGACGCTCCGGAGCCGGTCGGGTCGCGCGGCTGCACGCATCTCGGACCGAGGGTGACAGATTCGTTCAATCGGCGCTCGCGAGCCGCCCGACATACAGCGCGTGCTCGCCGTCGTCCGGCTCGTTCACCACGTACACGACGTCGAGGTTCGACGGGCCCCGGAACACCTGCGTCAGCCAAGGACTGTCCGGCTCGACCCACTGCGCCACCGTCTGAGGCGACGACTCGCCGGGGGTGTGCAGCTCGAGCGGGCCCGGCCCGTCGCCGTCGGCGAGGCCCAACAGCCGGCGGTCGTCGAGCACCAGGTATCCCGCGCGGATGGGACCGCCGAGCCGCTCCTGTGCTCCGGTCGCCTCGTCGATGAACCACACCTCGCGCCGCGTCCCGCCGAGGATGTCCTCGACCACGAGCCCGCCGAGATCGGCGCGCGGGGTGACCTCGCAGGACGGGCACGTCCACGCCGCGACGGGGGCCTCGCCGGCGCGCCACCACGCGTACGTGTCGCCGGCGGAGGTGCCCGAGCCGATCCAGAAGCGATCCCCGTAGCGCATGTGGATCCGGGCGCCCGCGGGGGGCTCGACCGGACGGCCATCGCTCGCCCAGAACCACTGGGCTTGGGTGCTGAAGAGGTGCCCGAGCACCACGGCGCCGTCGAAGATCATGAGCGAGAGATCGTCGTCGGCGGCCTCGGCGATGGTGGCCTCGCTGCCCGTCGCTCGGTCGCGCACGATCACCGCCGATTCGCCGTCGTCGGGCGTGTCGTCGACGGGGCGATAGACCAGGTGGTCCGTCGAGCGCGCCCAGTCGAGGACGGGATCGAGTACCCGCGTCGACGTCCCGGTCGCGACGTCGACCACCCAGAGCGAGGCATCGGAACGGCGGGCGAACACCTGGTCGTCCTCGACCCCGGTGAAGTATGGAACGCCGTGTTCCATCAGGACGTCGTCGAGCAGGGTCTCCACCACGACCACACCGTCGTCATCCCGCACGACGATGATCCGCCCCACGTCTGCACCGGGCGCTCGATCGATGGTCACCACGCCGTGGGGCGTCTGCTGATAGGCGCACCCGCCCTCGGCGATGACGGAGGGCGCGTCGTCACGCGGGTCCGACGGGGCGACGAGGGCGTCGTCGACATCGCACCCGAGCAGGACGTCGCCCTCGATGAACAGCCACTCGATCCTGGACGCAATGGGCTGCACCTCCTCGCCGCAGGTCGACACGAGCACCGAGTGCGTCCAGGCGTCCTCGGTGCCGATACGCACGTGGATTCGCGTGTCGTCCAAGGGGCGGACCATGTAGACGAGCTCGTCCGCCGCGAGCTCGAGCAAGCGCGTCGGCGCGTCCTCCTCACAACGCGGCTCGAACTCGGCGCCGCCAGTGACGAGGCCCTCGTCGGCACAACCGCCGAGGCAACACAGGACCCACGCGGATCGTGCGGATCGCATGGGATCGACGATACGCGGATCCTCCGCACGCGTCGACGCTGGGACCGCCGCGCCGAGGACCGGCTCGGTCAACCGTCGACCGGCTCGGACAGCACGAATGCAGCCCGCGCCGCGGCCTCGGTCAGCACCTCGGGGGCGACTGCGACAGGACGCGTGATGATCGTCGGGTCGCTCATGCAGCTCGCCGATTCGTAGCTGAGCTCCGCCACGGCGAAACCCGTCGGAGGATCGACGTACAGCGCCATGATCGTCGGATCGCTCGCGCCCATCGTCTGGGTCGGCTCCTCGCCGCGCCACGGCATCGGGATCGACTGGAGCACCTTCACGCCGGGCACGCGCGCGACGAAATGTCCGCCGTGGTAGAGCGCCTCGACCGGTCGCCGGTGGAGATCCGCCGTGGGCTGGGGGAGCGCGGGACCGCCGTCGATTCTCCAGGGGTCCTGCACCGGCACGCGTGTCATCGGCCGCCAGCTCGCGAACTTCGCGTTGATCGCCTCGATGCGCGCCGTGATGTCGCGCCGCGCGGCATCGCAGGCCGCGCCCCAGGCCCCGTGCGTCGCCGCTTGAATGGTCGCGCCGTCGTAGACGAGATCACGGGCCACGGCGCTCCCGGAGGTCCCCTCGGTGTCGATTGTGAAGGGTTGCTCCTCGATGTCGGCCCCGGCGGAGATCGGGTGGTTCACGAAGGCGAACCCGCCCCCATCGGCCCGCATCGCCGGCCATCCGTGCGCCTCGACGTCCAACCCACACCCGCTGCGATCGTGGGGCAGGAGCCGAAGCCGCGGGGGTTCGACCGGGACCTCGGCGGCGCCGAGTTCGTTCGTCGCAGGGACCTGCGCCGCCTCTCGGGTCACCGCGCCGCGCGGGATCGTCGGCGTCTCGGGATCTTCGAAGTCCTCGCGCACCTCCATGTCGAAGGACTCGGCCCTCCGCGAAGCCGCCGTGCATCCGGCGAGCACGATGCCGGCGAACACGACACCAGCGAGCGCGCGACGGGCCACGGGCGTGAGCATCGAGGACTGGGACGCTCCAGCCCACGCGACGTGTTCCCCAGGCCGACGCCACGCACGCCAAGGTGGATCCCCCACCCCGCGAAGGTTTCCCCCCGACGCCGCCATCCACGTTCCATGGCCCTTGGAACCCGTGGATTCCCCGTCGTGATCGTATCCATGCTGACCTCGGGGCTCGCCTCGGGGCTCACCGCCGGCGGCTGCGGCGGCGGCGGGGTGGCCCAGGGCTCGGGCGGCGACGAATCCTCCTCCGACCCGACCGCCGATCCCTCGGGGACGAGCTCCGGGCCGGGCACCGCGGGCACGACCGCCACGACCGCCACGACCGCCACCTCCGCGCCGGGCGACTCCTCGAGCGAGGACGGCGGGGACGACGGGCCGGGCCCCGGCAACTTCGACGTCGGCTTCATCCCGGACGTCCCCGAGGTCGCGTGTGGCGGCAAGGGCGGTGGCAAGGGCGGCGGCGGCGGCGGCAACGTCGAGCTCGCGTACATCTGGATCGCGAACTCGGCCCAGTCCACCGTGTCGAAGATCAACACCGACACCATGGAGGAGGAGGGCCGCTACCAGGCCAAGCCCGCCGGCGGCGATCCGTCGCGCACCTCGGTCAACCTGAACGGCGACGTCGCGGTGGCCAACCGCAACGGCGGGGTCGCGAAGTTCTGGGCCAACACCGCGGATTGCGGGGAGAGCAACGGCGACCCGGGACTCCAGACCTCGACCGGCACCAACGACGTGCTCCCCTGGGACCAGGAGGAGTGCCGCGCCTGGTACAGCCCGTTCGCGTGCAGCTCCAACCGCCCGGTCGCGTGGACCCGCGGGGAGTGGAACGAGAGCACCTGCAGCTACGAGAACGAGAAGCTCTGGACGGTCTGCGACAGCGAGGTCCTGCTGCTCGACGGCGACGATGGCACCACGGAGCAGGTCATCGACGTGGGCGGCGGCACGTTCATGTATGGCGGCGCCGCGGATGCGGACGGCAATTTCTGGGGCCTCGACCTCGGCACCGGACGGCTCATCCGCGTCGACCACGAGGACTACACCACGCTCACCTTCGGCCTGCCACCGTCGGGCGCCTACGGCATCACCGTCGACAAGGAGGGGCGCCCGTGGGTCTGCAGCAGCACGGTGGCGCGCTTCAACCTCGACACCTCCGACTGGAGCGTGAGCCCCGACAACTCGGGCGGTGGCGGCTGCATGACCGACGGCAACGCCACCATCTGGCATGGTACCGGCAACGCCATGGTGGGCTTCGACACCGAGACGCTCGAGCTGCTCTACACGATCCCCCTGCCCGAGTACGTGCACGGCATCAGCGTCGACTTCGCCGGGAAGGTCTGGGGCGTCGGCATCCGCAGCAGCAACGCCTACCGCGCCGACCCCGAGACGCTCGAGGTCACCACGTTCAACCAGCTCGTCGGCGCGTACACGTACAGCGACATGACCGGGTTCCAGCTGTCGAGCGCCGGCGGCGGCGGCGTACCCCAGGGCTGAACGGCGTCGGCCCTCACCGCCCGTAGAACGGCGACCATCCGAGCGAGATCATCGCCGCCCCGCGGACCCCGTCGCGCCGGATCAGCAGCGGCTGGTACCAACCGCCGTCGATGTGGAACGCACCGGCCTTCTCCGAGATCAGGCGCACGAAGAGTCCCGGCTCGACGGCGGCCAACAACCCCGCCGAGTGCCGATCGATCCGCCCGCCGCCCGCCGACACGCCGAACTCCACACCGAAGTGCACGTGCGGCTTGTCGACGAACGCGAAGCCGCCCTTCACACCGCCCATGCCCGCCGAGAGCCGCGGGCTCACCATCGCGCGGCCGTGGAACAGGAAGTGGAGCCGATCCTGCCGCGGGCCGATGCCGAAGCCGATCGTGCTCGCCTGAAGATCGCGATTGCCGACGGCGCCGACCGAGATCGGCATCAGCAGCTCCTCGGACCCGGCGTGCGCGAAGCCAGGGAAACCGAGCGCCGTCGCCACGAGCGAGGCCTGGAGAACGCGTCTGAATGATCGCAGGGATCCCACGGCACGGTAGGACGCGGAACAGCGCCGCATGTTCCCGGCGACCGTCCCAGCGCAGGGATGGTTCGCGAGCGACCGACGCCCGATTCGGCGATCCTTGGTAGAATCGTCGGCGATCGATCGCGGTGATGCCGTTCGGCGGCTACGGGAACGCGGCCGCAAAGGGCGTGTGGTTGTCGCGGCCGTAGCCGGCGTGGAAGACCGCGAACGCGACGACGGAGAAGTCCTCGGCGCGCGCAGCGAGTTCCTCGCGATAGATCGCCGCGACGCGCTCGGCGGGGTTCTCGAATGCGCCGCAGCCGAACGCGCCGAGCACGGCATGACGGATTCGGCGGCCGCGCAGCGTGTCGAGCTGCGCGACGATGCGGCGGCGCATCTCGGCGGGGTCGAACGCCGACCCATCGCGCAGATCGACGGCGGCCGCGCGCAGCTCGAAGAACGGGAACACGTCGTGATCGTCGAGCCACGCGTACCCGAGGTCGGCACGCGATCGATCCTCGGGGCCGCGGATGCACACCCGCGGGTTCTCGGTGTCCAGGTACACGACGCCGGTCCTCGCTTCGAGGAGTTCGGTCATGTGCGGGCGGTACTCGTCGAGTTCCGCGTCGTACTCGTCGTCTCCGATGCGGAAGTGGCAGTCGGTGCGGCGGAACATGTTCTCCTCCTGGGCGATCGCACCTTCGACGTACGCGCCCCCGGGCGAGTACGCGTTCGCCATGTTGAGCACCGCGAAGCACTCGCCGTAGGCCCGCGTCATCCGTTGGGCGACGTCGCCCCAGTCGCCGGGAAGGACGTGGGTCTCGAGGCGCGCGACCCCGCGGCTCGCGTCGCGCCACCGCTCGAGGTTCGCGGCGGCGAGGCGGTGGTATCGATCGGGGGGATCCGCGGCCTCGAACGCGGCGATCGTCTCGCGGAGGATTCGACGGCGCTGCGCGGTGCCCTCGTCGCGGTACCGGTGCGTGAGGGGATCCGTGTCGAGGAGCAGGCGGCGTCCGGGCACGCGACGATCATCGCCGCGCGGCGTCCCGCGAGGCAAGGCGCGCCGCTACCGACACGCGGGCTTCTGCGCCCCGCCGAGGTTCCCACTCCACTCCTCGGGGGTCAGCTCGCGCCCGATCATCCCGCACGCCACCTCGACGACGCCCTCCGGGTGCAGCGGCCACACCCGCACCGCACCGTCGTAGCTCCCGGTCACGAGCGCGGACCCGTCGCTCACCACCGCGATCCCCGACAGCAGGTCACTGTGCCCGTCGAGCACCATCACGCCGGCGTTCACGTCCTCGCGATCGACCGGCCAGGCCCGGACGACCCCGAGGTTGTCGCCGCTGTACAGCCACTTGCCGTCGGCGCTCCACGCCAGCTCGCCGATGCCGCGGGCGTGGCCCTCGAGCGTCACCGGATCGTCCTCGGGGTGTTTGCTCGTCAGCCGCCAGAGCACGACCTTGCGATCGCCGCCGGCACTCGCGAGCCACTTGCCGTCGGGGCTGAACGCCAGCGCGTCGACGCTCTCCGAGTGCGCCTTCAGCCGTCGGCCCTTGGCCTTGTCGGTCGTCATGTCCCAGAGCACGACACGATCGTTGGCGTCGCCGGACGCGGCCCAGTGGCCATCCGGACTCATCGCCACGCTGCGGATGTCCGACTCGTGGTCCTGCAGGGCGCGGGTGGCCTTGTTGGGCTCGGGGAGGTCCAGATCCCACAGATTGAGCTGCCCGATCGTGGCGGTCATCAACCACCGTGAGCGGGGACCGATGGCGACCAGCGTCACGAGATCGTCGTGCGGTAGCACGACGACGTCCTTCGCCGGATCCTCGGTCATCCGCCACACCCGCGCGGTCTTGTCGTTCGAGACCGACACCAGCACCCGACCATCGGGGCCGAAGACGAGATCGTTCACCTCGGCGGTGTGACCCGGGTAGTCCTGGTGCTCGGGCTCGGGGCCGAGGCCGTCGGCCCGCCACAGCCGCACGATGCCGTCGTCCGACGCGGTCGCGCCGTACTCTCCGTTGGGGCTGATCGCGACCGCAACCTTGCCCCTGTGCCCGCCGAGCACGGCGATCTCGCGCAGGCGCGGGCGCTCGCTCGCCTCCCACAGGCGCGCGGTGCCATCGGCGCTGCCCGTCAGCACGCGCGTGCCCGCGGCGTTGATCGCGACGTCGACGACCTTCCCGCCTTCGGCCCGCCCGACCCGCGAGAGCCCGCCGGGCTCACGCTCGGCCAGATCCAGCACGCGCACCTGGCCATCGGCGCCGCCCGAGGCCACGAAGGCGCCGCGGGCATCGACGCCGAGGGTCACGCGACCGGCGGTGTGTGCGGGGATCTCGTTGCCGTCGATCGTCTTGTCGATCTTCGTCGGATCGAGCGTGCGGACCATGCCGTCGGTCGACCCGAGCACCGCCCACGTGCCGCGGCGCGCATGATCGGAATCGGCGGCCTTCGGCCCGCGCAGCTCCAGCGCCGTGACCTCGCCTTTGCCGGTGCCGCGGCCGTCGGCCAGCGGCACGAGCTCGGGCTGCGCCACCGTCAGCTTCCACACCATCACCTTGCCGTCGGCGCCCGCGGTCATCGCCAGGCGCGAGTCGGGGGCGAACGCGACGTGCTCGACGGCGCCCTTGTGCCCGGTGAACTCGCGCGGCACGGGCACGCGACCGCCGAGCTCCCACAGCTTCGCAGACGTGTCCGCCCCGCCCGTCAGCACCCAGCGACCGTCGGACGACAGCGCGACGGCGTGGACGGTACCCATGTGACCGACGAGCTTGGTCGGCTTGCCGCTCACGACACCGCCGGCGAGGCGCCACACCATCGCGGTGCCGTCCTGACTGCCGGTGACCACGCGCGTGCCGGTGGCGTCGACGTCGATCGCCGTGATGGAGCCGGTGTGCCCCTCGAGCAGCACGGGGGCGCCCGCCGTCGTCTGCGTCAGGTCGAACAGGCGCGCGCGACCGGTGCGGCCGCCCGCGACCAGGTAGCGCCCGTCGTCGGACCAGGCCAGCGCAACGATGCCGCCTTCGGGTGCCGCTCGCGTCTGCAGCACCGGGGGCGACTGCCGGACATCGAACAGCGAAACGTCGACGTCATCGGTGCCGATCGCCAACGTGTTGCCGTCCGGTGCGAACGCCATTGCGCGGATCGTGCCGACCTGACCGCGGAGCTTCTGCGAGACCGCGAGGCCCGGGCGCTCGAGATCCCACAGCTGCGCGAGCGACGAGTCGTCGCCGACATCCGCACTCGCGACCCAGCGCCCGTCGGGCGACATCGCCACGAAGCTCAGCGGATCGGTGTGACCGCGCAGCGGTCGGCCGCGGCGATCCGCGAGCGCGCGACGGACGAGCTGCTCGGCCGCCGTGCCGCGCACGTCGCCCTCCAGGCGATCGGTGGTCAGCACCTGCAGGCCGAGCAGCGCCGCGAGCTCGGGATCCGTGGCGAGCAGCGCCTCCGCCTTCGCCATGACGGCGTCCTGCTTGGGTCGCTCGTCCACGACGGGCGGCGTCTCGGGCGGCTCGGCGCCCTCACCGGTCGTCGACGCGACCGTGGGCACCTCGGGCTCGACGACGGGATCCGGGGTCGCGGGCACCAGCCGCCACGCCGCCACCGCGCCGAGGCCGAGGACCACGCCGCCGATCGTGACGTTGCGGGCGATCCGCAGCCGCGCCGCGTTCGCGGCGGCCTGGATGAACGCCTTGTGCTCGCGCTTGGGCACCGGCTGGCGACCGCGGCCCTGCTCGAGCCAGCGCCGCGCGTGGGCGAGCTTCTCCCCGCGCAGCAATCGCGTCCGATCGCGGCCCGCGGCGATCCACTCGGAGGCGAGCTTGTCGAGGCGCTCCCACTCGCGAACCCATCGCGCGTCGTCGAAGGCGCCACCGGTCTGCATCGCGCCGGTCGTCGAGCCCGAGCCCACGTGCGTCGGGTTCGGCCCGCTGTGCGTGGGGATCGGCCCGGTTTGAGCGGGGTTCGATCCGCTGTGCACCGGGACCGGACCGGTCTGGGGACGGGACGTCGCAAGCGATGGGCCCGACGCCGCGCCCGCGGCCGCACCGCTCGGCATGCTCGCCGGCGCACCGGCCTGCGCGAACTGTCCGGTCGGCACGCTGGGCCCCGCCGTGCGCACGCCCCCCTCTTCGATCACGCGCACCGAGTAGACCGCGAACACGATCTCGTCGGCGCCGTTCACTGCGGTGGGCAGCGCGATGCGGACGCGGTTGACGTAGGTCCCGTTGGTCGAGCCGAGGTCCTCGACCATCATGCCGCCCGGCACCTGCGTGAAGCGGCAGTGCAGGCTCGACACGCCCTTGCCCGTCAGGCACAGGTCACACGTCGGCGTGCGGCCCAGCACGACCGATGGTTTGTTGAACGTCACGAGCCGGGGCGGTTGCCCCTGCTCGCTGATCGACAGGCGGATCATCGCGCGGACCCCCCGTTGTAACCGGCCCGGCGCGCGCGCGGCTACAAGCTGACGCAAACCGACGCTCCCTGGGCCGAATGGCCGCCCGAGCCCCGAAAACGCCGCGCAGCGGCCGCGTGGCCTGGTAGGTTCCCGCCGTGGTCGACACCCAGGCCGAGGACGACACGCCGCCGCCGTCGCGGCAGGTCGCGGACACCGAGCCCCGGACCCCCGCCGGCGCGGCGCCCGAGCGCATCGGCCGGTACGAGGTCCTCGGGACGATCGGCCAGGGCGGCATGGGCATCGTCGTCAAGGCCCACGATCCGCAGCTCGTCCGCACGGTCGCGATCAAGCTGGTGCGGCCACGCAAGGGTCGAGGCAACGCAGGCGCAGAGGATCGGGCGCGCCTGCTCCGCGAGGCGCGGGCGCTCGCCGCACTCTCGCACCCCAACGTCGTGCCGGTGTACGACGTCGGCGAGCACGACGACGGCCTGTTCGTCGCGATGCAGTTCATCGAGGGCGCGAACATGCGGGTGTGGCTCGACCGCGAGCGACCGCCGTGGCGGCGCGTGCTCGGGGTCTTCCGCGCCGCGGGCCGCGGACTCGCGGCGGCCCACGCCGTCGGGATGGTCCACCGCGACTTCAAGCCGGCCAACGTCCTGGTCGGCGACGACGGGCGCGTGCGCGTCGTCGACTTCGGACTGGCGCGCGCGGGCTTCGACGTCGACGCGCGCGCGGCCGACGGCGACACCTCCGTGCTCGGCGGTGTCACGCAGTCGGGCGTGCTCGTGGGCACGCCGACATACATGGCCCCGGAGCAATTCACCGGCGCCGTGGGCGACGCGCGGGCCGATCAGTACGCGTTCTGCGTCTCGATGTTCGAGGCGTTCTACGGTCGGGTGCCGTTCGCCGCCGACGATCTGCGCTCGCTGGTCACGCTCAAGCGCGCCGGTCGGATGGCTGCGCCACCGCTGCCGTCGCCGATCCCCGAGGACCTCCACGGCGTGATCGTCCGTGGCCTCGCGCCGGACCCCGCGCAGCGCTTCGCCTCGATGCCGGACCTGCTCCGCGAGCTGCGACGCATCGGCGAGGCGGTCGAGGGCACCGCAGCCACCCCCGCAGGCCCCGCTCGGTACTCGTGGATGATCGTCGTCGCGATCCTGGGTCTCGCGGCCATCGCGGTCGCGATCGCCACGTGCACGGCTTAGGCGTCGATGCGCCCACGAGACGTTGACTCGGCGCAGGCCATGGGCTAACCCCATGCGTGCCCGCCATGCGCATTCCAGGCCTCCGTCGCACCGGATTCGCAGCACTTCTGTTGGCGCCACTGCTCGCGGTCTCGACGGCCGGATGCGCCAAGCGTCTCCCGCTGACCGACAAGGAGCTCGAGCGCGTGAAGACGGAGGCCGGCATCCAGCCGCTTCGCGTCTACGTGGGCAAGCGGGTCTGGGCGATCTCCAAGGAAGCGAACGTCAAGCAGGACTACTCGGTGCAGAAGCGCATCCAGGAGTCCTCGAGCGGCGCCGAGCTCAAGAGCCTGACCACCCGCGACACCTCGGGCCTCATCCTCAAGATCGACGAGCTCAACGGCGCGCCCGCGCTGTGGGTGACGTTCGAGCCCGAGTACGACAAGCCCGAGGACGCGATGGTCTTCGTGCAGGGCAACGACGGGACCTTCCGGCTCCACTCGGTGCCGACCCGCGCAGGCTACGAGGACCCGCGGATCTTCCGCGGCGTGAAGTGGAAGTCCCGCAAGATGAAGGCCGGCAAGATGGCGAGCCTCGCCGAACCGAACGACGTGCTGCTGGTGAAGAAGGGCAACGGCAAGATCCTCACCGTCGAGCTGCAGGTGAAGAAGATCATCGACAATCGCACGCGGTCGAAGACGCGGCGCGCGAAGGGCATCGACTGAGCTGGCCCGGCGAGCCCCTATTTGGGTGTCGCCGTCTCGCGCACCGACCCGTGTTCCGCGATGCCCCTACTTCGGCGTCGCCGTCTCGCGCACCGACCCGTGTTCCGCGATGCCCCTACTTCGGCGTCGCCGTCTCGCGCACCGACCCGTGTTCCGCGAGCAAAGGGTCCCAGATCCCCGGCTTCGTCACGATCCCGGCCTTGCTCAGCGTCATCGGCCGCTGGACGTTGGCGTTCCGGTAGACCTTCGCCGGCTCGTCGGGCTTGGCCGGGTCCCTGTCCTTGATCACCACCGCCTCGTTCATCACGACGTTGCCGTCGGTGAAGTCGACCGTGCGCGTCAGCTCGAGGCTGCGGATCTGCCCGTTGGGCTGCTTGAACTCGGTGCTGGCGTGCAAGGCGAACTCGGCCGCGCCGACGCAGCTGCCGTCCTCGAGGACCAGCGCCCGCTCCTCGAAGTGCTCGCCCACCGCGGGGAGCAGTCGCATCACCCGATCGCACTTCTTCGGGTTCTCCGGATCGCAGACGTCGCTCTCGACGACGAGGACCTTGTCGGCGCCGATCGACTCGATGCGCATGCGCGCCCGATTCGCGTGGGCCCGCAGCGCGCCGATCGACCGCACCGCGATGCCGCGCTTGGTCCACTCGGTGATCGCGACCGGCCCGAGGGCATCGCCGTCGTCGAAGCCGCGGGACTTCACCCACACCAGCTGGCGGCCGCCGTCGATCGGCGTGATGAGGAGGTCGTCCGGGGTGAGCGCGCGCTCCGGCAACGCGCGCCCGGTGTCGGCGGCCGCGAGGCAGGCCGAGGTCTCGGGCGGCCGCGGGGCCTCGACCAGCTTGCCGCTGCAGTCCTTGACCGGCGCCGCGACCAGTCCGGTCTTGCGGTTGTAGTTGCGCAGCAGGAACTGGAACCAGATCTCCGGGGGTAGCTCGCCCTGCTGCGACTCCTCGGCCTCGTCGCCGGCGACCTCGTTGAGGCAGATCGGCAGGTCGGTGGAATCCTCGCGCTTGCACGCGAACAGGGCGAGGGCGAACGGCAGCAGGCGTCTCACGGCGACGGACTGTAGCACGCCCCGGCGCAGCGCCCGAGCGAACGCCCCGCCGTCATCGCGCCCGGCCGTCGCCGCCCACCTCGGCGTACGCCCGCGCGAACTCGGGGCCGAAGATGGCCTCGGTCAGCAGGCGATCCGACTCCAGCAGCTCGCGGTGGCGCTGGGCGTACTGCTTCCACAGCGCGGCGCCCCGCGTCGGCCACGGCGCAGTGACGGAGCGCTCGATCTCCCCGGGGTCGAGGCGCGCGAGCAGGCCACGCGCGCCCTCGAGCACACCGTTGATGAGCGCGACCTGATGGATCATGAGATCCGCGTACACGCCGACGAGTTCCTGGGTGCGGTGCGAGCCGCCGGTCCAGTCGAGCAGATACTTCAGCACGTTCTCGGCCGTGCCCGCGGCGTGCAGCGGCGTGAACTCCTTGATCGTGCGCACGCCCATCTCGTTGCCGAACTGCTCCTGCCCCTTCTGCAGCTCGACGAACGCCTTCGCGCTCGCGCGCAGCACGTCTTCGACGCTCTGCAGGAACCTCGCGGTCTCGTCGGCGGTCCGCGGCGGGTCCTCGCCCACGCGCACTGCACGGGCGAGCTTCGCCACCGGACCGCTGACATCGGGCGCCGGCGCGGTCGCACGCACCGGCGTCGTGGTGCCGACCCCGGCCTCGGCGAGCAACGACTGGTACTCCGGCTCGTGGGCGAGCTCGGGGAACTCCCGCTGCATCACGGTCAGGGCGAACTGGCGCGTGCCGGCGTCCATGCGCGACAGCGTCTGCTGCACGGCGCCGAGCAGGCCCCGCCACGCGCCGCGGTAGCCGTCGACGTGGGGGCGCAGTCCGGCGACCGCGTCGTGGATCTCGTGCATCGGCACGTGGGCCGTGCCCGCGGACGCGACCGGCCGTGGCGCCAACGAGGGGGGACCG
This sequence comes from Nannocystaceae bacterium, assembly GCA_044344875.1. Classification (GTDB taxonomy): domain Bacteria; phylum Myxococcota_A; class Polyangia; order Nannocystales; family Nannocystaceae; genus Xiheibacterium. The sequence goes on from JBIJCC010000001.1 coordinate 322,889, forward strand.
ACGCGCCCCGGCTCGCCGCCCACGACCTGCCACGCCGCCGTCGGTGCGACCGCGCCCGGGGTGTTCCACTGGGCGTCGGGGCGCAGATCGGCGGGGGCGGGCGTGCGCGTATTCGTCGCGGGGCCCCGCGACATCCGCAGCTCGAGCTTGCCGATCGTCACCGACAGCAGCTCACCGATCTCCACCGGCTCACCCGCCTGCACCCGCCGACCGTCGAGCAGCGTGCCGTTCGTCGAGCCGAGATCGAAGAAGCGCGCGGACTCGTCATCGAAGCGGATGACCGCGTGCCAGCCCGACACGAACGCGAACGGCAACGAGAGATCGTTGAGGGGGTTCCGTCCGATCCGCACCGGGGAGTTCGCGAACTTGTACTCCGATGTAGTGCCGGTCTCGGCGTCGAACACCGTGATCGAGAGGGCCGCCATTGCGCTCGCCGCGAGGGTAGCACGCACAGCACACTTCTCGGCACCTCGCGCCGCCTGCGCCCGAAACGACGCACCCGCGACGACTCGACGCGCATCGCAGCCCTTCGGGTGGGACGGGCCGGGGTGGTTTCGTGCACGCCGTGGTAGAGTCGCCGTGGAACCACGCGCGCTTTGTCTGGGCCGAGGACCACCGATCTCTCGAGTTCGAGCCGGACTGCGGTTCGCCGCGGCCCGCTTGCCCTGGTGCGTGCGGGGGCCGAGGACGGCGTCCCGCCCCTGCCGCCCGTGCCCGAGGAGCTGAGCCTGCGGGTGCTGCTCCCCCTCATCCGCTACATCCGCAACCAGTTCGGTGAGCAGACCGCCGAGCGGCTGGCGCGCGAGGCGGGCATCGAGATCTCCGCGTTCGGTCGCGCCAACAGCTGGACCTCGCACGAGCGCTTCGAGCGGTTGCTTGCCGGCGCTCGCGCGCTGATGTCGACCGATCAGGAGTTCATGCGCGCGTGCACGCACGACATGATGCGCGTGTACGGGCCGATGATGCTCGTGCTGCGCTGCGTCTCGCTCGGCCGCGCGTATCGGATGATGGCCGGCACCGGCCACCTCGTGACGCGCATCAGCCGGTACGACGTGCCGCAGCCGACGCGCACGTCGATCCGCCTGCGCTACACCTCGTCACGCGACGAGAGTCGCCTGATGTGCCTGTCGCGACAGGCACAGCTGCGCGCGGCCCCGACGTTGTACTGGGGCATGGCGCCCGCCGCCCTCGAGGAGCACGCGTGCATCGCCCACGGCGACGGCTCGTGCGAGTACACGTTGCGCTGGTACGAGCCGGTGCGCTACCGCGGGCCGCTGTTCGGCGCCCTCGCCGGCCTCGCGCTGGCGTTCCTCCTCCCGTCGGTGCCCTGGGCGGCGACGTGGCTGGTGACGGCAGCCTGCGGCGGCTTGGGACTGCTGCTCGGTCTGCTCGCCGAGCAGCGCCGACTGGTCGCCGACCACCTTCGTTTCGCCGACGAGACCAACCGCGAGCTCGAGCACCTCGCGACCGCGCACGCCCGCGCCGTCGACGAGGTCCTCGCCCTGCACCAACGCGAGCGCCAGTGGAGTGAGCAACGCGAGGCCGCGATCGAGGAGCGCTCGGCTCGGCTCGACGCCGTGGTCGAGCGGCTGCAGGAGCGATCCGAGCCGCGGCGCGACAAGCTGCGCAACCTCTCGCACGACATCAACAACCCGCTGGCCGTGCTGATGGGCATCGCCGGCCACCTGCGGCGCCGCGCCGACGACCCCGCGGAGATCGAGGAATCGGCGCAGACCCTCGAGACCGCGGTCGCGCAGCTCTCGGGCCTGGTCCGCGAGCTGGCGTCGATCGTCTCCGAGGAGCCCGCAGTGCCATTCGAGCCCACGGAGATCGACGTCGGCGAGCTCACCGATCGCCTTCGTCGTCAGCTCCGCGCCACCGTCGTCGCCCGCGACATCCGCGTGACCGTCTCCCAGACCCGCGAGGCACCGCGCGGGATCCGAGCGGTGGTGCCGACGCTCGAGCGCGTCGTCGACAACATCCTCACCAACGCGGCGAAGTACACCGAGCGCGGCAGCATCGTGGTCGAGGTCGGCGGCACGCCTGGTTACCTGCTCGTGAAGGTCTCCGACACCGGCCGCGGCATTGGGCCCGAGCGCCTCGAGCAGGTGATGCAGACCGGGGGCCCGGATCCCAACCCGCCCAAGGGCGGCAGCCAGGGCACCGGCCTCCGCATCGTCGCGCGCCTCCTCGACACCCTCGGCGGACGGCTCGAGATCATGAGCGAGCCCGATCAGGGCACGACGCTGTGGGTCTACATCCCCACCGAGCCGCCCGAACGCAACGAGCGTCCGCGCGACCCCGAGTCGTTGGCCGGGGTGATGGAACGCATCGTCCGCGTCCGCGCGAAGCCCACGTCGGGAGGCAACCGTGGTGGTGCCGAGTGAAGCACCGCAGGAGACGATGGCCGACGTGTTCCTGCACTACCTGCGGGCCGAGGGCGCGCGCGTGGTGTTCGGGGTGCCCGGCGGCCTGCTGCATCCATTCTTCTCCGCGGTCGAGCGGGACCCCGCCTTCCGCCTGATCGTCGCGCGCCACGAGTGCGGCGCGGCGTTCATGGCCGACGGCTTCGCGCGGGTCGGCGGACCGCTTGCGGTGTGCGCCGGTACCTCGGGACCGGGCGCGACCAACCTGCTCACGGGCGTCGCGGTCGCCTACTCCGACGGGGTGCCGATGCTCGTCGTCACCGGCCAGGCGCCGTCGCACGCCCTGGGCAAGGGTGCGGCCCAGGAGACGCCGCCGGAGGACATCGACATCGTCGCGATGTTCAAGCCGATCACGAAGTACTCGACGATGATCCCCGGGCCCGCTCGGCTCGCGCACCACCTCCGACGGGCGCTGCGACTGGCGCTCACCGGGCGACCCGGCCCGGTGCACCTCAACGTGCCGGTCGACTTCTGGGATCGGCCCGCGGTCGAGGACTGGTTCGAGCCCGCGACGTATCGACCGGCGTACGAGCTGTTCGATCGCCGCGCGGTGAATGCCGCGTCGCGGCGCCTGATCGGCGCGCGCCACCCGGTGATCCTGGTCGGATCCGGGGCCGCGACCGCGTCGGCCGCCGAGCACGTCCGTTCGCTCGCCGAGCTGCTGCCTGCCCGCGTCGCGACCACGCCGCGGGCCAAGGGCGTCTTCCCGGAGGACCACCCGCTGTCGCTCGGCGTGATGGGCATCGCCGGGCACGCAGCCGCGCGCAACGTGTTGTTGTCCGACGAGGTCGACGTGCTGCTCACGGTCGGCGCCTCGCTCAACGAGACCACCACGCTGAACTGGCACCCGAACTTCCGCCCGAGCGAGGCGCTGATCCAAATCGACATCTCCGCCGATCGCATCGCCCGCAACTATCCGGTCGACGTGGCGCTGGTCGGCGACGCGCAGACCATCGCGATCGAGCTCATCTATCACATCCATCGCCTGCTCCGCGACGGCGAGGCCCCGGCGTCGCTGTGGCGGACGGCCCCCGAGATCGACCACGGCCACGCCTTCTACGACTCCCCCGAACTGCGGCAGTCGACGGCGCGGCCGATCACGCCGCAGCGGTGGCGGGTCGAGCTCGGCGAGCACCTGCCCGCCGACGCGATCGTGTTCTCCGACATCGGCGGGCACATGCTCTTCAACGTCCACGATCTCTGCATCCGCGACGGGCAGCAGTTCATGCTGAACCTGGGGTTCGGATCGATGGGCCACGGCACGGCGGCGCCGATGGGTGCCGCGTTGGCCGGCGACCGCCCGATCGTCGCGATCATCGGCGACGCCTGCTTCGCGATGCAGGGCATGGAGCTGCTGACCGCCGTCGAGTACGACATCCCGGTGGTGTGGATCGTCGAGAACAACCAGATGCACGGCATCACCTGGTTCGGCAGCCAGCTCGTCGGCGACGGCACGCCGATGGAGGCGGTCCGCAACCGCCACCCGGTCGAGATCGCGTCGATCGCACGCGCGATGGGTCTGCACTCTGCGGTCGTCGACGCGCCCGGGCAGATCGGCCCCGCGCTGCGCGAGGCCCTGGCCAGCGGCCGCCCGGCGGTGATCGAGGTCCGGGTCGCCACCAACATCGCGCCGCCCCTCGGCCCACGCGCCCAGGTCATCGCCGGGTTCCGCGACCGATGAGCGAGCGACGCCACACCGGCCCCGTCGAGGACGGGACCTGGCCGACGATGCTCGATGCCCACGTCGTCGAAATCGGTCCACCTCGGCGCATCCACGGCTACGAGGCGATCGACGATCTCGCGCGCCACTACACGCCCAGCGAGATCGCCCTGCTCATCCACACCGGAGACCTGCAGCATCCGTCGGCTGTGCGGATGTACGAGCTGGCGGTCGCGCTGCTCGCCCCGGTCGCAGTGACCTCGGCCGCGGGGCACACCGCCGTCCTCGCGCGGCTCTTGATGGCCCCCGACGCGAACGTCGTCGCCATCGCGGCGAGCCTGGCCGCCGAGCACGCCGAACACACCGTGCGCGAGCACGCGCCATGGCTGTCGTGGTGCGTCGAGCCCGTCGGTCCGCCGCCGTCGGCGTTCCTCGCCGGCCGCGACGACGCGCGGGCCGCCGAGGTCGTCCGCGAGCGCCTGCGCGCCGCCGAGCTCACGCTCCCGGCGATCGACCGTGCGCTGCCCACGACGACCGCGACCGCCCTCGCGCTCCTCGTCGCCGCCGGCATCCGCGACGCGCTGCAACTCGTGGCGATCATCGTCCAGGCCGAGCTGCCCTGCCTCGTCGCCGAGGCCCAGCGCCACGTATCCGGGCGTCTGCAGGCGTACCCGATCGGGGTGCCGCCCTTCGACTACCACGAGGACGCCGATGGCTGATCCGATCGTCCTCCCCCGGCTGACCACGCGCGTCGGCCATGCCAGCCACGGCGACAACCGATTCCGCGGTCACAGCGTGCACCACGAGCTGACCGGTGCGCTTCCCTACTGGAGCCTCATCGCCGTCGCGGTCGGTCACGCCCCGCTGGCCCCCGAGGCGTGCGCGCTGCTCGACGCCCTCAGCGTCGCGGCCCTTGCCGCCGATCCCCGCATCTGGCCGCTGAAGGCGGTGCGCCTGGGCAGCGCCCACGGCAGCGCTACGCTCGGCATCTGTGCCGGCGTCCTCGCCACCGACGGTGCGCAGGGTCCCCGCGTGAGCCGAGCCGCTGCCGAGATCTTTTCATCGATCCGCGCCGCCCTCGGAGACGACCCGGACCACGCTGCGCTCACATCCATGCTCGATCCGCACTTGACGACTCGTTTGCCCGGCTTCGGCGTCGCCGCACGCGCGAACGACGAGCGAGTCACGGCCTTCGACGACTGGTGTTCGCGCACCGGCGTGACGCTCGGGCCGCACTGGCGGCTGATGCGGCGGATCGAGGCGATCGCGACGGCACGACGGCCCACCCGGGTGAACATCAGTGGGGCGACCGCAGCGGTGCTGCTCGATCTCGGGTTCACCCCGACGCAGATCCACCTGCCCGCCCTGTTCGTCGCCATGCCCAACTTCATCGCCAACGCGGCCGAGGGCGCTGAACAGGCGCCCGCGGTGCTGCGCGAACTGCCGACGTCGGTGGCGCACTACGTCGGCCAGGCGCCGCGCCGCAGCCCACGGGGCTGTGGCGAGGGGCAGCTCCAGCGCGACGAATGAGCTGCGATCGGCTCAGGCCTTCTTCGCGCAGAGCGGGGCGGGCGGCGCCGGGACAGCGAGCTCGCGACCGCCGGCCCGGATCATCCAGCGCCACAGCAACGCGTCGGGCAGCGGCACCGCGAGGAACACGTGCTCGAGCAGCCCGAGCGCGAGCATCGTCGCCACCAGCGTGGCCTGCAGCGCGGCGAAGCGACCGACCTCCGGCGCGATCGCGGCGCCCACCGCCACCGACAGCGCCGCCGCGCTCGCCACGAGCGAGAGCAGCATCCACGGGTTGAAGCGTCGGCGTCGAAAGTAGCTCGTCAGGTACCGCAGGTGCGCCGGCACGAAGTCCTCGGAGATGTTGCGGACCCCGGAGAAGACGTTGAGCTTCGCCGAGAGCCGCATCGCCCACAGCACCGCGAACACCCCCGTGGCGACCTGGTTCGGCGCGCCCCAGGTCGCCGCCACCATCGCCAGGAGCGTCGCCGCCAACGCGAGCTCGTGGTGGATGACCGTCGCGGTCGCCTCGCGGAAGCGGGCCCAGCCCGACAGGCCGGCGCGGCACGGCTCCCTACGCGGGCCCGATACGGCGCCGAGGAGGAACGCAACCTCGTGCCACCCCCACAACGCGAGCGCGGCCACGAAGCCCACGTAGGCGCCGGCGGTGGTCGGCAGCTCGCTCGCCCGCAAGGTCGCGTAGCCACCCAGCAAGGCCAGCGCGGTGAACACCGCGAGGCTCGTGCGATGGGTCCGCGTCGGCAGCCACACCACGCGCAGCACGATCCCGGTACTGAGCCACCAGACCCCGATGACCAACAGCACCGCGAGCGCGCACTCGTTCATCGGGTCACCAGGTTGGCGCGACCCTCAGCTCCTCGGGGAGCTCGTGCTGCTGGATGGGCAGGAACATCATCCGCAGGAAGGTGACCCCGGAGGCGATCTGCGTCGGGATGGCGCGCAGCTTGCCCCAGAGGCCGCCGCCCCGCTTGAGTGCGTCGATGCGCGCGCTCTGCTTCTGCAGCGTTCGAAGACCCGCGAGAAAAGCCGGGTTCTCGACGTCGATCCGCACCGGGAACACCTGCTTGGCCACCTCCGCAACGATGCGGAAGACCTCCATCCCATAGACCTCCGGGTCGACGCCGAGCGCCTTGTGGAACTCGGGGCGGGCGTGGTCGCGGACGAACATCGTCGCGTACACGGCGAGCTGGAAGAACCGCATCCACAGGCGATTCACGAACCCACCGATCATCGACGGGTTACCCCGCATCAGCAGGGCGAGGGCCTCGCCATGGCGGAACTCGTCGTTGCACCACCGTTCGAACTTGCTGAAGATCGGGTGGAAACGGTTCTCTGGGTTGGCCTCGAGCCGGCGGAAGATCCGGATATATCGCGCATACCCGATCTTCTCCGACAAGTACGTCGCGTAGAGGATGAACTTCGGACTGAAGTACGTGTACTTCTTGGCCTTGACGAGGAACCCCATGTCGACGTGGATGCCGAACTCCTTCAGGCACTCGTTGATGAACCCGGCATGCCGGGCCTCGTCGCGGGACATGTAGCCGAACAGCGCCTTCAGATCGGGGTTGACCCCCTTCTTGCGCAGTTCGGCATAGAGGATGCAGCCCGAGAACTCCGCGGTCAGGGAGCTGACCATGAAGTCGAGGAGTTCCTCGCGCAGCGCCGGCTCGAGCTTGTCGAGTTCGGCGTGCCAATCGGCTCCGCGGACGAAGTGGCCCCGGTTCGTGTCGGCCTCGAACTCGGCCATCAGCGCGTCCCACTGGGGTCGAATCGCATCCGCCGAGAGGCGATTCATCGCTTCGACGTCGGTCGTGTAGAACCGCGGGCTCAGGGTCGTCGTCTCGACCGCGATGCGCGTGGCGGCCTCCGGCTCGGCCACGAAACGCGAGGTCGGGGCGGCAATCGTCGGGAGAGTGGTGGCAGTCATGGCGATCTCCGATCGGTGAAGCTGACGTCGAGGAGGTGCAAGAAGGCGAGGTCGCCCACCAGGCGGGTCCACGCACGGGCGAACCAGCCCGCGCGGACGACGGTGGCCCGGCGGCGCTCGACCACACATTGCCCGAATTCCGGGCCAATGGGGCCCCCGTGAACGAGGACGCGATCGCCGGGCCCGAGCTCGACGTCACCGTCGAGCTCCACGTGGGCCGAGAGATCGTGCTCCGTGTTGGACGCGCGCACGGTGCACGCGACCTCGAACCGCCGAGGGGCGCTCACGATGCGACCCCGGAGTCGAGCAACCGTGCGAACGACGCATGGTTGGTGTCCCCGAACGACCGTAGGTCGACGGTGTGTCCACTCTGCGGATCTTCGATGAACAATCCGCCGTCACTGCGCCGAATCAGACGAAAGCAGGCCTGGGGATCGATGGACTCGAGCTTCCGCGTCCGGAACAACCCGCGCATCACTCCGCGCACGAAGCCGCCCTCCTCCGGGTTGACCCGACCGACCTCACGCCCGGTGTCCGCGTCGAGGATGGCGACCGCGCCGTTGGGTTGGTCTTCGAACCGCAGGTCACGAGACGCCGCGATCGCGACGGTCGGTGCCTCGCTGGAGGCGCGCGAGTGTCGGGCCTCCGCCGCGAGGCCCAAGGTGGCGAGGAGCAGGACGGCGGCGCCGACGAGGGCCCCGCGGGGTACGGTCTGCGCGTGGTGGGTACCCATGACGTGATTCCTCGGACCGGGCAAAGCGTCTACGATTGGGGCTGGGAGGTCAGAGCGACTCCGACGCGGATCTCCGGACGCTCGTCGACGGCGTCCCGAGGCTCCAAGGGCGCCGAGGTGACGGTGAGCTCGCCGTGCTGCGCGCTCCAACGAGTCACCGCCTGCTCGAGGCGCGCCGCGACCATGCTGGGCTCCGCGATCGCACGCATCGCCGGCGAGGCCCGGAGCAACCGTGTCACCTTCGAGTGGGGCCAGAGGTGGAACAGAGCCACGCGGTCGGGCGCCACGAGCTGGAGCACGACGTCGCCGTCCCCTTCGGCTCGGACCACGAGGTCGGCGGCGGCGATCCGCGCGAACGGCAGGTTCCACGTCACCGGCAGCGCCACGCCGATGCGCATCACCACGCGGTGGGTGGTGATCGTGTAGAGGGTCGAACGCGCGGCGAGCCACGCGAGCAGATGGCACAGGCCCAGACACGCGGAGAAGACTGCGATCATCGCGAGCAGCTGGACCGCTCCCTCCAGCCATCGTGCGGTCATCACGGTCGAGACCGTGCGCGCCGCGACGAACACGCCGAAGTACGCGGCCAGCCAGCGCACCTTGAACGCGCGCCGCGCCAGCATCCGCCACTGTGGCCGGCCCTGCCAGACGATCGTCTCGCCCGGGGGAAGATCCGCAGGCAGGCCAGGGATCGGCTCGAACTCGTGGTCTTCTGCACTCATAGCAACGGCTCCCGACGCTCCGGCTCGGCGTAGAACCACCCGCCCGTGTAGAAGGCCGACACCTGGTCCTCCTCGCGCAGGGTGATGCGATCGGGACTCTGCGTGGTCGGGACGTGGACGAACTGATCGGCGCGCAGCGCACGAACCGAGACCCGCCTCGCCTTCCCATCGAGTCCGAGCATGGGGAGCGGGATGAGGCGAATCTCCTTCCGAGGCGCCTCGTCGTCGCCGTCGGATCTCGCCGCGGCCGTCAACTCGATCTCGAGGTACCGCACCAGCAAGTCCGCACGATCCACCCAGATGTCGGAGATGACACCGGCGACCGCACCGTCGGCACCGACCACCGTCCAGCCCCGTGGATCGGGTCCCCCGTTGACCGTGAACAGGGGTGCCACCCGCATCGGCACGATCACCGGAGTGCCGTCGAACTGCGAGAGCTCGACGTGCTCGCTGCGCTCGGCGAACGACGCCGGACCCACGCCGGACAGCAGCGGCTCGCCCGTGGGTTCGCTCGGGAAGCCCGGAACCTTCGAGACCCGCGCGGCGAGGATCTGACGATCGTCGCGGACGAAGTCGGGGGCGCGCCGGATCCCCTCGTCATGGGGGAGGACGAACTCCTTGGGCAGCGGGATTCCTGCGCCGACCACCGGGCCGACCACCGCCAACGTGTCGGTCTCGAGCGGGTACCCCTCGCGACGGTCCTCGCGACGGAGCCAGACGATCAACCCGACGAAGAAGATCCAGAAGAAGTAGAGGACCACCTGTGCGGTGTCGATCGATGAGGTCAGTTCGTGGGACATGGCTGCACCGGGGCGAAATGAGCGTCAGGTCGGGACCTCGGCGAGGCCGAAACGGACCGGAGCACCGCGACGATTGGAGAAGCGAACCAAGGGGCCGATGGCGACGAGCGTGCCGAAGAGGAGCCCGATCTCGAGGGTGTAGACCAGGAAATATCCCGCCGTCGATTGATCGAGTCCGGGACCCAGCACGCCACGAACGGCGAGCGACGATACCACGTCGCGCATCGCACCACCGAGCGCAATACCAGCACCGGTGACCGTCGCCTGCACCGCGCCCCAGGCACCGACCGCGATCCCGCTCTGGCCAGGCTCGGAGATACCCATGGCAGCGCTGAGCGTGCCGACCGAGAACCAGCCCGCGCCGAAACCGATGATGCTGGTCCCGAGCCAGAAGAGCACACGCGAGCCGAACGGTGCCGAGAGGACCACCGACGAGAACCCGAGGATTCCGACGAGCGCGCCGTAGGCGGCGAGCTGATACGGATCACGCCCCATCGACAACCATCGCGCCGCCCCGAACAGCCCGACGAGCGTGCCGCCCGCCATCAATGCCGTCAGCAGCGTCGTCCCGGCGACCGACAGTTGCAGCAACTCGCCACCGAAAGGCTCGAGCAGGATGTCCTGGGCGCCGAAGCCCGCGCCACCGAACGCCACGGCGACGAGCAGGCGTGCGGCGTGACGCCGCCCGGCGAAGGCCCGAAACGTGGTGAAGAAGCGCGGAGGCTCGGGAGCATCATCGGGATCGAGGTCGCAGCGCCGGGGCTCTTGCTTCCAGAATGCCAGGAGGTTGATGAACACGGTCACCACCGCGGCGCCCTGGATGATCTGGATCAGTTCGACATAGCCGAAGGATCGCAGCAGCGTTCCGAAGATCAGGGACGCCCCGACCATCCCAACCAGCAACATCGTATAGAGCAGCGCCACCACACGGGGCCGACTCTCGACTGGGGCGAGGTCGGTGGCGAGCGCAACCCCAGCGGTCTGCGTCGTGTGCAAGCCGACACCGACCATCAAGAACGCGAGCGCCGCGGCGACATGTCCGAAGACGCCGGGCTGCGAGACGCCTCGCCCCGACAGCACGAGCACCGCGAACGGGAGAATGGCCAGGCCGCCGAACTGGATCAGCGTCCCGAGGAACGCGTAGGGCATGCGCCGCCAACCCAGCGCCGAACGATGGTTGTCCGACCGATGGCCGACCAGGGCGCGCATCGGCGCAAAGAGGATCGGGATCGCGACCATCGCCGACACGAGGGCGGCACCGATACCCAGCTCGACGAGCATCACCCGATTCAAGGTGCCGTTGAGTAGCACCAGGCCCATGCCCACGGAGATCTGGAACAACGACAGGCGCAGTAGCCTGCCGAGGGGCAACTCGGCCGTCGCCGCATCGGCAAATGGCAAGACGCTCGTGCCGAGCGACTTCCAGAAGCGGAGGGCGAGGCCGGGCTTCATGCGCGGCGCAGCTCCATCGCCTGGGAGGTGTAGAAACCGCTCTCGATCCGGTCGCTACGGCCGCAGGCGAATCCCGCCATCGCCGGATCAGCGCCGAGTCGGGCCCGCAACGCGCGTTCGGTGATCGGGCGAATGTCTGGGGAGCGGTTGCCCCGCGGAAAGGTCTTCCCGACCACGTGCATGATCGACAGCAGGGCCGTGCGTGGCACGAACGTGAAGGCGACCCCGAATCGGGTGCGCGCGCACAGCTGCACGAGCAGTCCCTGGAGCTGATCTGCCGGGTAGTGGATGAGCGAGTCGAGGGCGACCACCCAATCGAAGATCCCCAGGCTCGGATCGAGCATGTCGCCGACGTGGTACTCGATCGTCCCGGGACCCACCGCATCGGTCTCGGCCCGCTGGCGCGCGAGGTCGACGAGCGTCTGCGAGATGTCGATGGCGACCACGTCGGCCCCACGGGCCGCCAGACAGGTCGCGAACGTCCCCGTACCGCACCCGGCATCGAGTACGCGCGCGCCGGTGAGGTCCTGCGGCAGATAGCCCAACAACGTCTCGCGCATGCGCTCGCGTCCGGCGCGGACCGTGGCGCGGATGCGGCCCACGGGCGCATCCGAGGTCAGGGCGGCCCAGGCGCTTGCCGCCGTACGGTCGAAGTACTCTTCGAGCTCGCCGCGGCGCTGCGCATAGGCGGTCTCGGTCCCGGTCGTCGCGGTGACAGTGTTCATTCGAACCCCAGGAAGTCGAAGATTTCACGATCCTTCATCGGCCGCGCGTTCAGGGGCTCCACGCCCGCCCAGAGGCCGGCGGCCAGCCGGAGGAACTCGCGCTGGACGGCCTCGACCTCGGGCGAAGGATCCATCTCGAAGAGGGTGGCCTTCTTGAGCCGGCTCCGGCGGACGACGTCGAGGTCGGGGATGTGGGCGAGCCTCGACAGGCCGACCTGCGTGTTGAACCGATCGATCTGATCGGTGTCGACGCTGCGATTCGCGATCACCCCACCGACGCGGACCGCGTAGTTCTTGGCCTTGGCCTCGATGGCCGCGACGATTCGATTCATCGCGAAGATCGAGTCGAAGTCGTTGGCCGCGACGATGAGCGCACGCTGGGCGTGCTGCAGCGGCGCCGCGAATCCGCCACACACGACGTCGCCGAGGACGTCGAAGATGACGACGTCGGTCTCCTCGAGCAGGTGGTGTTCCTTGAGCAGCTTCACGGTCTGCCCGACGACGTACCCGCCACAACCGGTGCCCGCCGGTGGCCCGCCGGCCTCGATGCACAGCACGCCGTTGTAACCCTCGACCACGAAGTCCTCGGGCCGGAGTTCCTCGGGGTGGAAGTCGACCGACTGCAGCACGTCGATGACGGTCGGCTGCAGTTGCTTGGTCAGGGTGAACGTCGAGTCGTGCTTCGGGTCGCAGCCGATCTGCAGCACGCGCTTGCCGAGCTTGCTGAAGGCGACGGACAGGTTCGACGAGGTCGTGCTCTTGCCGATCCCTCCCTTGCCATAGATCGCGAAGACCTTGGCACCCGAGAGAGAGGCGGCGGTTGCATCGTGGAACTGGACGCTTCCGTCCCCATCCCCACGGCGATTGATTCGTACGAGTTCGGACATGAGTGGACCTGCTTGTGGCGCCCCTAGGCGACGCGGGATACCGCCCCTTCGAGGCGATCTTCGAGTGCGTCGCCGGCTTGCACGAGCGCGGCGAGGGTCTCTGGGTCGGGGTGCCAGTATTGGCGCTCCGACGCCTCGATCAGGCGATAGGCCAGCTTCACAGACGCCTTCGGATTGAGCTCCGCGAGGCGGTCGCGCATCTTGGCGTCGAGGATGTATGTCTTCGTCAGCTCGCGATAGACCCAGGGCTCGACCTGTTCGGTGGTCGCCGACCAGCCCAGGGTGTTGGTGACCTGCGCCTCGATCTGCCGGACGCCCTCGGCGCCGTGGCGCAGCATCTCTTCGCTCCACTTGGGATTGAGCGAGCGTGTGCGGGTCTCGAGGGCGACTTGCTCGCTCAGCGTCCGGACCTGCTCACCGCTCCCGGTCTGGTCGCCGATGTACACCGGCAGCGCAGGCCCGCCGCCGCGTTGCGAACGCGCGGCGCGGGCGATGCCGCCGAGGGTGTCGAAGTAGTGATCGATCGTCGTGATCCCGAGCTCGACCGACTCCAGGTTCTGGTACGCGAGATCGACCCGAGCGAGCACGCTCTTCATGAGGGTCTTCTGCGGCGCCGCGCGGCCGTTCGCGTGGTAGGCGAAGCACTTGCGGCTCGCGAAGACGTCGCCGAGCTCGGCCTCGTCGTTCCAGGCCCCGCTCTCGATCATCTGATTGACGTTCGCGCCGTAGGCATTCTCGGCGTTGCCGAACACCCGCAAGGACGCGGTCTCGAGGTCGCAGCCGTGGGCGGCCATGTGCTCGAGGGCGTGGGCGCGGACGAAATTCTGCTCGACCGGCTCGTCGGCGCTCGCGGCGAGGAAGGCGGCCTCCGCCAGGATCTTCGTCTGCATGGGCAGCAGGTCGCGGAAGATGCCGGAGAGCGTCATCATCACGTCCACGCGGGGGCGACCGAGCTCTGCGAGCGGGATCAATTCGGCGCCACAGACCTTGCCGTAGCTATCGGTGCGCGCACGCGCCCCCATCAGCGCAAGGGCCTGGCCGATCGGTCCGCCGCCCGACTTGAGGTTGTCCGAGCCCCACAGCACCAACGCGACCGAGCGCGGAAATGCGTTTCCCTCGTCCAGATGCTTGCGCAACAACAGATCGGCCTGCCGCACCCCCTCGTGCATCGCGAAGCCGCTGGGGATCGAGCACGGATCGAAACCGTGCACGTTGCGCCCCGTCGGCAGGACCTCGGGGTTGCGCAGGAGATCGCCGCCGGGCGCGGGGCGAATGAACCGACCGTCGAGGGCGCGCATCAGCGCCGGGAGTTCGTGATCTTCGGCGAGCAGGCGATCGGTGCGCTGGAGGACCTCACACCGTGCGATCGCCGCCTTCGTCGGCTCGAGCGCGCCGGCGACCAGGGCGGCCTTCGGCGACGCCCCCGAGACCAGCGCGGCGATCGTGCGCTCCGGCAACGCCCCCTCGGGCGCGACCTCGGCGATCGCCATCAGATAGTCGATGCGCGCCGCCGCGGGCATCGGCTCGCCGAGCACGTGCAAACCACAGGGAATGAGGGTCTGCTCCAGCTCGTGCAGCCTGACGGCGAGGGTCGCGAGCTCGGGGGCGTTCGGCCCGGACCACGCGGGCTCGGCGGCGGCGAGGTCGAGCGCCGCGGCCTGCGATTGAAGGTAGGGCACGAGGTTGATCGCCTCGGCGTCGGTCGCCGGAAGCGAGCGGAGCCGATCGAGCGACGCCCGCAGGCCCAGCAGATCGCGGTACAGACCTGAGCGGGTCACCGGGGGCGTCAGGTAGCTGACGAGCGTCGCGGCCGATCGGCGACGCGCGATGGTGCCCTCCGACGGGTTGTTCGACGCGTACAGGTACACGTTCGGGAGGTTGCCCAGCAGGCGATCGGGCCAGCACTGCTTGGACAGCCCGACCTGCTTGCCGGGCATGAACTCGAGCGCGCCGTGGGTGCCGAAGTGCAGCACGACGTCGGCGCCGAAGTCCTCGCGGAGGTAGCGATAGAACGCGGTGAACGCGTGGGTCGGCGTGAACGTCGACTCGAAGAGCAGCCGCATGGGGTCGCCCTCGTAGCCGAACGTCGGCTGGATCCCGACCATCACCTTGCCGAACTTGGCGCCGAGCACGAAGATCGACGAGCCCGAGCTCAGCTGCTTGCCAGGGGCCGGGCCCCACTGCTTCTCGATCTCGGCGAGCCACGGCGTGCGGCGCACGTGATCGTCGGCGGAGACCCGCGCCATCACGTTGGCGTCCGTGCCGAACTGGCTGGCGTTGCCCTCGAGGACCTTCTCGCGCAGCGCCTCGACGGTCGCGGGGACCTCGACGTCGTAGCCGCCCGCCTTCATCGTCAGGAGCGTGCGGTGCAGCGACTCGAACACCGAGAGGTACGCGGCCGTGCCGGTGGCGCCGCCGTTGGGCGGAAAGTTGAACAGGACGATCGCGACGTTGCGCTGCGATCGCTCGCTGGCACGCAGGTGCACGAGGCGCTCGAGGCGGCCGGTGATCCGCTCGATGCGATCGTCGATGCCGACCATCGCGCCCTTCATGCCGCCGCGTCGCCCGCCGAACACCATCGGGGCGGTCGCGCCGTCGAGCTCGGGGATTGCGACCATCATGGTCGACTCGATCGGCGTGAGACCGCTCGCGGAGGCCTCCCACTGCTCGATGCTCTGGAACTCGAGGGGCTGCGCGGTGACGAACGGCACATCGAGCTTCGCGAGGGCCTCCTCGGCCGCGCGGGCGTCGTTGAACGCGGGCCCGCCGACCAGCGAGAACCCGGTCAACGACAGCACGGCGTCGACGCGCACGCGGTGCTTGTCCATGAAGAACTTCTCGACCGCCGGTCGGTTGTCGAGGCCGCACGCGAACGCGGGGATGACCTTGAGGCCGCGGGCCTCGAGGCTCTCGATGACGCGATCGTAGTGCCGGGTGTCACCGGCCAGGACGTACGAGCGCATCACGAGCAGGCCGACCGTGCCGCGAACGACGGCGGGCTCGGGCAGCTCGGCGACGGACTCGGAGATCCGCGCGGGCAGTCGCGGGTGGTAGACGCCGACCTCGGGGTAGCACCGCGGCGCGCCGGGCTTCAGCGTGCCCCGCAACGCGCGACGGGGACCGTCGGCGTACTGGGTCACGAACAGTCGGACCATGTCCGCGAGGTTGTCCGTCGAGCCCGACAGCAGATACGACATGGTCAGGAAGTACGCGCGCAGGTCCTGGGCCTTGCCCGGGATCAGCGCGAACAGCTTGGGCAGGAACCGCAGCATCGCGAGCTGGCCCGCGCCGCCGGACTTGCCCGCGCCCGAGCTCTTGCCGCGGAGCTTCTTCAGCAGCGACATGCCCTTCTTCGAGCCGTTCATCCGGAACTCGCCCATGCGAGTCAGGCGCATGACCTCGCCCGCCGACAGCGTGCAGATCATCGCGTCGCACTGCTCGTGTCGGGCCTCGAGGGCCGGGAGCACCGCGCGGATGTGCTCATCGAGGAAGAACATGTTCGCGAGGATGATGTCGCCCTCGGCGATGTCGCGCCGGCAGGTCTCGACCGCGCGCGGGTCGCTGAACGTCGTCATCGCGTGGTGCCGCAGATCCAGCCCCGGGATCTCGGGCTCGAGACGCTCGCGCACCCGGTCCATCACCCCACCGAGGTGATGATCCAGGGTGATGATCACGACGACGATCGGCGTGACGTCAGGCTTGGAAGTGGGCCTTTGCATCGTAGAGCGTCTCCAGCGTGATGGGGGTCCGGCCGAACTCCCGAGCGAACCGCTCGGTGTTTCTTCGCGCCTTGCCGCGCACGAAGAACGGGATCTTCTTGAGCTCGCGCTCCGCCTCTTCGGTCCAACGCGGCTCGTCGGACGCGGCGGCGGCCGGTGCCGGGGCGACCGGCGCGGCGGCGATCGGTGCAGCCGCGATCGGTGCAGCCGCGATCGGTGCAGCGGCAACCGGCGCTGGGGCGGCGACGGGCGCCGATGCGCCGAGGTGCGAGGGCCCGCGCCCGTCGGCAAACTCGAAGTCGTCGCGGAACATCGCGAGCAGGTGCTCCTCGAGCCCCATCATCAGGGGGTGCACCCACGTGTCGAACAGGACGTTCGCCCCCTCGAAGCCCATCTGCGGCGAGTAGCGGGCCGGGTAATCCTGCACGTGGACCGGCGCGGAGATCACCGCGCAGGGCAGTCCGAGGCGCTTGGCGATGTGGCGCTCCATCTGCGTACCGAGGACCAGCTCGGGATGCAGCGCGGCGATGTGCTCCTCGACGGCGAGGTGATCGTCGGTGATGAGCGCCTCGACGCCGTAGCTCGCCGCGGCCTCGCGGACGTCGCGGGCGAACTCGCGGCTGTAGGTGCCCAGGCCGATGACCTCGAAGCCGAGTTCCTCGGTGGCGATCCGTGCCGCCGCGATCACGTGGCTGGCGTCGCCGAACACGAAGACCTGCTTCTTGGTCAGGTAGGTCGAGTCGATCGAGCGCGAGTACCAGGGCAGACGACAGGTCGCCTCGTCGACCACCGCGGTCGCGTCGCCGCCGGTGAGCGCTGCGACCTCGCGACAGAACGTGCGGGTGCCGTTCACGCCCAGGGGCGCCGCGAGCATCGGCTGCGCGAAGGTCTTGCCCAGCCAGCGCGCGACCGAGTCGGCGATCTCCGGGTACATCACGACGTTGAAGTCGGCGTCGCCGAGCCGAGCGAGATCGCGGGGCGATGCGCCGAGCGGCGCGACCACGGAGACGTCGACCCCGAGCCGATCGAGTAGGCGAGTGACCTCGGCGACGTCGTCGCGGTGACGGAAGCCCAGGGCGGTGGGGCCGAGCAGGTTACAGCGCAGACGCGCGCGCTCGGTCCGGGGCTGCGCCGTCGCGGGGCAGCACGCGCGGACGATCTTGTAGAAGGTGTGCGCGGCGCCCCAGTTCTCCTTGCGCTGGTACGCCGACAACTCTAGAGAGACCACGGGGATGGGCAGGCCCAACGCACTCGCGATCCCACCGGGGTCGTCCTGGATGAGCTCGGCAGTGCACGACGCCCCCACGAGCAGCAGCTCGGGGGTGAAGCGCTCGTACGCCTCGCGCGCGGCGGTCTTGAACAGCTCGGCGGTGTCGCTGCCGAGGTCGCGGGCCGCGAAGGTGGTGTACGTGACCGGCGGTCGCTCGCGGCGACGCTCGATCATCGTGAACAACAGGTCGGCATACGTGTCGCCCTGGGGCGCGTGCAGCAGGAAGTGCACGCCCTTCATCGCGGTCGCGACTCGCATCGCGCCGACATGGGGTGGCCCCTCGTAGGTCCAGACCGCGAGTTGCATCGAATCAGACCTTGAGCCGCGCGCGCCGCAGCAGCGGGCGGGAGAAGAGGTTGGCGAGATCCCCGGCGTGCTCGAAGCCGTGCACCGGCGTGAACACCAGCTCGATCGACCACTTGGTCGTGATGCCCTCGACCTCGAGGGGGTTGGCGAGCCCGAGCCCGCAGACCACGAGGTCGGGCTTGGCGGCGCGGCAGCGATCGAGCTGACGCTCGACGTCCTGCCCCTCGCTCAGCACGACCGAAGACGGCAGCATCGCGATCTCGGCGGCGAGGTGCTCGCGCTGCAGGTACGGCGTGCCGACCTCGAGCAGCTCCATGCCGAGCTCGCGGTGGAGGAAGCGCGCGAGCGGGATCTCGAGCTGCGAGTCGGGGAACAGGAACACGCGCTTGCCCGCGAGGCCCTCGCGGATCTTCGCCAGCGCCGCCTGGGCCCGGCGCTCGGCCGGACCGATGACCTCCTCGAAGCGCGCCGCGGACACGCCGAACGCCTGCGCGGCGGCGGCGAGCCAGCCGCGCGTGCCCTCGGCGCCGAAGGGGAACGGCGCTGCGAGCCGCCGCGCGCCGAGGCGATCGAGGGCACTGCCCGTCTCGGCGAGGTAGGGCTGCGCGAGCAGATACGACGTCTGGGGGCCGACCTCGGGGAGATCCCACGCGCGGCGCGGCGGGAAGAACTGCACCGGGATCCCGAGCGCGTCGAAGGTGCGGCGGAAGCCGTCCTCGACCGGATCGGCGAGGGTGCCGACGACGAGCAACGACGTCGGAGCGGTGCTCGGCGCCGGCGTGGCACCGCGCAGCAGCGACGCGAGACAGGCATCCTCGCCCTGCGTGAAGGTTGTCTCGAGCCCGCTGCCCGAGTAGCTGACGAAGCGCACCGAGGGGCCGTGGGACTTCGCGAGTCGCTCGGCGGCGCGCGACAGATCCAGCTTGATGACCTCCGAGGGGCACGAGCCGACGAGGAACAGCGTGCGGATCTCCGGCCGACGCGCGAGCAGTCGGGTGACGACGCGGTCGATCTCGTCGTGCGCATCCGCGAGGCCGGCGAGATCGCCCTCCTCGAGGATCGCGGTGGCGAAGCGCGGCTCGGCGAAGATCATCACGCCCGCCGCGGACTGCAGCAGATGGGCGCACGTGCGCGAGCCGATCACCAAGAAGAACGCGTCCTGGATCTTGCGGTGCAGCCACATGATCCCGGTGAGGCCACAGAAGACCTCGTGCTGGCCACGCTCGCGCAGCACGGGCAACGCGTCGGGCGTGATTCGGGTCGGCGGTGCGACGTGGTCGGGCATGGTCAGGCGGCGCTCCCCGACGCCGAGAGCACGCCGCTGCGCTCCTGCATCCGCGCGGCGCGGAGCTTGAGCACGAACTGCGTCGCGTTGACGAGGTAGGCGGCGTACGCCGCGAGCGCGACGAGCAGCTGCGCGCGCGTATCGACCACGCCGGTGACGAGCGCGACCACGTACGCGACGTGGAGCGCGATCACCAACATGCTGAAGACGTCCTCCCAGTAGAACGCCGGTGCGAAGAGGTAGCGCCCGAAGACGACCTTCTCCCAGATCGCGCCGGTCACCATGATGGCGAGCAGGAACGCGGTCTTCACCAGGACCGAGATCGCAGCCGCGTCGGCGCCCTGCCCGGTCGCGAGCGCTCGCAGCACGAGCGCGACGCTCACGGCGAACACCAGGAACTGCACCGGCGCGAGGACACCCTGAACGAGTGTCCAGGGGGTGGCGTCCCGGCGGCGACGCTGTTCCGGCGTGTACAGCGGGGCCCCGTGGCCCGCGTGGGGCCGGCCATGCCGAAACTCGGTCGCCGGCGTCATGCGAAAGACAGCCTGCCCGGCGGCCCCGGGAGTGTCAAGAGGATTTGACACCGAAGGTGGCCATCTGCCTTTACAGTCCGACGCCCCGGTGGTAACCCCAGGAATGGAGGTCGACCCGATGCTGCCCGACTCGGCCATGGCGAACCGCGATGTCGCGCTGCCCGCGGTGATTCCCCCGCGCTCCGTCCCCGCGCCGTCCGCCGTCCTCGAGCTGCTCAAGCCTGTGACGTGGTTCGCCCCGATGTGGGCCCTCGGCTGCGGGGTCGTCTCGGCGGGCGTCCCCGTGCTCGATCACCTGCCCTCCATTCTCGGCGCCGCACTGCTGGCCGGTCCCCTCGTCTGCGGCACGAGCCAGGCCTGCAACGACTGGTTCGATCGCCACGTCGACGCGATCAACGAGCCCAATCGTCCGATCCCGTCGGGCCGAATCCCGGGCCGCTGGGGCCTCGGCATCGCGATCGGCTGGACCGCGCTGTCGCTCGTCGTGGGGGCGTTGCTGGGGCCGTGGGTCTTCGCGGCATCGATCGTCGGCTTGCTGCTGGCGTGGGCCTACAGCGCGCCGCCGCTGCGCCTCAAGCTCAACGGCTGGTGGGGGAACTCCGCGGTGGGGCTCTGCTACGAAGGTCTGCCGTGGTTCACGGGCGCGGCGGCGCTGACGGTCCAGATGCCGGACCCCCGCATCGGCGTGCTCGCCCTCCTCTACAGCGCCGGGGCCTTCGGCATCATGGTGCTCAACGACTTCAAGGCGATCGAGGGCGACAAGGCGCTGGGCGTGCGCAGCCTCCCGGTGCAGCTCGGCGTACGGCCGGCTGCCGTGTTCGCCTGCGTGGTGATGGCAGTGCCGCAGATCGCCGTGATCGCACTCCTCCTGGCCAACGACCGCCCCATCGAGGCCTTGGTCGTCGCCAGCCTGCTCACCGGGCAGTTCATCTTGATGCCCATGTTGATCCGGAACCCACGCAAGCGGGCGCCGCTCTACAACGCCACCGGCACCACGTTCTTCGTCCTCGGGATGCTCGTCAGCGGCTTCGCCGTGCGGGCCCTCAACACCGTCGGCTGACCCGGCGAGAGCCGATCCCCCAGCGAGATGACCACGAAGAGGAGCAAGTCATGATCCACGCAAACGATTCTTTCGACGCCGTCGTCATCGGCGGCGGGCCGGCGGGAGCCACCGCCGCCGACGAGCTTTCCCGGGCCGGGCACAGCGTCCTGCTGCTCGACAAGGCCGGCCGCATCAAGCCCTGCGGCGGCGCGATCCCCCCTCGGCTCATCGCCGACTTCGCCATCCCGCAGGATCTCCTGTGCGCACGGATCCGATCGGCCCGCATGGTCTCTCCGAGCCAGCGCGTGGTCGACATGCCGATCGACGGAGGATTCGTGGGCATGGTCGACCGCGAGGTCTTCGACGAGTTCCTCCGCGCCCGCGCGACGAACCACGGCGCGATGCGCTGCACGGGCAGCTTCGAGCGGATCTCCCGCGAGGACGGCAAGCCCGGCGCCACGGTCCATTTCACCGCGGACGGCGAGTCCCACGCCGTCCACACGCGGCTGGTCGTCGGGGCCGACGGCGCGCTTTCGAAGGTCGCCCGGCAGGAGGTCAGCGAGACGCCTCCCCCGTACGTCTTCGCGTACCACGAGGTCGTCGAGGCGCCGCAGAGCCCGGCCGAGGGCGTCGACTTCGACGGCGCCCGCTGCGATGTGATCTACGACGGCACCACGTCGCCGGACTTCTATGGATGGGTCTTCCCCCATGGCAAGTCGGTGAGCATCGGGTCGGGCAGCGCCGCGACCGGCTTCAAGCTGCGCGGCTCCGTCGCGGAGCTCCGGGCCCGTGCGGGCCTGCAGGGCGCAACGACGATTCGTCGCGAGGGCGCGCCGATCCCGATGAAGCCACTCAAGCGCTGGGACAACGGCCGTGACGTCGTGCTCGCGGGTGACGCGGCCGGCGTGGTGGCTCCGGCGTCCGGGGAAGGCATCTACTACGCGATGGTCGGCGGGCAGCTCGCTGCCCTCGCCGGCATGGAGTTCCTCGCGAGCGGCAAGGCAAAGGACCTCGGCCTGGCCCGCAAGCGCTTCATGAAGGCCCACGGCCGCGTGTTCTGGATCCTCGGGATCATGCAGCGGTTCTGGTACAAGAGCGACAAGCGCCGCGAGCGATTCGTGACCATGTGCCGCGACCCCGACGTCCAGATGCTGACGTGGCAGGCGTACATGCACAAGGAGTTGGTCCGGGCCCGGCCCGGCGCGCACATGCGAATCTTCTTCAAGGACATGGCGCACCTCCTCGGGCTGACCCCGGCCGCCTGAGCTCTGGCCGTGATCGTCGACTTCCTCCTGAGCGACGGACGATTCGTCGACGTCGCTCTGGGGGCGATTGTCGTCGAGTTCGCGATCGTCACCGGCCTCGCCCGAAGACGCGGGGCCCGGACCCGGCTACGGCCCCTCGACATCGCAGGGCAGATGCTCGCGGGCGCCCTGTTGCTCGGGGCGCTCCGCGTCGCGCTCTCCGGCGGCGATCTCGTGTGGGTCGTCGTCCTGATGAGCGCGTCGTTCCCCGCCCATCTGTTCGACCTGTCCCGCCGCGCCGCCGCGGCGCGCTGAAGAACCAACGCAAACGGCCGGACGATCACGGGGAAAACCCGCCATCGTCCGGCCCGTTCGACGTCGGCGTCCGGCTACGGTCCGCCAGCGCTCGGGCTCGCCGCGGCGGGCGGCGGCGCGACAGGTGGCGCGGTTCGTGCCGGCTGTGGCATTGCGCGTGCGAGCGGCGGAAAGTCCGGGAGCATGCTCTGGCCCATGAGCGGCTTGTAGGCGCCCTGGTGGCAGGTGGCGCAGTTCAGCTTCGGACCGTCGCCGTTGGGGCCGAGCCGGTTGGGCGGGAACACATCGGTCAGCGGGACGAGCCACTCGTTGTTGAGGTGCCGGACCATTCGAATGCCGTGCCACGCCGTCGCGCGGGTCGTGGGGCTCTCGCTCCAGTTCTCCCAGGCACGCGAGTTGTGACAATACGTGCAGTTCACGCCCAGAGAGCGCGAGAAGTGCATCATCAGCGAGTACGTCCACTCGGTCTGCTTGATGGACGAGTGATTCTCGCCGGGCAGCGCGGTGTTGGTCTGCACTCGGATGTTGGTGTCACCGAGCAAGAACTGCTCGAAGGCCGTCCGCGGCAGAGACGTCCCGTTGTCGCCGTTGAAGAGGTTCTGCTGGGCGTTGTAGCCCAGGGCCGCGGTCAGGACGTCCTGCGGCGGATCCTCGTGCCAGATGTATCGAGGCACCGGCTGACCGCGGTGACAGGTCCAGCAGGTGACGCCGGTCTCCTTCACGTGACTCTTGAGGTCCTCGTTGATGTGCATGGTCATCTGCAACATCCGCCGCGACACCACCTTCGTGTAGAGGGCGTCGGAAGCGAGGTTCCCATCCACGTGGCAGTACGCGCACCCCTGCTCGGGCGCGACCCAGGCAGTGATCGAGTTCATCATGCCCACGAACTCGCCGGTGGTGAGGTGCCCCAGGACCTGCACGTTCTGGTAGGCGTTCACCGCGAGATCGCCGGATTTCGTCAACGGCTGTGGAGGTGGGATCACGTTGCCCGCGGCCCGATCCGCCATGCGATCCACCGAGTCGGTGACCTGCATCCCGACCCCATCGAATCCGAGCTGGGTGGTGCGGGTGGGCTCGAACCAGAACACCACCATGAGGAAGATGAACAACGCGACCATCCCCAGGGTCGTCAGCTTGAGACCATTCATTCCTGTTCCCCCTCGAGGTCCGCAGTGGCGCCGGCCTTCGCTTCGGACTTGCTGTCAACCGGCGTCTCGGCTCCGGCCTCCGCCTTCGCATCGGTGTCCGGTTTCGCTTCGGACTCCGGCTGCGCCGGCTCCGGCTTCGCAGTGGGCTCCGGCTTCGCAGTGGGCTCCGGCTTCGCATCGGCTCCGCTCGGCGTGACCTCGCGGGCGCCCGGCGAGGTCGGTGCCGCAACCTCGGTCGGAGCGGGCGTCGGCGCCGCCGCGCTCACGGATGCGACCGCAGGCTCCACCGCCGCAGGGGCCGCAGGCGCTGGCTCGACCATCGTGCCCGCCGCAGCCGGCACGCGCACCGTCGGCTCGGAGGAGAGCGCCGGGTCCTCGGCGGTCTGGTAGACCGCCGGGTACGAAGGCGCGAAGTCATGCTTCTGCGCCCATTGATACCAGTTGTCCACAGCCGTGCCGCTGAGCAGGATGCCGATTCCGCCGGTCAGCGGGGTGAGCACGGCGAACCACCACGCCCAGCGATGGATGGACTCGAAGGTCGCATTGAACCCCATCGTCCAGCGCCAGAACAGCGCGCTGCGCTCGGCCGCGGTCCCGCGATCGACGACCTGGCTGACCTCGCGCTCACCTCCGAGGTGGCTGACTGCGAGGACGGTCGCACCGTGCATCGCGAAGAGCAGTGTCGAGCCGTAGAGGAAGGCGATGGAGAGGCAGTGGAACGGATTGTAGAACAAATTGCCGTAGCGGATCGAGAACGCCGCGGTCCAATCGAGGTGCGGGAAGATGCCGAACGGCACCGCCTCCCCCCAGCTGCCCATCAGAATCGGACGGATGAATCCGAGCACGACGTACAGCCAGATGGCGGAGGCATACGCCCACGCGACGTGCGTTCCCATGCCCAGCGCCTTGGCGCGCCGAAACGTCCGCCACCACCAAAGCAGGATCGAAAGCGTCAAGAAGAACCCGGCCATGAGCCACCAGCCGCCCTGGTTCAGCGCGGGGATGGAGAGACCTCCCGAGGGCGGCGGAGGCTCGAGCGCGAGCCACGGCAATTGCCGTATGAACTCCGTCGGGCTCCAGTCGACCGAGGCCAACATGTTGAGGCCGATGATCTCGAAAGCGATGATGAAACACACCGCGGAGGCCATGCCCAGGTAGCCGAGATAGAGCGGCCCCAGCTGCGCATTGCCGAACCAGCCGATGAGGCGCGACAACCCGAAGGCGGGGGTGCGTCCCTCGGCATTCGGGATCGGCATCGACGGATTCGGCGGAGCCGCGACTTGAATCCGGGTGAAAATGTTCGTGTTCTGCATGGGAATCTCCAGGTTAGGACCAGATCGGGAGGTTGAGCCACCAACCCCACCATTCCGGCCACCCCTTGGTCCAGTAGGGTCCACTGATGATGATGCAGACCGCGCTGAAGAACCCCGCGCTGAGGGCGAGCAACAGGCCCAGGCGGTGGATACCCAGCGCGCCGATCGAGTACCCGATGTGATCGCGGAAGAACGTGTCCTCGTACTCTGCGCCCCTGATGGTCTCACCCTTCTGGGGGTTGGTCGCCGAGAGGATCAGACCTCCGTGGAGCGACAGCGCCAGGGTCGTCGTGAAGAAGAACGACACGGCGATCATGTGCGCCGGATTGTAGTGGAAGTGCAGGTACTGGTACCCGACGTTCGACACCCAGTCGAGGTGGCTGAAGATGCCGTATGGGAAGGCGTGCCCCCAGGCCCCCAGCATCACCGGGCGGACGACCACGAGGCTGAAGTAGGCGAAGATCGCCATGCCGTAGGCAAACGGGATGTGATACCCCATGCCCAGTTTCCTCGCGATCTCGGCCTGCCGCAGCGCCCAGGACAGGAAGGCGCCGAGGGCACAGACCGTCACCAGCTGCCAGATCCCGCCCTCGCGCATCGGGGCGAAGCCCAGACCGTATTCGATCGGCGGTGGCGCGATGTTGATCAACCACGGATTCCACGTGGGCCCCAGCGCTGCGCCCCAGAGGATCAGAGCGGTGCCGACCACCGCGAAGAAGACGGTCGTCATCCCGAAGAAGCCCACATAGAAGGGACCAACCCAACGGTCGAAGAGATCACCCCCGACCAGGGTGCCTCCGCGCACGCGATATCGTCGTTCGAAGCTCAGCAGGGCCATCGGTTCGTCTCCAGTCGTGTCATTCGGCTTCGCGTCGGTGAAGGGCTCGATCCAGGTGCTGGAGGATCAAGGCCGAGATGCGGTCTGGCTGCTCCTCGTGGAGCAGGTGGCCGGCGCCGTCGACGACCGCGAGCGTGGCGCAGCGCAGGCGGCGGGCCGCGTCCTGCACCTGGGGCATCGGGACGGCGAGGTCGTTGCGCCCCGCGACCAACAGGAAGGGGAGCTCGAGCGCGGGTAACTCGTCATACAACGCGTCGATGTCCCAGCGCGCCATCATCGTCAGCACGCCGGTGACGTGCTCGGGGCGCTCGACGAGCCGCCGGTACGACTCCACGCCGACGGCGTCGAGGACCGAACCCGTGCCGCGGAGGATCCGGTCGATCCGATCGGAGGTGGCGAAGCACGAGGCGAGGAACGCCGCCGCCGGGGATCGGCCGAGGAGCGCCGCTGCGGGACGCAGAACCGCCGCCGCGAGGCCACGGAACGGCACCAGCGCAGGCGCGAGTCCGACGAGCAGCGAGGGCGAGACCACACCGTCCAGGGCAAGGCGCGTCGCGACAGCCGCGCCCGCCGAGTGTCCGACGACCAGCTGCGGTTTCGCCTCGAGGACCCCGAGCAGCTCGCCCAGGGCCATGGCGACGTTCGGCAGCGACGGATCGAACGAGGGACCGAACGAGGACCCTGCATGCCCGGGCAGATCGGGCGCGAGCACCCGAAACGACGACGCGAGCCGATGCATCAGCGGGCGGCACGAATGGCTCGACGCGCCCGCGCCGTGGAGGATGAGCACCGCCGGCCCGCGCCCCATCTCGAGCAGGTGCCAGCGATTCGCGCCGAGCTCGACGATGCGGCTGCGCGGGGCCTCGCTCGGAGACGCGGCGGACGGAGGACTCGGTGGCCTCGCGCCGGGGCGCGTCGTGTCGGCCGCGGCTAGCGACACGGGGCCGACTCCAGGGCGAGGGATCGGATCTCCCGCGAGACCCCCGCGCTATCGACGTACGGCAGCGCGAGGTAGCGGGCGTTCATCTCGCTCGCGAGCTTGCGAACCCGCGGCGTCGCGCGCGGCGAAGTGTCGAGCATCAGCGCCGGGACGCCAGCCAGGCGCAGGCGACGGGAGCATGCCAGCGCGTCGTCGGTCGCGGCCTCGCCTGTGCGACCGTCGAGGGCCACGTTGCCGCGGCCGTCGGTCATCATCACGACCAGCGGGGTACGCCCGCGCTTGCGAGAGTCGGCGGCGAGTGCCGTCGCGGCGTCGATGCCGGCGGCCAAGGGCGTGGTGCCGCCGCCCGCGAGATCGGCCAGTCGACGTCGTACGCGGGCGAGCGAGCGTGTCGGCGGCAGCACGACGTCCGCCTGCGTCCCACGAAAGGCGATCAGCGCGACGTGGTCACGGCGGACGTAGCAATCGGCGAGGAGGTGCTCCACGGCCCCCTTGGCCTCGGCGAGGCGTTGCAACGCCGCGGAGCCCGAGGCATCGACGGCAAAGATCACGCAGGTCTCCGTGCGCTGGCGGAACTGCTTGACGCGGAAGTCCTCTCGCCGGACCTCGACGCGGTGGGGCGCGGTGCACTCGGCGGGGTTGTTACGGCCGCGCAACCGTTGCCAAGGCGCCGCGGCCCGCAGGGTATCGAGGACGGCCAGGCGTGCACCTTGACGCAGCGGCGAGGCGCGACTGCCCGCCGGGCGTCCGCCCTGCGTCGACAGGCGCGAGGTCCCCTTCTGTCCCGTGCTCGCCACGGGCGTTCGGCGCGGTCCCGATAGCTTGAGCAGCTCGAGCAGCCCCTCGGGTACCCCGCTCTTGGCCGCCTCGAGCACGATGTTCTCGAGCGCCGCCGGGCTCGGCGAATCGTCGGTCCGGACGTCGTCGTCGTCGCGCGGCGGCGGTGGCTCCGGCGGGGCGACGCTCTGCTCCCCCTCTGGCTCGCGATCCTCCTCGCGCTCCGGCGGCGCGTCGTTCGGGGGCTCGGCCTCCGATGGGGCGTCGATGCGAGTCGCGCGACGACCGAGGACGAGCCGCGCGGCGACGTCGAGATCCGCGGTCTCGACGACAGCTCGGCCCGCGAGCGCGGCGTGGACCCTGGCCGCGCGCCCAGCGAGGAGCACCGCGCGTAGCGAGTCGATCCCGAGGGCCAAGGCGGCACGGCAAAGTGCGTCGATCGCCTCGGGCGCGAGTTCGACGGCTTCGAGACGAGCGCGGACCTCCGCGAGCGACCCAACGGCCTCGATCTCCTCCGGCATCGCGCGCGGATCGAACGCTTCGAGGTCGAACCCGAACGCGAGGCGATCGAGCAGCGAGGGCTCGACCTGCTCGTCGTCGATGCCCTCGTCGAGCACGATGCACGAAACTGCGCAGGGGGCGACTCCCGTCATGCCGTCGCGCTCGAGGGCGAGCTGCCCGCGATCGAGGACGGCACAGAGCTGCGCGCTGATCCGGGACTCCATGCGCTCGGCCATGGGGAGGACCACCAGCCCCCCGTGGCTGCTCGCGAGCAGCCCCTGCTCCCACACCACCGTGCCGCGCTTCAGCGTGGCCGCGAGCGCGATGCCGCCGAGAAGCCGATCGTCGGTGACGTGCACCGGAATCCGCGTGCACGGCGTCGTCGCAGGGACCAGGCCGCGGATCCACGCACAGACGCGATCGCGGGCCGGACCCGAGCGCGCGCGCAGGTGGATGCCGCCGAGCCCGAACGGATCCACCGCGAGCATCCGAGCCGCCACGATGACGTCAGCCCACGGGCGCGGCCGCGGCGGCGTTCGAACGCCGTTGGGTTCCCCGTCACTCACGCGGCGAAGACCTCCTCGAGGGCCCGGTCGACGCGCACGGTCGAGCCGACCTCGTCGAGCGGATCGCGGCGCAACCGGTGACGCAGCGCGAGCGCGGCCACGAGCTTGAGGTGCTGCTCCCCGGTTTCCGTCGCCCCCTCGAGGCTCGCAGCGGCACGCGCCGCGCGGATGAGCGTGAGCTCGCCGCGCAGACCGTCGGTCCCAAGGGCCGCGCACAGCGACGCGGCCCGCTCGACCACGTGATCGGACACGGCGATCTCGCGCACTCGCACGCGGGCGTCGGCGAGGCGGCGGCTGGTGGCAGCTTCGCTGGCGGCGTACTGGGCCACGAACCGCTGCGGATCGCGGTCGAACGCCATCCGGCGCTTGACGACCTCGACCCGGGATGCAACGTCGGTCGGGGTCGAGATCTCGAGCGCGAGCCCGAATCGATCGAGCAGCTGCGGCCGCAGCTCGCCCTCCTCCGGGTTGCCGCTGCCGATGAGCACGAACCGCGCCGGGTGACGAACACTCACGCCCTCGCGCTCCACGACGTTCTCACCCGAGGCGGCCACGTCGAGCAGCAGATCGACGAGATGATCGGGGAGGAGGTTGACCTCGTCGATGTAGAGGAACCCGCGGTTGGCCCGCGCCAGCAGGCCGGGGGAGAACACCCGCTCGCCGCGGGACAGTGCAGCCTCGAGATCCAGGGCGCCCACGACCCTGTCCTCGGTCGCACCGAGCGGGAGGTCGACGACCGGCACGGGGATCTGCTGGGTGCGAAACTCACCGCCTTGGCGCCGTGGGCACTCCGGGACGCACCGGCTCGCATCGTCGTTCGGATCGCAGTTGTATGCGCAACCGCAAACCGCATTCATGGGCGGCAGCAGCGTCGCCAGGGCGCGCACGGCCGTCGATTTGCCCGTCCCGCGATCGCCGAGCACCAGCACCCCGCCCAAGGTCGGGTCGATCGCGACGAGCTGCAGCGCGAGTCTCAGCTCGTCTTGGGCGACAATTGCGGTGAACGGGAATGCGGACATGGAGGCCTTTTCGCGTGCGGTCAGGCGACCGCGAGTTCCGAGTGCATGGGATCGGAGTCGGCCGGAGCACCGAGGCGGCGGCGACGGGCCGCCCGCCAGAGCGCCCATGTTCCCAGCGCGAGACCGCCGAAGAAGACCGCGAACGTCGTTGGTTCGAGCAGCAGCCAGGGCTGGCGCATGACGCCCCACTTGCCGAGGATCTCGATCGGCGTCCAGACGACGATCATCGCGCCGACGGCGTAGCGAATCGCAGGTCCCCAGCCGGACTGCTGATGGAGCTTCCAGATGCAGTAGAGCGATCCAGCCATCGCCGCGAAGAGGATCGACTTGGTCGCGACGGAGTAGACCCCTGCGAGCTGCTCGTCGTAGGTCCAGAGCAGCAGCAGGTAGAAGAACCACACCGTGGTGACGTACTGGAACGCGCTGCGCGGTCCGTAGTTGTCGATTCGTCCGCTGACGATCGGCCCACGCATGGTCGGCACGCGCTCGCGCCACCACAGGAACACCGGGCAGCGCGACGACTCGAGGAAGAGCAAGTAGGCGAGGATCAGGAACAGACCGCCCCAGCTGTGCTTGAGCAGCACGTACTCGCCGTAGGTCGCGACCAGCTGGCCATCTTGGATCGCGACCGTCTTGCCGATGCCCATCGATCGCGAGGCCAGGGTGAGGCCATACTCGATCGCCCCGGTCCAGATGAGGTTCCCTCCGAAGATGCCGAGGATGGACTGCGCGGCATCGTTCTTGATCCGCGACGTCAACCAGATGAGGACCATACCGAGGGCGCTGAGGCCGAGGGCGGCGTAGACCAAGAAGCGCGTCACCGGCAGGGTACGCACCTCGAGGGTACCGGCCTGGGCGGCGACCAAGCCGGCCTCGAAGACGCGCCGATCTGCGGGGTCGCGGGTTCGGGCGATCGCCGCGTCGAGTTCCTCGACCATGGAGAGATCGCTGAACAGGCGGGCGGAGACACCCGCGTTGATGTCGGGATCGGCGACAGCCTGTTCGGCGGCATTGATCGCGACCATGAAGAGGTGCGCCGATCCGAGCATCAGCAGCACGAATAGGCTGGTCAGGGTCGTCCGAATCCAGCGATTGTTCCGCCACGCTTTGGCCCCCCCGCGCTCGCGACGGGCATTCCGGGGCGCCGGGGCGGCGGCTTCAGCGGCCGCGTGTACGGCCGCCGTGATGCGCTGGGTGAACATGCGTCAGACCGGCTCCACCAGGTACGCTGGTTGTGGCGAGGGAGGCGGCGTCGGGGCTCGCGCCGTGCCGTGCTCGGGCAACGTGGTGCGCACCGCCAGGCGAGCGGCGACCACGAACCCGATCGCCTCGAGACCGAAGACGAATGCATAGGCCAGGCCCGATGACTGGCCGGCGAGCCCCTGCGCGGCGTCCACCAGCACGGTCCCGAGGAACCCACCCGCGCCGAAGGCGATCGCCTGAGCCGCGCCCCACAGGCCCATGCGCATGCCCTCGCGCCCGCTGCGACCGTGGGTCGAGAGGGTCATCATCGCGGCGATTGCAGCGATCGAGAAGGCCCCGTTGGCGACCCCGAGGAGGAAGACGTTCTGGGTGAGGGGCCACCACATGGCGCCCGTGAGTCCGGCGAACGCGAGACCCGACATCGTCATCGCCGATGCGACGCATCCCCCGACCACCCAACCCTTCAGCGACGCGACGCCGCGGCCCTTGAACGCCGAGGTGACGACGGCGACCAGGAGCATGCCGATGAAGACGCCGGCGTGCTGCGTGCCCGCGAGCTTCGTCGAGGCCCCCGGGGACCACCCGAACACCAACCCCGCGAAGGGCTCGAGGATGAGATCCTGGGCGCTGTAGGCGAGCATCGACACCAGCACGAAGGCCGTGAACCGGCGGGCGTCCGGCTCGGACCACACCTGCGCGAGCGCGCGGCGGAACGCACCGGGCTCTGGCGGAGGCGCCTGCGGTGACGCGGCAGGCCGAACGATGCGGGACTCGACCCCATGCATGGCCGCGAAGGCAATGACGACCGCCAGGGTCGACACACCGGCCGTGACACCGATCAGGCGAGCATAGGAAAAGGGCTCGAGGAGTCCGCCAGCGACACCGGCGGTGACTGCGAAGCCCGCGATCATCATCATCCAGACGACCGTCGTCGCGGCGGCACGACGCGGCGCGGCGACCCCCTTGGCCAGCAGGACCAACAGCGAAGTGCCGCAGGCGCTCACGCCCCCCCCGATGGCAGCGTAGGAGACCACGGCGAGGGCGAGGCCGAGGGCGGGCTGCGCCACCATGAGGGAGATCGCCGCCGCGGCACCGATACCGCCGAGGGCCAGCGCCACCATGCCGAGCAGGATCCAAGGCGTGCGGCGTCCGCCGATGTCGGTGCCGTGGCCCATCCGCGGGCGGAGCAGCTGCATCGCGTGGTGCAGCGTCACCAAGGCCCCGGGCACGGTCGCGGCCAGCGCCAGTTCGACCACCATGAGGCGGTTGAACGTCGAGGTCGTGAGAACCACGACCGCCCCCAGCGCCGCCTGGACGGCCCCGAGTCGGACGATGTCGAGCCATCCGAAGGTGTTTTCGCCGGGTGTCGTGCCGCGCACTGCCGCTCCGATCGTCAACGTGTGTGTTATTCTTGACGGGGGTGAGTGTCAAGTGAAATTGACAGCCGGGTCTCGGGCCAGCCTCGACAACTCCAGCCGGTCCGTCGGTCGAAGGCAGGCTAGCCTCGCCCGGTTGGACTCGGAAACCGCGCGACCCCCTCCCCTGCCCTCGCCGGTGCCTGGCTGGACGATGTCGATGCACGATCCGCTCGCGGGAGACCTCGAGTTCTACGGGTCGCACGACGCCGGCCCGACCGCGAGGTCGCCGGTGCTGCTGGTGCACAGCATCAACGCCGCGGCCTCTGCATTCGAGATCCGCCCGCTGTTCGAGCGGCTGGCCCTGTCGCGTCCGACGTACGCGATCGATCTCCCCGGCTTCGGGCGATCCGATCGCAGCGACCGGATCTACTCGCCGCGATTGATGACCGATGCGATCCTCGCGGCGGTCGCAGCCATCCGCGGGCGGCACGGCGGGGTACGCGTGGATGCCCTCGCCCTTTCGCTGTCCTGCGAGAGCCTCGCGCGCGCCGCGATCGAAGCGGCCGGGGCGTTTCGCACGCTCGGGCTCGTGAGCCCCACGGGGTTGGGCAGGCGCCGCTTCGACGGTCCAGCGGGGGGCAACCGCGGCCTGTCGCTCATGCGCTCCATCCTGCGTCGACGATGGATCGGCGGGCCGATGTACCGGCTGCTCACGCGGCCGCGAGTCATCCGCTACTTCCTCGCGCGCACCTTCGGCCGACCCGAGATCGATCCCGATCTCTGGGCCTATGCGATCCTCACCGCGGGCCAGCCCGGGGCCGAGCATGCGCCGCTGTGGTTCCTGTCCGGCCACCTCTTCAGTACCGACGCGACGCAGCTCTACGAGGCCCTCCCCGGCCGCGTCTGGCTGAGCCACGGTGTGCGCGGCGACTTCGTCGACTACCGCGGGGCCGACGCGGTGCTCGAGCGCCGTCGAGGTTGGTCCCGGGACATCTTCGACACCGGTGCCCTGCCCCACTTCGAATTGCCCGATGCGTTCGCGGCCGCGTACCTCGCGTTCCTCGACGCCGAGCCCGGCGTCAATTCTACTTGACACATCGAGGTGTCAACCGTCAGGATGAACGAACGTGGCCATGGCGAACCTCGAAACCACCCTCGCGCGTGGACTCGGCCTGCTGGAGCGCGACGCGCCGCCCAGACTTGCAGCCGCGTTGCGTCACGCCATCTTCCTGGGTGGAGCGCGCATCCGACCCCGCCTGTGTCAGGCGGTGGCGGCGGCCGCTGAGAACGACGATCCGAACCTCGTCGACGCCACGGCCTGCGCGCTCGAGTTCCTGCACTGCGCCTCCCTCGTCCATGACGATTTGCCGTGCTTCGACGACGCGCCGACCCGCCGGGGTCGCCCCTCGGTCCACCACGTCTTCGGGGCCCCACTCGCGGTGCTGGTCGGGGATGCGCTCATCGTCGGTGCATTCGACGCGGTGGCACGCGCCTGTGTCGCATCACCGGCCCGCCTGCCGCAGCTCATCCTCATCCTGACGCGGGCCGCGGGCGCGCCGTCGGGCCTGGTCGCGGGCCAGGCGTGGGAGAGCGAGCCCACGGTCCCGCTCGAGCGCTATCACCGGGCGAAGACCAGCTCGATGTTCGTCGCCAGCGCGATGGCGGGTGCGGCCGCGGCCGGCCGGGATCCCGAGCCGTGGCGCCAGATGGGCGAGCTGCTCGGCGAGGCCTACCAGGTCGCCGACGATCTCCTCGACGCCCACGCGATCGATGATCTCGCCGGCAAGCCGACCCGACAGGATCGACGGCTGGATCGGCCGAGCGCAGTCGCCGAGTACGGCACGCAGGGCGCGATCGCCAAGCTGCGCGCCCTCGTGTCCCGTGCGGCCGCCGCCGTGCCGCCGTGCCCCGGCGCCGACATGCTCCGCGGCCTCGTGGTCGAGATGGCGGAGCGACTGGTTCCGCCCGCCCTTCGACGAACCGCCGCATGATCTGGGCGGGGGTGAGGGCAGCGCTGCGGCTGCTCGTCGACGGAGTCTCCGGCGCGTGGCTGGCCACGCGCAACCGGATGCTCTGCAATCCGGGCTTCCAGCGCTGGGCCGAGGGCTCGTGGCTCGCGCGGTCCATCGCGCGGCGGCGGGCCTCCGCGCTCTTCGACATCAGCGCGGGCTTCGTCTACTCCCAGGTCCTGTACGCGGCGGCTCGCGTCGGCCTGCTCGACATCCTCCACGCGGGTCCGCGATCGGTCCTCGAGCTCGCGATGCTCCTCGATCTGTCCCGTGACGCAACCCAGCGGCTCCTGGACGCGGCCGCTTCCCTCGGCCTGGTCCAGGCCCGAGGGGCGAGCTACTGGCTCGGCATCCACGGCTGCTCGTTCGTCGGCAATCCTGCGGTCGCCCGACTCGTCGAGCACAACGCGATGTTCTACCGCGACCTGGCCGACCCCATCGCGCTGCTGCGTGGCGAGGTCGGCAACGCCGAGGTCCATCGCTTCTGGACGTACACCCAGGCCGATGCGCCACCCGCCTCGGCTCGGGGCGTGGGCGCGTACACGGATCTGATGGCGGCCTCGATCCCGTTGCTGGTCGAGGACATCCTCGAGTCGTATGCGGTGGCGGATCACCGGCGATTGCTCGACGTCGGCGGCGGTGAGGGGGCGTTCCTCGAGGCCGCCGCGACCCACGCCCCCGACCTACAACTGATGCTGTTCGACCTGCCGGGGGTCGCGACGCGGGCCTCGGCGCGACTCGAACGCGCGGGCCTCTCGTCGCGCGTCCGGATCGTCCCGGGGGACTGGCGGCGCGACCCCCTTCCCGAGGGCGCCGATCTCGTCTCGCTGGTCCGCGTGCTGCACGACCACGACGACGCACAGGCACTCGAGCTGCTCCGGGCGGTGCGGCGGGTGCTGCGACCCGGCGGTGTCCTCCTGATCGCCGAGCCCATGCGCGGCACGACCGGGGGCGAGCGCATGGGCGACGCGTACTTCGGCTTCTATCTCATGGCGATGGGTCAGGGCCGTGTGCGATCCCCCGCCGAGGTCACCGCCCTGCTCGCCCAGGCTGGCTTCGGGCCGGGGCGACTCCGCAATACGCGCCGGCCCATGATTTCGCGCCTGATTTCCGCCGCCGCCGTGTGAGTGTCATTTCTGATTGACACAATTGCGTGTCTATGTAATCTGACAGACGTGTCGACCACCCTCGCCGTCGTGATGACCCGCCCGGAGCACGTCGAGCTCCGGCGGATCGAGTTCTCGACGCCGCTGGGGCCGGCCGAGGTCCTCGTCGAGGTCGAGTGGACCGGCATCAGCACCGGCACCGAGTGCCTCCTGTTCAGCGGACGGATGCCCCCGTTCCCGGGGATGGGCTACCCGCTGGTGCCCGGCTACGAGACGGTGGGTCGCGTCCTGGCGGCCGGTCCCGAGGCGACCGTGGCGGTCGGCCAGCGGGTGTTCGTGCCGGGGTCGAACTGCTTCGGCGACGTCCGTGGCCTCTTCGGCGGCGCCGCGTCCCATCTGCGGGTGCCCGCAACCCGCGTGACGCCGCTCGCCGACGGCCTGGAGGAGCGCGGCATCCTGCTCGCCCTCGCAGCCACGGCCCAGCATGCCCTGGTCGGCGGCGACGGGCGGCCCCCGGAGCTCATCGTCGGCCACGGCGTTCTCGGACGCCTGCTGGCCCGACTCGCGGTGGCCTCCGGCGCGACACCGACGGTTTGGGAGAAGAACCCGCGTCGGGCCCACGGCGCGGTCGGCTACCGCGTCGTCGCGCCCGACGACGATCCGCGCCGCGACTACCGGAGCATCTACGACGCCAGCGGAGACGCGGCGCTGATCGACGTGCTGCTGAAGCGACTCGGCCGCGCCGGCGAGATCGTCCTCGCCGGGTTCTACCCCGACCGCATCGGCTTCGACTTTCCCTTGGCCTTCCTGAAGGAGGCGAGGTTCCGCGTCGCGGCCGAGTGGGCCGCCGAGGACCTCGTCGCCGTCGCTGAGATGGCCGCGTCGGGCCGCCTCGATCTCGACGGCCTCATCACGCACCGACGAACATTCGAACAGGTCCAGGACGCGTACGTGACGGCATTCGGTGACCCCGCCTGCCTGAAGATGCTCGTGGACTGGAGACTGAGCCCATGACGGCCATCGCAGATTCGACCTTGAACGAGCTCGAGACCCTGATTCCCACTGTCGTCACCAAGACCACGCAGATCATCGCGATCTACGGCAAGGGTGGCATCGGCAAGAGCTTCACGCTCGCCAACCTGTCGTACATGATGGCCGCCAAGGGCAAGAAGGTCTTGCTCATCGGGTGCGACCCCAAGAGCGACACGACCTCGCTGTTGTTCGGTGGGCGCGCTTGCCCGACCATCATCGAGACCTCGTCCCGCAAGAAGCTCGCCGGCGACAACGTCGCAATCGGCGACGTCTGCTTCAAGCGTGACGGTGTGTTCGCGATGGAGCTCGGCGGGCCCGAGGTCGGCCGAGGCTGCGGCGGCCGCGGCATCA
Source organism: Nannocystaceae bacterium (assembly GCA_044344875.1). Taxonomy (GTDB): domain Bacteria; phylum Myxococcota_A; class Polyangia; order Nannocystales; family Nannocystaceae; genus Xiheibacterium. Next base: position 359,626 of record JBIJCC010000001.1, read on the forward strand.
TCCACGGCTTCGAGACCCTCGAGAAGCTCGGCTTCAACGAGTGGGGCTTCGACTACGTCCTGCTCGACTTCCTCGGCGACGTGGTGTGCGGCGGCTTCGGCCTGCCGATCGCGCGCGACATGTGCCAAAAGGTGATCGTCGTCGCGTCCAACGACCTGCAGTCCCTGTACGTCGCCAACAACGTCTGCTCCGCGGCGCAGTACTTCCGCAAGCTCGGCGGACACGTCGGCGTCGCCGGCATCGTCATCAACAAGGACGACCACACCGGTGAGGCCCGCGCCTTCGCCGAGAAGGTCGGCATCCCGGTGCTCGCCGCGATCCCGGCCGACGACGACATCCGCCGCAAGAGCGCCAAGTACGAGATCATCGGTCGGCCCGAGAGCCGCTGGGGCCCGCTCTTCGAGGAGCTCGCCGAGAACGTCGCGACCGCGCCGCCGCTGGCCCCGACGCCACTCGACCAGGACGGACTGCTCGCGCTGTTCTCCAGCGACGCGGTGGGACGCGACGTCGTCCTCGAGCCCGCGACCCTCGAGGACTTCGGTGCGCAGCACGCCCGCAAGCGCACGCTCGAGGTCATCTACGACCGGTCCGTCTAGAGGGGAACCTGATGGACCAACCGACCGATGCACCGACCGCCGAAGCGGTCTCCACCGAAGCTGCCGCGAGCTGCTCCGGCGGCAAGGTGAAGCTGCGGATGGCCGCGGCCGCCGCGGGCCAGGGTGAGCTACTCGATCGCTACGCCGCCGACTACCCCGTCGGCCCCCACGACCAGCCGCAGAGCATGTGCCCTGCGTTCGGGTCGCTGCGCGTCGGACTGCGCATGCGTCGGACGGCAACGCTGCTGTGCGGCTCGGCGTGTTGCGTCTATGGGCTGACGTTCACCTCGCACTTCTATGGCGCGCGTCGAACCGTCGGCTACGTGCCGTTCGATTCCGAGTCGCTGGTGACCGGCAAGCTGTTCGAGGACCTGCGCGACGCGGTTCACGCCGTGGCCAAGCCCGAGGACTACGACGCGGTCGTCATCATCAACCTCTGCGTACCCACGGCGTCGGGCGTACCGCTGCGCCTGCTGCCGCGGACGATCGACGGCGTGCGGATCATCGGGATCGACGTCCCGGGGTTCGGCGTCCCGACGCACGCCGAGGCCAAGGACATCCTCTCCGGGGCCATGCTCGCGCACGCCCGCGGCGAGGTCGAAGAGGGCCCGGTCGCGGCGCCCCGCCAAGGTCGTGCGAGCAAGCCGACCGTGACGCTGCTCGGCGAGATGTTCCCGGTCGATCCGGTCACGATCGGTCGGCTGCTCGAGCCGCTCGGCCTGGCCGCCGGCCCCGTGGTCCCGACCCGCGAGTGGCGGGAGCTATACGCCGCGCTCGACTGCGCCGCGGTCGCGGCGATCCACCCGTTCTACACCGCGTCGATCCGCGAGTTCGATCTCGCTGGCCGTCGCACCATCGGCTCGGCGCCCGTCGGTCGCGACGGCACCGCCGCTTGGCTCGACGCGATCGGATCGGCGTGCGGAGTGGCGGGCGATCGCATCGCGGCGGCAAAGGACGCCGCGGTGTCGGCCATCGACGCCGCCCTCGCCGGCGCTCCGATCCGCGGGCGCATCAACGTCTCCGGCTACGAGGGCTCCGAGCTTCTCGTCGCGCGCCTGCTCATCGAGAGCGGCGCCGAGGTGAAGTACGTCGGGACCGCCTGCCCGGCGACGCCGTGGTCGGAGCCCGATCGTCAGTGGCTCGACGCGCACGGCGTGAAGGTGCAGTACCGGGCCTCGCTCGAGCAGGACCTCGCCGCGATGCGCGAGCACGGCCCGGACCTCGTGATCGGCACGACGCCCGTGGTGCAGGCCGCGAAGGAAGAGGGCACCCCGGCGCTCTACTTCACCAACCTGATCTCGGCGCGACCGCTGATGGGCGCCGCGGGAGCAGGATCGCTGGCGCAGGTGGTGAACACCGCGATGGCGAATCGATCGCGCATGGCGACGATGCGCACCTTCTTCGCTGGCGTCGGCCAGGGCCACGCGGCAGGAATTTGGCAGGACGTCCCACGCGATCGCCCCGAGTTCCGCCGCGATCGCGCGAAGGCCAAGCCGAAGGACGACGGGGGCGCAATCGGATGCTAGTGCTCGATCACGATCGTGCGGGCGGCTACTGGGGAGCCGTGTACGTCTTCGCGGCGGTAAAGGGCCTGCAGGTCATCATCGACGGACCGGTGGGCTGCGAGAACCTCCCGGTGACCTCGGTGCTCCACTACACCGACGGGCTGCCGCCGCACGAGCTGCCGATCGTCGTCACCGGCCTCTCCGAGGAGGAGCTCGGGAAGCACGGCACCGAGAACGCGATGAAGCGCGCCCACAGCACGCTCGATCCGAGCCTGCCCAGCGTCGTCGTGACCGGATCGATCGCCGAGATGATCGGCGGCGGTGTGACGCCCGAGGGCACCGGCATCCAGCGTTTCTTGCCGCGGACGATCGACGAGGACCAGTGGCAGAGCGCGGATCGGGCCATGCTCTGGCTGTTCCAGCAGTTCGGCCCGAAGAAGCGCGCCAAGCCCAAGAAGCCCGCGCCGCGCGATCCGGGCCGCAAGCCCCGCGTGAACATCATCGGCCCCAGCTACGGCTACTTCAACACGTGGTCGGATCTCGCCGAGATCCGACGACTGCTCGAGGGCATCGGCGCCGAGGTCAACCTGACGTTCCCCCTCGGCACCCACCTCGCGGACGTACCCAAGCTGGTGAACGCCGACGTGAACGTGGTGATGTACCGCGAGTTCGGCCGACTCCTCTGCGAGGAGCTCGATGTCCCGTACCTGCAGGCGCCGATCGGGCTCGACAGCACCACGCGGTTCCTCCGAACCCTGGGCGAGATGCTCGAGCTCGACGTCGAGCCGTTCATCGAGCGAGAGAAGCACACCACGCTCAAGCCGATGTGGGATCTCTGGCGCAGCGTGACCCAGGACTTCTTCGGGACCGCGAGCTTCGGCATCGTCGCCAACGACACGTACACCCGCGGAATCCAGGCCTACCTCGAGACCGAGCTGGGCCTGCCGTGCAACTTCGCGATCTCCCGCAGGCCCGGCCAGAAGACCGACAACGCCGCGGTCCGCGAAGCGGTGACCCAGCGGACACCGCTGGTCCTGTTCGGCTCGTACAACGAGCGCATGTACATGGCCGAGGCGCCGCGTCCGGGCATCTACATTCCCGCATCGTTTCCCGGCACTGCCATTCGTCGGCATCCAGGCACGCCCTTCATGGGCTACAGCGGCGCGACATACCTCCTCCAGGAGGTATGCAACGCCCTTTTCGACGCACTATTCGCGATCCTCCCCCTCGGCAAACAACTCGACGCCGTGGAGGCGACACCCGCTCGGGTGCACGAGGAGCTACCGTGGGACGAGGCCGCTGAGCGCGCCATCGACGACGCGCTGTCCTCGACCCCGATCCTGACACGGATCTCGGCGGCGAAGGAACTCCGCGATGCCGCCGAGCGAACGGCTCGCCGCGCTGGCGCCTCCCGGGTTGCCCGGGAGCATGTCGCGGCTATCGATCTCCGATCGGGCACAGGCCCGAAGAATGACAGTTATGCGGGTCGGAGCCGCGTCGAATGAAAAGGAACATCGGAGGTCACACGCAATGGCGAACGAAGAACTATACTCCCCTTCTGGGCTGAACGACAAGCAGGCCAAGGAATTTCACAAATTCTTCGTGACGGGGTTCACGGTGTTCACCATGATCGCCGTCATGGCCCACATCCTCGTCTGGATGTGGCGGCCGTGGGTGCCGGGCAAGGCCGGCTACACGACGATGCTGGACATCTCCCAGACCCTCGCGCAGACGTTCTTGACGTAGGAGGACCACATGTACCGCATCTGGCAACTGTTCGAACCCCGCCAAGCGCTCATCGGTCTGTCCGTGTTCCTGTTCGGGCTGGCGATCGTGATCCACCTCGTGCTCCTCAGCACCCCGCGCTTCAACTGGCTCGAAGGCGCCAAGCCGGGGGCCAGCAAGGTCGAGAACTCCGCCCTGCCGTAGCCCTGGGCGCTGTAGGTAGAAGTGCGACATGCATGCACCCCTTTGCATATCGCTTGCAAAGGGGTGCACTCCGTTCAAGAAGTAGCTCGCACAGGTAGCCACACCCATGAAGAAGGCGCTTTTCTCGCTGTTTTCCGTTCTCCCCTTCCTTGGAGCGTGTGACGACGCCAAGGCCCCTGCGGGCAACCCCGAAGCCGTCGCCGAGGCGCAGAAGGTCTGGGACACCAAGTGTTCGACGTGCCACGGCAAGGATGGCAAGGGTGACGGTGAGGCCGGCAAGGTCCTGCAGCCGCCCCCGCGCAACTTCCAGAACAGCAGCTGGCAGGCGGACGACGCCCGGGTCCGCAAGGTCATCGTCGAAGGCGGTGCCGCCGTTGGCCTCAGCGCCAACATGGCCCCGAACCCCGAGCTCAAGGACAAGCCCGAGGTCGTCGAGGAGCTGCTGAAGAAGGTCAAGAGCTTCAAGCCCTGACGACGGCGGGTCGTCGCCGAGCCCAAGTGCTCGGCGGTGTCCCGGCCGCTTCGTCCGGTGCTCGCCCGACCCTTCCCGTGCCGCGGCACAGGAGGGGTCTGAACGTCAGGGATCCCATTCGCCGCTATTCGCCTTGAGGGGGAACTCCTCGAGGCCATAGCGGCGCATCTTCGTGTAGAGGCTCTGACGGCTGAGTCCGAGGAGCTGGGCCGCCACCGCGCGGTTGTTGCCGCTGACGTCGAGGGCTGCCTCGATGCACAGCCGCTCGATCATGTCGGCCGACTCCTGGACGATCTCCCGCAGCGAGGTCCGGCCGACGAGGGCCTGCAGCTGCTCGGGCGAGCGCGACTGGAACGAGCCACGCCGGCCGCCGACCGTCTCGACCGTGGGTCGAATCGTGAAGCCGAAACACCGCGAATCGCCGTCGGGCGTCGCGACGGCAGTCACCGTCGCCCCCCGCTCGGCGCCGAAATCACTGCGGATCACGGTGGAGAAGTTGCGGACCACGCCATGGGCCCGCAGGTTCGAGACGATGACGTTGAGGTCGACGCCCGCGCGGCCCAGCCAGGACTCGAGCGACGTGCCGACGACCTGCGACTCCGAGGCGCGCTCGATCAGCTCGCAGAAGCTCGCGTTGGTGCTGAGGATGCGGAGCTCGTCGTCGGTGACGACGAAGCCGTCGGGCATCGCCTGGATGACCCGCAGGATCCGCTCTTGGCCGGCGATGTCCTCGGTGGCGGCCGCGCCCGTGGTCTTGGGCCAGAAGCGGAACAGGTAGACCGACCGCCCCGCCTGGCGGAACACGGTGAGCTGGGCGGTCGCTTCGATCCCGGCATCACCCGCCGTGCGCACGACGACGTCGATGTTCTTGCCGGCCTCGACCGAGGCGATCAACGTGGCGAGTTCCTCGTGACTGGTCGGCGCGACGAGGTCGCGCAGGGCCTTGCCCTGGACGGCCTCGTGCGGCTTCGCGAGCAGCTTGAGCGCGGCCGGGTTGACGTCGGTGACGACGTGCCGCGGGCCGTTCGCGAGGAGGACGCCCTCGGCCGACACGTGGAAGAGCACCCGGTACTGCGCCTCGGACTGGCGCACCCGCTGGAACTCCATCTCCATCGCGAGCTGGGCGTTGACCAGGTTCTGTTGGACCGCTGCGACCGAACGCATGTCGAGCCCGAACGCCAGCACGTGATCGCCGTCGACGAGGGTGCCGGTGAAGCGGAACGGGACCTCGCCCATCCCGTCGATCCGCATGTTCATCTCGCGGGATCGCGTGGTCTGCCCGCGACGTGCCTCGGCGAGGAGCTGCCCGGCCTTGCCGTGGCACTCCGTCGTCAGGTGGTCGATCCAGCGCTGGCCGACGAGCTTCCGGAATCCGGGGTGGGCGTCGAACTCCGCGCCGGCGTTGATCTCGACGATGGTGCCCTCGCCGTCGAGGACCAGGGCCAGATCGCACAGCGACGCGATGACCCGCGCCGTCAGTGGGTTGGCTTCCGGATCGAGGACCGGATGGGCAGCGTTGGGACGTGGGACGAGCATGGGCGATCTCGAAGCAGGGGCTACAGGGCGACACTGGCGTGACGGTCGAGCCAGTCGAGCGCCTGGCGCGCGTCCGAACAGTAATGAGCTCCTACCTCTGTAGCATAGCCGCCGAGGTCGACACCGCCCCCGAGCATGACCGTTACGTCACGGTTCAGGGATGCGGCACGAACGCGGGCCACGATGCGGGCAAGGGGCTCGACCATGGAGTTGGAGCTCACCGAGATGCCGACCATCACGACGACCTCGGTCGAGACGGTGGCGACCAGCTCTGCCTCGTCGAACACGGGGCGGACATCCGCGTCCCAGCCGGCGTGGGCGAGCAGGTCCCCCAGCACGTGGATGGCCAGGGTGTGCTGCTCCCCGGGCGCGGCGAGGAGCACGACGAGCCCGCGCGAGGACACGCGCGGCTTGAGGCGATAGCGCAGCACGCTGACGACGCGGTGCAGCGTGGCGAGCCCGATGGTGACCTCGGCGAACGACCGCTGGTCGTCGAGCCACTGGTCCCCGAGCATGCGCGCCGCGCCCCCGACGAAGTCGAGCAAGGCCGCGTCGTACGACTCACCGCCGAGCAGCCGCGCTTCGACGACCTCCACCGCCGCGGTGGTGTCCATCGCCACGGCGACGTCCACGAGCCGGGCGATCGCCTCCTCGGTCGGTGGCTCACAGGGGGCCGTGGGGGCCTCGGCGCCGCACTCGTCGAGTTTGTGCGCGAGGAGCAGCCTCGGGATGATGTCGTTGGTCACCATCCGCGCGAGCAGACGCGGGTCCATCGCCGTGGTCGACACGGAAGACTCCTCGACTTGGGTTGTCAGGCGCCGCGAGGCGACGAACGATTCGCCGGTCCCGTTCACTTGGAAGTCGGTCGCACGCTTTTCCACAGCAGCCCTCATCTCCAAGGTACCTGCTCGCGGCGCGGGCGCGACCGGAATTCGTCCGCTTCGGGGCCGGAATTCGACGTCGTGGTCCGATGATCGGACACTCGGTGTCGCTGAACACGCGGTTGGCAAACGCAGGTCGTGACTGCCGGTCGACCGCCCGTCTCGGGTTGGTTCAAGGTTGGCCCATGCGGTCGACCACAGCAGGGTTGCCCGGGCCCGCACGACGCCGCAGACGGCTCCCGAGACGGGACAAGAACGACGTTCTGCGCGGGACTCGACCGCACGATCGCCGGCCGTCGCGTCTCTCGCGGGACGGTTCGTCCCGCGCGTGTCGAACGTCGAACGAGCCCATGCGCACGATCTCCCTGCGGTGGGGTGAAGCGGAGTGGGGTGCAGCTGGACATCCCCCAGGCGTCCGCCGACAGTGGGCCCGACGGTGGAGTCGGCCGACTCGTTCGACGCGGTGGTCGTGGGCGCTGGCCTCGGTGGCCTGGCCGCCGCGTTCGTGTTGGCCGGCAAGGACCGCCGCGTCGCCCTCGTCGAGGCCCACACCGAGGTCGGGGGCAAGATCGCGGCCGTGCGGCTCGGCGACCGCACCATCGACTGCGGGCCGAGCGTGCTGACGATGCGGTCCGTGTTCGAGGAGCTGTTCGCCACCGCGGGCCTGCGCTTCGACGAGCACGTCGCGTTGCAGCCGCTCGACGTGCTCGCGCGGCATGCTTGGCCCGGCGGCGCGCGGCTCGATCTGTTCGCCGACGCCGAGCGCAGCGCCGAGGCGATCGCTGCCTTCGCCGGCCACCGCGCCGTCGACGGCTACCGCCGGTTCCAGCGCTACGCCGCACAGCTGCTCGAGCGCCTCGAAGAGCCCTTCCTCCGCCACGACAACGAGGGCCTGCCCCGGATGATGGCCCGCGTCGGCCCGCGCGGGTTGTTCGGCCTCGCACGCGTGGACTTCGGCCGCACGATGTGGCGCGCGCTGGCCGACTTCTTCCCCGATCCGCGACTGCAGCAGCTGTTCGGGCGCTACGCGACCTACTACGGCTGCTCGCCCTTCGCCGCCCCCGCGACGTTGAACCTCATCGCCGCGGTCGAGCAGCGCGGGGTCTGGGCGGTGAAGGGTGGAATGCTCGCGCTCGCCCGCGCGATCGCCCGCGCCTTCACCGACGCCGGCGGCGTGCTGATCACCGGACGCTCCGTCGACGAGATCGAGTCCGATGGGCGCCGCGTCACCGCGGTGCGCCTCGACGATGGCAGCCGGTTGGGCGCCCGACACGTCGTGTTCAACGGGGACCCGAGCCGCATCGCCGATGGACACCTCGGCGCTGCGGTGCGCCGCGCGGTGCAGCCCCACGCCGAGCCGGCGTCGTCGTCGGCGATGACCTGGTCCATGCTCGCCCGCCCCGAGGGACTCGAGCTTTCGTACCACACGGTCTGCTTCGGGGACGACTACGCGGAGGAGTTCGACGCGCTGTTCGAACGCCGCGAGCTGCCGCGTCACCCCAGCGTCTACCTGTGCGCGCCCGATCGTCTGACGTCGACCCCGTCGGACGCCGAGCGCGTGTTCTGTCTCGTCAACGCGCCCGCGGGCCTACCCCGCGACGACCGGAGGGAAACCACATGCCGCGCCGCGATGGAGGCGTCCCTGAACGCCTGCGGACTCCGACTCGCCCCGAGCGGGCCGACGATCGCAGCGACGCCGACGCACTTCGCGGAGCGCTTCCCGGGAACGAAGGGCTCGCTGTACGGCCCGGCGACGCACGGGGCGACGGCGGCGTTCCGCCGGCAGAGCTGTCGCACGGCGGTGCCCAACCTGTGGCTGGTGGGCGGCGCGACGCATCCGGGTGCGGGCCTGCCGATGGTGACGCTCGGGGGACTGTGGGCGTCGCGGCAGATCCACGCGGACCTCGGTTCGACTCGGTCGTAGCGCCCGGCGGCTACCTCTGGTGGTACGTCGACGGGTTCGACGAGCGCTCCGAGCACGCCGTGACCGTGATCGCGTTCGTCGGCTCGGTGTTCTCGCCCGCGTACCTGCGGGCGCGTCGCCGCGATCCCGCCGCCGACCCGATGGTGCACTGCGGGCTCAACGTGGTCGTCCACGGTCCCCGCGTGAACGCGTGGGCCTTCACCGAGTATCGCGGCGACGAGGTCTCGCGCGACGCCGACACGATGGTGCTCGGCCGCAATCGGCTGGCACGCGATGATGCGGGCCTGGTCATCGACATCGACGAGCGCACCTACCCGTGGGGTCGACCGCTGCGCGGTCGCGTCCGGCTCGACGCGCTGGGCTGGCGACGCCAACAGTTCGCCCTCGACGGCGCCGCGCGACACCTGTGGTGGCCGATCGCACCGCGGGCGCGGATCACCGTCGCGCTCGAGGCCCCCGCGCTCGAGTTCACCGGCGCCGGGTACCACGACAGCAACCGTGGCACCGAGGCGCTCGAGGCCTCGCTGCGGCACTGGACGTGGTCCCGTTCGACCGACGGCGACGCGACCTCGCTGCTGTACGACGTGACCGACCGCGACGGCATCGAACGTCGCCTCGGGCTGCGCTACGGAGCCGACCGCATCGACACGATCGAACCCAGCGTCACCGCGACGCTGGGCCGAACGCGCTGGGGATTGTCGCGATGGACGCGAGCCGAGCACGAGGGGGACACCCGCATGGTCCGCACCCTGGTGGACGCGCCCTTCTATGCGCGCTCCCTGCTCGAGACCCGCCGCGGCGACGGGACCATCCGCGGCGTCCACGAGGTCGTCGACCTCGATCGGTTCTGCCGCACCACGACGCAGCTGATGCTGCCGTTCCGCATCCGCGGCGTCGGGTGGTGGTAGGGCTGCTCAGCTGTCCGAGTAGTCGAAGCGCCAGGCGTTCTCGCCGCCGAACGTCGCGCCGTAGCCGATGCTGAGCTTCGCCGGCACGCCGCCATCCGCGGCCATGCGCTCGAGCAGGTTGCGGGCGAGGTTCGGCATCAACGACCCGCGCAGCGCGTGGTCGAGGGCGCGCGCGCCAGTCTCGGACTCGGTGCAACGGCTCACCATCTCCGCGACCAGCGAGTCCTGGAACGTCACCTGCGTGCCGTGGGCGAGCTTGATCCGCTTGCCGAGCGACGCGAGCTTGAGCTTGGCGATCTCGGCGAGGATCTCCGGATCCATCGGGCGATACGGGACCATTGTCATGCGGGCGAGCAGCGCCGGCTTGAAGTGCTTCGACACGATCGGCCGGATCGCGGTCGCGACCTCCTCGGCCGTCGGCTTGGCGCCGCCCTCGTGCAGCTTCATGATCGCATCGGTCGCGAGGTTGCTGGTCAGGATCACGACCGTGTTGCGGAAGTTGACGACGCGCCCCTCACCGTCCGACAGCATGCCCTTGTCGAACACCTGGTAGAACAGGTTCATCACCTCGAGGTCGGCCTTCTCGCACTCGTCGAGCAGCACGACGCTGTAGGGCTTCTGCCGCACCGCCTCGGTGAGCATGCCGCCCTCGCCGTAGCCGACGTATCCCGGCGGCGAGCCGATGAGCCGGCTGACCGTGTGTTTCTCCTGGAATTCCGACATGTTGATGGTCGTCATCGACCGCTCGCCGCCGTACAACAGATCGGCGAGCGCCAGCGCGGTCTCGGTCTTGCCGACGCCGGACGGGCCGACGAACAGCATCACCGCGATCGGCGTCTCGGGGTTGCGCACGCCGGCCTTCGACATGCGAATGGCCTCGGCGACCGCACGCGTCGCGTGGTTCTGGCCCTTGATGCGCGCCTCGAGGTTCGCCTCGAGCGCGAGCACCGTCTCGATCGAGCTCGACTTCATCTTGCCCACCGGGATGCCGGTCCAGTCGGCGACCACCTGGCCGATCGAGTCGCGGTCGACCTCGGCGTGCACGAGCGGCTGCTCGCCGGCAACGGCCGCGAGCGCGGCGCGGGCGGCCTCGACGGCCGCGAGCCGCTCGGCCTTGTTGTCGGGATCCGCCGCGCGCAGGGCCTCGAGTCCCTCGCGGAGCTTGCCGAGCGCCTCTTTCTCGGCCGCGAGCTTGGCCTCGAGCGCCGCCATCTCGACGCCGATGCCCTCGATGCGCGCCTGCAGCTCGGCCTGCCGGCCCTCGTCCTTCGCCGCGCCGTCCTCGATGTCGCGCAGTCGAGCGTCGCGCTCGCGCTCGACGCTCGCGAGCTCGCTGCGCAGCACGGCGATCTGCGGCGGCGGGGCGTCTTGTTCGATCCGCACCCGCGCCGCGGCGGTGTCGAGCAGATCGACGGCCTTGTCCGGGAGCTGCCGGCCCGTGATGTAGCGATCCGACAGCTCGACCGCCGCGATGATCGCGTCGTCGCGGACGATCACGTTGTGGGCGTTCTCGTAGGTGTGCCGCAGCCCGCGGAGCATCAGCACCGCGTCGGCCACCGACGGCTGATCGACCTTGACCGGCTGGAACCGGCGCTCGAGCGCGGCGTCCTTCTCGAAGTACTTCTTGTACTCGGACCACGTCGTGGCCGCGATCGTCCGCATCTCGCCGCGGGCGAGCGCCGGCTTCAGCAGGTTCGACACCTCGCCGGCGTCGGCGCCCGAGCCGATGAGCGTGTGCGCCTCGTCGATGAACACGATGATCGGCGTCGGCGAGCCCTTCACCTCGGCGATGACCTTCTTCAGGCGGTTCTCGAGCTCGCCGCGCACGCCGGCGCCGGCCTTGAGCAGGCCCATGTCCAGGCCGAGCAGCTCGACCTGCTGCAGCTCGAGCGGGACCTCCTTCGCGACGATCGCCCGCGCCAGGCCCTCGACCAGCGCGGTCTTGCCGACGCCCGGCTCGCCGACGATGATCGGGTTGTTCTTGCGCCGTCGCGCCAGGATGTCGATGACCTGGCGGATCTCGGCGTCGCGGCCGAAGATCGGGTCGATCTCACCCTTGCGGGCCTTCTCGGTGAACGAGATCGTGAACTTGTCCAGGGCCTCGCGGCCCGCCGCCGACGGAGCGCGCGCGGTGCCGTCGCCGGTGCCGGCCTGCGGCACCTCCATCGCCTCGCGGGTGCCCGCGATGACCTCGGCGAAGCTCTTCTTGAGTTCGTCCTGATCGATCGACTCGAGCTCCTCGAACGAGTCGGCGCTGTAGCGGCCGGCGCGGCCGAGGTACTCGAGCAAGAGGTCACCGGAGCGCAGCTGCACCGAGCCGCGCTCGAGGGACGCCGTGACCCAGGCGTTCTCGAACCAGGTGAACAGGTTCTCGGCGAACACCGGACGACCGGCGTTGCCGCTGCGCATCTTCTGCAACGAGCGCTCGATCGCCGCCGAGATGCGCAGGCGATCCTTGCGGAAGAACTGCAGGATCGCAGCGACGTCGCCGTCCTCGATCTGCAACAGGCCGTGCAGGAGGTGCTCCGGCGTGATCTCGTAGTAGCGACCGGCGGCCGCCCGTTCGACGACACCCTCGAGGGCGCGGGTGCAGGTGGGGTTGAGGCGACGGACGAGGGCTCTGGGATCGACGCGCATTGGCGAACCTCTACAGTGGGGTGAATGAGTCGTCGGAGGAGGGATCGTCCGCGGGCGCGGACGTGGACTCGACGGGGACCTTGAGGTGGGTGGCCTTGCCCGAGCCGGCGCGCGACGACAGCCAGGTGTCGACGCCAACGCGCTGGCCGGCGGACCGGCCGAGGAAGAACGGCGGGCGCGCGTGGGCGTCGAGCACGAGGTCGAGCTCGAAGTCGATCGGCTCGGGGGACATCAGCTCGAGCAGCTCGCGGACGACCGGGTACATGTCGCCGTCGACGAGGAAGCGGCGGAAGTTCTCGTGCAGCGGGCCGATGCGGATCACGGCCTTGCCGGCGCGGTGGAAGCACTGCACGCCGAGCACGGAGCTCTGGCCGAGGATGCTGTTCGACTTGGCGAGCAGCGTGCGCTGGGTCGGGTCGAGCGGGACCCAGCCGCCGGCGAACTGCACCATCTTCACCCGCGCCTCGCCGAGGGCCTCGGCGCAGAGGTCCTGCAGCGCGGTCTCGATGACGCGGGCAGAACGCACGCGCGACGCGAGCAAGGGCGCGAGTCGGGCGAGCCGCCACGCGGGGATGTACTTGGTGCGCCGGCCGGCCCACTCGTCGAGCCCCGCGAGCGCGAGGATGCGGCGGGTCCATGGGTCGGTGCAGTCCTGCGAGAACTCGCGGGCGATGTCGTACTTGACCCCGATGCGGAAGACGAAGCTGACGAGGCGATGGTGGAAGATGTCGAGGAAGCCGCGGCGCATCTGCCCGGCGTCCTGCGCCTGCTCGATCTCCTCGGACATGAACAGCGGCAGCGGCGACGCCGAGCCGGTGAGCCCGAGGAAGGACGTCGTCACCTCGTAGCGATAGCGGCGACGCTCGAGCGCCTCCGAGGGAGCGCGTGGCACCTCGACGAACTCGACGCGGGTCACGTCGCCGGCCGAGAACGCGAGCGACGAGTCGTGGCGGAAGCGGATCGACTCTCGCGTCGGTGGGCCGTCGCCGCCGACGCGCGTGGCCTCGGGCGTCAGGCGCTCGAGCATGCCGACGGTGACGTAGAAGTCCCAGCGCGTCGCGTGACCGATCACGTCCGCGTGCAGCGCGGCCGACTCGGGGGCCACGCCGGCTACAGGATCGTTTGCTGTCCGCTGCGGGCTGGCCACCGGAAGGTCACCTTGGAGGGGTGCAGCACCAGCTGCAGCTCGGTCAGGGAGTTGAGCGCGACGTGGCCGGCGAACAGCTCGTCGAGCACGCAGCCGAACAGGAACGCCTCGCCGACGTTGCCCAGGCGCGCCTCGTCGACCTCGACGTCGATGCGGGCGCCGCGGACCGGCGCGCCCTCGAGCAGCCGGGTCATCGGCGTGGCGGTGACCTTGCGCAGCGACTCGACGCGCAGCTCGTTGGCGCGACCGGCGGTGTCGCTGACGAGGCGCTGGAAGTTGTACAGCGCCAGGGTCGCGCGCAGCACGGCGACGTCGGCGAGCGACGACCGCGACAGGCCGAGGTGCGAGAGCAACCGCCAGTGCAGCTCGTCGCCGAGCACCGGGCGGGACGGCACCGTGACCGGGGTGATGTTGCGCAGCGGGGCCGGCGACGACACGCCGCGGGGCGTCACCGAAATCTCGCCGATCTGCAGCTCGGCGGGGAGCTTGCGGTTGGTGGCGACGACGTCGATCGACAGCACCTCCTCGACCTCCGAGGGCGCGACGCCGCGGGGCGTCACGATCGACAGGTACAGATCCATCGCGTCGTCGATCGGCGAGCTCGCCGGGCGCAGCGTGTAGTAGGCCGCGTTCTTGCCCTCGGTCGCGTGGGCGTACGCGATGAATGGGGCGTACAGCTTGCGCTGGGTCTGGCCCTGGCGCACGCCGACGACCTCCTGGACGGCGAAGATCTCCATGTGCGCGGGCTTGAGGCCCGAGGCGCGCAGCAGGTGCTCGCTGATCGCCGGGTCCCGCTTGATCGGATCGGCCGACACGTCGAAGAGGTTCACCACCGGCGTGCAGAACAGGCGGAAGTTCTCGGCGGAGATGCGGGCCGGCAGCGCGGGCGGGCGCTCGAACGCCAGCGCGATCTCGAAGGTGTCCTCGGTGAACGTGAAGCGATCGAGGTGGAGGATGTCGATGAACAGGAACTTCGACGGCTGGGTGAAGTACTCCTGCACGCAGCGGTGGCCCTCGGGCGCGAACGCGGGCCACGGCAGCAGGGCCTCGTCCTCGGTGAAGCCGACGACGCCGATCGCCTCGGGCCCGAGCGGCGCCTGCGTGGTGCTGCCGCAGCGCACCGCGACGTTGCGGCAGTAGCGACGCAGCCACAGGTACAGCATCGACGTCAGCGGCAGCTCGCCGTGGAGGAACAGTCGGATGCCCTGCTTGCGGCCGATGACGAGGCGGCCGGCCTCGGTGGTGGTGAAGCGCAGGCGCAGGACCGGGCGGTGCGCGGCGGTCTCGTCGAGCACCGCGTCGTGGAGCTCGAGCGGGAGCAGGTCGACGTCGGCGGTCGTGCGGAACTCGCAGGTCGTGCCGTGCAGGGGCTTGGCGGCGACCCGGGTGCCGCGCGGGACGTTCGCCACCGCCCGCAGCGCCCGGATCGCGGGCGTGTACTGGACGATGCTCGTCGCCGGCACCGGCCGGAGATAGTGCGGGAGCAGCAGCTGCGCGAGCCCGTGGACGATCGGCGGGACGCCGTCGTCGATGCGCTCGCGGATCCTCGCCGACAGGAACGAGAAGCCCTCGAGCAGGCGCTCGACGTCGGGATCGCTGCCCTTCTCGGCGAGCAGCCCCGCGGTGGTCGGATGGACCAGCGCGAACTCGCGGCCCATCTCGCGCAAGTAGGCCAGCTCGCTCTCGTAGTACTTCGCGCCCAAGGCCCCGCGAGTCTACGCGCAGGGCCGGCCCGCTGTCAGCGTCACTCCACGTGGACGCGGCCGGCCGAGTTCACCTCGGTGCGGACCCGGACCATGCCCTGGTGGCGGTCCCCCGCGAGCCGGGCCGCGATCTCGAACACGAGCTTCAGCGGGTCCTCGCTCGGGAGCAGGCGGACCCGCACCTGCTTCAGCCGCGGCTCGTACTCGCCGACGGTCGCGCGGATGCTCTTCTCCATGATCTGCGCGGCGTTCGGGAAGTTGTGCACGAGGTCGGCGAGATCGATGATCCCGAAGCCGCTCGCCGAGGTCGAGTCGCCGATGCGCGTGTTGAGGATGGCGCGCAGGTTCTCGAGGATCGACTGGACCTCGTCGGGCGGACGCAGCGGGTCGGACGATGTCAGCCGCGAGAGGAGTCCGCGTACTGCCATGGCCCGACCCTTTCAGACGACCCGGCGGATGCCCAGGGCTACTGGTTCTCGCGCCAGTTGTCGTGGTGGCTGACGCCGCCGTTCGTGTACGTCCACGTGATGTTGTGGAAGACGAACGAGACCTCCTCCATGGCAGGGGCCAGCGCGGAGGCGGGGTCGAGCGTGTCGGGCGAGGTCCGCTTGATCCCCGCGACGCGGCCCTCGGCGAACTCGACGGTGTAGTACATCTCGGTCGTCCCGTCGCCGGTCGGGTTCGGCCGGAAGAACTTGAAGACGCCCTCGATCACCTCGTTGTTGCAGAGCGCCTTGGCGAGCAGCGGGCTCGACTTGTCGATGCGCTTCCTGAATACGATCGGCTCGTAGGTGCGGCGACCGGTCGCCATGCCGGAGCCCTTCTCGCGGGCAGTGCGAACGGCGTCCTCGAAGAACAAACACTCGATGGAACCTTCCCGTCCGAGGCTCGTCTGCGTCGACTCGCCCGTGATGTCCGTACCGTTCGCCTTGAGAAAAAGATGGACTGTCTCCGCCATGGTCTCGCAACCGTAGCAGCGGGTCGGGAGGGCGACAAGGTGTACGTTGCGGGCAATCGTCGGGTCGAGCGAGTCCGAGTGACCCGCTCGACACACGCACGACCGCGAGTCCCGAGCCGCGCCGATGTGACGGCCGGCCGATGGGACGGCAACGGCGTCCACTCACGGTTTGCGGGCCATCGCGACGCGATCGCGAAAGCCCTTTGCCCGCGGCCGTGTCCGCGTCATGCTCGCCCGCACCGATGCTCCGCATCACCGTCTCGAAGACCGGCGAGGTGCCGCGCACGCATGCGTTCGACAAGCGTGAGATCACCGTCGGACGCACCGCTGCCAACGACCTCGTGATCCCGGAGCCGGGCGTCTCGAGTGCCCACGCCCGCATCCTCTTTACGGGCAAGGACGTGACGCTCGTCGATCTGGAGTCGACCAACGGCACCTTCGTGAACGGGGCGCGCATCCAGGGCCCGCACATCCTCGGCCCGCGGGACGAGGTCCACATCTGCTCGCACCGCCTCGAGTTCGACCTCGGCGTCGGCAGCAATCTCGGCACGAACCAGGGCCCGGGTCTGGCCACCGGTGCAGGTCCGGCCCCGATGGCCCCGCAGCGCCCCTACGCCGAGTCGCAGCCGGGGTATCCGGCGCCCGCCGGTCCGCCCTCGATGCCGCCGCCGCTGCACGCTACACCGCACGCACCGATGGGCGCCCCGCCGAGCCCGCTTGCGCCGGCCTCGGCTCCGCCGCCGCCGATGGGTCCACCGATGGACCCGGCGTTCGCGAACGCCGGTGGTTTCGCGGGCATGCCGAACCTCGGTGTCCCTTCGGCCGTCGGCGTCGGCGGCCCGTTGCCCCGTCGCCCCGACGAGCCGCCGACGATGCCGCCACCGCTCGGGCCGATCGATGTGCCGGCGCCGATGGATCTCGCTCCGCCGCCGATGGCACCTCCGCCGATGGCTCCCCCGCCGATGGCTCCCCCGCCGATGGCACCGCCGCCGATGGCACCGCCGCCGATGGACCTCGCGCCGCCGATGCCCGTCGCGCCACCGTCCGTGCCCCCTCCGATCGAGCCACCCGCCCGCACCGGGGCCACGCTCACGCCGATCGGCGCCGGCATGCAGCCGGACGCCGCGCCGCCCCTGCTCGAGGTGCCCGCGTCGATCGTCGACACCCGCGAGCCCGCCGCCTCGCTCGAGCCCGTGCCCCACGCCGCCGCGGGTTATCCCTCCGCCCCCGAGCCCGCGGCGCCCAGCAGCTGGTCGACGCCCGCCCCCGCGGCGCCGCCCGCCTTCGCGCCGGCCCCCGAGCCCGCCCCGCCGATCATGCCGCCGCCGGCGATCGACGTCGCGCCGGTCGCCCCCGTGATCGCCGAGCCGATCGGGCCGTCCGTCCAACCCGTGTCCCCACGCAACGAGCCCGCGCCACCGATGGCCGAGCCGCCCGCGCGCGCGCCGATGCGGAGCTCGCCCTCGCGCCCACCGATCATCCCGCAGGTCGTGCCCGCGTCGAGCGGACCGGTCGTGCGATCGAGCCCCTCCGCATCGCCGGTGTTCCTCGACCCGCGCCACGTCGACCCCGTCGACGTCGACTTCACCGACCTCGCGCCGCTGTCGGGTCCGGCCCTCGCACGGGCCGCGTGCGCCCGCGTATTCGCGTCGGTGTTCGAGCTGCTCACCGAGGACAGCGAGCTGCCCGCGCGCGACGGTGACGCCCGCGCCCGCGCCCGCGCCGAGGCCGTCCGTCTGCTGCAGATCGCGGCCGAGTCCGCGAACGGCATCGAGGTCCGCCCCTGGGCGGAGCGCATCGCGTCCGAGCTCTGCGGCCTCGGGGCCCTCTCGGCGCGCCTCGCCGAGACCGACGTGCAGGAGATCTTCGTGCACGGGCCCGATCGCGTGCTCGTGCGCCGCGGCAACGCAGCACCGTCCGAGATCGACGCGAAGTTCTCGTGCCCGCAGGCGATCGAGGTCGTCGTCCGCCGCCTCACCGGCACCAACTTCGGCGCCGAGAACCCGATCGTCGACGCGCGCACCCTCGACGGCGCGGACGTCTACGCGGTGCACGAGTCCGTGGCCTCCGGGGGCCCGGTCGTCACCATCACCCTGCCCTCGCCCACCGAGCCGCGGTGGACCCTCGAGCGCCTGCTGCAGGAGGGCGCGCTGTCCCCCGCGGTCGCGAACCTGCTGTCCGTGTGCGTGCAGGCCGGCCTCGGGATCCTCGTCTGTGCCGGGCCGGGGGCCCGCGCGTTCCCCCTGGTCGCGGCCCTGGTCGACGCGGCCCCGTCGACCGAGCGCCACGTGCTCGTGCGACCGATGTCCGAGCCCGGCCTCCTGCCGCCGCACGTCGTGGTCCTCGAGGGCGATGGCCTCGTTGGCACCGACGGCTCGACGGTCATGCAGGCCCTCGTGCGCACGGCGGTCGGCCTGCGCCCCGATCGACTGTGCCTCCACGAGACCACCGGCCCCGAGGCCAGCGATCTCATGGCCGCCGCCGGCCGCGGGCTCTCCGGCGTGCTGGTGTCGATGCGCGCCAGCACGGCCGACGCCGGCGTCCACCGCCTCGCGGCCCTCACCGGCCTCGCCGGCGGGCCCGACCACGCCAGCCGCGTCCAGGCCGTGGCACGCACGCTCGAGCTCGTCATCACCATCGGCCGATTCCCCGACGGCAACTCGCGGGTGGTCGAGGTCGCCGAGGCCCGCGTCGGCGCCGACGGCTCGACGACCGCCGCGGAGATCATCGGGATCGATCCGCGCACCGGCACGTGGCGACACACCGGGGCCGTGCCGAACTTCTTCGCCGCGATGCAACGCCGCGGCATCGTCGTCGACGCGGCGATGCTCGGGGGTTAGCGCGCCGGGTCAGCCCGAGGACCCGGCCGCCACGGCCACGACCCGGCGCCGAAGCGCCTTGCGCGAAGGGTGCCCGCGTGTTGAGATTTCGCCGCGTTACTGCCCGCAACCGTGCCGACCATGCTTCTTCGCCGCCTCGCGCCCCATCGTGTCCTCGCCGCCACCGTGAACGTCGGCCTCGTCGCCGCGCTCGGCCTCGGCGCCCCTGGGTGCAAGAAGAAGAGTGACGCGCCGAGCTGCGTCCCCGAGGAGCACGCGACGTTCAAGGTCCGCGTCGTGGTGCAGCCCAGCGCGACGCTCAACCCGGACGAGACCGGCGCGCCGCTGCCCACGGTCCTGCGGCTGTACCAGCTGTCGTCGGACGAGGCGGTGCCGATGCTGGACTTCCGCGAGACCTGGCAGAAGGGCAAGGAGGTCTTCGGCGACTCCTTCGTCGCCGAGGACGAGCGGCAGATCTACCCGGGCAAGGCCGAGCTCATCGAGATCGAGCCCGACCCCAAGGCGACCCACATCCTCGCCGTCGCGCTGTTCCGCGAGCCCACCGGCATCAACTGGTACCGGCTGTGGGACGTGCCGAAGTACCACGGCGACTCGGTGTGCCTGGCGCAGAAGAACAAGACCACCTGGGCCGATCCGTGCTTCTTCGTCCTGCTCGACGGCAGCCTCGTCGACGGCGGCCACGCCCCGCCGCCGGGCTTCGACAAGACGAAGCTCGCGATCCAGTGCCCCGGCCCGCCGCTCAAGATGAAGCCGCCGGCCCCCGAGCCCGCGAAAAAGAAGAAAAAAAAGAAGTCGCTGAAGGACGCCAAGGCGCCCGAGGCCCCGGAGACGCCCGCGGCACCCGAGGCACCGGCTGCCCCCGAGGCACCGGCTGCACCGGCGGCTCCCGAAGCTCCCGCCGCACCGGGGAAGGGCTAGTCGATGTCGAAGCGCAACCTCGAACGCGTGGTGTGGAGCGAGGGGATGCTGATGTGTCCCCAGCACCTGCAGCAGCAGGACCTCTACTTCGAAGGCACCCTGGCCACGCGCCTCGCCGCGGCATCGCCGTACGCGTGGGGTGTGGTGTCGATGGGCGTCGACGAGGGCGCGCTGAAGGCCGGGCAGTTCAAGCTCGGTGAGTTCGCCGGCGTGCTCTCGGCGGGCCTGCCCGTCGAGTTCGCCGCCGGCGAGGCCGGCGGGCCCGCGGCGCGGCCGATCGCGGAGTCGTTCCCGACCACCGCGCCGATGCTCGAGGTCTACCTCGCGGTGCCGGCCGCCCGCGAGGGCATCCCCAACTTCCAGGACGCCCTCGACGAGGCGTCGGTCGCCCGCTTCCGCATCGCCAACCGGCCGGTCCACGACCTCACGATCGCGAAGACCGAGCAGATCATCGCGTTCGGTCGACCCAACCTCTCCATCGTCTACGGCACCGAGGCCCGCGACGACTACGAGACCGTGAAGATCGCGGAGGTCGTGCGCGACGGCACCGGCAGCTTCGCGCTGAGCCGCAACTACATCCCGCCTTCGCTCAAGTGCTCGGCCTCGCCAGTGCTGATGGCGTGGCTGCAGGACCTGCTGAGCGTGATGCTCACCAAGCAGCGCGCCATCTCCGAGACCCGCCGCCAGATCGACGCCGCGTCGGTCGAGTTCACCGGCCAGGACATCACTCGATTCCTCCTGCTCAACGGGCTCAACACGTACATCCCCCACGTGCGGCACATCGTCGAGAGCCGCACGACCTCACCGCTGGGCTGCTACCTGACGCTCATCGAGCTCGGCGGCGCGCTGACGACCTTCTCGAGCGAGGTCGATCCGTCGACGTTCCCGCGGTTCAACCACACCGATCTCCGCGCGACGTTCGAGGAACTGTTCGGGATGCTCAACAAGATGCTCGGCGCCACCGTGCGCGAGCTCTGCATCACCGTGCCGCTCGAGGCCCGTCAGGACGGCATGTGGATCGGCCAACTCAAGGACGACCGCCTGCCCCGCTGCCCGCGGTACGTGCTCGCCGTCGAGGCCGAGGGTCCGCAGCAGGAGGTCGCGAACAAGCTACCCAAGCTGTCGAAGATCGCCTCGTGGAAGCAGATCAACCAGATCGTCCGCTCCGCGACCCCGGGCGTGCCGCTCACGGTCACGCACCGACCGCCCTCGGAGGTGCCGGTGCGGCCCAAGCAGGTCTACTTCATGCTCGAGGTGACCAGCGAGTTCTGGCGGCAGATCGCCACCGAGCGCACGGTCGCGATCTATCTGCCGCCGCCGTTCGATCCGAGCAAGGCCAAGATCACCCTCATGGGTGTCCCCGAGCGCGCCACCACCGGCACGCCCTGATCCCCGCGAGCCCCCGAGTCGACCATGGACAAGGTCAACGAAGTCACCAAGGACTGCTTCAACGCGCTCGTGCAGATCCGCAACCTCGCGGACGACGGGTTCCTCGCGCCGGAGATGCTCCACGCGCGGGTGAAGGGCTTCATCGACGAGCTGTTCCGCTCGGGCCAGCGGGCCGGCATCTACGAGCGCGACCTCCACGACATGGCCTACGCCATCGTCGCGCTCGCCGACGAGGTCGCGATGCGCAAGAGCGGCTCGGTCCGCGACGTGTGGCTGTCCAACCCGCTGCAGCTGCAGTACTTCAGCGAGAACCTCGCGGGCGAGGGCTTCTTCTTCCGACTCGAGCAGCTGCTCGCCGACCCGCGGCGCGTCGACACGCTGCGCGTCTACTACCTGTGCCTGCTGTTCGGTTTCCAGGGCAAGTACGCCATCCGCGGCGGTGAGCTCGAGCTCGCCGCGGTGCAGCGCCGGGTGAAGGACACGCTGGGCATCCACGCCAAGCCCGAGCCGCTGTCGAAGCGGCACATGCGACCGCGCGAGCGGGTCAACCGCGCGCAGCAGTACTACGTCACCGTGTGGATCGGCCTGCTCGCGGTGCTGTTCTCGCTGGCCCTCATCATCGTGCTCCGCAAGGCGCTCGATCGTCAGACCACCAACGTCGTCGAGCGCACCGAGGCCCTGCTCCCCAAGGAGTAGCCACCAGGCCCCCACCAGGATCTTGGCCCATGGGCGCACTCAAGTACATCTTCGCCGTCCTCCTCATCGCCGCGGTCTGGGCCGTGGTGCTGCTGCTCGGCATGCCGATGTGGATCGCGATCGTCGCGACCGTCGTCATCATCGCGATCCTCGCGGCGTTCGTGATCATCAAGATCGTCCGGGCCAAGAAGGCGGCCAAGGAGATCGAGAAGGCCCTGCGCGCCCAGGCCGATCGTCACGCCGCGTCGGCGCGGCCCGATCTGCGCGGCGACATCGACTCGATGCAGCAGGAGTTCCTGAAGGCGATCGCCGCGCTCAAGTCGAGCAAGCTCGCCGGCAAGAAGCCCTCCGAGGCGCTGTACGCCCTGCCCTGGTACATGATCATCGGGCCACCGGGCTCGGGCAAGTCGACGGCGCTGCGCCAGAGCGGCCTGCGCTTCCCGTACCAGTCCAAGTCCGGCGGCGGCGTACAGGGCGTCGGCGGCACGCGCAACTGCCAGTGGTGGATGACGAACGAGGCCGTGATCCTCGACACCGCCGGCCGCTACACCACCGAGGACAGCGACCGCGACGAGTGGATGTCGTTCCTCGACCTGCTGAAGAAGAACCGGCCCAAGCAGCCGGTCAACGGTGTGCTGGTTGCGATTTCGGTGACCGACGTCTCGGAGGCCCACCCCGAGGAAGTCCACGCCCGCGCCCGCGAGGTCCGGGCCCGCATCGACGAGGTCATGGCCAAGCTCGAGATGGTCGTGCCGGTGTACGTGCTGTTCACCAAGGTCGACCTCTTGCCCGGGTTCGTCGAGCTGTTCTCGGATCTGGGCAACACCGAGCGCCGGCAGATCTGGGGCTTCACCGTGCCGGTCACGCAGAAGCACGACCCGGCGCAGACGTTCATCGCCAACTTCGACGAGCTGTCGCAGACGGTCGAGCGCCGGGCGATCCGGCGCATGGGCGAGGAGCGCGGCGCCGACGGCCGCGACAAGATCTACCAGTTCCCGCAGTACTTCGAGCCCATGCGCGACAAGCTCGCAGCGTTCGTCGGCGAGCTCATGGCCGACAACGTCTACGCCGAGTCGCCGCATTTGCGCGGGGTCTACTTCACCAGCGGCACCCAAGAGGGCCGGACCATCGATCGCATCATGAACTCGATGGCCGCGGCGTTCGGCGTGCAGCCGAAGCTCGCGTACACGACCCCGCAGATCGAGCCCAAGAGCTACTTCCTCGGCGAGCTGTTCGAGAAGGTCATCTTCCCCGACAAGAACATCGCGCAGCGCAGCGCGGCGAAGCTGAAGAAGCAAGCGCTGGTCGGCCACGCCATCGGCGGCGGGCTGATGCTCGCCGCGATCGGCATGGCGCTGCTGCCGGTGCTGTCGTTCCGCAACAACCGCGAGCTGCTGTCCAACACCCAGGACGCGATCGGCAAGGTCGAGGAGCACGTCGCGGCGAAGACAAACGCGCCGATCCGCCTCGACCAGATCGATCCGCTGCGCGCGGTCGAGCGCGAGCTCAACGAGCACGAGGTCGACGGCGCGCCGTTCATGATGCGCATGGGCATGTATCAGGGCGGGCTGTTCGCCGGCCGGATCCGGACGTTGTACCTGCGCACGGTGCGTGACGAGCTCATCAAGCCGTTCCTCGACCTCACGGTCGAGGAGCTGCGTAGCTTCGTGAACAAGCACGGGCCCTCGCCGGACGCGGTCGATCCCGACACGCACCGCGCCTACGAGGGCAAGCTGCGGATGTACCTGCTGCTGACGGCCGTGGCCAAGGGTGGCGGCGAGCTCGACTACCCGCCCAAGGGCGAGCCCGGCCTCGACGAGAAGCAGCGCGGCTGGCTGCGGGTCCGCATCGCGGACCTGTGGCGCGAC
This sequence comes from Nannocystaceae bacterium, assembly GCA_044344875.1. GTDB lineage: Bacteria > Myxococcota_A > Polyangia > Nannocystales > Nannocystaceae > Xiheibacterium. The sequence continues at coordinate 383,533 of JBIJCC010000001.1, forward strand.
GCGCTGAAGCACCTGGGCGACGTCGCCGCGAGTGACACGATGCTCAACGTCGCCGACGCGTACATCGACATCGTCGCGACCGACAAGCTGTACCTGTTCGAGCGCGACCCCAAGCTGGTCGAAGGGGCGCGGAAGATCCTGAAGCGCACCGACCAGATCGAAAGCCTGCTGAACGAGCTCGTCCGCGACGTCGAGGCGCCAGACATCACGCTGGCCGAGATCTCCGGCAGCCGCAAGGCGCTGCTCAACGACAACACCAACGTGCCCGGCAAGTACACGCGGCGCGCGTGGGAGGGATCGGGCGGCATCGCCGACAAGCTCGCGTCGCCCAACGGCGACCTGCTCGGCAACGAGTGGGTGCTCGGCTGGACCGAGGAGGAGGTCGCCGCGACCCGTCAGCGCCAGCAGGATCTCCTGCGCTCGAAGTACTTCAGCGAGTACATCTCGGCGTGGCGCAAGTTCGTGGGCAACGCGTACACCAAGTCGCCGACCGACCTCGCCGACGCCCACGAGCTGCTCAAGGACCTGACCGGCGGCACGCCGCCGCCGATCATGTCGATGTGCCAGCACGTCGCCTACAACACGACGCTCGAGGATCCCGACCCGGTGATCCCCGAGGAGGTCGAGGACGGCCTGGCCGAGAAGGCGCTCGAGGCCGGTGAGAAGGCCGCTGCAAAGAAGATGGGCGGCAAGAACGCCGACAAGCTCGCCGCCGCCAAGAAGGCGTTGCTCGAGGAGAAGCGCAAGAAGCGAGCGGCCGACCCCACGCTCAAGATCAACGAGGACGTCAAGAAGGAGTTCGCCGACTTCATCAAGTTCGCCTGCGGTGAGGTCCCCGTGGTCCCCGAGGGCGAGCCTCGGCCGCCGCAGGCCGCCGTCGCGCTCGACAACTACCAGGCCGAGCTGAAGAACGTCCGCGACGCCGTCCAGGCGAAGATCAACGAGGACACCCCGGAGAACATCGCGGCGCTCAAGAAGGCCGTCGACGTCGCGCTCGCGGCGACCGACAGCCTGATCCTCGAGGCCGACAACGGCAACTGGGTCGCGGGCTCACTGAAGAAGATCCTCCCGCCGCCGTTGCGCGGCCTGCAGCAGGTCGCCAACGCCAGCGCCGAGGGGGCGTTGACGCGGACGTACTGCGTCGAGGTCGTCGAGCCGATGACCAAGATGCTCGAGCGCTACCCGTTCAAGGGCGAGGGCGCCGAGGTCAGCCACCAGCAGGTCGCGGAGTTCTTCGCGCCCGACGGCGGCAAGCTCTGGGACTTCCACGCCAAGGTGCTGTCGAGCCGCGTGCCGGAGAAGAACAACACGTTCACCCTGGCCAAGGCGGGCGCGTCGGCGCGGCCGATCGATCCGCGACTCGTGCAGTTCCTCAACCGGGCGCGCGACCTGCAGCGGGCGCTCTTCGCTGCGGGCGGCAAGGACATGGTCGTCGAGTTCGACGTGATGATCCGACCGTCGGCGGCCGCGAGCACGCGGCTCAACATCGACGGCCACGAGGTCGAGTACCGCAACGAGCCCGAGCGCTGGGAGAAGTACGTGTGGCCGGGCGAGGGCGACAAGAAGGTCGGGAGCATCCTGGTCAAGGGCGCGGGCTTCTCCGACAACTTCGGCCAGGACAGCAAGTGGGGCATCTTCCGCCTGCTCGAGGACGGCACGATCGCCGAGGGTGGCAACAGCAGCGGCTTCACGGTGCGCTACAACCTCTCGGCGAGCGTGGGCACGATCGACAAGGACCGCGCGGTGCTGCAGATCCGCATCAAGCCGCAGGAGCCCGACATCAACCCGTTCTTCGGCAACTCGGATCGCCCGGTCGGCTTCATGGACGTCTTCCGCCACTCCGATCTCGTCCCCCCCAAGTCGGTCTACATCGGGGGCGTGCTGTGCGAGTGAACGTCACGCGCGCGCGAACGGAGGCGACACCGTGAACCCGCGCGTCGGTGTATTCGGCAAGCTGACGAGCGCGGGTGACTTCGTGGCCCACAACGCCGCGCAGCCGGCCGGTCGTACCCTGCAGGACTGGCTGGTCGCGGAGGTCGAGAACCTCGCGGCGAAGCGCAAGCACCTGCCGATGGTGCCGGTGAAGTTCCTGATCCGCGATCCGAACGGCTCGAGCGCGTGCATCGGCGCCTTCGCCCCGAGCCGCGACCGCGTGGGCCGCGAGTTCCCGCTGTGCGCCTTCTCGTACGTCGACGTGCCGGTCGCGACGCACCGCTATCCCTCGCTGCCGGTCGCCTACGAGGCGTTCCTCGAGGCGGCCGCGCACGTCGTCGGCGAGGCCGCGACGAGCAACCTCGACCTGCACTCGGTGCTCGCGCGCATCGACGCCATCGCCCAGCCCGGCCCGAGCCAGCTCGAGGACGCGCGGGTGTGGACGCACCAGGCCCTGGATGCGACCGGGGGTCAGACGGTCCTCGAGGCGCTCTTCGGGCCGCTGGTCGCCGGCGGTGGCTTCCACGGCATGCACATGTTCACCACCGCGTGCGCGCAGGTCCGCGGCGGAGATCCGGGCCGCGCGTCGATCGTGCTGGATTGTCCGTGCACCGACGACGTGCAGCTGGTGTTCTGGCTGCGGCTCGCGCACGAGCTGCTCGCGTGGCAGCGCTCGCCGCCATCGGTGTTCTGGACGGGGCCCGGCGGGCCGAGCTCGCGGTTGCTGGTCGCGCTCGGGGCTCCGGCCGCGGGCATCGTGCACTTCTTGAGCGACGCGAGCGTGGCGGCGGAGAAGCTGTGGCCGATCCGATCGCCATTGGCGGGGTCGGGGTCGATCGAGGCCGGGCGCCGCGGGCTTTCGCCGGGGCGCGTGCGGGCGTTGACGGTGCCGCCGGCGACCGCGGCGGGGGTGTTGGCGGCGATCGCCGCGGGGTGACTCCTCCCGAACCCTCCCGTTTGATCGAACGGTCGTCCCCGCGGTCCACCACCCCGATGGCCCCGCGTACCACCCCCCGCCTCGCCCTCTCCCACCGCCCCGCCGCGCTCGCACCCACCCTCGCCCTCGCGCTCGCGCTCGCGTTCGCCCTGGCCTGCGACGCCGAGCCCAAGCCCGCCGAGGCCGCGAAGGCCCCCGCCACGGTCGAGAAGGTCGAGGGCCGGGTCACGGTCGCGGGCAAGGAGGCCAAGGTCACCTCCTGCAAGGCCGTCGGGCAGACGGTCGGCGTCGCCGTCGAGCTGACCCTCGACACGGGCATCACGATCGTGCGCGACGACCTCGAGGGCACGTCGATCCGCAGGGCCGACGGCACCACCACCAAGCCCGACTGCGACCGCACGCAGATCAAGTCCGGGGACGGCTCGAGCCTGGGCGCCGCGTCGTGGTGGGTGGGTGAGCTGGGACTGACGTGCAAGCACGAGGGCGCCGAGGTGGTGCTCGACCTGAAGCTCGACTGCGGCGCGGTCGATCGCCCGTCGAACCTCGTGGCCAATCGCAAGTCCTGAGGCCCACCTGCCCGCCGACCGGGGACCGGGGCCCGTCGCGGCTGCGGCGGTCCATGGCCTCGCGGGTCACGTCCGTCGGGCCGTCGAACCGACACACGGCGCCGCGAACCGGCCTCGCCCCCTCACGCGTGCCATCGCCTTCGTGGTACCTTCGCGCACCCCTTGCGTGCGGCCAAGCCGGGCCGCGCTCGGGTCCACCCAGCGAGCGAGGAATCCATGGCGAAGGAAGGTTCTGTTGCGCCCAAGGAGCGCGTCAACATCGTGTACAAGCCGGCGACGAGCGGCCAGGAGGAAGTCGAGCTCCCCCTGAAGATCCTCGCGATCGGCGACTACACCGGGCGACGCGACGAGCGTCAGCTCGAGGATCGCAAGCCGATCAACATCGACAAGGACAACTTCGAGGAGGTGATGGAGAAGCACAACCTCGGCGTCGATCTCACCGTCCCCGATCGCCTGTCCGGCGAAGAGGGTGCCGAGCTCGCGATGAGCCTGGGCTTCCGCTCGATGCGCGACTTCTCGCCCGAGGGCATCCTCCAGCAGGTCCCGGAGCTGCGCCAGCTGATGGAGCTGCGCAGCGCCTTGACCGCCCTCAAGTCGCCGCTCGGCAACAAGCCCGAGTTCCGCAAGCAGCTCGAGAAGCTCCTCGGTGACGAGGAATCCCGCAAGCGTCTGATGGCCGAGCTCGGCCTCGACAAACCCGAAGGCTGATAGGAGGACGCCATGGCAGAAGAACAGCAACAGGGTGGCGCAGCGACGACGCTGGCCGAAGGCTCCTTGCTCGACCAGATCCTCGCCGAGGCGAAGGTCACCCCCGCGGATCAAGACACCTACGCCATCGCTCGCGCGGGCGTCAGCGCGTTCATCACCGACATCCTCACGTCCTCGGACAAGCACCGCAAGATCGACAAGGCCGCCGTCGACGTGATGATCGCGGAGATCGACGCCCGGCTGTCGGCGCAGATCAACGAGGTCCTGCACGCCCCGGCGTTCCAGAAGCTCGAGGCGGCGTGGCGCGGCCTCAAGTACCTCGTCGACAAGGTCGACTTCCGCGAGAACGTCCGCGTCGAGGTGTTGAACGTCTCGAAGCAGGACCTCATCGACGACTTCGAGGACTCGCCGGAGATCCCGAAGAGCGGCCTGTACCGCACGGTGTACTCGGCCGAGTACGGCACGTTCGGCGGCAAGCCGGTCGGGCTCATCGTGTCGAACTACGACTTCGGCCCCGGCCCGCAGGACATGCAGCTGCTGTCCAACTGCGCCGCGGTCGCGACGATGTCGCACGCGCCGTTCATCTGCAACACCGCGCCGCAGATGTTCGGCGAGGAGTCGTTCGAGAACCTGCCCAAGCTCAAGGACCTCAAGTCCCTGTTCGAGGGCCCGCAGTACGCCCGCTGGCACGCCTTCCGCGAGAGCGAGGACTCGCGCTACGTCGGCATGTGCATGCCGCGGTTCTTGCTGCGCCTGCCCTACGGTCAGGCGACGATCCCGGTCAAGTCGTTCAACTTCGAGGAGACCGCGATCGGCGACCACGACGCGTACCTCTGGGGTCCGGCGTCGATCGCCTTCGCCACCCGCGTCGCGGACTCGTTCGCGAAGTACCGCTGGTGCCCGAACATCATCGGCCCGCAGTCGGGCGGCGCGGTCGAGGACCTGCCGCTGCACCAGTACAAGGCGATGGGCGAGATCCAGACCAAGATCCCGACCGAGATCCAGCTCACCGAGCGCCGCGAGTACGAGCTCTCGGAAGAGGGCTTCATCGGGCTCGTCTACCGCAAGGACAGCAACAACGCGGCGTTCTTCTCGGCCAACTCGCCGCAGAAGGCGAAGATCTTCGCCGACACCGCCGAGGGCAAGGCCTCGGAGCTCAACTACCGGCTCGGCACGCAGCTGCCGTACATGTTCATCATCACGCGGCTGGCCCACTACATGAAGGTCATGCAGCGCGAGCAGATCGGCAGCTGGAAGGAGCGCGGGGACCTCGAGCGCGAGCTCAACCTGTGGATCAGCCAGTACGTGGCCGACATGGAGAACCCGGCCCCGGCGGTGCGCAGCCGCAAGCCGCTGCGCTCGGCGAGGATCGTGGTCGAGGACGTGCCCGGTCAGCCGGGCTGGTACCGGTGCGCGCTGCAGCTGCGGCCGCACTTCAAGTACATGGGCGCCTCGTTCACGCTCAGCCTCGTCGGCAAGCTCGACAAGACCTGAGCCGCCGCTTCGATCGCCCGGCGCTCCCGCCGGGATTTCGGCCAGAGCCCCCGCGACCCGGGGGCTTTCGCGTTGGTTCGTGGCGAAGCGACGTTCTTCGCGGTGCCGGTCACATCGTGGGGAACCCACGACTCGGATGCGACATGAAGCGTCCGCGTTCCATCCACGGCAGCCTGACGAAGGCTGCTCTCCTCCTCGGTCTCGGCATCGCTGGAGCGACGTTCGCGTCGCCGGCGGTCGCCGAAGCAAAACCCAAGTTCGACTTCGGCAAATGGGACTGCAGCAAAATCGCCGCCGAACCCGTTCGACTCCGCATGGAACTCGAGGTCAAGAAGACGACCGACATCAACGAGAACAACATCCCGTTGTCGAGCAACACCGAGGACGAGGTCTACTACAGCATCGCCGGGCTACACGTGATCAATGGCCAGACGACGACGCTCGGCCGCAAGGAGATCCGGCCCAACAGCCCGTCGAAGGACGTGTGGGAGATGGGGCCGAACTCCAACGACGTGCTGCATCGCTCGCTCTACGAGCACAAGATCAAGATGTGCGATCGGGCCGCGTTCACGCTGGTCATCAGCGAGCAGGACAACGCGCAGCTCAAGGAGATCGGGCAGCTAATCAAGGACACCATCAACATGGCGGTGACGTACATCGCCCAGGAAGTCGGCGCCGACCACTTCCTCGGCACAGGTCAGTTCGACGACAAGAAGGCGCTCGACACCCTGATCGCGGACACCAAGGCGATCCTCGGCGCGCTGGACGACAAACACGACCAGCCGATCGGCGTCGTGGAGATCTCGATGAGCGGGGCGACGGTGAAGGTCAAGGGCGTCGGTCCGACCGTGAAGGAGGTGTCGTCGACGTTCAAGAAGACCGAACACGAGCTCACTGGTTTCGGTTCGAAGTATCGCCTGCGCATCTGGGTCGAGGACGGCAGCACGCCGGCGCCCAAGCACCGCGTATTCCTCGATCGCAGCAAGGACCAGTGCGGCGAGGACAAGCTGTGGGTCGAGAGCAAGAACGGCAACGTGTTGCTGAAGAAGGGCGAGACCAAGGACGTGTACATCAAGTCGGATCGCTACACATGGCACTGCGGCGACCTCGACGAGAACGACTCGAGCAACGCCCCGGACTCGACGAATCTCGCCGTGACGACCCGCGCGGCGTCGGGCCGCGAGATCCGCTGGGAGTGGTTCGAGGAGCGGACCGCGGTGGCCGACTTCAAGTGACGGCCCCGCGATCGTGGCGGCGGGTCGCGTCCACGGACGCGACTCACCCGCCCGACAACAACACCTCGAGTGTGCCCGCCTCGAACGTCGCCGCGACGAGGTCGTCCGTGCCGTTGCCGTCGAGGTCGCGGGCGTGCAGGCGAATCGCGGGCGAGCCGAGCGTGCGCGTCTGGAACGTCGCGAGGCCCGTCGCGCCCAGACCATAGGCGAGCTCCGGAGTGTCATCGTCGAGGATCGCAGCGTCGAGGACGAGGTCGCCGTCGAAGTCGCCGAACACGACCTCGAACGGATCGACGTCGCCCGTCGCGACCGAACCGGCGGCGACAAAGTCACCGCTGCCGTCGTTGGTGAACACCTGCAGCGCGTGATCCTCGAGACTCGACACGACGAGGTCGAGGTCACCGTCGGACTCGAGATCGACGACCTCCACCGACCACGGGGCGACGCCCAGCGCCAGCGGCTGGGCGACCGGATCGTCCGCGAGATCGAACACGACCGCGACGCCGATGCCCTGCGCGACGAACACCGCGTCGAGCATCGCGTCGCCGTCGAGATCGCCCAGGCGAAAGCGATTCGGCACCGCGTCGTCCCACGCCGTTCCGTCGACGTCACGCGTGCTCACCGACCACGGCGGAGCGCCGTGGGTCGCGACGTGGAGCTGCACGCCGTCCGCGGTGGTGAAGACGGCGAGGTCGTCGTCGCCGTCGCCGTCGACATCGCCGAAGCGACTGCCGACCACCGGCGCGCCGGCCCAGTCGGGCAGCACGTCGAGGGCCGTGAAGGCGCCGTCGGGCTGTCCGCCGTAGAACACGCCGTCGCCGTTGCACACGCCGAAGAACAGATCGTCGGCGGCACCGACGTCGACGCGGCCGACCACACCGAAGGCGCTGCACGCCGTGATGCCGGCGTCGACCGCCGCGGCGAAGCCCCCTGCCCCGTCGCCGAGCCGCGTCGCGCCCACCACCGTGCCCGCGTCGGTGCCGGTGATCAGCAGATCGACCACGCCGTCGCCGTCGAAGTCGCCGGGCTCGAGCGCCAGCGGGAGGAAGTCGACGCCGAGCGCGGCGGACACCGGCTCGCCGAAGGGATCGGCCGGCTCGCCCGTGCTCGAGGTGTCGGCCCCCGACGACGAGCCCGACGACCCCGACGGGCCCGTCGACGAGTCCGTCGACGAACCCGTGCCCGACGTGTCCGCGACCGTGGTGAGGCTCGTCGGCCCGCTCGCGTCGAGCGTGCCGCTGAAGTCCCCGTCGGCGGTGAGCAGGCTCGTGTCCCCGAGGCTGGTCCCCGTCGACCCCGACTCGGCCACCGCACCGTCGTCGCCGCAACCCGCGGCCCACAGAACCACGCCCATCCAACGCCTGCGCATGGGATCACAGTTCCATCGCGGCGCGCCGGCGACAAGGCGCACCCGCGTGTGATCGCGACGCGCGGCCCGAGGGCGGACGAGCACGGCACGCGCATGGAACCCATCGCGGGACACCATGGCGCGCCGAAACGCGCGGGCCGGCCTTGCACGAACCGACCGAGCTGGGCGAGCCTCGCGCATCGGCCTCGATCCCATGAGCACGCCCGACGCCATCGCCGCCCGCGCCGCCACGCTCCTCGCCCCGATCGCAGGCCCCGAGCCCGGGGGCCAGAACGCGACCTACGATCCCCGCTACGAGGCGATCCGCACCGAGCTCGCGAAGCTCGACGCGCCGACGGGCGGCGAGGTCGAGTGGAAGCAGGTGACCCGCGGCTGCCAGGAGCTGCTGACCGGCACGACGAAGGACTTCCTGCTCGCGAGCCAGCTCGCGCTCGCGTTGCTGCAGCTCGAGCGGTGGACCGGACTCGCCGTCGGGCTCGCGACCGTCGACGGCATGCTCGAGAATTTCTGGGAGGTCGGCTTCCCACCGGTCGCCCGCATGCGCGCCCGCGGCAACGCCCTCGACTGGTTGGTGGCGCGCCTCGAGATCGCCCTGCCCGGCGTCGGCGTGAAGGCGGACGAGGTGGCGGCCTTCGATGCGACGGCGACGATCTGGGCGCGCATGGCCGGCCGCGCCCGCGATCGCCTCGGCGAGTTCACGCCGGGCATGGGCGGCGTCACCGAGGCGATCGATCGCCTGCGCCTCAACATCCCGCCGGAGCTGCGCGCCGCTGCGGCGGCGCCATCACCCACGGCCGAGCCCGCAACGACACTTAGCCCTGCAGCCGCGCCGCCGCCCGACGCGAGCGCAGCGACACCGAGCACCGCGACACCGAGCGAGCCGAGCCCCGCACCCGCGCCGATCGAGCCGAGCTCCCCGGCGCCCGCTGCCGCAGCGCCGGCGGCGGCCGAGCCTGCACCCGCGCCCGCCGATCCCCTCGCGGAGTTCACCGCCAAGGCCGAGGCCTGGCTCGCGCCGATCCCCGGGGCCAACCCCGCCGGCGCCGAGGCCCGCTACGAACCAGGCTTCGAGGTCGCGCGCCTCGAGATCGCGAAGCTCGAGTCGGTCACCGACAACGTCGTGCAGTGGAAGCTCGTCCACGAGCACGCCTCGACGATCCTCCGCGACAAGTCGAAGGACCTGTTGATGGCGACGTACCTCGCGTTCGCCAAGCTCAAGCAGACGGGGCTCGCCGAGTTCGTCGTCGGGCTCGCCGTCGTCGGTGGTCTGCTCGATCGTTACTGGGACGGCATGTTCCCCGAGCGCTTGCGCGGCCGGGCGAACGCGCTGGCGTGGCTCGTCGATCAGCTCGAGAAGGCGCTCGGCGAGGTGAAGCTCTCGCCCAAGGATCGCCCCGAGGTCCTCGCGCTGCAGGCGATCGTCTCGCGGGTCGCCACGCTCGCGCGCGATCGCATGGCCAGCGATGGTCCGAGCTTCGGCCCGGTGAACGAGCGCGTGCAACGGATGCTGCTCGCGGTACCCGAGGAGAAGCAGGCACCACCACCACCACCGCCCACGCCCACGCCGGTGGCCCAGGCCGCGCCCGCGCCCGCAGCAGCACCCAAGCCCGCGGCCGCGCCCGCCGTCACCAGCGTCGCCGCGCCCGCGAACGCCGAGGCCGTGGTCACGTACCTGCAGGAGACCGGTCGCAACCTCGTCAGCGCCGCCAACCAGCTCCGCGAGGCCGCGCCGACCAACCCCGCGGCGTATCGACTGATGCGCGTGGGACTCTACCTGCACCTCGATCGATCACCGCCGTCGGAGGCCGGCGGCAAAACCCAGATCCCCGCCTTGTTGCCGGCCAAGCGCACGCAGCTCGCGACGCTCGAGGCCAACGGCAAGTGGGAGGCCCTGATCGCGGAGAGCGAAGGGTCCCTGCCGACTGCGAGGTTCTGCCTCGATCTCCACCGCTACACCCACCGCGCCCTCGAGCGACTCGGTGATGCCTACGTCGCGGCGCGCCAGGCCGTCGTCGCCGAGCTCGCGGCCGTGCTCGCGCGCATGCCCGACGCCCCGGATCTGTCGGCCCGCGACGGCACGCCGCTGTGCGACGGCGACACCAAGACCTGGATCGCGCAGATCGTCCTGGCGGGCACCGGGGCCCCGTCGGGCGGCGGCGCAGACAATTCGGGCGGGGCCGACGATGCGAAGGTCTTCGCCGAGGTCCGCGGCCTGTTGACCGCCGGCAAGGCCGCCGACGCGATGCGCATCGGCCAGGCCTGCGTCGACACCTCGACGACCGAGCGGCAGCGCTTCGTCCGTCGCTCGAGCCTCGCGAACGCCCTGCTCGACGCAGGTCAGGCGATGCTCGCCCGCGGTCTGTTCGCGGCGCTCGAGCGCGAACTTCGCGAGCGACAGCTGTTCGCGTGGGAGCCCGAACTCAGCGCGCGGTGCCTCGAGGGGTTCGTGCGTGCAATCCGTGCCGCCGCCAAGGCCGGGGCGCGCTACGAGCAGGCCGACCTGGTGTACGAGCGGCTGTGCCTGGTCGATCCCACCGCGGCCGCCCGTCTGGCCACCTGATCCGCGACCACCTCCGGGCCTGTCATGGGGCAGTCATGGCCCCGCGGGCCGGATTGACTTGGGGGGGCTCCATCCGCAAGACTCCCGCCATGCTCGATCCTCGCTCGGTGCGCCAGCTCCCCGCTTTGGTGCGCTCACGCCTGCTCTCGGGCGCCGTCGCAGGCGCGCTCCTCGTCGCGGCGATGCCCGCCCAGGCGTCGCTCGCCCCGAGCGCCGCCGAGATCGAGCGGCAGTACACCGAGGCCGACAAGAAGAACGCCGAGGGCGACTTCAAGGGCGCCGCCGAGCTGTGGACCCGCCTGATGGTCCTGGTCCCCGAGGAGAACGCGAACCAGTCGACGCGCGAGACCCTGCTGCTGAACGTCCTCGACGCGCACATCAACGCGTACAACCGGCTCCCGACCCCCGACGGCAAGAAGGACATCAGCCACCTGCAGGAGGGCAAGAAGACCTTCGAGCTGTACCTGCAGCAGTACCGCGCCGTGTACGGATCCGGCCGCGCGATCAGCCTGGCCGTGCAGCAGAAGAGCGACGAGCTCAACGCGCTGCTCACCAAGGCCGAGGAGGACGCCAAGGGAGCGACCGTGACGCCCCCCGATCCGACCGTGAAGCCGGGCCCGGGCGACAAGCCGATCACCGAGCCGCCGCCGCCCAAGCTCCCGCCGGAGAACAACGGCACCGGCCTCATCGTCGGCGGCGCCGTGACGGCCGCCCTCGGCTTCGGCGCCCTCGGTGTGCTCATCGCCGGCGCCGTCGGTGCACCGCGGGCCGAGGAGGACTACGAGGTCGCGCAGAGCGGTGGCCTCGGCGTGTGCAACACGTTCCCCGACACCAAGTGCACCAACCTGGACGCCACGCAGGACGCCCAGTACGACGCGTACAAGAGCGACCTCGAGGACGCGGACAACAAGGGCAAGGTTGCCAACGCCTTGACCATCACCGGCGCGATCCTCACGCCGGTGCTCCTCGGCGCGGGCGCGGCGATGCTGGCGATCGGCATCAAGCGCAACCGTGCCTCGCGGGTCGCCGCCCAGGCCAGCCTCGCGCCCGCGATGTCGCCGACGTTCGCCGGCGCCGTGCTCCGCGGCCGCTTCTAGTCCGCGTCATTGGCCGCGTGCGCGGGGCCTTGCGCGCGCAACCACGCCTCGACCTCGTCCCGCGCCGCCGAGGACGGCTCGCCGTCGGCCGCGAACGCGTCGCGGGCCTGCTCGGCGCGGCGTCTCGCGGCGTCGCTGGGGCCTCGGGCCGACCACGCGGCGCGGGCATAGCCGAAGCGCGCCCGCGCCAGCTCGACCGCATCGGCGTCGATGCGCTCCATCGCCGCGATGATGCCGTCGTATTGCGCGGTCGCGAGGGCCGGCTCGCCGGAGACGCGGGCGAGCTCCGCGAGCGCAGCGCGGGCATCGAGCGTCTCGCGGTGGTCTTCGCCGAGGACGCGGCGACGGATCGCGACCGCCTCTTCGAGTTCAGCCTGCGCGAGCGCGAACGATCCCGCGTCGCGATGGAGGCGCCCGAGGTTGTACAGGCTCATCGCGAAATCCGGGTGCTCACGGCCGACCGCCTCCGCGGTGAGCGAGGAGCACTCGGCGAAGCGCAGGATGGCGCGATCGCGACGACCGCGGCCCTCTTCGACGACGCCGAGGTTGCACACGCAACCGATCGCGCCGGGGTGCCGCTCGCCGAAGGCCTCGCGGTACACGACGCGCGCGGCCTCGAGGCGCCGCTCGGCCTCGTCCCAGCGCTCGAGCGCCGTGAGGGCGTTGGCCAGGCCGAAGTACACGATCGCGGTCGAGGGGTGCGACGGTCCGTAGGCCGCCTCGTTGATCGCGACGGCGCGCTCGAAGGTCGACAGCGTCAGTTCGCGTCGCCGCGCGCGGTAGTACACGTTGCCGAGGTTGGCCAGCCGCACGGCGACCGCCGGATCATCGGGTCCGCGCAGCCGCTCGGTGATCTCGATCGCGCGCTCGTACGAGGCCTGCGCCGCGGCGAGATCCCCCATGCGATAGCGGATGTTCCCCTCGATGGTGTCGAGCCGCGCCTGGGTCAGGCCGCCCAGCCCGACCCGCTCGAGCAGACTCGCGGCGAGCCCGGTCCAGCGCAGCCCCTCGGCGTGACGCGACAGGCGATCGCCGACGACGCTCGCGAGATCCATCGCCGCTGCGCCCGCGACCTCGTCGTGACGGGCGAGCGTCGCGAGCTGCAGCGCCGCGAACAGCTCCTGCTGCGCCGGCTCGTACTCGCCCAACGCCTCGAGCAGGACCCCGAGCCGATGGCGGGCCTCGGCCCGTAGCGGCGCGTAGTCGAGGGCATCGGCGGCGTCGACAGCCCCGCGGACGTGCTCCAGGGCGGGCTTGATGCGGCCGGCGGCCGCGAGCGCCTGGGACTCGGCGAGGTCCTCGCGCACCGCCTCGACCTCGTCGTGCAACGCCAACGGCGGCGGCTCGATCGCCGCCAACAGGAACGCCGGGTCGCCACAGGGATCGATCGACGCGAGGCCAGCGGCGGCTTGACCTGCACGCTCGACCACCGCGGCATCCGCGTGGACGAGCACGTCGGCGAGCGCGGCGAGGCCCTGTCGACGCTGCGCGAGGCACTGCATCCGTCGATCGAACAGCTCGGTCGACTGCTCGCCGCGGCGATGGGTCCGGCACGCGTCGTCGTAGCTCGCCGACCACTGCTCGGCGTAGGCGTCGAGGACGGCCACCGTCCGGTCTTCGACCTGCGCCGCATAGGGCACGTCGATGGTGCCGAACAGCGCGCGGATCCCTTCGCGGCGCGCGTCGTCCCACGCGCCGACGAGCTGGTCGGCGCTCGAGCACTGCCCGGCGTCGTCGTTGCGCGCCCACCAACCCCCTGCGGTCGCCGCGGCGACGACCAGCGCGCCGGTCCCCGCGACCAACCGGCGGCGGCGCCGTGACGCCGCGACGTCCACGGTGATCGCGGCGACCAGCGTCCGCATGTCGGGCCACCGCGCCGCGGGCTCGGGCGACAACCCGCGGAGGATCGCCGCCTCGACATGGGCAGGGACCCGAGCGTCCGGCGGCGGTCGACGCACGCCGCCGGTCTGTTTGGCGAGCGCGAGCCGCTCGAGATTCGGCGCCGCGAACGGCTCCTGTCGATACACCGCCTGGTACAGCGCCACGCAGAAGCTGAACTGATCGCTGCGCGCATCGGCGGCCACGCCGGCGTGCTGCTCGGGCGCCATGAATCGCGGCGTCCCGACCACCGCTCCCTCCATCGTCAACGGCGAATCGAGGATGTCGGAGCGGTTGAGGTCGATTGCACCTCCGCTCGCGTCGGGCTCCGACGCTGCGTCGGCGTCCTGGGCCTCGCCGAGTGTGCCGGCGAGCGGAACCGCGGCGAACGAGCTCGACGCGTCGGCCCGCGCCAAGCCGAAGTCGAGCACGCGCGGGTGACCGTCGGCGCCGATGAGGACGTTGTCGGGCTTGAAGTCGCGGTGCACGATCCCCGCGCCGTGGGCCGCCGCGAGCCCGCGACCGGCCTGCGCGTACATCTCGACGATCTCGGCGACGTCGGTCCGCTCGGCCTGCCACCGCGTGAGCGTCGGCCCGTCGACGAACTCCATCGCCACGAACACCGAGTCGCCGAGCGTACCGACGTCGAACACCGAGATGACGTTGGGGTGCGAGACCCGGGCGATCGCCTGGGCCTCGCGCAGGAGCCGTTGCCGCGGCGGCCCCCCCTGACGCGTCGCGCCCTGCTTTCGCGCCGCCTGGACCGAATGGAGGATCTTGAGCGCGACCCGACGGTTGAGCTCCGGATCGAAGGCCGAGTAGACCACGCCCATTCCCCCGTGACCGACACGCTCGAGGATCACGTAGCGGCCGACCTTCGTGCCCGTGGGATGGGGCTCGAGCACGTGCTCGTACGCCTCGCCGCCGACGACCGTCTCCTCGAAGGGCTCCGACGCCGCAGCGGGATCGTGGATGCCCGTGCTCTCGAGTCGATCCACGGCAGTGTCCATCATGCCAAAGCGCCGCGAACGGCGCGAGCTGATGGTGTCACTTGAGGAACCAGAACAGGTGCTCGTAGAAGGCGCGATCCCACGGCGGGGTCTGGCGCGAGAGCACGCGGTGCTGCCAGCCGGCCTCGCCCGCGACGCACTGCTTGCCCTGCCCTTGATTGCGGAAGATGGTGGCGCCGCGACACGCGACGCTCGTCGCCTCGGTGACCACGTCGTCGTACTTGCTCACGAGGCCCAGGTTGGTCCGCTCCTCGCAGCGCGGAAACTTCCATCGGTTCTCGTCGGTGCGCGGCGCATCGCCCAGCGAGAAGTCGGTCTCGCCCTGCTTGCCGACGCAGACCTCGACGTAGCCGCGGCGGCCGTAGACCCAGAACTCGACGACCATCAGCGCGAGGAGGATCCACCACCACGGGATGCGGCGGCGCGTCGCTTCGGCCGCGGTCGCACCGGTTGCGGGATCTCCGGCCGGCACGGCCACGGCGGGATCCTGATTGTCGTCGGCCCGCGGTTCGGCCACGCTCCATGAGTACCAGTTGCGCCGGCCCGGCGCGAGCGAGGGCGGTGGCCTGGCCCACGCGTGCGTCGTCGATCGCGGGGAAAATCGCCCCCCCGCGCCCGGGCCGCCCGGGGAACGGCGTCCGCGGGCCCGTTCCCCCTGCCCCACGCGGCGGCGTGTCGGTATAGTGCGGTGGACGGATCTCGACCGGGTCTCCGACGACCGGCCGGGCGGTGCGCGCCACCCTCGAGATCCGCGACGACGGAGCAACGGCGATGACGGCAACCAACGAGGCGTGGATCTCCGACTCTCTTGCGCGGCTCGAGCAACTCGAGTCGCAGCGGGAGCAACTCGCGGCCAGCGGGCGCACCGATGCGCTCGCCGAACTCGACGAGGAGCTCAAGAGCCTCTACGAGGTCCTCGAGTCCGCCGCCGAGGAGGAGGCCTCCGCCGCGAACACCTCGCCGGCCCCGGCGACCTCCGCCGCGTCCAGCGTGCCGCACCCGGCCTTCGGGCCGACGCCGACGGCCGTGGCGTCGCAGGCCCCCGCCGCGTTCACACCCGCCCCCACGTTCACACCCGCCCCGGCGGCGATGATGCAGTCGCCCTTCGACGCCCCGGCCCCGATGGCACCGCCGTCCGCGATGGCAGCACCGTCGATGATGACCGCGCCGTCGATGGACAGCGGTGACGACGACGTCTCGGGTGGCGGCAAGGGGGGCCTCATCGCCGGCCTCGTCGTGGTGCTGCTCGCCGCCGGTGGCGGTGGCTGGTGGTACATGAACCGCGCTCAACCGGCACCGACGACCACCGAGGCGCCCGCCGGCCCCGCGAAGGTGATCCAGGCCGGCGCGATCCCGGAGGACACGCAGGAGCCCGACGTCGCCAAGGGCGGCGAGGCCACGCGCACGCCGGGCATCACGATCAAGGAGCCGACGCCCCAGGACGACCGCCGCCCCAGCGGCCCGCGCCCCAGCGGCAACACGCCGCCGCGTCCGGCGAGCAAGCCGGACAAGGACAACCGCCCGTCGATCAACGTCGACGCGAGCAACGATCCCCTCGCCGGCGTGAAGTGATCGGCGTCAGTCGATCACGGTGAACGTGACGCGACCGACGAGCTGATCGTCGTCGGTCAGCACGTCGACGCTCCAGTGCCCGGCCTTGACCTCGGGCACCTTGTCGGCGGCGAGCTTCGACTGCAGGCGCACCGTGTCCCACAGCCCCTGCGGGTGGGGATCGACGTCGTCGGATCGCTGCACGACCTCACCGTCCTTGATCCAGACGTGGACGAGGCGATCCCCCTTGCCGCCGGGGACCACGATGTCCGTGACCGCGTAGAGCTCGTGGACCAGGGAGCCGTGCAGGCTGCTGACCTCGAGCGCGAGGCGACCGTCGTCGAGGAGCTTGGGCCCGACCGCCGCCGACGCGAGGTGCATCGCCACCGGCGGCACCACGCGACGCCCGAAGTACGCGCCGGCGAGCGAGCCCAACGTCCAGGTGACCAGCAACGTCGCGCCCAGCGGCCGGCCGAGCATGCGCAGCGGCACGTGCATGCTCCAGAACGCGAGGGCCGAGACCGCGGCGGCGACCACCAGTGTGACCGCGGCCCGCGAGTTGGGCAGCAGCGCAGGGATCACCAGGTTGAGGCACGCGAACAGCGTGAAGAAGTAGAAGATCGACGCCGCGACCTTCCACTTCATGAGCATCCGATCGAAGACGACGTCGAGCGTCGACAAGAAGGCACACGCGACCAGGGCGAAGAGGAACCACTGGTTGGCCGAGTCGAAGGTGACCGCACGCCAGTAGAACGGCAGCAGGAAGAACAACATCCCCTGGTACATGTTCTTGAGCACGTAGGTCATGACGAAGAAGCGCATCTTGGCGCCCTTGCCCTCGACCTGTTGCCCGGCACCGCTGCCGAAGAAGCGGAAGAACAGGATCAGCACCACCCACGCCAGCGCGAGCGAGATCGTCAGGAAGCGCGCGTGGGCGAAGCCCTTGGCCGCGAAGAGCACCACCGAGATGCCGAGGCCGAGCGCGTAGAACGAGTGCAGCCACCACAGCATGCGGCCGTACTTCGCGAGCGTGGCGCGGAGCTTGCCGAGGAAGCCCCGCGGACCCGCGCCGGCGGGCTGCGTCGTCTCGGCCGGCAGGGGCGGCGACCACTCGGGCTGCGGGGCCCACGGCCCGGCCGGAGGTCCACCCGGGGCTCCGGGCGGCGGCGGCGTCTGCGGCGACGAACTCACGCTCCGATGGTAGGCCGGTCGGGTGACGCAGCGCCAGTCTCGTCACGATCCTCGATGACGAGGCTGGCCAACGCGCGGCCGATCTCGCCGTCGCGATCGTGCAGCTCGCTCTGCGTGAGGCCGAGACCGAGCGCGTCGGCGGTCGAGCGCGCGTCGAGGGCGAACCACTCGCCGCACGGCGGGCGATCGAGGTGCAACGTCAGATCGGGGTTCACGAAGCTGTACGCGCGGGTGTCGAGCACCGCGCACACGCCGTTGCCTGCGTCGGCGACGGTCACCAGCGCGGCGAGCGGCGAGGTCGGCTCGTCGACGACGAGCGGCACGCGCAGGCGCATCCACGCGCAGGTCGGCCCCTTGGCCCAGACGCCACGGCTCAAGCGGACCTCGACGCCGGTGTGGTAAGCGACGCGCTCGCGGAAGAACGGGAACACCCACGGCTCGAGCCCGGCGGGGCCGCGGGGCGCGGCGTGTCGCGGACACCGGGGTGACGGCAACGCGATCGATGCCCGACGGATCCGCAGGGCGTGTAGCCGCACGACCTCGACGCCGTCCTGCACGAGACGCGCGTCGATGCGCTGCGCCTTGCGACCGAGACGTACGGACTCGGTCTCGATCGCGAAGGCGCCGAGCGGTACGGGGCGCAGGAACTCGAAGCTCAGCCGCGCGACGACGAACTGCGCCGCGTCGTCGCCGAAGCGCTCGACCGCATCGGCGAGCAGCGCCGCCGGGGGCCCGCCGTGCTGCAGTCGCGCGTCCCACGGACCGCGCGTGTACTCGGTCGCGAAAAGGCGCGCACCATCGCGGACGTAGAACCCCTCGGGCATCGTCGTCCAGGCTGCCACAGCGGCGCCGCGGCGGCTATCCTCGGCCGCGTGAAACACGTCATCATCCTCGGCTGTGGTCAGGTCGGTGCGACCATCGCGATGGACCTCGCGCACGATCGCGAGCTGAAGGTCACCGTCGCCGATGTCCGCCCGGCCGTCCTCGCCGAGGTCGCGGTGCGCTACGGCGTCCACACGCAGATCGCCGACCTCACCGACGCCGCGACGTTGGGCCGGGTGTGCAGCGAGGCCGATCTGGTGATCGGTGCGTTGCCCTCGCACTACGGCCTGCAGACCCTGCGCGCCGTCATCGAGACCGGCCGGCCCTATGTCGACATCAGCTTCATGGCCGACGACCCGCTGCAGCTCGACGCGCTCGCTCGCGAGCGCGGTTCGATCGCGGTGGTCGACTGCGGCGTCGCGCCCGGACTCAGCAGCATCGCCGCCGGCTACGCGACCACCCAGCTCGATCCGTGCACCCGACTCGAGGTGATGGTCGGTGGGCTACCGGCCGTGCGCAAGTGGCCGTTCGACTACAAGGCCGGCTTCGCGCCCGCGGACGTGATCGAGGAGTACATGCGACCCGCGCGGATGGTCGAGCACGGCGAGGTCGTGGTCTATCCGGCGCTGTCGGGCATCGAGCGCGTCGACATCGAGGGCGTCGGCACGCTCGAGGCGTTCAACACCGACGGCCTGCGCACGCTCATCGACACGCTGGCGATCCCGACGATGATCGAGAAGACGATGCGCTGGCCCGGGCACGCCGAGCTGATGCGGGCGTTCCGCGAGACCGGGCTGTTCGAGACCACGCCGATCGACGTCGCTGGCGTGAGCGTGATCCCGCGCGACGTCGCAGCGGCGCTCCTGTTCCCCAAGTGGACCTACGCGCCCGGCGAGCACGATCTCACCGTGCTGCGCGTCGTCGCCTCGGGTCGCCGCGACGGCGCGCCGGTGCGGATGATCTGGGACATGGTCGATCGCTACGATCCCGTGACCGAGCAGCGGAGCATGTCGCGGACCACCGCGTTCCCGGCGACGATCGTCGCGCGAGCGCTGCTCGCGGGTCGCTTCGCGACGCCGGGCGTCCACGCGCCCGAGCAGCTCGGCAAGCTGCCCGGGATGCTCGCGCACGTGCTCGCCGAGCTCGAGGCCCGCGGCGTGCAGTGCCGCGCGTCGATCGAGCACGACCCGACGGCGGCCGCGTAGCCGCTCGCGCGACCACGAGGCTTCAGCCCGGGTCGTACAGCGTCGACGGATCCGCGTCGGGATCGTCGCTGACGACGATCGCGGCGATGCCCGCGACCTGCGAGCCGCTGCCGGCCTCGCGGTTGCGCAGGGTGAGCTCCACCGTCCCGGCCTCGTACACCTGCAGCACGATGTACGACGCGTCGCAGGGTTGCGCGGCGAGGGCCGCGAGGCGCTGCCACGACAGGCCGCTCGCGGTCCCGTCCGTCTGGCAACCGTAGCGCCAGGTCGACTCGGATCCGCCGACGTCGAAGTAGAACGAGTCGGGATCCGGCTCACCCCACGCGCCGGGATCGTAGTCCCAGACCAGGCCCCACAGCGTGTACTCGCCGGGGCACGCGAACTCGAGGGCGACGGTCACCTCGCCGCTCTCGGCGACGCTCGATGCGGCGACGTTGGGGCTGTCGTTCGCATCGGCGGCGACGAGCTGCATCGGCGCGACGAGTTCGCCGTCGTCGACCCAGACCAGCTCGAACATCGAAGCGGGGCAGGTCGGCGCGTCGGCGTCGCCGGTCGTGGCGTCACCGTCGGAGGCGGACTGCGAGACGGCAGAGCCCCCGTCGGATTCTGCGCCGTCCTCGGGCGCGCCGGTCTCGGTGCCGGGCGCATCGTCGCCGGCGCTCGCGTGCGGGCCACCTCCGCCGTCGGTCATCGGACCCGCGGTCGGGTCTGGGCTCGGGTCGGGGCCCTGGTCGGGGCCGGACGCCGGCGCGGGTTCGTCGCCGCCAGCGTCGGTGTCCGCGCTCGACGAGCTGCCGTCGCCGACGGATGCGCCCGCGGGGAATCCGTTGCCGGCGGCGTCGAACGAGCACGCCGACAGCACGCAGAGGGCCAACGACGGGGCGAGACACGGACGAGGCGCGACGGACGGCATGGAGCCGGCGAAGCTAACACAAGGTAGTTTCGCGTAAACAAGCCGCCTACACCACGGTCACGGGGCCGTGAACGTCGTTCCGCAGCAGGGCCTGGGGCCAGCGCGAAATCGCAAGCCAGCGGACGGCATCCCCACTGCTACGCTTGTCGGCACATGTCGCGCCTTGCCTTGTCCCTTCCGCTGCTGATGTCCCTGGCCTGCGGGTCGAAGTCCGAGTCCAACAACGACGAGACGTCGAGCACCACCGGTGACGGAACGAGCACCACCACCGGTGCGACGACGACGACGTCTGCCGACGAGACGTCGTCGAGCTCGTCGAGCACGAACGCCGCCGACAGCACCGAGACCGGGCCCGTGACGCTCACCGTCAGCGGCGAGGTCTCCGACTTCTTCGAGATGGGCCCGATCGGTTATGCCCAGATCTCCCTGCTCGACGAGAAGGGCAGCGAGACCGTCGCGAACCCGGACGGCACCTACGCGATCGAGGACCTCGAGCCCAACTCGTTCCATCGGATCCTCCTCGCCGAGAACGCGAACTACTGGGGCGCGATCGTCCCGGTGCAGCTCGAGGACGAGTCGATCGACAAGTACGATCTCTCGCAGGTCTCGACGGAGGTGATCGATCTGCAGGAGGCCGCGCTGCAGGATCAGAACCCCGACGTCGTGGTCGACGAGACCGCCGCGGTGCTGCTGATCGCGATCAACCAGAACACCGCGACCGGCGCGACGGTGACCCTCGATCCGCCGCCCGCCGAGAACACCTACTACGCGCCCGACGCCAACGGCGCGCCGATCCTCAACTCGGCCCTGATCGAGTGGGGCCTGTTCCCGGTCGCGATCTTCTTCAACCTGCCGCCCGGCGACGAGGGGACGTACACCGTCACGGTGACGCACCCCGATCGCGAGTGCACCGCCCTCGATCCGCAGCCGCCCACGCGCGGCCGTCACGTGAACCTCATCTACGTCGACTGCGTGTAGCGACGTCGACGGCGTGTCGCTCGGCCCGCGACCTGAACACGGGTACCGTCGTGCGCGCCGCCCTCGCCCCGTCGCACGAGGCAGGCGGTGCGGGGGCGGACCCACGCGAACGCGGCAGAGCCCGTGCTAGCCGGTGAAATCGGGCGATCGGTCGATCCGCACTTGCACCGGTCACGCGGGCCGAGGAAGACTCGGGCGGCTTTTCCCGCCGTGACCGAGCCGCGCGAACGACACGTGGTCCACAAGGGATCGGTCGGCGAGGATGACCTCGACGATCCTCCGAAGGCGGAGGCCCGTGCCGCGGACGAGGACGACGACATCCCGCACGCGTCCGACGCGGACGATGGCGACGACGACGACGATGGCGACGACGACGACGTCCCGGACGCGCCCGACGACGGCGCCGCCGACCGAACCCGCGTCGAGCACCACCCCGGCGGCCGACGCCGCATCGCCCCGCTGTTGTTCATGGGCGCCGCGGCGCTGTGGTTGGGCGTGATGGCGCTGCGGTGCCGACCCGCCCACGTCCCCACCGCGAATGTCCCTGCGGCCGAGCCGACGCTCGCCCCGGAGACCCCGGACGCGCCCACGCCGATCGCCCCGCGTCCGGAGCGGGCCGACGCGACGCCGCCCGATCCGATCCCCGCCGCCGACGCCGAGGCCCAGCCCGACGGCGAGCCCACGCCCGAGGCGTCCCCGACCGAGGGCGATCGGTTGCCGCAGCGCCGCAACGATTGGGCCGACGGCCTCGAGATCCCGACCAAGGTCCGCTACACGGTCCGCCGTGGCGGCTCCCTCGAGAACGTCGCCAACCTCTTCAAGATCTTCCATCACGAGATCCTCGAGCTCAACCCGGGCGTCGCCATCGATCAGGAGCTCGCCCCGAACACCCGCGTGGTGATCTGGTCGCAGAAGCCTGGCGAGAAGAGCGAGTCCATCGGGTACCCCAGCGACGGCTCGCTGGCGGGCGCGATCCCGATGGTCGAGGGCCCCGGGCGCCGCATCCTCGCCATCGGCTGGAAGACGTGGGGCAAGGACACGTCCATCGCGATGCTCGATCGCGTGCTCGATCGCTGGGCCGAGCGGGGCACCAACGTGCAGCCGATCCTCGTCGGCAACATCGCCAACCGCACGGGTGGTCGCCTCGAGCCCCACAGCACCCACCAGTCCGGCCGGGACGTCGACCTCGGGTACCCGCAGAAGCTCGCCGCCGGCGCCGAGCTGAACTGGCAGGAGATGACGGCGGCGAACCTCGACGCCTCCGAGACGTGGGAGCTGTTGTTCCTCCTCGGCGAGACCGGCGCGGTCGAGGAAATCTACATCGACCGCGAGATCCAGAAGCTGCTGTACGACCACGCCCTGCGCCAGGAGCTGCTGTCGAAGACCGCGCTGGCGAAGTGGATGGAGTACCCGCGGCCGACCGGCACCCCCGGCACGCTCATCACCCACGTCGCTGGGCACACAGACCACATGCACGTCCGCTGGTCGTGCACGTCGGGCGACAGCCGCTGCAAGTCGAGGTAGCCGCGGTACACTCAGCGCCGATGCGTCGGCGAGTCGTGTGGGCGCTGGGGATCGTCGGCACGGCGTGCCGCCCCGCGGGCGCTTCCGACGAGCACGCCTGGTCACCCGAGGCGTCGAGCAGGGGCGACTCGTCCACGGGTCGCATCGGCGACGAGTCGGGCACCGGCGACTCGGGCACCGACGACCCGGGCACGTCGAGCAGCGACGACGCGGGTACCGACGACACCACCGGCGATCCGCCCGAGCCCGCGGGCCCCGCCCGCTATGGGCCCACCGTGCACTCGCCCATCACCGCCGACGTCGCGACCACGCTCGCGACGATCCGCTCGACCGACCCCGGCCTCGCCGACGACGTCTTCATGAAGGTCGGGGCGTCGAGCGATGTCAGCGTCGCGAACCTCCACTGCTTCGCCACTGGCGAGGTCGACCTCGGCAGCCACGCCGCCCTCGGTGCGACGCTCGACGTGTTCCTCGCCGGCGACGCGGCCGGCACGACGCCGTTCGATCGCGACAGCCTCGCGACCGAGGTCGGCCGCACCGCATCCTGGGCCATCGACGGCGACCCCGCGCCCCTGCAGCTCGAGCTCGACGCGGTCGGCCCGAGCCTCGCGTTCGTGCACTACGGGACCAACGACATGGAGCTCGGCATCGACCCGGGCACCGCACTGCCGGGGTTCCACGTCGCCCTCGCAGAGCTGCTCGAGCGGCTCGAGGAGCGCGGCGTCGTGGCGATCCTCGTCGGCTTGACGCGTCGCGGGGACGACCCCGCGGCGGATCGCTGGATCGCCACCTACAACGCCGTGCTCCGGGCGATGGCGCAGCAGCGTCAGATCCCCTTCGTCGACGCGTACCAGGCGATCGATCCCCTGCCCGGACACGGCCTCGGTCCCGACGGTCTGCACCTCGAGGCGGACCCCGACGGGGCGTGCCTCTTCACCGAGGCGGGCCTGCAGCACGGGTACAACGTCCGCAACCTGATCCAGCTCGAGGCCCTCGATCGCGTCACCGCGGCGCTCGCCGATGCGCCGCCCGACGCCGACGACGGGTTGCCGCCTGTCGCGGGTGAAGGGACCGCCGCCGACCCGTGGACGATCGACGCGCTGCCGTTCGTGCACGATGCCGACACCACCGACGCCGAGTCGATCGTCGACCTCTACGACTGCGGCGCCAGTGACGAGAGCGGACCCGAGCGCACCTACGCCCTGACGCTCACCGAGGACACCGCCGTGCGCATCGTCGCGCTCGATCGCGAGGGCGTGGACGTCGACGTCCACGTGATCTCGAGCGGCACGTGCCTCGCCCGGGACGACGAGCTCGTGTCCGGCACGCTGACCGGAGGCTCCTGGCGGATCGCGATCGATACGTGGTCCGACGGCGCGATCGACTATCCGGGTCGCTTCGTCCTCGCCGTCGTCCCCTGCGACGCCGGCGACCCCGACTGCGCCGCGGCCGTAGGCACGTGACGTCGACGCCTCAACGGCCGGTGCGACGCGGCGTGTCCGCTGCCGCCGCCACGCTCGGCGTGACTTCGGGCTCGGGCCGCTCGCAGCGGGCGAGCAGGAGCGCCGCCGCGAGGACGAGGAGAATCGCGATCGCGACCTTGACCCGATCGAGTGGCGCGTCGCCGACGACCTTGCCGGTCGAGGCGTTGATCACCACGCGCCATGGCCTCTCGCGGTAGCGGAAGCTGCCGATCCACAGCGGCAACGCGTCGAGATCGGCCTGCACGTCGTGCAGGCGCGCGGTGCCGCCGGCATCGGACAGACCGCGCTCGAGGGACACCACACGCAGGCGCTCGTCGACGAGCACGCCGTGGGCCACCGCGAGCGCGCCGGTCTCGCTGAGCGCCGGGACCTCGCACGGGGTGCCGCGATCGTCGTCCACCCACGGACGCGCCGCGACCGGGAACGGACGCAGCGCGGTGAGCTCGGTCAGGCTCACCGCCCCGGACGCGGGGATCATCGCCTCGGCGCGCCCGCGATCGATGCCGGTGCGCGGCCGCTTGCCGCTCGCCGTCGTGGCCGACACGAGGGCCGCCCAGTGGAGCTCGACGTCGGCGGCGATCCGCCACGCGGGGATCCACACCGCCTGCACCTCCGCCTGGGCCGCGCGCAGGGCCTTGGGCCGCCACCACGACGCCCGCGCCCAGCGACCGAACGCCGCGGCCGCGGCCGCTTCGTCGAGGACGAACGGCACGACCGCGTGGGGCGAGGCCGGCGGCGCGGCGGCGGGGACCGGGCGCAGCGCGACCGCGGCGCAGAAGAGGCAGCGCACCAGGGCGTGGGCCGGATCGTACGCGACGGCACCACCGCACTCGTCGCACTGCACGACGATCCACGTGGGTTGCGTCTCGCGCAGCGTCACGACCATGCCCCTCCCCACCACAGCAGCGCCAGCACGACCGCGGCGACCAGCGTCGCGGCGAGCGAGACCTTCGCGGTCGAGATCGGCGGCCGTCCGACGCAGTCGCCCCGCTGCCCGTGGACGAGGAGACGGTGCACGCGGCCGGCGTGACGATACGTCGCGACCCACACCGGCATGAGCACGACATCGAAGCTGCGCAGCACCACCTCGCAGTCGTGGGCGACGACGTCGTGGGCATCGCCGGGGAGCACGTCCTTCGCGAGCCGCCGCAGCTCGGCGCGCCGCAGGGTCGCGCGCGCATCGGCGTCGAGCTCCGCCCGCGCGCGCGTCGGTAGCTCGGCGGAGTACCCCGCGGCGAGCCGCAGATCGAACCCGACCGCGAGTCCGAGATCGAACCGCCCGAGCCCCGCGACCTCGGGCCCGGTCAGGGTCGTCGACGCGCACACGTGGTGCCCGTCGATGTCGCCGACCGCCGTCCCCCGGGCGTCGAACCACTCGGTCTCCCGCACGCGCCGGGTGACCGCCTTGCCCTCGCGATCGCGCGTCCGCTCCGTCCGCCACCAGTCGACGCCGATCCGCGCCCGCCACTTCGCCTCGGTGCTCGCCGAGTAGACGAAGTATGGCACGAGCACACCACGGAGCTCCTCGGGGCGGAGCTGGCCGGTGCGCGCGAGCGAGCGCACCGACCGGGGCGCCCAGAACGCGTCGGCGACGTGCGCGCGCAGCCGCTGGTGCGCCGCACGGGCCGTGATGCGAAATGGCACCACACGATCGACGGCCTGCGCGGTAGCGGCGTCGACGAGCCGCGAGCCACACCACGCACACGCGGTGGCGATCGCGGCCGCGTCGGCCACGAACGCGGCGCCGCACGACGGGCAGCGCGTCGCGGCGAGGTTCGCGGGAGGACGGTCCACGGTGGGCATGATACGGCGGAGCGACGAGGGTACGCGGGGCCACGGGCGGGCGCACGCGCACACGTGACCCCGCCGAACCGAGGGACCGCGGCATCGATTCCGGATCACGGTATCCTTCTGCGCGCCACCCATGAGCCCACCGCCCGACCGCGAACCCAGCGGAGATGCCCCGGCTTCGGAGGCGACGTGGGGGCGGTTCGGCGGCCGCGTCCCACCGCGCGAGTCGACCCAGAGCGACTTCGGCGAGCGCTTCGCGGTCGAAGAGTTCCTCGGCGCCGGCGCCCACGGTGCGGTCTACGAGGTCGAGGATCGACTCCACGGACGCCGCGTCGCGCTGAAGGCCCTGCTCGACGTCGACCCCGAGGAGATGGTTCGGTTCAAGCGCGAGTTCCGGGTCACTTCGCGCGTCGGCCACCCGAACCTCGTCGCGGTGCACGAGCTGTTCGTCGAGGGCGATCGCGCATGGTTCACGATGGAGCTGGTCCATGGCACCGACTTCCTGTCGTGGGTCCGCACCGACGACGGCTTCGACGAGCTGCGCCTGCGCGGCGCGCTGCACCAGCTCGCGCGCGGGCTGACGGCGCTGCACGCCTTCGACATCCTGCACCGAGACCTCAAGCCCTCGAACGTGCTGGTGCGCGACGACGGTCACGTGGTCGTCGCGGACTTCGGCCTGGCCCGCGAGCTGTCCGCGGCCAAGGCCGACGGCGTCACGGGCACGCCGGCGTACATGTCCCCGGAGCAGGCCGCCGCGCTACCGCTCGGCCCCGCGAGCGACTGGTACGGCCTGGGCGTGATGCTGTTCGAGGCGCTCACCGGCCAGCGCCCCTACGACGACGCGACCGGCATCGGACTGATGGTCGCCAAGCAGATCGGTGATCCCGGTGCGCCGTCGCGCTACGAGCCCTCGGTACCGCCGGACCTCGATCGACTGTGCATCGATCTCCTCGCCCGCGACCCCGCCGCGCGACCGACCGGCGCCGAGGTCCTGCGCTGCCTCGCCCGCGCCCCGAGCGGCGCCCCGGCCGAGCCAGCTCCGACATCCCTGGGCGTCGAGTTCTTCGTCGGTCGGGACGCCGAGCTCGAGCGTCTCCACCTCGCCTTCGATCGTGTGCGCAACGACGAGGTCGCGGTGGTCGCCGTCGTCGATGGTCGCTCCGGCACCGGCAAGAGCGCGCTGCTGCGACGCTTCTCCAGCGACGCCATCCACGAGCGCGCGACCGTACTGTCGGGTCGCTGCTACGAGCGCGAGTCGGTGGCGTACAAAGGCCTGGACGAGCTCGTCGACGGCCTGCGCGCCCACCTCATCGCGCGCGGCGGGATCATGGCGCTCGCGGGGGCCGGCGCGCTCGGCCGGGTGTTCGGGGTCCTGCGCGACGTCCCCGGCATCGGCGACGCCCCACCGCCGCGCACCGACGATCCCTTCGAGCTGCGCCGCCAGGCCGTCGACGCGCTGCGCGAGCTGCTGCGCCGCGTGAGCCTGGCATCGCCGCTGGTGCTGATCATCGACGACCTGCAGTGGTGCGACGACGACACCGCCGGCCTGCTGCTCGAGCTGCTGCGGCCGTCGAACCGCCCGACCGCGCTGTTCATCGCGTGCCTGCGCACCGACGACGGTACGCCCGAGGCCGACGCCCCGGTGCGACGACTCGCCCGTGGGCTCGACGACTTCGTCAACGCACTGGACGTCGAGCACATCACCCTCGGACCGATCGACGACGAAGACGCCGTGGCGATCGCGGCGTCGGTGCTGGGCGATCACCCCGAGGCCGAGCGACTCGCCGAGGCGATCGCCAGCGAGTGCGAGGGTAGCCCGCTGTTCGTCGCCGAGCTGGCGCGTCATGTCGCGGACGCCGAACAGGACGCCGATCGCCCGACGCGCCCGCGGCTCGAGGCCCTGCTGGAGGCCCGCGTCGCGCGGCTGCCCGAGGAGGCCCTCGCGGTGCTCGAGGTCGTGGCTGTCGCCGCACGCCCGATCCCCCTGCGCCTCGCCTTCGCCGCCGCGGGCGAGCGCGCGCGCGGCCTCGAGGCGATGGCGATCCTCCGCGGCCACTCGCTCGTGCGCACCGACGGCGCGAGCGAGACGACGCCTGTCGAGTGCTACCACGACCGCATCGCGATGCATGTCCGCGCGCGCATGGGCGCGGCCCACATCTCGGCGCGCCACCTCGCGCTGGCCACGGAGCTCGAGCGCGAGATGGCCGACCCCGAGACCATCGCGTTCCACTTCAAGGCTGCCGGGCAACCGCAGCGCGCGATCGCCTACGTGACCCAGGCCGCCGACCTCGCCGCGCAGACCCTCGCGCTGCACCGCGCCGCGCGCCTCTACGGCGTCGCGCTCACGCTGCTCGACGCCCACGATCCGCGGCGGCACGCGGTCCAGGTCGCGCTCGCCGACACGCTGGCCCGCGACGGTCGCGGCGCCATGGCTGCGGCGGCCTACGAGGTCGCGGCCCGCAGCGCGCCGCCCGAGCTGGCGATCGAACTGGAGCGCGCCGCCGCCGAACAGCTGCTGCGCAGCGGTCGGGTGACCGAGGGCATCGCGGCCCTGCGCGCGGTGCTGACATCGATCGGACTGCGCATGCCCTCGAGCCCGCGGTCCTCCGGCGCCGCGCTGCTGCTCGCGCGCGCCCGCATCCGCCTGCGCGGTCTCGCGTTCGAGGAGCGCGCCGAGTCCGAGATCCCGCGTCAACGCCTGCTCGAGATCGACACGACGTGGACCGCCGCGACCGGCCTCCTGCAGTCGTCGGTGCTGCTGGGGCAGTACTTCCAGGCCCGCCACCTGCTGCTCGCGCTCGAGGGCGGCGAGCCGCGCCGCATCGCCCGCGCGCTCGGCCTCGAGACGTTGTACGTCGCCACCGGCGGCACCCACGACGCCCGCCACTGCGACGCCCTGCTCGAGCGTGTCGACGGCCTGTGTCGTCGGATCGACGATCCGCACGCCCGCGGAATCGCGGCGCTCGCCGCCGGCGCCGCAGACGTCTACCGCGGCCGGTTCGTCCGCGCGTGCGCCCGCCTCCGCGACGCCGAGGAGCTCCTGCGCGACGTCGGTGGCAACCCGCAGTGGGAGCTCTCGACCGCGCGCACGTTCATGGTCATGTCGTTGATGTACGTCGGCGATCTCCGCGAGATGAGCCAGACCCTGGCGCGATCGATCCGCGACGCGGTCGACCACGACGATCGCTACGGCGAGCTGATGCTGCGCGGCGCGTACGAGCCGCTCACGCTGCTGTTCGAGGATCGGATCGACGATGCGCGCGCCGTGGTCACGTCCGTCGAACGGGGTTGGCCCGAGGCGATCGAGACCTCGACATACCGCTACGTGCTGGCGCTGACCCGCTCACGGATCGAGCGCTACTGCGGCAACGGGGTCGCCTCGCTCGCGGCGATCGACGAGCAGCTGCGGCCGATCGAGCGCTCGCTGATGCTGACCAAGCAGCCGCTGCGCATCTTCATGAGCCACGATCGCGGCTGCGCGGCGCTGGCGGCCGCGTTCTGCGAGCAGGGCCGCGCGCGCGCCCGCGCGCTCTCGACAGGGCGCGCCGAGGCCGATCGCCTGCTCGCCGAGCCCACGCCGTGGGGCCGGGCGATGGGGCTGCCGCTGGTCGCGTCGATCGAGGCCGCCGCGGGCCGCGTCGACCTCGCGACCCGCACGCTGGACGCCGCCGAGCGGGCCTTCCTCGAGCAGGGCATGCGCGCGTACGCGATCGTGGTCGCGCTGCGGCGGGCCGAGCTGCGCGGGGCGTCTCGAGCGGTGGCCGAGGCGGCCGCGAGCCTGCGCGAGCTCGGCACGACCGCGCCGGACGCCCTCGCCCGGCTCCTGCTGCCACCGGTCGTCGGGTGGTAGCCGCGCGTCGCCGCGCCGTCGGATGACCCCGGTGGTCGTGATACACCGCGTTCGTCCATGGCCGACGACGCCGACGAGCTGCTGCTGCCCGACGCCGACGAGCGCGAGGCGATCCTCGACGCGCTCGCGGGCCTCGTGCATCGCCGCGGCTACGAGCACCTCGCCCTCGCGCCCCTCGTCGAGCCCGACGAGCGCCACTTCCCCGATCGTTGGGCCGGCGGCGAGGCGAGCGTGCGCCGCGTCGTGCAGCGCCTGCTCGTCTACGCCGACCTCGAGGCACTCGAGCCGGTCGTCGAGGTCGAGGACGACGTCGGCCTCGGGCCCATGTCGGCGGTCGGCGTCGGTTCGCCGGGGTGGTTCCACAAGCTCGACGCCGGTCGACCGATCATCCGCGTGCGCGAGTCGAGCCTGCGCGATCCGTTCGTGCTGGTCCCGGCGCTCGCCCGTGCCGTCGCGGCGGCCTTCCGCGCCCACCACGGCCTCGCCGTCCGCGAGCCGCTCGCCGAGGAGCGCTTCGTCGATCTCACCGCGGTGTACCTCGGCTTCGGGCTGATCACGCTGCCCGCCCTCGTCCGCCACCACACCTCGCGGGCCGGCGCGCGGGTCCGCAGCGCGGTGTCGCGGGTCGGCGCCGTCGAGCCGCGCGCGCTGTCATTCGCGCTCGCCGTCGTGCTCGCGATCCGTGGCACCGATGATCGCAGGCGCAAGGCGATCGCGGCGCTCGTCGGGGACAACCCCGCGGCCTTCATCGCCGCCGCGACGGCGTGGCTCGGCACGTTGTCACCTCCGCTGGCGGATCGGCTCGGGGTCCCGCCGCGCGCGTCGTGGCCCGAGCCGCCGGCGCTGTCGATGCTGACGGCGCCCCTGCCCGACCACGGCCCGGCGATGTCGCAGGAGCAGCGCCGCGACGAGGACAAGGGCGTCGTCGGGATGAACGCGGGCAAGCCGGTGTTCCGGGTCGAGCGCAGCAAGGCGTTGCGCATGGCCAAGCTCCTCGGCCTTCCGGTGCTGCTGCTCGGCATGCTCTTCGGTCGAGCCCAGCTCGCGGGCGGCGGCGGCGGCATGGGCATCGAGATCGAGATGTGGAAGGCGAGCCTGCTCGCCGGCGGCCTCGCGCTGGTCGGGCTCGTCATCGGCCGCATGCTCCCCGACGCGCGCTGCTCCGAGCCGCGCTGCGGCGAGTCGCTCACCGCCGATCAAACGACGTGCCCGCGCTGCGGTGGTCGCATCGCCGGTGTGATCCACCACCCCCGCGAGCGCCTCGCGGCTGAGGACGCCCTCGCCCGCCGATCCATCGTCGTCGCCGGCGATGCCGACACCGCCGCCAGCGATGCCGACACCGCCGCACCGTCGCGCTCGACCTCCGAGCCCTGACGGACACGCGAGCGCAGACCGAATCCGTCGCGTCGCGCGTTGCAGGCGGGTCGATGCCCGACTCGGTTGGCTTGCGCGCCCTGCGGTGCCCTGGGATACTCGGGCGACAGCTCGGATTCGCGTGAACACGACGGCGCCCCTCACGATCACGCTCGCGATCGAACGGCCCGGCGAGCCCGTCCAGACCCACACGTTCCGTGGCGAGAAGGCGCTCGTCGGTCGCGAGACCGGTGAGATCGTCCTGCGCGACGCCGAGTCCTCGGCGCTCCACGCCGAGATCGATTGCACCCAGGGCGCCGTGGTCGTCCGCGATCTTGGCAGCAGCAATGGCACGTGGCGGGGCAAGGCCGCGGACGACGGCACGATCACGTGGGAGTGCTTGCCTCAGTTCGCGCTGCTCCCCGGCGGGAGCTTCCGCTGCGGCGCGACGATCATCCGCCTCGTCGAGCTCGACGGCGCGGCGTTCCAGGTGCCCGCGGGTCGCACCGTCGTGTCGGCGTCGCGTCCCGCGTCCGCCTCGCCCATCACCGTGACGCGCGGCGGTGCCGTGCCGCCGCCGTCGAGCGCCGCGACGCTGCCCGGCAAGTCGGAGGGGACGATCGTCGGCCGCCCACCCCCGGGCGGCGCGATCGAGCCGACCGAGTCGAGCGTCACGCTGCCCTTCGCCCCGGCCGTGCCGCGCAACGAGCTCCTCGCCTCGTCGTCGACGCTGCCCGCGACCGGCGACGCCAGCACGACGATGCGCGCGCCGACGCAGGTCACGGATCTCGCGCCGCCGATGGCGTCCACCGGCACCGTCGTCGCGCCCGCGCCGATCGCCGACGTCGCGACGCCGATCGCATCGACGGGCACCGTCGTCGCGCCGCCGTTCGTCACCGAGACGCCTCCGCCGGTCGTGCCGCCGACCGCCGCCCCGGCGCCGGTCGTCGGTCGTCCACCCGTCGCCAACGCCCTCATCCGCCCCGGCGGGCGACCGATCACGGGGCCCACCGCCACCGTGCCCGCGGGGCCGAAGTCGTCGCGCGCATGGCTGCGCAAGGCGGGGATCGGCGCGGCGATCGTGGCGCTCGTCGCCCTGGTCGGCGGCGGGATCTGGTGGGCCGTGCGTCGCTTCACCGGCGGTCCGCCGGCCCTCGCGGTGACGATCGCCCGCGAGCTGCCCGACGATGCCCTCGGCTTCGTCGCGATCGCATCCCCGCGCGCGCAGCTCGACCTCGTCGGCGAGGCGCCCGAGCCAATGCGCAAGGAGGCCACGGACGCCCTCGGCTTCGATCCGTTCACGCTCGCGTCGTGGACGGATCGCGGCATCGACCCCGACGGTGAGATCGGCGTCGCGCTGCTCGAGCTGGGCAAGCCGACCCTGACGCTCTCGATGGGCCTGGGCGACGCCACCAAGCTCCGCGCAGCGATCCCGCCGCTGGTCGCCAAGCTCGGCGGGGTGGCCGAGCCGGTCCTCTCCGAGCGCACGTTCGGCACGGTGCCCGGGCTGTGGCTCGAGGCGCCGGTGCCCGCGGCGCTACTGCTGCGAGATCGCCGAGTGGTCGCGGTGATCGGTCTGCCCGGCGCCGACGCGAGCACGGTCGCACGCCACGCCGAGCGACTCGCCGCGCTCGAGTCCGGCGCATCGCTCGCGGCCCGCCCCGGCTTCGAGGCGCTGGGCCCCGAGCCCGGGACGCCGCTCGTGGTCACGTACGTCGACGGCGTGTCGATGCGCAGCGCCGTGCCGGCCGGGGCGCCGCTGCTGCTCGCGTTGCGGACCGGCTTCAGCGAGATCGATGCGTTCTCGTTCACGGTGAGCAGCGACGGGCCGCGGCTGCACGCCGGGTGGCAGACGGTGCTGCGCGACGGTTCGTCCGCGCTGAAGTACCTCGGCGACGTCGAGCGCACGGGTCGGGCCAACGCTCGCATCCCTGGTCCCGCGCTCGCCGGCATGGACATGGCGATCGCCCCGACGCCGGTCATCGAGACGATCACCGCCTTCGCGTCGCTCGCGGGGATGCTCGGCCCCGCCGAGGCCGAGTTCAAGGCGAACACCGGCCTCGACCTGCGCACCGATGTGTTCGACAACGTCGGTGGCGAGGTCGGGGTCGTCCTCGGTCGACTGCCATCGAAGAAGGACGGCCTCGACTTCGCCGTCGTCGGCTTCGCGTCGGTGAAGGACGCCAAGAAGGCCGCCGGGTCGCTGAACACGGCGCTCGGGGCCCTGCAGCGCCACGTGTTCGAGAGCCCCGCGACCACCGAGTCGTTCGGCGAGACCGCGGTGCACACGTTCACCATCCCGGTGGGTGACGAGTCGCTCGCCGTGTCGCTGTTCGTCGCCGCCGATCACCTCTGGATCACCGCGGGCAAGGTCGATACCCGCGCGATCGTCGACGGCTCGGGCAAGTCGATCCGCGACACCGCGCGCCACGAGGCGATCCGCGAGGCCCTCGCCGCGGGCGACAGCGCCGCGGGCTTCGCCGACCTCCGCGAGCTGCTCGCCGCCAGCGATCCGCTGATGTCGGAGGGCGACCGTGCCGAGAAGGCGACGGCGAAGCCGCTGCTCGATCCGCTCGAGGTGCTGACGCTGCGCGCCCGCACCAAGGGCCGGGTCTCCCGCGTGGCGCTCACGCTGCACACCTCGGTGGACCAGGCCGCGCCCACGCTCTTGCGCGCAGCGTTCCAGGTCGCCGGTGACGCCTTCGCCAAGGCGGTCGGCCGCGAACGCCGTCGGGCCCAGTGCGTCGAGCTCGTCGCCGCGCTCGAGGCGATCGCGAAGACCGACACCTCGCGCACGCTGCTCGACTTCTCGCTGCGCTTCGATGTGCGAGACGCCTGTGAGACCAAGGCCTCGCCGGAGCAGCTGAAGTGCGCGCTCGCGGCCAAGACCTTCGCCGAGGTCGAGGCCTGCGGGGGTGCCGACGCCGGCCTGCTCCCGCCGGATCCCGAGCCCCAGGCGGTCCCCTACGTCGAGGACATCTGGCCGAACACCCGTGCGTCGCCCAGCGACGGCGCGGCGCCGCGGCCCGAGGTGAACTACGGCGTCGACGTCGGCGACGAGCCGCTCGTCCGCGGTCGCGCCGACGCGCTGGTGACCATCATCGAATTCGGCGACTTCCAGTGCCCGTACTGCCGCGAGGTCACCTCGACCCTGGACGACCTGCTCGCCCGCCACGGCGACAACATCCGCGTGGTCTTCCGCCAGAACCCGCTGGCGATCCATGCGGACGCCCGGGCCGCGGCCAAGGCCGCGCTGGCCGCCGCGCGCCAGGGCAAGTTCTGGGAGATGCACGACAAGCTGTTCGACTCGCAGTACGAGCTGTCGTCGGGCAAGTTCCGCGACTACGCGGTCGCCCTCGGGCTCGATGCCGCGAAGTTCGACCTCGACTTCGCCGACGCCGCGCTCGACCGGCGCATCGACGCGGACCTCGCGGTCGCGAAGCGATTCGGCGTCACCGGGACCCCGGCGTTCTTCATCAACGGTCGGTTCCTCTCGGGCAACCAACCGGCGGGGGTCTTCGATCGGGTGATCAACGAGGAGCTCTCGCGCGCGCGCACCTTCGTCGAGCGCCGTGGCAACACCCGCAAGCGGCTGTACGACGACATGATCGGGCGCTGGGCCACCGAGGTCGGTCGCTCGAGCGCCGTGGCGCTGCCGCCCGACTCGGGCGAGCGCTTCACCTTCGACCTGACCGGCATGCCGCAGCGTGGCGCGACAGGCTTCTCCCGCGTCACGCTCGTCGAGTGCGGCGACTTCGAGTGCCCCTACTGCCAGCGGGCGACCAAGACCATCCAGCGGATCCTCGCCGACTACCCGACGCAGGTGCTCTTCGCCTTCGCCCACAACCCGCTGTCGTTCCACCCCCAGGCCGAGCCCGCCGCCCGCGCCGCCGTCGCCGCCGATCGGCAGGGCAAATTCTGGGAGATGCACGACAAGTTGTTCGGCGACGCGGACGCCCTCGACGACGCCAGCATCTTGCTCTTCGCGAAGGAGCTGAAGCTGGACGTCGCCAAGTTCGAGACCGATCGGGCGTCGGCGGAGGTCGCGAAGATCGTCACCGATCAGAAGAAGCTCTGCGTCGACAACGGCGGATCGAGCACGCCGACGTTCTTCCTCAATGGACGACGCATCGAGGGCGCCCAGTCGTACGAGACCTTCAAGGCCCTGATCGACGCCGAGCTCCTCGGCGGGATCTGAGGCGCGCGACGATCTGAGCGGCTGGGCCCGCCGTGCGGCCCTGCGACGCGTTCCGGCGAAAAAGTGCGCACGGAGGCCCGGACCTCGGTGTAGGCTCAGCGGCCCGCGGAAGGCACCGTCGCCCGTTCCGACGCCGATCCCCCGGCGGCGGCCCATGGCGCGACCGGCGGGTACTTCATTCCCAGGACTACGTGAACTCATGATGCGCATCAAGCTTCGCCATTGCTCGCTCTTCGCGGGCTCGCTCTTGCTCGCCGCCTGCGGCGACGATTCCTCCGCCAGCCCGGACACCGACGCGAGCTCGTCGTCGGGTGGTGCGGACACCAGCGCCGGCCCGACCGATCCGACGATCGATCCCGATTCGTCCAGCAGCGGCAACCCGACGACCAGCCCCGAGACCACCGTCGACAGCTCCGGCTCGGAGTCGTCGTCCTCCGACGGCGGCGGCGCTTGCATCAGCCCGACCACGATCCTCGCCGACCCGAGCTTCGAGTCGGGCGCCAACGCGTCGGAGTGGGGCGAGGCCTCCTCGGCCTTCGGCACGCCGCTGTGCGACTCCGGCTGTGGTGGCCCCGACGCCCAGGACGGCAGCTGGTACGTGTGGCTCGGCGGCGCCCCCGGAGGGGACATCGGCGGCGTCTCGCAGGAGGTCACGATCGGCGAGGCCGACTCGCTCGAGCTCAGCTTCTACTTCCAGTACGGACTCGAGGGCAGCGGCAGCGATCTCTTCCAGCTGCAGATCGACGGCGATGTGCTCTGGGAGGTCACCAACGCCGACGTCGCCGACTTCGTCGACTGGACGCTCGTGACCATCGATGTCTCGGCCTATGCCGACGGCGGCAACCACGACATCGACTTCACCGGCAACGCCTCGGGGAACGCCAACTTCTTCCTCGACAACATCCAGCTCGAGACCTGTGGCACCGGCGCGGCCATCACCGAGTCCGACAGCGTCGACCCGGCGATGACGGGCGGCAGCGAAACCGACGCGACGACCGACACCGGCGGCATGCTGACGTGCGAGGACATCGGCAACACGGTGCCCGTCGCGCAGGACGGCAACAACGGCGGCTCGGGCAACGACATCGTCCCCTCGTGCCTGATCGGCAACAGCGACGGCGCAGGCGAGGACGTCGGCTACACCTGGACGGCGCCCGCCGACGGCACCTACCGCTTCGACACGCTCGGCAGCGCGCTCGACACGGTCATCGTCATCCTCGACACCTGCGACTCCGGCGGCACCGAGCTCGCCTGCAACGACGACGTGGGGGGCGGCGTCTTCCAGTCCGTCGTGACCCTGCCGATGACCGCGGGCCAGACGGTCGCGGTGGTCGTGGATGGCTGGGAGGCCGCCGCCGTCGGCGACTTCACGCTCAACATCAACCAGCTCTCGTGCGATCCGCCGATCGACCTCGGCAACAACGAGCCCATCAACCAGGACGGCGACAACACCGGCGCGGGCGACGACATCGCGGCGTCCTGCGGTGGCATCGGCGGCGAAGACGTCGTGTACACCTGGCAGGCCCCGGACGCCGGCATCTACAGCATCTCGGCGTCGAGCCTGGTGCTGGCTCCGGTCGTCAGCGCCTACTCGGGCACGTGCGGTGACCCCGGCTCCGAGATCGGCTGCGCGACGGACAACAACCTGGCGGCCTTCAATGTCGTCGTCGCCCAAGATCAGCAGATCTCGATCGTCGTCGACGGCGTGTCCGCGGACGACGTCGGTGTCTACGAGCTGAACATCACCCAGACGGGCCTGCTCAGCGGTGACTGCTGCGCCGCGGACGACTCGGCGGGTTGCGAGGACGCGGCCATCACCCAGTGCACGTGCGGCGTCGACGTCTCCGGCTTCGGCGGCCCCACGCCGATCGATCCCGCGGATTGCTGCAGCGGCGACTGGACGGCCGAGTGCGCCGCCGTGGCGGATGCGGCGTGCGACGCCGGCTGCGACGCCGGCATCGACGGCGGGACCTGCTGCGTCGGCGACAGCGGTGTCGCCGGCTGCGACGTGCCCGAGGTGCAGGACTGCGTCTGCGCCTTCGACGCGTTCTGCTGCGACACCGACTGGGATGCCGAGTGCGTCGCGAAGGGCCAGCTCTTCTGCTCGGCCCAGTGCGCCTAGTCGTCCTCTTCGTGCTGGCGATGCTGTCGTGGCCCTCGGCGGCCACGGCGGCGTCGGCCCCCCAGCCGGAGCGCGCGTGGGAACACGCGCGCGCGTTGGTTCGAGACATCGGCCCGCGCCCCGCTGATTCGCAGCAGGCGCGGGCCGCCGCGCGTTCCGTCGAGGAGGCGTTCGCCAAGCTCGGGATCCCGACCGAGCGCGTCCCCACGGGCGCGCAGTTCGTCCCGGAGATCCGCGTCGGCGACACCCTCGTCTCTGCCGGTCGCACGGTGACGATCGACGACGACACCATCGTCGCCACGCTGTCGGCGACCGAGGGCGTCGGTGCGCCCGCGATCCTGATCCTCGCCCACGTCGACACCGTCGTCGGGGCGCCCGGTGCCATCGACAACGCGGCGGCCGTCGGCGTGCTCCTCGAACTCGCGCGATCGTTGGCCGACGAACCAGTCCGACCGCACGACGTCATCTTCGCCGCGACCGCGGGCGAAGAGCTCGGCCTCGTCGGCGCGCGGGCCCTCGCCGCGCAGCTCGATCCCGATCACATCGGCGTCGCCATCTCCCTCGATCTCATCGGACGCCCCGGCCCGCTGACGCTGAACGGCCTGTCGACGCACCTCGGCGCGCCGTGGCTCGATCGCATCGCCCGCGCCGCCGCGACGGCCCGCGTTGCGATCGAAGCCCCGCTCACCCACCAGGTCGTCAGTCGCCTGCTGCCGCAGCTCGAGCGCAGCGATCACGGCGTGTTCACCGAGCGCGGGATCCCGGCGTTCCACCTCTACCACCGCGGCCCGGGCCGTATCTATCTGCAGTACCACGGGCCGCGTGACGACCTCGATCAGATCGACGCCACCTCCGTCGCGGCAGCGCTCGCGATGCTGCACGCCTTCGTGCTCGACCCCGCCGCGCTGCCGCCGGCCGGGGGCACCGCCGCGACCTGGCTGCCCTTCGGCGACGCGACGATCCTCCGCGACGGCGCGTGCAAGGCGATCGAAGCGCTGATGCTCGCGCTGTGCGTCCTGCTCCCCGTGCTGACGACGCGCCGCGGCGCACCGTGGCGCCCGCGGGTGATCGCGTCGGCGCTCGCGTGTGCGGTGACCATCCTCGCGTGGGCCGCCGTGCTCGGCGTCGATGCACTCGGCGCGGCCGCACGCGCGCACCCACAGCCGTGGATCCACGCGCCGGGGCGATGGATCGTCGCGACGCTCCTGCTCCTCGTCGGGTTGCTGGCCGCGGCGGCGCCGTGGCTGCGACGGTGGCCGCTCGACGCCGGGGCCGGTGTTCCCGCGATCGCCCTCGCGGTGGTACCGGGCGTGGTGCTCGCGTGGTTCGGCGTCGTCGCCCTGGCCTGGATCCCGCTGGCACACGCGGTCGGGCTGGCGATGATGGGCACGACGCGACGCCCGCGGACCGCGGCGCTCGTCCTCGCGATCGCGATGATCCCCGCTTGGGCGTGCGTCGATCCCGATCTCCTGCGCGAGGCGAGCTTCCACGGATTCCTGCCGCACACCCTCGGGCTCGCGCCGATCCTGGCGGCGGTCCTCCTGCCCGCGAGCCTCGCGGGCACGCGTCTGCTCGTGACGCTGCCGCTGTCGCGTCGGGCGCGACTCGCCGCCGCTGCGGTGGGCATCGCGGGGTGGCTCGCGGTCGCGGTCGGATCGGCGCTCGGCGATCGGCAGTGCACCGCCTCCGCCTTCGCGACCGCCGGGCTCGCGTGTGAGATCGGGCCTGTCGACCGTTGATCGCGGTGAGGCGTCGACTGCGCGTGGCGCGGCCGCTGGAATCGCAGCGCGCCGCCCGGTCGAACGCCCCGATGCCCTCGTCGACCCGACCGACCTCCCCGCTGACGATCGTCCTCGGGTTCGCGATCGCCCTAGTGGTCGGGCAGGCGTGTCATGACGACGGCGACGACGGGAACGAGAACGCGGGCGAGGTCTGCGTGACCGCGGACGCCTGCTACCCCGAGCTCGATCCCGAGAGCCTGCGCGGCGCTGCGT
Organism: Nannocystaceae bacterium; assembly: GCA_044344875.1. Classification (GTDB taxonomy): domain Bacteria; phylum Myxococcota_A; class Polyangia; order Nannocystales; family Nannocystaceae; genus Xiheibacterium. The sequence goes on from JBIJCC010000001.1 coordinate 423,295, forward strand.
ACTGCCTCGACCGCGTCGAGGGTGGCTACTGCACGCATGCCTGCGAGACGGATGCCGACTGCTGCGCCGTGCCCGGCGAGTGCGAGACCGACTTGCCGCAGGTATGCGGGCCCTTCGAGTCGACCGGGCTGCGCCTGTGCTTCTTGTCGTGTGAGGGCGCGGATCTCGACGGCCTCGACGGCGACACGTACTGCCACGATTACGCGCACCCCGCCTTCGGCTGCCGGAGCACCGGTGGCGGCGCGGACAATCGCAAGGTCTGCGTACCGTGAGCTTCGCGGCGGCGTGCGCCCACGCTCGGGGAATTCGTCGGGGCGTGTGTTGGCGCAGTGGACAGCGCACCCGTGCGCGGCCAGTCTCCGCCCCGTGACGAACTCCGACGCGATGCCCGTTGTCCTCGACGAATCCACCGAGGCCAACCCGGCGCTGACTCCCGCGCCCGCCGAGGCGCCTGCCCCCGAGGCGACGCCGACCCACGCGGCGCCTGCCGACGCGACGCCTGCCGACGCGACGCCCACCGACGCGACGCCCACCGAGCCGACCCCGTTCGATGGAATCCCCGCCCCGCTGCGCCGGGCGATGCTCGCCCACGGGTTCGTCGATCTCACCGCCGTGCAGCGCGCGGTGCTCCAGCCCGAGGCCCGCGGCCGGAACCTGCGGATCTCGTCGCAGACCGGCTCGGGCAAGACCGTCGCCCTCGGCATCGTGCTCGCCGACGACCTGCTCGATCCGACCACGTGCACCGGTACCCGCGCCCTCGTGGTCACGCCGACGCGCGAGCTGGCGACGCAGGTTCAGGGCGAGCTGCGGTGGTTACTCGCCGGCCTCTCCCACGTGCGCGTCGAGGCCGTCACCGGCGGCACCGACATGATCCGCGAGCGCCACGCGCTGCGCCGCGCGCCGACGATCATCGTCGCCACGCCGGGCCGCCTGCTCGACCACGTGCGCCGCGGCTCGGTCGACTGCAAGAACGTCCGGCACCTCGTCCTCGACGAGGCCGACCGCATGCTCGACATGGGCTTCCGCGAGGACCTCGAGGCGATCGTCGAGGCCGTGCCCGCCGATCGCCGCTCGCACCTGGTGTCGGCGACGTTCCCCGCCCAGGTCCGTCGGCTCGCCGACAAGGTCCAGGTCGACGCGGTGCACCTGCAGGGTACCGAGCTCGGCGCGGCCAACGATGACATCGAGCACTCGGCGTCGCTCGTGGATCGAGGCGACACGTACGGCGCGATCGTCAACGCGCTGCTGCTCGGCCAGGGCGAGCGCGTGCTGGTGTTCGTCGAGCGCCGGGCCGACACCGCCGAGCTCGCGGATCGCCTCACCGCCGACGGCTTCGCCGTGCAGGCGCTGTCGGGCGAGCTCAGCCAGTCGCAGCGGACGCGCGCCCTCGAGGCCTTCCGCAGCGGCGTCGTCGATGTGCTGGTCTCGACCGACGTCGCCGCGCGCGGCCTCGACGTGCCTGACATCTCGCTGGTGATCCAGGTCGACCTGCCCAAGGATCCCAACGACTACACCCACCGTAGCGGCCGCACCGGCCGTGCCGGTCGCAAGGGTCGGTCGCTGCTGCTGGTGCCGATCCGCGCCCAGCGTCACGCCGCATCGCTGCTCGCCGCCGCGAAGGTCGACGTCGTCTGGCGGCCGCTGCCGACCGCCGACGAGATCCACGAGGCGCTCGGTGAGCGCACGCGGGCCCTCGTCAACGCGCGACTCGGGGAGGCCGCCTCCGCACGCAGCCTTGCCCAGGCCGCCGAGCTGCTCGAGGGCCGCGACCCCGCGCAGGTCGTCGCGACCCTGCTGCAGCTCGCCGCGCCCAAACTGCCGTGCGCGCCCAAGCAGGTCCGCAGCGTCACCGCCGACGCAGGTCGCCGCCCCGCGGTCGCGGCCGCCCGCGCCAAGCACACGCGGCACACCGGACGGTTCATCCGCTTCTCGATCAACTGGGGCCATCGCAAGGGCGCGACGCCAAGCCGCCTGCTCTCGCACCTGTGCCGCCGCGGCGAGATCGACAGCGGCCTGGTCGGCGCCATCGAGATCGGGCCCGGCTCGGCCACCTTCGAGGTCGCGGAATCTGTGGCCGGGGGCTTCGAGCAGCGCGTCCGCGAGCCCGATCGCCGCGAGCCGCTGCTGCGGATCTCGCGGCAAGAGTCGACCGGCTGACGGATCGCGGACGCGGCTCCAGGGTCCGCGCGACCTCGCGCGGCCCGTCCGTCCAGAGCGTGCAGCCGCGCACGGGCCGAGCCCATGCGCGCACGTTCCGTCTTGTCCGCCCCCCTCGCCCCCGCTACCGTGGTCGCTTCGGTGAGGCGGGGGCGCGCGATGATCTTGGATTGCAGGCCGTGGATGTCCTTGGGTGTGGCGGTCGCATCGATCGCGATCGCCGGCTGTTCGCCGGATGACTTCGGCATGGGGCTCGCGAGCTTCGGCTCGGGCTTCCCCGAGCCGACCACCGGCACGCCAGGCGACACCGGCGAGAGCAGCGGTGCCGTCGACTCGACGGGCGGCTCGGCCGCCGGCAGCGCGAGCGCCGATGGCTCGACGTCGGCGGCCGAGGCCGGCACCGACTCCAGCCTCGATGGCAGCACGGGCGCGAGCGCCGACGCGACCGCCGAGAGCGGCTGCATGGCGAGCGCCGAGGTCTGCGACGGCGTCGACAACGACTGCAGCGGTACGATCGACGACGGCGATCCCGAGGGCGGCGAGGCATGCGCCACCAACAACCAAGGCATCTGTGCGGACGGCACGACGGAGTGCCAGGACGGCGAGCTCGTCTGCGTGCAGGACGTGCCGCAGGGCATCGAGAGCTGCAACGGCCTCGACGACGACTGCGACGGCGTGGTCGACGACGGCGACCCGGGGGGCGGCAGCGCCTGCAACACCGGCCTGCTCGGCATCTGCAGCGCGGGGACCCAGACCTGCTCCGGCGGCGCGCTCGTGTGCGAGCAGAACGCGGCCGCCGGCGGCGAGCTGTGCAACGACGGCCTCGACAACGACTGCGACGGCACCATCGACGACGGTTGCGCTGGCGCCTGCGCCCACGAGGAGTGCGAGATCGGTGTCGCGCTCGACGACGCCTGCAGCCCCTGCGTCACCGCAGTCTGTGCCCTCGACGCCTTCTGCTGCACCACCTCGTGGGACAACATCTGCATCCTGGAGGTCGCCACCGAGTGCGGCGTCTTCTGCAGCGGCACCTGCAGCCACTCGCCGTGCGAGGCCGGCGACACGCTGGTTGAGGGCTGCGATCCGGGCGGCTGCGTGAGCGAGGTCTGCCTGAACGACGCCTACTGCTGCGACACCGCCTGGGACGCCCTGTGCGTCGACGAGGTCGCGACCTACTGCGGCATCACCTGCTGACGGGGCCCACGCGGGGGCCGTGCTCGCGCGGGCCGGCTCGCTCGGGGGCCCGCGTTCGAGCAGGCCGGTTCACTCGCAGGAATCGGCCGCGACTGTGTCCGATCGACCGAGTGAGCGCCTCACTCGAGCGATGTGGCGGAGCTTGGGTCTTCCGACGCGAGTGAACCATGCGCCGCTTGGGGTCCTCCCGCGCCTTCGCGGCGTGGGAGGTCCTCCCGCGATGCGGACACCCGGGGTCCGCGGCGGAGCCGGACGTCGCCGAGGCAGAGGCGCGCAGCGTGGAGCGCCTCGGGATCCACCGCGGCTGCGTGGCGGTGGACGGTGCGCCGCGAACAACCGCAGACCTCGGCGAGGCGACCAACGTGGGTCCATCCCTGATCGATCGCGAGCGCGACGAACAGCGCCCGCGCGGCGCCGCAGCGTCGCATCGACGTGACCGGCACGCGCAGGGCCGCCGCGCTCGCCTCGGCGATGGTGCCCAGACCGACCGCGGGCAGCGTGGTCGGCACCGCGGCGCTCGGCATCGGCGTGCCGGCGACGTGCGCGTGGGGGCCCGCGCTCACGTACGCGTGGTGCCGCGACGCGAAGCCCTGCCACGCGCCGCCCAACGCCGCGGCGAGCCGCACCGCCGTCACCCACGGATCCACGGTCGCACCGATCACGTCGCGGTGCGTGCTCCACGGCCACGCCAACGGACAGCCCGCGAGCCCACGACGACAGGGATTGAGCGCCACGTACCGGACATGACGCGACAGCACGGGGCCGCCGCGGATCGGCTCCGCGGGCGGCACCTCGCTCGCCTGCCCCCGCACGCCGGCTCGACGACCGAGCTGGCCCAGCATCCGCGCCAGCCGCCTGCGGTCGCGCTCGGGTTCGTCGCTCGCGAGCACGAGATGCGGATGGTCCGGCATCAACACCGCCGCGATCGCCCCGGGGAACGCCTGGCGCAGGTGCGACCACAGCCACGCGCCCACCTCGGCGTCGTCGAGCGGCGGCATCGATCGAGACACGCGCGCGGTGAGGTGGATCCAGCCCGGGTTCGCCACGTCGCGCCCGTCGTCCGTACAGCGCCACCATCGCGCGCGATGCCACGTCGCCGCGACGAATCGCGACCGGCGACGACATGCCCGCGCAGTGCCTCCGCGCGGCAGGCCATGGCCGCGCGGTGCCTCGCGCGGACAGCCGTGCCCGCGGGCGCCGCCCACGCCGGCGGCCATGTCCGCACGTCCCCAGCTCGCACCGGGTTCACTCGGGGGATTTCGACCTCCGATGCGACCGATCGGGCGAGTGAGCGCCTCACTCCGCCGATCTGTCGCGCCGGTGATCATCCGACGCGAGTGAAGCCGCGTGGCGTCACGCGTCGAAGGACGGGAGACCGAAGAACGTGGTCGCCGCCGCCGTCGTCTCGCGCGCGACCTCCTCGAGCGGCTTGCCGGCCGCCGCGGCGACGGCTCGGGCGACCTGCGGCAGCAATCCGGGCTCGTTGCGGCGGTGCTTGGGCATCGGTTTCAGATCGCGCGGCATCAGGTACGGCGCGTCGGTCTCCACCATCAGGCGATCGGCGGGGATCCGCGGGATCAAGTCACGCAGGTGGTGCCCACGACGCTCGTCGCAGATCCACCCGGTGATCCCGATGTACGCCCCGAGCTCGAGGTACGCGTCGAGCTCGTCGCCCGTCCCCGTGAAGCAGTGCACGACGAACCGCGAGAGCGCCTCGCGGTGCTCACGGAGGATCGCGACGAAATCGGCGTGCGCCGCCCGCTCGTGGAGGAACACCGGCTTGCCGACCTCGATGGCGAGCGCGAGCTGGGCCGCGAACGCCTCGCGCTGCGCGGGCCTCGGCGAGAAGTCCCGATCGTAGTCGAGCCCGCACTCGCCCGCCGCGACGCAGCGCGGATCGGCGAGCACGCGACGGAGCGCTTCGACCGCGGCGGCATCGCAGTCCTTCGCGTGGTGGGGATGGATGCCCGCGGTCGACCACATCCGCTGCGGCTTGCGCCGGACAATCGCGAGGGCCGCCTCGCTGCTCTCGACCGAGCTGCCGGTGACGACGATCCCCGCCAGGCCCGCCGCGAAGCCGCGGGCGATCACGTCGTCGAGGTCGCGGGCGAACGCCGAGTTCGCGAGGTTGGCTCCGATGTCGACCAGGGGCACGTGCATGGGCGGGCGCGAGGGTAGCACCGCGCCCGGCGAAGGTTCACGCCCGCACGAGCCGCAGCAGCGTGATCTCGGGCGGCGCGCCCACGCGCGTCGGCGGGCCCCAGTAGCCGGTGCCGCGGCTGACGTAGATCCACATGTCCTCGTGCCGGGCGAGGCCCGAGACGTAGGGCTGCGCGAGGTACACGAGCAGGTTCATCGGGAAGTACTGCCCGCCGTGGGTGTGCCCCGAGATCTGCAGGTCGTAGCCCGCCGCCGCCGCCGCGAAGACGCTCCGCGGCTGGTGGGCGAGCAGGATCTTCACCGCAGCCGCCGGCGCATCGGCGCACGCCTTCGCCGGGTTCGTCGCGTGGGCCGGCACCATCGATCCCGCCGAGTAGTCGTTGACCCCCGCGAGCACGATCGTCGCGCCGTCCTGCTCGATCGTGACGTGCTCGTTGTCGAGGACCCGAAGCCCGAGCCGCGAGACCTCCGCGCACCAGGCCGGGCCGTCCCAGTAGTACTCGTGGTTGCCGGTGACGAAGTAGACCCCGTGCTTGGCCCGCAGGTCGCCGAGCGGGGCGACGTCGTCGCGCAGCTGCTCGACGAAGCCGTCGATGAGGTCTCCGGTGACGGCGATCATGTCGGCGTCGAGGTCGTTGCACACCGCGACGCAGCGCGCGAGATACTCGCCGCGGATTGTCGGGCCCACGTGGATGTCGCTCATCTGCACGATGCGGAAGCCCTCGAGCGCCGGCGGCAGATCGGTGATCGGCACGTCGACCTCGAGCACGCCCGGGGTCCGATCGATCTGCAGGATGCCGAGGCCCGCGACGCCGCTGGCCGTACCGACGACGCCGAGGTTGGCGACCTGGCCGAAGAACCCACGCCGCCCCGGATCGCTCGGCCGCTCGCTCCGCGGCCGCCACGCCCGCTGCGCGCGGCCGTAGCCGTGGTGCGCGAGACGGCCGAGATCGATCGCGACGAGCAGCGTCAGCACGATCGACGACAGCCCGAAGAGGAAGAACCCGGGCATGTACAGCGGCTTCAGCAGCGCCGCCGGCAACCCGAGCCGCCCGCCGGAGAGCGCGAGCACCGGCAGGAACGCACACACGGCGATGAGGACCCGCGCCACGCGACGCCCACCGGGCCCCAGCGCCGAGTCCCGGACCAGCCGCCGGTCCATGTACACGTGCAGGCCGATCCAGAGGACCGGCATGACGAACATGAACACGAGCAGCCGGATCCCCATGGCCTCCTGGTCAGTTGGCGCCGGCGTCGAGGACGTTCGCGAGGTCAGCCGCGACCTCGGCCGCGAGCGCCCGCTGCAGCTTGACCAGGCCGCGGGTGTGCTCGCTGCTGGCGTACCACTGGTCCTCGCCGTCGTCGTCGTAGCCGCGCTTGACCGCGACCGTGATCTCCTTGCGATCGGTGGTACGCACGCGGAACGAGAATACGTCCTCGAGCTGGCCCGGGTTGTCCGTGGCCTGCACGTAGCCCGACGCGCGCATGCGCAGCGCCTTGTCGATCCACGCCGCGCCGGCTTCGTTCTTCGTCGACGAGCCGCTCGTCGACCAGTACACCGCCTCGGCGTCGTCCGGGTTGTGCTGCTCGAACTCCGCGGTCGCCTCGCCGCCCTGCACCGAGAGCCCGGCGATGACCTTGGTCTCGACGCCGACGAGCTCCCGATCGGGGAGGCTCTGCTTGCCGCTCTGCAGCGGCCGGATCACCTTGGCGTCGACGACGTACACCTTGCCGCTCGCGACCTCGCGAACGTAGACGTTGGCCCCGCCGTACACGTTACCGCCGATCTCGTAGACCGACGGCTCGCGCCCCGTTCGGACGATCTCGAGCGTGGCCTCGGGCTCGGCGAGGCCGAGTTCCGCGAGCTTCTCGTCGGTGATGCCGTCGAGCTGGCGCTTGGCGCGGAACGGCATCAGGCCGTCGAGCGCCGCGGTGCCGTTCTTCCCGGCCTTGAACTCCGAGATCGCACCGTCGTCCTTGGGCGGCGCATGCGGGTTGTCGGGCTCCGCCGGCTCGGCTGGCTCGGGCTCGGTCGACAGCGGCTCGGCGCGCACCCAGCCGTACCGACCGAGCGCGTCGGTCTTCATCTCGACGACGAGGTCGAGCTTCTCGGAGCGGTAGTGCACGCGCTCGAGCTCGTCGGCCTCGCCCGCGAGCACGACCACGCTCTCGCCGGTCTCGACCTCGCCCGGCGCGGTCCACACCCGATAGGCCCCGCCCAGCGCGCACGCCAGCAGCACCCCGTACACGATCACCTGGCGCCTCATCGCACACCTCCGCGCCGGCGCAGCCGCATGCGGATGCCACCGAGCAACAGCACCCCGAACGGGATGCCGAGCACCGTCATGTAGAACCAGGTCGTCTGGCCCTCCTTGGTGTGTTCGATCTTCACGTCTTCTTCGGTCTCCGTGGTCCCCGACAGCGCCTCGGCGCCGATGAGCCAGTTGATGCCGTCGTCGGCGAACCGCTGGTTGCCGAGGTTGCCGATGCCGAGATCCGAGAAGATCGAGGCGTCGGACGTGACGATGGCGCGCCACGGCGCTGCATCCGAGCCGCCCTCGATCGCGGCCACCAGGTTGCGCGCACTCTTCGACTCGCCCGCGTCGGCCTCGTACTCGCCGTCGAGATCGAGGTCGGCCCAGACGACCGCCAGCGAACGCACCGTGAAGGTGACCTTGCTCGTGTGCTCGTCGGCCTCCTCGAGGTAGCCGGCGGCCGGGGTGAACAGCACGTTCTTCTCGGCACGCTCGCCCAGCGTCGTCGTCGATGGGTGCTGCGTGAACGAATCGGTGACCAGGTTCAGCCGGTCGAGCTTGTTGTGCGACAGCGGCACGATGCCCTGCTCGGAGGCCAGCACGCCGTCGCCCATCTCGACGCCGAGGTACGCCAGCAGGCCGTCCATCGGGTCGGTGCCGACGAGCTGCTCGCGCCCGATCGCCGGCTCCATCGCGATGAGGATCGAGCCGCCTGCGTCGACGTGGGCCTTCAGCGCATCGACCTCGGCCTGCTGGAGCTGCTTCATCGGCCCGAGCACCGCCACGAGGTCGGCGTCGTCGGGCACCTTCTCCGCCAGGCCGTCGGCGATGCCGAGGGTCTTGACCTTGAAGCCGAGCTGCTTGAGCCGGCTCTTGAGCGCGGTGATCTGCCGATCGACCGCGCCCTGCGATCCACCCTCCCACGTCAGCTCGCCGTGGCCCGTGGTGAAGTACGCGACGCGCTCTCCGTGGCCGAGCTCGCGGAGGATCGTCTGCACCTCGCCGTCGAGCTTCTTCAGCGTACGCTTGGCCTTCTCGAGATCAGTCGCGACCTTGAGCGTACGCGTCACCGGCTTGGGCTTGGCCGGGTCCTCCTCGGGCTTGGCCTCGGGCGCCTTCGCGTCGTCCTCGGGCAGCACCGCGTCGAGGTCGACGTCGCCCTGCGTGATGGTGACGACACCGTTGTCGCGGACCGCCAGGGCCTTGGCGAGGCGCGGCTCGGCGGCCTGGTCGATCAGCTCGACGGTGACGTTCGGCCCCTCGAGCTTCTCGAAGTACGCGCGCAGTTCCTGGGCGACCTCGGACGACGGCGGCATGAAGATGCGGACGTGCACCGGCTGCTCCAGCGATGACACGATCGCCAGCGTCGCGGTGCCGGGCTCGGCGGTCTTGAAGTACGCCAGGTCCCAGCGCTCGTTCTTCTTGGTCGCGATGAAGTTGACCGGGAACACCAGCGCGATGCCCAGCGCCGCGACCACGCCGTGACCGGCCATGTCGCGGATGCGGCGGGTGGGCATCATCACCGGCGAGCTGACGATCGCGTAGTCGACGACCAGCATCGGGACGGTGCCGAGCAGCCACACGATGGGCCACAGCGAGCGCCAGACCCCGAGCCAGCGGTCCTCGGCCTGGGCGTCGAGCGTGAGCCCGCGGACCACGGTCTCGGTCGTGGCGACGTACATCACCAGCGACGCGAGTCCGACGACCAGGCACGTCATCGCCACGCGGTGACCGAAGCGCTGCCCCTCGTCGGTCGCGCCGCGAAGGCCCCGCAGGCGCACCACGGCGGCGAAGAGCACCGCGACCAGGCCGGCGACGCTGACGAACCACTGCGGGCCGTCGTGGCCGTCGAGCAGCCGCTGCCCGATGAACAACCCCGCCATGCCGGCGAGGTACGACAATGCCGAGACGCTCATCGCCACCTCCTGCCGGCCATGAACCGGCTGGCCAGCATCAGGAACACGAAACAGATCGACAGGTAGAACACGACGTCGTCGACGTTGATCTGCCCGCGCATGAACCCGCGGTAGTGTCGATCGAACAGCGAGAAGTACGAGAACACGTCGACGAGCGGCGGCTCGGCGACCTTGGCCAGCAGCCACATCACGAGGAACGCCACCGTGATGACCACGGACACGAACCCGGCGACCAGCTGCGAACGCGAGATGGCGCTGGCGAACGTGCCGATCGCCGCGACCGACGCCGCGACCAGCAGCAGCCCGGTGTACCCGGCGAAGATGTGCCCGTACGACACCTTGCCGTTCACGAACACCAACGCCGGCATGTACATCGTCGCCAGCACCATGGTCGCGAGTACCACCATCGCCGACAGGTACTTGCCGCCGATGAGCTGCCACGCGCCGAGCGGCGAGGAATCGATCAGCACGATGGTGCCGGTCTGCCGCTCCTCGGCGACCAAGCGCATCGTCAGCAGGATCGATGCGATGACGGTGGTGCCGAACGAGAAGTAGAAGAACTCCTCGATCACCTTGGAGCTGTACTTCGGCTGGTTGCCCAGCGCGAAGGCGTTGAACAGCAACCCGTCGATGACGAGGACCGCGGCGACGACCGCATAGCCCCAGTACGAGTTGAGATAGGCCGCCAATTCGCGGCGGGCCACCAGCAGCATGCCTCTCATGCGTCGGCCTCCTTCGGATCGCCGGCTCGCGCCGCGCGGACCTGCTTGCTCTCGAGCGCGGCGGGTGCCCCCGCGGCGCGGGTGAGCTCGAGGAAGATCTGCTCGAGCTCGCCCATGGAATCCTGGATCTGGCGCACGCCGAGCCCGGCGTCGACCAGCTCCTTCACGAACGCCTCGCGCTTGTCACCCCGCAGCGTGACGGCGATCTCGACCAGCTCGCCGCTGGCGTTGAGCTCGTAGCCGTCGACCAGCTCGCTCTTGCCGAGCAGCTCCTCGCAGGCGCCGAGCTTGCCGCGCACCACGACCGCCAGCCGAGCGCCGTCGCCGAGCGAACCCGAGAGCTGGGCCTCGGTGCCCTCGGCGACGATGCGGCCGCGGTGGATCACCAGGATGCGGTCCACCGTCTGGGCGATCTCCGACAGGATGTGCGAGCTGATGAGGACGGTCGCGAACGACTTGAGCGCGCGGACCACCTTGCGCATCTCGACGATCTGCCGCGGATCCAACCCGCTGATCGGCTCATCCAAGATCACCACCGACGGCTTGTGGATGATCGCCTGGGCGATGCCGACGCGCTTGCGGTAGCCGTGGGACAGCTCGCCGATCACCGCGTTCGCCGTGTCGGTGAGCTGGCAGGTCTCCATGACCTTGGGCAGCTCGGCCTCGACCTCGGCCTTCGTGCAGCCCTTGACCTGGCCGACCCAGCGCAGGAACTCCGCGACCCGCATCTCGCGGTACAGCGGCGGATCCTCCGGCAGGAAGCCGATGCGTCGGCGCAGCGCGTCCGGGGCCAGCGTGGCGTCGATGCCCCCGACGCGCACGGTGCCGGCGCTCGGCATCTGCAGGCCGGCGAGCACCCGCAGCATCGTCGACTTGCCGGCGCCGTTGAGGCCGAGGAAGCCGACGATCTCGCGGTCCTCGATCTTGAACGAGGCGTCACGTACGGCAGGGAAGCTGCCGTAGTAGCGCGTGAGTCCTTGGACTTCGATCACGTGTCCTCCGAGAAGAGACGGGGCCCCGAACACCGGGCTGCCACCGAAAGCTGGGTCAGTCGAGGAAGAAGTCGACCATCGGCTCGACCGAGGGATCGACCGCATAGGGACGGAAGTCGGTCACGCCCTCGGCGCGCAGCACGTCCTCGTCCACGAAGAAGTTGCCCGTGCACTCGCGCGCGGGCCGGGTGAGGATCGCGTGGGCAGCGTCGGCCATGATGTCGACGGTGCGGCTGTGCTTCATCATCGGGTCGCCACCGAGCATCATGACGGCCGCGGTGGCGATCGCCGTGCGGGGCCACAGGGCGTTGAAGGCCACGCCGTCGCCGCGGAATTCCTCGGCCATGCCGAGCACGCACATGCTCATGCCGTACTTCGCCATCGTGTAGGCCACGTGGCCGGCGAACCACTTGGGCTTCATCGACAGCGGCGGCGACAGGTTCAACACGTGGGGGTTGGACGACTTCTTCAGGTGCGGCAGGCAGACCTGCGAGCACAGGTACGTGCCGCGCGTGTTGATCTGGTGCATCAGATCATAGCGCTTCATCGGCGTCGACAGCGTGCCCGTCAGGCTGATCGCGCTGGCGTTGTTGACCAGGATGTCGATGCCGCCGAAGCGCTCGACCGCCTTGGCCACCGACTCCTGCACCTGGGCCTCGTCGCGGATGTCGCACAGCACCGGCAGCGCCTTGCCGCCGGCCTTCTCGATCTCCTCGGCCGCCGTGTAGATGGTGCCGGGGAGCTTGGGGTGGGGCTCGGTGGTCTTGGCGGCGATGACGGCGTTCGCGCCGTCCCGGGCCGCGCGCAGTCCGATCGCCAGGCCGATGCCCCGGCTCGCGCCACTGATGAAGAGGGTCCGGTTGTTCAGGGTCGCGGTCGTCGCCACGGGCGGGAAGATAGCCCATGGACGGCGGGCGCAACACGCCGGGGCCGAAGTGGCGCGGGGGACCGGCGAAACGGCCTCGCCATCGCCTGGCTCCCTACGGGATCGACACGGCGCCGCAGGGCCACGCGGCCGAGACGTTGTGGGTCTGGCCGTCCTTCCACGTCGCGCACGCCTCGCCGAGCAGCTCGATCGTGGACTCGTCGAGCATGTGCCAGTCGACCGGGCACGCCAGCTCGACGCCGTCGAGGAGCAGCGTGCCCTCGCACGCCTGGTCGAGATCGACGATGCCGTCCACGGGGATCTCGCAGCTGATGAAGCCACCGATGATCTCGCCGAACGCGTCGACCAAATCGCCCGCGTCGAGCGCGACGTAGAACGGCGCCGGGTTGGCGTCGTCGACCGGCTTGCCGACGCCGGCGTTCGCGACCTCCTGCAGGTGGGCCTCGCCGACGTCGTTGCCCACGCTGATCACGAACGTCGAGATGTCGGCGTCGAACGCCGCCTGCACCGCGGCGATCGACTCGGGCTGGCCCTCCTGCGGGTTGGGCACCGCGCAGGTGTCGGGCTCGCCGTCGGTCGCCAGCACGATCGCCTTGGGGCCGGGCTCGGCGAAGGTCTCGAGCGCCATCGCCACCGCGGCGACCGACTCGCCGGTCGGCGTCTCGTCGATCGGCTCGGCCGGGGCGTAGACCGCGTCCATCGCGGCGAAGTTGTCGAGGGCCGGTGGCACCTCGGTGAGCTGCGGGCACTGACCGCCCTCGAACCCATCGGTGCTCGAGTACAGCGTGAGGCCGAAGCGCACGTCCGACTGCAGGGTGACAACCGACCCCGTGGGACCCATCAGGGTGTCATAGAGGGCATCCCATCGGGTCGCGCCGGCGAAGTCCTCGGTCATGCTGCCGGACTGATCGACCAGCACGATGATCGTCGGGATCACCGGCTCGACCGACACCTGCACCTCGTTGCAGCCCTCGGACGCGCCCTCGCCCGCCGACGGATCGGTGGCCGACGCCGTCGTCGCCGGGCCCATGTCGAGCTTCGGGCCCGAACCGCCCTCGGCCGTGAGATCGATGCCGCCGGTGTCGGTCGTCGCGTCGACGACGGGCGACGACTCGTCGGCACAACCTGACATCAACACCCACGTCATGGCGGGCACACACGCTCGACGGACGATCATACGCTGCGCAGTGTAGTGCGTCGCGATGCTCGACGCATCCGAAGACGTCGTCCGCGTCGATGTCATCTCGGTGAGCGTGCACGCTCGATCGGCGGCGATGTGTGCACGCGCGGTCGACGTCGCGCGTCGATGCGCGGACGCGGCACGCCCACGGAAGCGTCTGTGCGACGCGTGCGTGACGGACCACGCCGCGGACGGCGTTCCCACCGGTGGTCCCCAAGAGTTTCCCCGGGGCGCGGTCGTGGTCGATCTCGCGGCCCGCCCGTGTCCGCTCACCGCCGCGGCAGGACGTCGCGCGCGAGCACCGTCCAGTCGATCTCACCGAGGCCCTCGGCGATCAACGCGTCCATGCGCGCCGCGACGGCGGGGACCATGAGGAGATCGACGCCCGCATGGGCGGCCTCGGCCTGCACGAGGCCCGCGTCCTTGCGCGCCATCGCGAGCGCCCACGACGGGTCGTCCCACGGCGCCGAGATCATGCGGCGGAACCGGGCCGGCAGTGAGGCGCCCGGGTTGAAGTGATCGAAGAGCCCCGCGACCTCCTCGGGGGCGATGCCGGTGGCCTTCGCGAGGCCGAGCATGTCGGTGAAGCCCGCGGTCAACGCCATCAGCAGCGTGTTGCCGAGGAGCTTGAACGCCGCGGCCGCATCGACGCGGGGACCGAGATCCACGAGCTTGCCGGTCATCGGCGACAGCACCGGCGTCGCGTCGGCGACTGCGGTGCGATCGCCCGACACCAGCATGAGCCCGGTCGACTCGAGCGCGTTCCCGGGGCCCATGAACACGGGGGCATGCAGGTAGGTGACGCCGCAGTGCCGCCAGTGATCGGTGCGCGCGAGGACGCCGCGCGTGGACGTCGTGGTGTGATCGTAGACGGCGCAGGTGCCGTCGAGGCGCGCCGCCTCGAGGACGGCGTCGACGGCCGCGTCGTCCGACACGACGACGTGCACGCGGCTCGCCCCGGCACAGGCCTGGGCGGGATCGTCGAAGGCGACCGCGCCGTGCTCGACCAACGCGTGGGCGCGCGCGGCGGTTCGATTCCACACGTGGACCCGCTCGCCGCGGCGGAGCAGCGCGCGCGCGAAGCCGGATCCCAGCAGACCGGTCCCGAGGATCGTGATCATGGCGCGACGGTACACCAACCGCGCCGGCGGGGCGGTGCAAGCCCGCCGCTGGGCCACTACGGAGAAATGCTACCGTCACTCCGGATGTCCGAACTCCGCGTTCTCGCGCAAGGCCGACAGGGGCGAGCGCCGCCACTACGAGGAGCGGTGGAACCATGAGGAAGAGCTACGACTTCCCCGGTGCGCGACCCAACCCGTACGCGAGGCAACGGCCCATCCCCGCCGCGACCGACGATCCGCCGCGCTCATCGATGCGATCGCGGCTCGCCCACGCCGCCGCCACGATCCTGACCATCGCCCTCGGCCTGGCATCGCGCCGCGTCGCCCCGCACCTGCCCGCGCCCGTCGGCCCCTTCGTCGCCGCGTACGTCGGCGACGCGCTGTGGGCCGCGATGGTCTTCTTCGGGCTGTCCACGCTGCTCCCGCGGCTCGCGCTGCGGCGGCGCGCCGCGCTGGCCATCGCCTACTGCATCGCCACCGAACTCTCGCAGCTCTACCATGCGCCGTGGATCGACGCGGTGCGGGCGACGCGTCTCGGCGGCCTCGTGCTCGGGTTCGGGTTCCTGTGGAGCGACCTCGTCGCGTATGCGATCGGTGTCGCCGCCGCCGCGCTCGTGCGCCTCGGCGAGCCGCGCTTCGCGACAGGCCGCCCCGGTTGATGGAGCCATCGCGCGACGTCGCCGCGACTTGCATCGCCCCTGCGCCTGCGCGACTCTCCGGCCATGGCATGGATGAGTTGGCGTGGTTGGTGCGGATGTGTCGCGATGATGGGCGCGTGCGGTGGGGATTCGAACAGCGGTGACGGGACGACGTCGGGCTCGACGCAGGGCGGCATGGAGTCGAGCGTCGATGACAGCACCGGCGGACCGAACCCCGCGAGCACCTCGGGGCAGGGCTCGCAAACCGATGGCGGCGACAGCAGCGATGGCACCGACAGCACCGGACCGGCGACGACCGATCCCACCGAGGCCGACTCGGGCTCGACCACCGGCGACCCGAACTACTGCGGCCTCGACGTGATGCCGGGGGAAGACGGCCCGTGGTTCGAGGTCACGCACATGGGCGTGCCGGTCACCGACGGAGCCACGCTGTCGATGGTCTGCGGCTCGCAGGGCTCGCTGATGTTCTGGCTCGAGACCCACCAAGGCGGCGTGATGCCCGACGATCTCGAGAACATCACCTACAGCATCACGATGGACGTGCCCGGGTTCGATGATCTCTCGCCCACCGGCCACTTCTACCGCAACACCGAGTACGGCATGTACGTCGGCTGCGAGCCGATCATCGGCGGCATCACGGGCGGCGTCCCGGTCTTCCCGCCCGACGCGCTGCTCGACGTCACCCAGGTCGACGGCCTCCCCGCGACCCTCCACGTCGAGCTGGTCGGCGACGGCGAGACCGCGGTGTTCGACGCCGAGGTCGTGCTCGAGGTGCCGGCGGATCTCTCGCCCGACACCTGCTTCGGCGCGGGTTGACGGGCCACGGGGCGCCGGTGGGTCGCACCCTCGTGCCTCCCGCTGGACGCCCGAATGCCCAGCTGATAGAGCCGCCTTCGCATGCGTTGGTTCGTCCGCGGCGACATCGACGGGTTCTTCGGGCTCGCGCTCGACAACCTCGTGCAGCTCCTGCTGATCGACGCGCTGTGCCGGTTCGTCCTCGGTTTCCCCGACGCGCTCCTGTACGGGCGCGTCCTGCCGGCGGTCGCGGTGTCGCTGCTGGTCGGCAATCTCTACTACGCGCGGCAGGCCCGGCGCATCGCCGCGCAGACCGGCCGCGACGACGTGTGTGCCCTGCCCTACGGCATCAACACGGTGTCGCTGTTCGGCCACGTGTTCCTGGTGATGCTGCCGGCGAAGCTCTTCGCCACCGCGGCCGGTCATCCCGATCCCGTGCAGGTCGCGTGGCACGCCGGGCTCGCGGCGACGATCGGCAGCGGGCTCATCGAGTTCGCGGGCTCCTTCGTCGCCGAGACGCTTCGCCGCTGGACGCCGCGGGCCGCGTTGCTCGCGACCCTGGCCGGCATCGCGCTCGGCTTCATCTCGCTGGGCTTCCTCTTCCGGACCTTCGCCCACCCGATCGTCGGGCTCGCGACCTTCGGCATCGTGATGCTGACCTACTTCGGTCGCATGCGCTTCCGCGGCAACCTGCCCGGTGGGCTCGTCGCGGTGGTCGTCGGGATCGGGCTGTCGTGGGCCACTGGCCTCGCGCCCGTCGGCCCGGCGCCGAGCGGCGGCGGCTTCTTCCCGCCGGTGCCGGTGATCGGCGAGCTCGCGCGCGCCCTCGGCGAGGGTCACGTGCTCACGTACCTCTCGGTGATCGTGCCGATGGGCCTGTTCAACCTCGTGGGCTCGCTGCAGAACATCGAGTCGGCCGAGGCCGCCGGTGACCGATTCCCGACGGCGCCGTCGCTCGCGGTCAACGGCCTCGGCTCGCTCGCCGCCGGTCTGTTCGGCTCGTGCTTCCCGACGACGATCTACATCGGTCACCCGGGGTGGAAGGCGATGGGGGCGCGCGCCGGCTACTCGGTGCTCAACGGCGTCTTCGTCACCGTCGTGTGCCTCACTGGCACGCTCGCCCACATCGCCTGGGCGGTGCCGGTCGACGCGGGCATGGCGATCATCCTGTGGATCGGCCTGGTGATCACGGCGCAGGCGTTCCAGACGACGCCGCGGGAGCACGCGCCGGCCGTCGTCGTGGGCCTGCTGCCCGGCGTCGGCGCCTGGGGGGCGCTGATGGCCAAGAACGGCCTGCGCGCCGCCGGCCTCGGCGTACCGGGCGGGGCCCCGTTCACGCCCGCGCTCATCGACGCCTTCGCCGCGTCCGACACGTGGATCCACGGCGCATTCGCCCTCGAGCAGGGCTTCATCTTCACCTCGATGATCCTCGCCGCGGCGACCGTGGCCGTGATCGAGCGCCGCTTCTACAC
Source organism: Nannocystaceae bacterium (assembly GCA_044344875.1). GTDB lineage: Bacteria > Myxococcota_A > Polyangia > Nannocystales > Nannocystaceae > Xiheibacterium. Next base: position 440,804 of record JBIJCC010000001.1, read on the forward strand.
CGCGGCGATCTGGTGCGCGGCCGCGTCGGCGCTATCGGCCACCGGCATCATGCACGGCTACCGCTTCGCCGACGGCGACACGATCGTCGATCTCTCGCCGGCGTGGCCGTGGGCGACGGGCTACGCCGTGATGGCGGCCCTGTTCGCCCTCGCGCCGGCGCTGACGCGGCCCCACGATTCGGCAGGCCACTGACGACGTCGGGCCGCCTCAGCCCGCCGGATCGATGAACTCGGTGAGGTCGCCGCCGCCGAGCTCGTAGAACGTCGAGCCCAGGGAGCCGGCCCAGAAGTGGTTCAGCGCGCCGAAGCCGAAGCCCTCGACGGGCGCGCCGGCCGGCTCGACGTAGCTGAAGAGGTTCTGCTGCACCCAGCCGAGATCGGGGTCGTGGCGGTACTGCCCGATGAAGTTGCTGGTCATGTCCGAGACATAGACATACGGCGTGCCGGTGGTGACGTCGACGACGACCTCGAGGCCGTCCATGTGATCGCCGGCGAGCACCGGGAATTCGAAGGCGTAGCCCCAGGTCTGCGACGCCGAGTCGTACTGGAACACGCGGCGCGCGGACTCGTTGCCCGAGTACCAGACCTCGTTGAGCTCGTCGTAGCCGAGGAACGCGAGCCACGGGTACGAGGTCGAGCCGATCCACGTGGGCATGGGGGCGATCTGCGACGTCAGCCCGGTCGCCAGGTCGCGCTCGCGGACGTCGTTGGGCCCCGAGTACACCACCGAGGTCGCGGTGGCATAGACCTCCATGATGTTGGGGAACGCGCCGGGGTTGTCGATCGGGAACGACTCGACCAGCGTGAACACGCGCTCCTCGACCGGGCCCTGCGCGTCCGGGTAGTCGGGGTGCTGGTTGGGCTCGAGCTCGCCGTCGCCGTCGGAGTCGAGCAGCGCCACGTCGTACACGCCGATGCTCAGCGTGCTGAAGTTTGCCATCGCGACGAAGTAGATCCGGTTGCCGTAGGTGTCGACATCGGAGATCTGCGAGAAGCCGGCGGGGGTCAGGTCGAACACCGCGTACTGGTAGTACTGGCCGGTCGGCGTGACGTCGCCGATCGGGGCCAGGGGAATGCACGCGCCCATGCCCGAGTCGCAGACCATGCTCGCGGCGGAATCGCAGACCTCGATCTCCTGCCAGGTCGCGTCGGGTCCGGCCGTGTTGCAGGCCATCACGCGCGGACCGTGGCAGGCATACTGGCCGTCGACGCAGGCCACGCACCCCTCGCCGTCGACGCACAGCTCCGGTAGGCAATTCGTCGAGCTGATGGCATTGCCGCCGCCGTCGCATTCGATCGCGATGGTGCCGTCGCAGTAGATCCCCGCGGGCTGGTCGAGGCACTGGCCGCTGCTGCTGCCGAGATCGAACTTGGTGGCGGGGCCGTCGTCCGCGGTCCCGTCGCCCGAGCCGTCGCCAGGCCCGCTGTCGGGGCCGGTGTCGTCGACGGTGCCCGCCGAGTCGGTGCCGATGCCGGTGGCCGACATCGACGTCAGCGACACCGAACCCGAGGGATCGCCGTCGCCGCTGGCCGACGTGCACGCGACGAGCAACGCGAGGGGTGTCGAGTACCGCTTCATCCGAACCGACCTTTCGAGGACGTCACGAGTCTACTCCAGGCGTATCGACCACGGAGCTGCGACGCGTCGACTTCGACGCGGGGTCCCACGCGCACACGTCCTGTGGCCTGCCGACCCCGCCCCGCTGCATTCCTCTCAATTGACGCCGACGACCACGTGGCACGCATCGGCGACGCCTGCGACCGAGGCGGTGAAGAACGCACCGTAGTCGTCGCTGCACACGTCACCGATGTGTCCATGCTCGAACATGCCGGTGAACTCGATGATTCGCTCGGCGATCTCGGCGCCGTCGTGGCCGTTCCACTGGCCGTCGATGCAATCGTTCGGAGCGGGGTGCCCCACCAACGACAGCACCACGACCCGGCCAGGGTCCCCGCCCTTCGCCTCGACGACCGCGTCGTGCCAGACCGCCGGATCGCCCGGCGAGTCGCCCGCATCGTCCTCGTCGGTGATGATCGTGAGGACCAGCAGCGCACCGTCGCGGAGGAACCCCTCGTTGCACAGCGCGAGGTTGCCGGTCGATGGGCCGAGCGTGCGACCGATCGCCTCCATCGGCCGCTCGAAGCCGTCGCCCTCGACTCCGACCTTGGCCGCGCAGCCGAACGACGCGTCGAGGGGATCGCGCGGGGTCATGTAGCCGAAGCCCTCGGCGTAGGGCCCACAGGCCGCGTCGCTCGACGACTCGCCGCCAGTGCGGGTGACGAGCGCTCCGAGCTTCCGGCAGCCGATGCCGTTGAAGCGGTTGTCGTCCGTGGTGACGACGCCGACGTGGTAGTCGGTGTCCTCGCCGAGGATCGATCCGATGCCCTCGATGAACCCGGGGAACCCGGCGACGAGGTGCGCTTGTTCGTCCGCCATGCTCTGCGAGTTGTCGACGACGAACAGGAGATCGACGCTGTCGCAGGGGTCGCCCGGCGCGCCGACGTCCGGCGTGTCGACGTCATCGCGGGGCGGCTCGGGTGCCGCCGTCTCAGCGGTCGTGGTCGTCGTGGTGGGGACCTCGGACTTCACCTCGAGCGCGTCGTCGAGCATGCCGGCGTCGGCGGTGGCCTGGCAGGCGAGGACGAGCGCGAAGGGGGCCGAGCACGGGCGCGACATGGCTCTCGCATGCCGTTTCAACGACCGTTCCAAGGTGCAGGCGCGGATCGGGGCTGGCCCACGTCCGCACCGCCGGTCGACACCGCGTCCCGAACCCGCACAGCACCGTGTTGCGGTCGTCCGCGCAGCGGGCACGCGCGCGTCAGCGGGTCGTCGCGATCAACGATCGTCCCGGTCGGCGGCGCCGCGCTGGGGTCGCGACGCCGTCCTGTGGCGGGACACCGTCAGTCGCCGCGGTCGGACAGCCGCCAGAGTTCGCCGACCCGCGTCGCGCGGCGCTCGTCCTCCAGCTTGCGCAGGTGGGCCTCGGCGGAGCGCTCGGCGAGGGGCCACAGCGCCCGCGGCGCGTCGGCGTAGGCGGCCGCGACCAGGGCCGCCATGTCGATGGGGCCTCGCCACAGCGCCTCGACGATCCGCGCCTCGCGGGCGAGTCGGTGCTTCATGTAGTGATCGACGACGGCCTGCGGATCGCGGAGCACGGGCCCATGGGCGGGCACGATCGCGGCGAGCCCCAGCGCGCCGACGCGCTGCAGCGAGGCGAGGTACGCCGCCATGTCGCCACCGTCGTGGGGATCGATGAGGATCGTGCCCTCACCCGCGACCATGTCGCCGACGTGCGCGATGTTCGAGCGCTCCTCGACGTAGCACAGGTGACCCGGGGCGTGACCGGGGGTGAACACGGCGCGGAGCACCACACCGTCACCGAGCACCACCCGCTCTCCGTCGTCGAGGCGGCGGTCGACCGCGAATCGGACGCGCGACGCCGTCTGATCGTGCGCGAGGATCGGCGCGCTGTGACGGGTCGCGAGCGCCCCGGCGTAGCCGACGTGATCGACGTGGTGGTGCGTGACGAGGATCGCGACCACGCGTTTTCCCGCCGCCTGGAGCTCGGCGAGCGCTGCGTCGAGCCGCCCGCGCTCGTCGGGGTCGGGCGTGGCCGGCTCGATCACCGCGACGTCGCGCCCGACGACGACCAGAGTGTTGGTCGTCGTCGCGGGCGGCAGGGTCGGCGTGCGCAGGGCCAGGCGCCACACCCCGGGGGCGACCAGCTCCATCGACTCGGACGCCTGCATCGGCTCACGCCGCCGAGATGACGGTGCGGCGCTTGCGACGGCGGTAGCGGGCGCGGCACGGCATGCGCGGCCCGACCAACATGCGATCGTAGTCGGGCTCGTACATCGGCTCGAGCAGCTCGAAGTCGAAGTTGCGCAGCAGGTGACTCCAGATCGCGCGCAGCTGCAGCTGCGCGAACACGATGCCCATGCAGCGGTGACGACCGCCGCCGAACGAGATCCACCCCATCGGGTTCTTTTTGTCCTCGTCGCGCTCGGGCCCGAAACGATCGGGATCGAAGCGGTTGGGATCACGGAAGACCTCGGGGATGCGGTGGGCCATCGCCGGCGAGGTCATGATCATCGACTCCTCGGGGACCCAGTAGCCGCCGTGCTCGAAGCCCTTCAGCACCTTGCGCATCATCATGATGATGGGCGGGTACAGCCGCAGGGTCTCCTTCACCGCGTTCTCGAGCCCGCTCATCGCCCGCAGGTCCTCGAGGGTGAGGTCGTCGCGGTCGCCCAGGACGGCGTCCTGCTCGGCGCGGAGCTTGGCCAGCCACTGCGGGTTCTGGTTGAGCAGGATCCCCGTCCACGCGAACGTCACGCCGCTGGTGTGGTGACCCGCGAACATGATCGCGAGCAGCAGCCCGGTCATCTCGTCGTCGCTGAGGATGCGACCATCCTTGTAGGTCGCGTCCATGAGCGTCTGGAGGAAGTCTTCCTCGCTCGCGCCCTTGGTCCGACGCTCGCGGACAATCGCCGACACGAGCTCGCCGAGGCGCGCGCGCGACTTGTCCCGCTTGCGGAACGCCGGGATCGGCAGTTGCGGGGCGAAGAACGCCAGAAGGTTCAGGCCGGCCTCCATGTCGTAGTAGAGCTTCGCGAACTCGTCCGACAGGTTCTTGCGGAACGACGGCCCCAGCAGCGAGCGGCTCGACGTGTAGATCGTGAGTTCGTTGCCGACCTTGTAGAGATCGACGACGCCCTCGTCGCCCCACTTGCCGAAGTAGTCCTCGGCCTCCTCCACGAAGCCCGCGGCGTAGGTGCGCAGCCGGGCCTCGCGCAGCGCGTCGTGGAAGAACGCCAGCTGCTCGCGCATGATCTCGGGCTCGGCGTCGTACGCGATGCCCTTGCCGAAGATCGGCGTCATGAGCTTGTAGACCTCGCGCATGCTGACGTCGTCGTCGCTGAGGCGGAAGAAGCGCTGGTGCGCCTTCGGACCGCTCATCATCACGGCCTGCGGGGTCCCGGGGAGCTTGAGCGAGAACAGGTCGCCGAAGCGATCGCGGCCCCGCTGGAACAGCTCGACCGGGCGTCGGCGCAGCTCGACGGCGTGACCGAGCAGCGGCAGGCCGCCGGGCAGCATCGGCGGCAGCTTGCGCGAGGTCGACGGGGTCGCGGACTTGGATTCGGTGGGCGTGGTCTGCATGGTCCCGGTCGCCGACGGCGGTCGGCGCGTCGGGGAAGCTACCAGCGGCCGACACGCGCGGCCAAGGCACATCGCCGGCGACCGCGGGCGGCGATGTGGCGTGCCGCACGGCGCCGTGAGCGGCTCCACGCCCGCGCGCGGCTGCGACGGGGCCTCGGGCAGTCTTTGCGGCCCCGTTCCAGCGCAGGTGTGCTCCCGCCCGCGCTCGGCTGCCGCGCCTCGACGGCCGACGTCGACGTCGAGCACCAGCGACGCGTGTCGCTGCGCGACCCACTCGCGCAGCGTCACGCGATTCACTCGACGACGCCTACACGCAGCGCGTCTCGTCCCATCGGGTGGTCCCGATCCTGGACCGAATCCCCGCGGCCAGGCCGAGCGCGACGCGAGCCAAGCTGCTATCTTGGTCGACGGGCATGTCGGCACCGACCACCGGTCGTTTGATCGTCGCGTCACCGCCGGAGCTGGTGATCCACGACGCACCCACGCCGTGCCCCTACCTCGAGGGGCGCACGGCACGGCTCCCGCTGCGCCTGCCCGTGCGCGCACTCGCCCGCACCGAGTTCGAAACCCGTCTCGACGTTGGTGATCGCCGTCAGGGCCTCCTCCTGTACCGCACCGCGTGCCCCGACTGCGCGGCCTGCGAGCCCATCCGCCTCGACGTCGAGCAGTTCACACCGGGACGAACCCAGCGTCGCGTGTTCCGCCGGGGCGAGCGCGAGCTCAAGACCGAGATCGGTCGGCTCGAGCCCACCCTTGAGAAGGTGAATCTCTACAATCGCCACAAGTTCGGTCGCGGGCTCAACACGGGGGATCAACCGATCGACCTCGAGGGCTATCGCGCCTTCCTCGGCGAGTCGTGCTGCGACACCTTCGAGCTGCGCTACCGCATCGGTCGCAAGCTCGTCGGCCTGGCGATCGTCGATCGAAGCGAGCACGCACTGTCGGCGGTGTACTGCTTCTTCGATCCGATGCTCCCGCAGCTCGGCATCGGGACCTACTCGATCCTCAAGCAGGTCGATCTGTGCAAGCAGTGGGGCCTGCGTTGGCTGTACCTCGGCCTGTACATCGCGGAGTGCAGCTCGATGGCGTACAAGTCCCGGTTCCTGCCCCACGAACGGCTGCTGGACGGCCGCTGGGTCACGCTCGACCGGACCGACGCGCCGGAGCCCCCGGACGCGCCGGATAGCCCCTAGGGCCCCCCAGGCGGGGAAACGGGCGCCCTGGCGCGATTGCACGGCCCCGCGGCCTCGTGCAGCATGCCGCTGGCGAGACGAGGCCTGATGTCGATCCATGTCGATTCCGAGATCGGGCGGCTACGCCGGGTCCTGATCCACCGCCCCGGCGACGAGATCGTGCGCATGACGCAGCACGACCTGTCGCGCATGCTGTTCGACGACATCCTGTCGCCGACCGAGACCCAGCGCGAGCACGACGTGATGGTCGACATCATGCGCGCCGCCGGGGCCGAAGTGCTCGCGTTCGATGCGCTGCTCCGCTCGGCGATCGAGGCGGCGCCGGTCCCCGAGCTCGAGTCCCTGGTCGAGGCCGCGTGCGAGCGAGCCGGAGCCGCCGGCATCTGGAAGGAGCTGTCGTCGTGGCCGGCCCCGCGCATGGCCCACGCGCTCATCGCCGGCGCGTACTGGGACGAGTTCGTGTCCAGCGGCACCAGCCTCGTGCGCCTGCGCGACGAGCTCGACGGCCCGCGGCCGATGGCCCTGCGACCGGTGCCCAACCTGATGTTCATGCGTGACCCGTGCGTGGCCCTGTACGACCGCGTGCTGGTCGGCCGCATGGCCACCGGCGCCCGCGCGCGCGAGCCCCTCCTCGTCGCGTTCGCCCTGCGCTGGGCACCATCGGCCGCCGCGCCGCTCGAGTTCGCCGAGGACGACGTCGCCCGTGACGCCGCGTTCCGCTCGCTCGAGGGCGGCGACGTCCTGGTGCTGTCGCCGCGCACGCTGATGATCGGCTGCTCCGAGCGCACCACCCCGCAGACGATCGAGCGCCTCGCGAGCGAGGCGTTGTTCGCCGATCACTCCGAGCTGACGTCGATCTACGTCGTGATGATGCCGCACATGCGCTCGGTGATGCATCTCGACACCATCCTCACGCAGATCGATCGGCGGCTGTTCCTCGGCCACGCGCCGCTCATCGCCGGCGCCGGCTCCCGCCCGCCGCTGTCGGTGTTCCAGCTCGAGCGCGATCGGGCGCCCAAGCACCTGAATTCGGCGACCGTCCTCGACGTGCTGCGCCAGGAGTTCGGCGCCGACGTCACCCTCGTGCCCTGCGGCGGGAACGACCCGCTGTTCCAGGAGCGCGAGCAGTGGACCGACGGCGCCAACGCGGTCGCCATCGCGCCCGGCTGCATCCTGCTGTACGCCCGCAACACCCACACGATCTCGACGTTGGCCGACCACGGCTTCGTGCAGTCGATGCTGTCGGTCGTCGTGCCCCGCGAGCAACGCGACGCGATCGTGCAGGAGGGCCTCAAGCGCGCCCGCACCGTGTTCACGTTCACGGGGAGCGAGCTGTCGCGGGCCCGCGGCGGCGGGCGCTGCCTGACGATGCCGCTCGAGCGAGAAAGCGTGCGCTCGTGAGCGTCGCGCGGCGATTCGAGGGCGCGCCGTCGCTCGGCGGGCCGATCGCGGTGGTCGCCATGGGCGGGCACGCGTTCACGCAGTCGGGCGATCGCGGCACCTACGAGGACCACGAGCGCAACGCCCGGCAGATCTGCCGTGAGCTCATCGTGCTGGTCGAGCGCGGCTATCGCCTCGTCATCACCCACGGCAACGGGCCCCAGGTCGGCGAGCTGCTGCTGCGCCAGGAGCTGACGCGCGACTCGCTGCCGCGCTGGCCCCTCGACGTGCTGGTGGCCCAGACCGAGGGCAGCCTCGGCTACCTGCTGCAGCGCGCGATGCTCAACGAGCTCAACGCCCGCGGGATCCACCGGTGGGTCGTGACGATGGTGACGCAGGTCGTCGTCGACAAGTCCGATCCGGCCTTCGGCGCGCCCGCCAAGCCGGTTGGTCCGTTCATGACGCAGGCCGAGGCCGAGGCCGGCCACGCCGCCTACGGCTGGGTGATCCGCGAGGAGGCCGGCCGCGGCTGGCGTCGCGTGGTGCCGAGCCCGGTGCCGCGCCGCATCGTGCAGGCCGAGATGGTCCGCGAGGTGGTGCGCTCGGGCAACATCGCGGTCGCCGGTGGCGGCGGCGGCATCCCGGTCACGCTCGACTCGGGCGGCAACTACGATGGCGTCGAGGCGGTCATCGACAAGGACCTCACCTCGAGCGTGCTCGCGACGGACATCGGCGCAGACCTGCTGGTGATCCTCACCGCCGTCGACGCGCTGTACCTCGACTGGGGTCAACCGACGCAGCAACGCCTCGGTGCGGTGACCATGGCCGAGTCCGAGCGCCACGTGGTTGCCAAGACATTCCCCGCCGGATCGATGGGGCCGAAGGTCGAGGCGGTGCACGGGTTCCTGCAGCGCGGCGGTCAGCGCGGGCTCATCACCAGCGCCGCGTCGCTGCGCGAGGCCCTCGACGGCCGCGCCGGTACGCACTTCATCGGCCGGATCTGACGACGTGAGCGCAGCCGGTCACCGCGCGCGCGCGCGGGCGGCCTCGGCGTGCCGTCGCCAGTGGGTGGCCGCGTCGACGTCGTCGCGTACGAGCGTCCGTGCGACCAGCTCCGCGGCACGGGCCGCATCCCCGAAGCGACGTTCGGCCAGCGCAGCGAAGTAGTGATCCGCGAGCACCTCGCGGGCCCGCGGCCCGTCACCGGCGTCGGCGAGCCGTGCCACCTCGGTCAGCACCCCCGGCACCCGGACCGCCACCCCGTGGGGACGCCCCGGCGACGACGCGACGGAATCGGCCGCGGCGGGCGTGGTCGCGAGACTGGAGGCCAACGCGGCGGCGAGGCCCGCGGCGAGCACCCCGTACCAACGTCGCTGCGGACGGGTCGCACCGGATCGCAGGGCGTCGAGCAATGCGGTCATGCTCGGGTGACGCGCGCCGGGATCGGGCGCGAGCCCGCGGAGCACCGCCGCCCGCACCGCCTTGGGGACGTCGCGACCGCGCACGGGCGGGCACAGCTTCATGCGCCGCTTCGCACGACCGAGCGCCATCACCGAGGAGCCGGCGAACGGTCGCACGCCGAACAGCGCCTCGTAGAGCATCGCGCAGAAGCCGAACTGATCCGTGCGGGCGTCCACGGGATCGCCGGTGTGCTGCTCGAGGGCCATGTACGCCGGCGTCCCGACCGCCATGCCGGTCTGGGTCAGCGAGGGATCGAGCGACGCATGCGATCCGTCGCCGGCCTCGTCGTCGGTCGACGGCTCCGGGGTCTCGAGGGTGGTCGCGAGCCCGAAGTCGGTGACGCGAACCCGACCATCCTCGCCGATGAGCACGTTGTCGGGCTTCACGTCGCGGTGGACGACGCCGCCCGCGTGCGCGGCCGCGAGGCCGTCACCGGCGGCGCACAGAACCGCCAGGATCTCGCTCCACCGATGGGGTGCGGTGAGCCAGTCGGTGAGCGTTCGCCCCGGCACGAACTCCATCGCGATCGCGAGGTTGGAGCCCGCCGTCTCGATCGCGTACAGCGGCACGACGTTGGGGTGCGAGAGGCCGGCCATCGCGCGGGCCTCGATCCGCAGGCGCGCCCGCGCGACATCCTGGCAGCGCAGGCGCCGGTCCCCGTCGCGACGGCGCTCGCGGACCAGCTTGATCGCGACGGACCGACCGAGCCGGAGATCGAGGGCCCGATACACGACCCCCATCGAGCCCCGGGCGACCCGCTCGAGCAGCCGATACCGCGGCGGTGTGCCGAGCCCCTCGAGCCCAGGGTCCCTGCACTCGAGGACGCCGGAGGCAATCACGACTCGGGGCGTGGCCGGCACAGGCTCGAACGTGGGTACGTCTCCCACCAAGACCAGGATCGACGCCGCCGATCCCGCCGATATTGCTAGGGCCGGCGATCAACCCGCGGGCTTCTTCGCGAGGATCTCCTCGAGCTCCTCGCAGTCGAAGTCCTGCTTGAGCAGCTCCTTCATGGCTGCGGCCAGGTCCTTGAAGGCCGCGGGCGTACCAGCGGCGGCGGCGGCCTTCTTGGCCGGCCCGACGACGGCCTCGTGGACCGCCCCCTGCCGGGCGATGCCGTCGAGCCACGACTTGACCGGATCCGGCGGCTCGGCATCCACCACGTTCTCGGCGACGTCGCACAGGATGAGCGCCTGTTCGGAGATCTCGGTCATCTCCTGCATCGACAGCACCCGCTTCTCACCCGTGCCCTCGCCCGGCTTGAGGATGTTCGGAGCGTCGGCGCGCTTGGGTCGTTCCGCGGGATCGCCCGTGGGCAACGGTTCGTAGAACGGCTTGCCGCGGAGGATGACGTTCACCGGACCCATCGCGATGGTCGGCACATACGTCACGAGGGTGAGCCCCGCCAGGAGGATCAGGATGAACGGCACGACCGACTTGATCACCTCGCCGAGCGGCTTGTTGAAGACGCTCGACGCGACGAACAGGTTGAGGCCGATGGGCGGGGTCAGGTAGCCGATCTCGAGGTTGACGATGAAGATGATGCCGAGGTGGATGGGATCGACGCCGAGCTTGATCGCGATCGGGGCGATGAGCGGCGCGAGGATCATGATCGCGGAGATCGAGTCCATCAGCGCGCCGGCCACCAGCAGGATCGCGTTGACGACGAGTAGGAACTCGAGCGCGTCGAGATCCATCGACTGGATCAGCACGATGGCCTGGTCGGGGATCTTCTCCTCGACGAGGAAATCGTTGAGCCCGAACGCCAGGGCCATGATGACCAGCAGCGAGCCCATCATCACCGCCGACTCGACGAGGATCTTGGGGAGGTCCTGCAGTGTCAGCTGACGGTGGATGAACAGCTCGACCACCAGGGCGTAGACCACGCTGACCGCGGCGGCCTCGGTGGGGGTGAACAGGCCCGAGTAGATCCCACCGAGGATCTGGACCGGCAACAGGATGGCCCACAGGCCGTCCCGCAGCGATCGGCCGACCTCCACGATGGAGAACTTCTCGCGGGTGCCGGTGCCCTCCCGCATGGCCAGGATGACGCTGTAGATCGACAGCATCACGCCGAGCATGAGGCCGGGCACGATGCCCGACATGAACAGCTCACCGACGTCGATCGGCGCCGAGCCGCCGGCGACGATGGCGTAGACCAGCATCGGGATCGACGGCGGGATCACGATGCCGAGCGAGCCGGCGCTCGTGACCAGGCCCATCGCGAAGCGCTCGCGGTAGCCGGCCTTCACCAGCGCCGGGTACATGACCGAGCCGATCGCGATGACGGTGACCGGGCTGCTGCCGCTGATCGCCGCGAAGAACACACAGCCACCGACGCTCGCCACCGCGAGCCCGCCGGGGAGGAAGCCGACGAACGACTTCGCGACCGCGACCAGGCGGTTCGCGATGTCGCCCGCGCTCATGATGGCCCCGGACACGACGAAGAACGGGATTGCCAACAGGACGTTCTTCGTCGTCAAGCCGGCCATCTTGGCCGGGAACGAGTCGTAGCCGCAGAAGCTCGCCGGATCGAGGGTGGAGCACGCGCCCCAGTCGCTGTAGCCGTCGCTGTACATCAAGAAGCACAGCGCCGCGACGACACCGAGGATCATGAAGAGCGGCGAGCCGAGCGAGATCATCCCGACCAACGCGAGCACCAAGACGAGGATCGCGGTGCCGCCCGGGCCGGTCGGCTCGCCTTCGTCGAGGTCCTCGCCGAACTCGGGCGCCCACTGCGAGGCCTCGGCCTCGCCTCCGCCCAAGGTCATGCCGACCAGGAGGAACGTCGCGACGAGGACCGCGAGCAGGACGCGGATGCGTGCCATCGGGGGTAGGTTCCGCCAGATCATCGCGTGCCTCCTTCGTCGCGCTCGCCGTCGTCGCCGTCGGCTGGCGCGGCGTGGCGGTCGGTCACGACGTCGGACGGCCGGCTGGTCACGATGTCCCCGACCGCGGCCTTCGGCCGCTTCTCCGGCACCGGGCGCTCGGGCACATCGTCGCGGATGGGCCGAACCGCCTCGGTCGGGACGTCGCTCGGCGGTGGCGCGGACGCGGCCGCGAACGCCTGCTTGGTCGCGTCGTCGACGAGCCCCGCGAGCGGGTCGTCCTCGGCGAGCTTGCCCTGATAGGCGAGCACCCCGACGCCGAAGAACCGCGCCGCCATCACGCCGAACGACAGCGGCAGCGCGAGGAAGGCGAGGTACTTCGGCACCTCGAGCCCGACGAACACGCCGCCCTGGCCCCCGGTCTCGCGATACTCGTCATAGCTGAAGCGGACGTAGCGGATCGAGACCCACATCAGCGCGAAGCAGAACGTCGCCGTCAGCAGCGCGGAGAAGAGGCCGACGTACTTCTTCAGGTTCGGCGGCACGTGGCGCACCACCGCTTCGACCTTGAGGTGCTTGTGCTCGTAGGTCGCCATCGAGGCGCCGATGAAGCCGACCCAGAGCGTCAGGATCAGCGCGAGCGGCTGCGACCAGATGAGCCCGTTGGGGAGCATCCGCACCAACAGCTGCACGAGGCCATAGACCGCCGCGGTGCCGAGGATGCCGAGGCCCGCGGCCTTGACGTGGGCCATGCCGCCACGCGTGGCGGCCCGCGCCGCCGCCCAACCGAGCCCCGCGAAGATCGCGAACGCGACCCAGGGGAGCACCGCCAGGGCGGTGGCATGCCCGGGCTGCCCCTCGCCGAGGTCGGGCCCGAACCACCCGATCACCTTGATCAGCGACTCGACGCCTTTGCTGCGCTCCCCCGAGAAGGTGCGGTGCGCGACATCGAAGAAGACCACCAACGCCATCACGAGCAGCGCGAACGCGACGAACGCTCGCTCGGCTCGGTAGACGACCCGATTGAGTCGACTGAGTTGCTCCGTCACCGTCCGCGGATGCTACCAGTTTCGCCGCGGGCCCGGTGCAGTGCCCGCAAACGGCAAGGGGCGCGGCCGCGTCCCCGCTGCCACGCCCCGATACCGCTCGTCGCGGCCCCGACGACTCAGAGGGCGTCGGTGATCTTCTTGAAGAGCGCGCGGCCCTCGGCCGATGCCCGCACCGCGAACTGAGCGTGGGCCACGGCGGCCGACGACGAGAATGCCGCCTTGTCGGTGTCCGAGAGCTCCGTGACGGTGATCCCTGCGGTCTTGAAGTTGTCGAGGAGCTGGCCCTTGATCGCCCGGACACCGCGGCGGCCCGCCTTCGAGAGCTCCTGCTGCGAGACGAAGCCGTGCCCGTCGGTGCCGGGCTCGTCGGTATCCGGCGAACCCTTGGCCGGCAGCTTGCCGGTGAACAGCTCCTGGATCTCGGGCGGGAGCGTCTCGTACCACTTGCGCGAGAGCACCACGATGCCCGGCTGGTAGATGTGCTCGGTCAGGGTGAAGTGCGAGATGCCCTGGTACCAGGACGCCGCGAAGGCGAAGAGGGGCGTGTTGTCGAACCCGTCGACGACGCCGGTCTGCAGCGCCGGCAGGACCTCGGTCACCGCGATCGGCACTGGCGACGCGCCGAAGGCCTTCCACGTGTCGAGGTGCTCCTGCGACTCCTGCGACCGCATTTTGCGGCCCTTCAGATCGGCGATCGAGTTGATCGGGAAGGTCGAGCCGATCGAGCGGAAGCCGTTCTCCGAGAAGAAGAACAGCTTGAACCCGCGATCCCACAGCAGCGCGTCGAGATCCGGGAAGATGCTGTCGATGATCTTGTCGGCCTTCTTCTCGGTCTTGAACAGGTACGGCAGCTCGAGACACGCGATCTCGGGGACGGCCGACGCGAGCGCGCTGACGCTGCCGCCGTAGCACTGGATCGCGCCGCGCTTGACGCCATCCACCGTCTCCGGCTCGGGGCCCAGGGCCGCGCCAGCGAAGGGCTTCACCTTCAGGCGCTTGTTGCTGCCCTCCCACATGAGGGTCTTCAGGCCCTTCATCTGGTTCATCCAGGGGGTGTCGTTCGGCGCCGCGGTGGCGATCCTCATCGTGAACTCGGCCTCGTCGCCGGCGCGGGCCGAGCGGCCGATGAAGAACGGCGCGATGGCAGCGGCAGCGGAGCCTTGGACGAAGCGACGGCGGGACGGGGACGCGGGCAGTCGGGGCATGGGGCGAGTACTCCGTGGGCGCGAAAGTTGACGCGATCGTGGGCGCGTGAAGGCGTCGCGGCGAACCGCGCGGCCCGGTCAGACGGACCGCCCCGGACGATCTTCAAGGGTACGGGAGTGTGGGCTGGGCCGTGGGGGCTCCACAAGCCCCTGCGCGCGGTTTGTCCCAGGGCCGCGTGTGCACGGCCGATCGCATCGGTGCCCCCGCCCGCGCTCTTTCGCGCCGGCGACGGGCACGCCTACCAAGCAAGTGGGAAGGGACGGCCCGTCCCTTCCCTCCGTCGGGCAAAGCCCGCCGGAGCCTCCCAACCCTCCATCGCTTCGCTCCTTGCCTTCGTCGCGGGTGAACGCTTCGCGTTCATCCGCGACTCAGGGCACCCGCAGCTCGAGGCCGACGGTGGCACGGACACCGATGCGGCCTGGCTGGTGCAGGAGCATGCCCGCGACGTCGAAGCGCGGCCGCGACAGCGCGACGATGCCATCGACGCCGGCGAGCAGCGCGATGAATGGCCGCGGCGAGATCCCGAACCCGCCGCCGAAGGAGAACAGCCCGAAGCCCCGCCTGTCGTCGCGGTTGTCGGTGACGTTGCCGAGCGGTCGCGCGGTCATCTGTCCGCCCTCGAAGCCGGCGCACACCGGGAACTCGACGATGCGCACCACCGGCACGCCGCAGCCGCGGGCGCGCAGCGACCACGAACCGATCGCCGCGCCCGCGGTGTTGGTGTCGTCGGTGAAGACCGGCCGCGGCACCAGCACGATCGCGCCGAGCTCGACGCGCCACTGCGGCCCGATGAGCCCCGCGGTGATCACCGGGCCGAGCCCGAGCTTGGGCAACATGCCGTACTCGAGCAGGCCGTCGGCCCGCAGCGCGAAGCGGGCGAGTCGCAGGCGACCGCGCGGAAGGTCGTCGTCGTCGTCGGGCGGCGTGCGCGTGACGGTGACCTCGTCGGGGGGAAGCTCGGGCTCCTCGGACTGCGACGCGTCGAGTGATCGATCGACGGCGAGCGGATCGGCCGCGACGGCGGCGACGAGCGCCGCGCCGTCGGCCAGCGCCTGACAGTCGGGGGAGCTGAGGGCGTGGGTGCTGATGCCGCTCGCGGTCTCGGTCCGCATCTGCAGCGCGAACGTCCCGTCCTTGCGCGACACGGTGGCCTCGAGCCGCACGAACGGAGCGCCGGCCTGGCGATCACCGAGCAGCGCGTCGAGGCGCGCACGCACGTCCTCGACCGGCGGGCAGCCCTCCGGCGCCGACCAGGTGAGCTCCACGCCGGCGGCGGGTGTCGGCTCGGCGGAGGGCCCTTGCCCTTCGATGGGGACGGGCGCGGAGGCAGCGAGCCACGCAGCGAACAGCACGGGAGCGCGATGGTATCACCCGCGATCCCAGTGAGCCCGGCGGGATTCGAACCCGCGACCCGCGGATTAAAAGTCCGCTGCTCTACCAAGCTGAGCTACAGGCCCGGCCGCGGGATCGGTGCGGCAGAGTGCTCGTCCGGTCGCCGAGGCGACCCCAATGGGATTCGAACCCATGTTACCGGCGTGAAAGGCCAGCGTCCTAGGCCTCTGGACGATGGGGTCAAGAAGGGCGACCGGACGAGCAGGGCAGGGTGTAACGCAAGGCTGGAGGCGGCGCAAGCCTGACGCTTGCGTCCAACGGCCGGCGCCGTCGGCCGGGTCGCGCGGGTCCGGCGAACCACGCAAGAACGCCCCCGCTCGCGGTGGAGTGGAGGCGTTCGCGCAGGCGGGCCTGCGGGACCGGCGGAGCGCCGGGACTAGGACGGCTTCTTGACGAGCAACGACTTCGCCGACGCGGTGAACGTCGGCTTGAGGGCCGCGAACTCGCCCGGACGCGTCTGGTACACGAGCGTGAAGAAGTTCGCGTGGCGACGGCGCACCGCGATGTACAGCACGCTCGCCGGTTGACCACCCGCGGCCGGGTACTCGACCGAGATGTCGAACTCGTCGTTCGTCTCGACGATCGGCGTGCCGCTGGTCCCGCCGGTGTAGCCGCCCTTGGTGAGGTAGTCGGCGATGAACTCCTCGCCGAACGCCTTGGCGCTCTTCTTCTTGTCGTTCTCGAAGACCAGCAGGGTCATGCGATCGACGGTGGCTTCGCAGGCCGACACGAAGCCGCCGGAGACCGCGCCCACCGCCATCGTGGGGTTCTCCTCGTTGAGCTCGACGTTGATCGGCGGACGGATGAGGACCTGCTCGCCGAACAGCGCCGTGGGTGCGTCGGCGACCTTGGCCTCGCAGTTCTTCGGGGGGGCCGGCTTCTCGCCGCCGCCGGTGTCGCCACCGCCGGTCTCGCCACCGCCGGTCGCCGCCGTGTCGCCGCCCGAGCCGGCATCGCCGCCGCCGGTCGCCGCCGAATCACCACCGGTGGTGGGCGGGGTGGTGCCATCCGGCTTGGTCTTGTTGCAGCCGCCCATGCCGAGGGACAGCGCGAGCACGAGGGTCGAAGCGGTTACGGTGCGCACGAAGTTCACGGGATCGCTGCTCCTTGGAATCGGCCGGAAGGTATCACACTTCGGCGCGGGCGCGGGTCGTCGCGTCCGCGGGTTTTTCGCGGGGGAACGCCGCCACCGGAGATCCGTGGGTGGGGTGGCTCATCGAAATCGGTGCCACGGTGGGGGACGGCGCGGGTTCCCCCGCGTGGCGCTTTGCACCGCGTCGCGGCCCGATCGCTAGCCCCAGGCGACCGCGCCACCGGGCAGCGCGTAGAGCAGGAGCATGCGGCCGCCGGTCACGGTGGGCACGTGGCGCGATCCCTCCGGCATCACGACCCAGCCCGGCGGGTGGCCGTCGAAGCGCGCGTCGCCGTCGGCCGCAGCCGCGGGCAGGGCCAGCGTGATCTCGCCGCGCGGGTGGCCGTGCTCCGTCGCGGCGGCCGCGAGGCTGACGAGGTCGAGGGAGCAGTCGAGGGACGCGGGCGAGGGCTTGGCGATCCGCGAGAAGCGGGCGTGCGGCTCCCCGCGATCGCACAGCCACCCGGCCTCGACGCCGCGGCGCAGCGCGTCCTGCAACGCGGCGATCGTCGGCGACGACAGCGGCCAGCGCTGGTCGAGCGCCACGGCGAGGGCTTGCGCCGCCGCGGGCGTGGTGATCGGCGTCCGCTCCACACCCTCGACGATCGACGCGAGCACCGGGGCGAACAGGGCGACCAGCTCCAGGCGGGGATCTTCGCTCATGGCGCGAGGGTAGCATCGAGGCCGTCGCCATCGATGCGCACCAGGTGCGTCGCGGTGTTGCTGGCCCGCGCGTCGGGCCCGAGCAAGCCGGTCTCGCGGACGGCGATGCGGACCGCCGCGGCCTCGAGGTCGAACACGTGTTGTCGCAGCGTGGTCCCAGCGGTGGGCGCGACGGGACGATCCCACGCCGCGAGGATGCGCCGCGCGGCACCCTCGGGGCACAGCACCACGGTGTCGGGGCGCACCACCAGGTCGTAGGCGAAGCGGGTGCGATCGCGGGGCGTCGCGATCACGACGCCGCCGGTGTCCTGGATCTCGAAGCCGTCGAGGGCGGCGACGAGCTGCTCGACGGGGCAGGCCAGGGGCGCGGCCCAGACGCGCGGACCCACGCCCGCGCCGACGGGGGCGAGCTGCACCGCCGCGATGCCGCCCGTCGCGACGCCGATCGTCGCGAAGCTGCGGCGCACCAGGGGCACCTCCCACCGCCACTGGCCCAGGGCGAACGCGGTCGGCACGGAGAGGCCCGCCGCGCCGCCGCGCACGTGCTGCTCGAGGCGCGCGAGGGCGGCGTCGAGGACCGCCGCGTCGCCGTCGAGCACGGCGATCATCGACGCGTCCGCCGGCAGCGCGGCGGCGTCGACGAATCGATCGTCGGCGTCGCCGCACATCGACGCAGGGTCGTCCGGTGTGGGCTCGCTGGTCGCGGTGGTCGTCGTCGGCGTGGGCGGACGGGCGGGACAGCCGAGGACGAGCAGGGCCCAGAGCGCCGCCGGCGTTCGCCTCACGGACGCACCGTGAGCGCCGCGAGGTCGTCGCGCGTGAGCTGCAGTCGGCCCTCGACGAAATCACCGTCCGGCCCGAACGCGACACGGCCGCACATCGCCCGCACCGCGTCGGTCTCGAGCGAGACGTCGCGTTTGCCCAGGGTCGCGGCCGCGGCCGCGATGTCGCCGTCGGGCGCGAGCCGGACCTGCACGTCGAGCCCGCCCTGCCAAGCGCGGGCCCGCAGGGCGAACTGCAGGATGTCCTCGCCGAGATCGAAGTGGAGCAGGGGACCGGCCGCGTACATCTCGAGCGGCGCGCCGGGCTCCTCCTCGAGCACGCGCGTCAGCTCGCGCTCGGTGCCGCCGGGCGGGAGGTCCCGGCCGGCGGTCAGCGGGCCGAGGCCCGAGCCGATCTCGCGCGCCGGGATGAACGCGACGACGTCGTCGGTGAGGAACGCGACGCGGAACGGCAGCGGTCCCTCGGGCATCAGCATCGTGAAGCCGTCGACCTCCTGCGCCCGCATGCGCGCGCCGGTGAGCGTGTCGATCGCGGTCTGCTTGGGCACGAGTAGCCGGCGCAGCACGTAGGTGCCGACGCCGAAGCGCGTGCTGATCGCGAGCGACTCGCGTCCGAGCCAGGTCTCGGGCCGAGGCGCGCCGACCGGAAGCACCGCGTCGAGGGCCGTGTCGATGTCGGCGACGTCGGAGAGCAGGTGGGCGGCCTTCGGCGGCACCGCGAACACGGTGGCGAAGGCGTCCACGTCCAGCGGCGCCGAGAGGTTCACCCACGCCACGGCGATGGCGTCGGGATCGAGCCAGGCCAGCAGCGCCGGGGCGGCCGACTGGGTCGGCGCGGGCGTTGTCGACGGCTCTGCGACGACGGCGGGGGCGGGCGTGTCCTCGATCGTCGCCGCCTCCTCGGCCTTGCCGCCGCACCCCAGCGCGAGCGCGAATGCGGCGACGAGCCGCGTCCGGGCGATGATCCCCGTCCGAGCAATCACGACGGCACCCACCTGCCGTCGCGCCGGGTGAAGCGTCGCGGGTGCGCGTGCACGCGCGACGGCGCCGTCGCGTCCTCGCCCGGCAGCGCGTCGTACTCGATGTGGTGGGGCATGACGACGTGGATCTCGGTGGCGTGCACCGCCGCCTTGGGCAGGATCGGCACCTCGAGCGCGGTGGCCTCGGCCCGCAGCCCGACCGGTCCGATCGCGTCGAGGCGCATGAGGGTGCAGAGCGTCGGCGGCGGGATGTCGGCCTCGCCGCGCTCCCACGCCGCGAGGGCGTCCGCGGCCGTCCACCACCGACCGTCGGTGGTCTCGCTGCCGTCGGCCTGGGCGAGTCCGCCGTCGCCCTCGCCGAGGACCGCGAGGAAGAACCGCGCGAGGAAGCGCTTGGGCTCGGCGGAGGGGGTGCACCACGTGTCGAACCACACCAGCTGATCCGGATCGATCGAGACCGCCGCCTCCTCGAGGCACTCGCGCGCGGCCGCCCGCGCCCAGGTCGCGTCGTCGGCCGGGTCGCCGTCGGCGTCGTCGAGCCGGCCCCCGGGGAAGACCAGGCTGTCGGGCATGAACGAGCTGCCGCCGGAGCGCCGCAGCATGTAGCACTCGAAGGCGGCGCCGCTCGGGCGCAGCAGCACCACGGTGGCGGCCAGGCGAGGGGCGTGGGCCCGGGGCGGCGTCGACGTCATCGGCGTGGGCACAGAGGTACCACGACCACGCGCTTCTCGGGTACGCTGTCGAGCGGCCGACGACGGCGCGGCACGTCAGCGCCGCCCTGCTTCGTGCGCGGCCGGAACGACCCCGCGATGGCGCCTTCGCGACGAGATCCGACGTCCTCGAAGGAGGCGATCACCGCCGAGCCCGCCGGGCCGGCGAGCCTGCACCACGCGGCGCTCGCCGACGTGCTGCCGGTCGCCGCGTGCCTGCTCGATCGGTCGGGGCTCGTCGCGTGGCACAACCGGGCGTTCGCCGAGCTGCTGCAGCGGCCCGCGGCCCAGATCGACGGTGAGCCCTTCCTCGGCTGGCTCGGGCGCTCGAGCGAGCGCGAGGGCTTCGGTCGCGCGTTCATGGCGATGCGCGAGCGCGAGCCGGGCTCGGCGTTCGCGATCGATGCCGGGCTCTCGCCGCGCCTCGGGCCCGCGGCCTCGTGCCGCATCCGCGCGGTGAAGCTCGACGCCAGCACCGTCGGCCTGTCGTGTCTGCCGGTCGCGGCGGCTGCGTCCTCCCCCGAGGCGGAGCTCGGCCTCGCGGTCACGCGGGGCCTCGACGCCCTCGAGCAGGGCGTGCTGCTCGTCGACGGCGACGCCCGCGTCATGCACTGCAACCCCGCGGCGACGCAGCTGCTCGGCGACGGGCTGGTGGGTCGCAGCGTCCTGGAGCTCGTCGAGGGCGGCCAGGTCGGGGCGCTCACGCGGGGCCTCACGGTGGCGCGCGGTGGCAGCTGGCAAGGCGAGCTCACGCTGCGTCGCCACGACGGCGAGTCGGTCCCCGTCGACGTCTCGATCGCCGCCGGCAGCGGGCCGCGCGTCGTCCTGGTCCGCGACCTCCGCGAGCGCCGGCGGCGGGAGTTCGAGGCGCGCGTCAGCGGTCAGGTCGACCGCGCCCTCGTGTCGCGCAGCGATCCCCGCGATGCGGTGGCGGCCGCAGCGGCGGCGTTGGGCACCGCAGTCGTCGCCACCCACGTCGTGCTGCTCGTGCGCCACGGCGAGGGCGAGCGCGTCCGTTGGCGGCGGTGGACGGTCGGCGGGGGCGCGCTCGCCCGCGAGGTGCCGCTCTCCGCGGCGCCGCCGGCGAGCTGGGAGGTCCCGGGCGTCGTCGATGGCGAGCCCGACGACGAGGCCGGCCGCGCCGCCATCGGTCCGGCCGCGGAGGTCCGGGCGTCCCTCCGCGTGGCGCTGCGTGGGCCCTCGGGCACGCTCGGCTACCTCTGGCTCGGGCGCACGACGCCGGGGCCGTGGGACGTCCGCGATCAGGCGCTCGTCGGCACCGTCGCCGCGCAGCTCGGCCTCGGCCTCGAGGGCGCGTTGCTGTCGTTGGCGACCCGCGAGCTGGCGGACTACCAGACGCTCGTGCTCGACCAGAGCGCGGTGCTCATCGACACCGTCGACGACGCCGGCCGCGTGGTGACGTGGAACCGCGCCAGCGCCCAGCTGCTCGGCATCCCCGCCGAAGCCGCGATCGGCAAGCGCTTCGGCCTCGACGTCGCGGTCGCCACGGACGAGCGTGCGTGGACCGAGCTGTGGTCGACGCTGCTGCGCGACGGCGGGGTCACCCGCGAGGTGGTCCTGCGCGCCGAGGGCGGCGCCGAGCTGCCGGTCCACCTCGAGGCCCGCCTGATGCGGCAGGCCGGCGGCGTCCGCGGGGCGGTCCTCGTGGGCCTCGATCTGCGCGACCGCCGGGCGCTCGAGAGCCAGATCCTCCGCAGCCAGAAGCTCGCGGCGGTCGGCCTGCTCGCCGCCGGCATCGCCCACGAGATCAACAACCCGCTCTCGGGCGTGGTCGGCTACAGCCAGCTCCTGCTCGAGCGCCCCTTGTCCACGGACGTCCGCGAGAAGGTCGAGAAGATCGCC
Organism: Nannocystaceae bacterium; assembly: GCA_044344875.1. Taxonomy (GTDB): domain Bacteria; phylum Myxococcota_A; class Polyangia; order Nannocystales; family Nannocystaceae; genus Xiheibacterium. The sequence continues at coordinate 462,604 of JBIJCC010000001.1, forward strand.
CAGAGCGGCGAGCGGTGCCGCAAGATCGTCGAGGGCGTGTTGCTGTTCTCGCGCAAGCAGGACGGTAGAGAGCGCCGAATCGTCGATCTCCGGGCGCTGCTCGATCGCGTGCTTTCGATCGGCGAATACCAGTGGCGGATGCACAACATCCGCATCCTCCGCGAGCAGGACGAGCCCGCGTGTGTGTTCGCCGACGCCGACCAGATCGAGCAGGTCGTCCTCAACCTGCTATCCAATGCCGTCGACGCCATGCCCCGGGGCGGGAGCATCCGCCTCCGCCTGACCGCACTTCCTGCCGGGGGGTCCGGGGGCCAGGGCGGAGCCGGGGGCGCCAAGCTCACCATCAGCGACGAGGGCCACGGGATCCCCCGAGAGATCCAGGCCCGCATCTTCGACCCGTTCTTCAGCACGAAGGAGATCGGCAAGGGAACCGGCCTCGGGCTTGCGATCTCCTACGGAATTGTACAAGACCACGGCGGCGACATCGTCGTAGAGTCTGCCCCCGGTCAGGGCGCCACCTTCACGGTGCTCCTGCCCTCCGCTCCACCCGGACCTGCCCAGTCGACGAGCGATGCCCCGAACCGCCAAGGACGTTAGCGAGATGGCCCGTGGCCGCACCCCTGTCAAGGACACCTACTCCACGCACGACGTCGCGAAGATCTGCTGCGTGACGCCGACGACGGTGATCCGGTGGATCGAGGACGGCCTGATTCCCGCGTTCAAGACCGTCGGCGGTCACCGCCGGGTCCGCCGCGATGATCTCGAGCGGGTCTGCCGCGAGCGCGGCATCCCGTTCAGCATGCCGACCGGCACCGAGGTCGGCCGCATCCTCGTGGTCGACGACGAGCCCGTCGTGCTCGACCTCGTGCGCGACGTGGTCAAGGAGCTCAACCACAAGTTCGACGTCGAGGTCGCCAAGGACGCGTTCGATGCGGGGCGGCTGGTCGTCGCATTCCGCCCGCAGCTCATCTTCCTCGATCTCATGATGCCGGGCGTCGATGGCTTCGAGGTGTGCAACCGGCTCAAGAAGGACCCGGCGACGACCAACACCGAGGTCATCGCGATCACCGGCTACTACACCGAGGCCAACATGGATCGGATCATCGGCGCCGGCGCGGCGGCCTGCCTTCGCAAGCCGCTCGACGTGCTCGAGGTCCGGCGTCACGTGCTCGAGGCGTTCAACCTCCGCGAGCTCGGCACCGGCCCCGGTCGCACCGCGTCGCCGCGCGACGAGGTGCCGCGCGTGCTCATCATCACGCAGAACGCGGACTTCCGCGCCAAGGTCCGCGATGAACTTTCGTCGACCGACGCGCCCATCGAGGCGCTCACGGCCCAGACAGGGGCCGATGCGCTGCTCGTCGCCCAGTCGGCGCCGCCGCAGTACGTGCTGTTGAGCCTCGCGGTGCCCGACATCGAGGCGGGGCACGTCATCGAGAAGCTCATCGCGGCGTACGCAGGGGTGCAGATCATCGCGGTGCACGATAGCCCGACCGATGAGATGCGCGCGCAAGCGCGCCAGGCCGGCGCGCGCATGTGCCTTCCGACGGCGGCGGTCACCGGGAGCGTGCGCGAGCTCCTCGGGGTCTGACGGCCCGCGGGGTTGCCCGAGGCGGTCCGGGAGTTCCCGGATTTCCGCTCGCGGCTCGGGCCGCGAGCGGACGCTTCGCACATGGCGGCGGGCGTCGCGACCCTTCCGTCGCGACCTGCCCGCCTGCTAGCGTCTGCCCCTGTGATGGCACGACTCGCTTACGGCACGACGCTCTCGATGGTGGCCCTTCTCGGTGGTGGGCTCGCGTGTGGCAGCGACACGCGCAGTGACGACGCGGGCTCCGGGACCCTCCCGGCGACGATGACGGCCGCCGGGGAGGAGACGGCCGCCGACGAGAGCTCGACGAGCATCGGCGCGCCGGCGAGCAGCGACGACGGCGTGACCAAGCTCGACGTCGGGGCCGAGACCGGCAACATGACCGCGGCCGAGGGCGGCGACATGTCGGGCTGCGACAAGGTCGACTTCCTGTTCATCGTCGACAACTCGGGCTCGATGGGCGACGAGCAGGGCAACCTCATCAACAGCTTCCCCGAGTTCATCTCGACCATCCAGGCCACGCTCGACGAGGCCCAGGACTACCACGTGATGGTGATCGACTCGGACGCGTGGGTCTACGGCCAGTGCGAGTTCCTGTGCCCGATCGCGTTCAACACCTGCCTGGGCAACCCCGAGTACGAGTGCGGCGTGACCACGGCGATGGAGTGCGAGGACATCCTCGGCGCCGGCGTCACGTACCCGCGCGGTGGCCAGGCGAGCAACGCCGACTGCGACTTCTCCACCGGCGCGCGCTACATGGACTCGAGCCAGCCGGATCTCACCGCAGCGTTCGAGTGTGCGGCGCGGGTCGGCACCGGCTCGACGGATGACCCCGAGAAGCCGATGGAGGCGATGGTCGCCGCGGTCACGCCGAACACCCCGGCGGCGGCGTGCAACGAGGGGTTCATCCGTGACGACGCGATCCTGGTCGTCACCTTCATCACGGACCAGGACGACAACCCCGGCGATGGCAGCGGCGGCACCGTCGAGGGGTGGCGGCAGGCGCTGATCTCGGCCAAGGGCGGCGACGACCAGGCGGTGGTGGTGCTCGGCCTGTTCGGCGACGGCGATCAGCCCGGAGGCATCTGTCCGCCGTTCAACCCCGACGCGGCCTCGGGCGCCGAGCCCAGCCCACGCCTGCGTCAGTTCGTGGACTCGTGGGGGGACCGCGGCGTCCCGGGCAGCATCTGCGCTGCGAGCTACCAGCCGTTCTTCCAGGACGCCGTCAGCGTCATCGATACGACGTGTGACGAGTTCGTTCCGCCCGCGGGTTGAGAGGGCGGACGCAACGCGTCCGCCCTTCAACCCGCGCCGTGCCCGTGCCCGTGCCCGTGCCCGTGCCCGTGCCCGCCCCGTGCCCGTTGCCTAGGCCGGCACCGCGCAAGACCCCACGTTCTCCAGCCCCGGCGGCGACATCCCCTCGCCGTACCACGCCACGCACTCCTGCCCCCCGGCCGCGCCCGGGCAGTTCGCCGACGCGTCCGGATCGCTGATGTCGCAGAACGTCGTGCAGCACCCGGCGCTGCCGCAGTCGGGCACCAGATCCGGGCCGCCGCACCACAGCCCCGGGTCGCAGACGTTGATGAACGCGCACGCGTCCCCGTAGCCACCCATCTCGCCCGAGACGTCGGGCCCGCAGACGAACGTGTCGTCGATCGGGTAGCACGCCTGGCCCTCCTCGCAGTCCTGCAGGAGCGGATCGCAGTTCGGCAAGCACAGGATGAGCGTGCCCTCGTTGACGATCGAGCACGTCGTGTTCGGATCCTCGCAGACCGGGTTCGCCTCGCTGCCCATGCAGAACGGGATGCACGTGCCGGCGTTGGTCTCGGGATCCACGTCCCAGCACATCGCGCCGAGATCGCAGTTGTCGATGCCCGACACGCCCGAGCCCTCGATGGTGCACGCGTCGCCCGGCTGCGCGGGGTTCGGATCCAGCGGCGCGCACTTGGTGGCGTTCCACGCCCCGCCGCCATCGTTCGCCCACGGCATGCACTTCTCGTCCTCGGGGCAGTCCTGGGCCCAGACGTCGCACTCGATCGACGCGCCGCCGCCGTCGGGATCCGCGATGAACCCGACGGTCGACGGTCCGGTGTCGTCTGCGGTCGGATCGCCCGTCGTCTCCGCGCCAGTCTCGCCCGGGTTGGGCCCGTCGCCGTTGTCGGAGTTGCTGTCGACTCCGCTGCTGTCGTTGCCCTCGGCGCTGCCGCTGTCGCCGTTGGTGTCCGACACCGATGCACTCGCGGACGCGCTCGCCGTCGCCCCGCTGTCGTCCTTCTCTCCGCAGGCCACGATCGACAGGCCCACGACCCAACCACGCATCTTCATCGTCTTCATGGAAGTCCTACTCCGCGGTGGTTCACTCGCCACGCGCAACACCATCACTCGCGCATCGTGGTTGTGAAGACAATTGGATTGGTGAGACTCGTTCGTGATGGCGGCGTGAGTGGGCACGTACGTGTTCGCATTCGGAATCACGAAATCGAAATCGAATCGCACGTGTCCGGACGTTCGTCTCGAAGTCGAGACGCGCACCACGAATCGAGATCGTTCGCAAGCACGCGCGGCGAGCGTTCGATCGCGGGATCGTGATCTCGATTGGCGTCGACGTCGCCGCGAACCAACGAAGAAGCCCGCGTCGCAGCGAGCGACGCGGGCCTTCCTTGGGTCACGAAGCGTCGCCTCGCGACGCTTCGAATCGATTCACGTCACGCCGGGATGGCGCACGCGCCGACGTTCTCGAGGCCGGGCGGGGCCTGGCCCTCGTCGAACCAGGGCGTGCACTCCTGGCCACCGGCGGCGCCGGGGCAGTTCGCCGAGGCCTCGGGATCCGAGGTGTCGCAGAACGACGAGCAGCAACCGCTCGCGCCCTGGCAGTCCGGCACGATGTCCGGTCCGGCGCAGAAGAGGCCGGGGTCGCACACGTTGATGAACGCGCACGGCTCACCGAACAGGCCCATCTCGCCCGAGACGTCCGGGCCGCACACGAAGGTGTCGCCCACCGGGTAGCACGCCTCGCCCTCCTGGCAGTCCTGGAGGAGCGGATCGCAGTTCGGCAAGCACAGGATGAGCGCACCCTCGTTCGCGATCGTGCAGGTCGTCGACGGGTCCTCGCAGATCGGGTTGGCCTCGCTGCCCATGCAGAACGGCACACACACGCCGAGGTTGGTCTCGGGGTCGACGTTCCAGCACATCGAACCCAGCGCGCAGTTGTCGAGGCCCGAGGTGCCGCTGCCCTCGACGGTGCACTCGTCACCGGGCTGCGCCGGGTTCGGGTCGAGCGGCGAGCAGCGCGTCGCGTTCCACTCGCTGCCGTCGTTCGACCACGGCATGCACTTCTCGCCCTCGGCGCAGTCCTGGGCCCAGATGTCGCACTCGAACGCCACGCCGCCGCCATCGGGCTGGAGGATGAACGCGGAGCCGGTGTCGTCGTCGCCGCCCGAGGTGTCGTTGGCGCTGTCGTTGGCCGAGTCGCTGCCCGAGTCGTTGGCGCTGTCGTTGGCCGAGTCGTTGGCGCTGTCGTTGGCCGAGTCGCTGCCACCGTCGCTGCCGCTGTCGTCGTTGCCGTCGTCGCCGCTCTGGTTGGCGGTCGTCGCCGGCCCCGCGTCGTCCTTGCCCCCGCACGCCGTGAGCGCGAGTCCCACGAGGCCCCAGCTCAAGAAAGTCATCGTCTTCATGGTTCGTTCGCTCCGGCGCGGGTCCATCCGCGCCCCACGATCCATGGCTGGCTTCCTCGCGAATTGCAAGGATGCGCGTTCGTTATGTGGCGTCCCGAGCGATCACGTGGTCGTGATTGTGTAGTATAGGTGACAAATGGTGCCCCGCGGCCGAGGCGCTACTCGGCGACGTCCTGCTCCGGGACCGCGTCGAGCAGGGCGATGGCGAGGACCTCGTCGATGTTCGAGACGAAGTGCAGCGTCATGTCGGCGCGCACGACGGCGGGGATGTCGGGCTCGTCCTTGCGGTTGCGCGAGGGGAGGATCACCTCGCGGATGCCGGCGCGATGGGCCGCGAGGACCTTCTCGCGCACGCCGCCGATCGGCAGCACATGGCCGCGCAGCGTGACCTCGCCGGTCATGGCGATGTCCGTGCGGACCGGCCGCCGCGTCAGCGTCGAGACGATCGCGGTCGTCACCGTGATGCCCGCGCTCGGTCCGTCCTTGGGCACCGCGCCGTCGGGCACGTGCACGTGCACGTCACACGTCCGCATGAACAGGGGATCGATGCCGTAGCGGCTCGCGCGGCTGCGGACCAGCGACAGCGCGGTCTCGGCCGACTCGCGCATCACGTCGCCGAGCCGACCGGTGAGTCGCACGTTGCCGTCGCCGGGGGTGGTGGCCGCCTCGACGAACAGCAGGCGCCCGCCGACCGGCGTCCAGCCGAGGCCGCACACGACTCCGATCGCCGGCGCCTTGTCGACGAGCTCGTCGTGGTAGCGCGCCGGCCCGAGCACGCGGGCGAGATCCTCGAGGCCCAGCGTCGCCTTGGGCAGGCTGCCCTCGGCGAGCGTCATCGCGGTGTCGCGGAGCAGCGCCTCCAGCTCGCGCTGCAGGTTCCGCACCCCCGACTCGCGGGTGTACTGGACGACGAGCGCCTCGAGCACGTCGTTGGCGATCGTCACCGCGTCCGCGGCCAGCCCGTGCTCGCCCATCGCCCGCGGCAGCAGGTAGTCGCGGGCGATCGCGACCTTCTCCTCGATCGTGTAGCCGGTCAGCTCGATGATCTCGAGCCGGTCGCGCAGCACGCCGGGGATCGGGCCGAGATCGTTGGCGGTGCACACGAAGATGACCTTCGACAGGTCGTAGCCGGTGCCGAGGTAGTGGTCCTCGAAGGACTCGTTCTGCTCGGGATCGAGGGCCTCGAGCAGCGCGCCAGCCGGATCGCCGCGGAGGTCCGGCGCCGCGAGCTTGTCGATCTCGTCGAGGAGGAACACCGGATTGCAGGTCCCGGCCTTGCGCATCGACTGGATGATGCGGCCGGGCAGGGCGCCCACGTACGTGCGTCGGTGCCCGCGGATCTCGGCGTCGTCGCGGACCCCACCGAGGGACGCGCGCACGAACCGGCGCCCGAGGGCCGCGGCGATGCTGCGGCCCAGGGAGGTCTTGCCGACGCCCGGGGGCCCGACCAAGCAGAGGATCGGCCCGCGCTTGCCCGGCGCGAGCTTGCGGACGCCGAGGTACTCGACGAGCCGCTTCTTCACCTTCTCGAGGCCGTAGTGCTCGCGCTCGAGCAGGTCGCGCGCCGCGGCGATGTCCAGCGAATCGGTGGTCGTGCGGCTCGGGCCCCAGGGCAGGTCGGTGACCAGCTCGAGCCACGTGCGGCTGATCGTCGCCTCGCCGCTCTGCGGGTTCATCCGCCGCAGCCGCGAGATCTCGCGATCGGCCAGGGCGCGGGCCTCGGTCGGTAGCTCGGCGTCCTCGACCTTGAGCTCGAGCTCGTCGATCCACCGGTCCTCGTCGTCGTGCTCGCCGAGCTCGGAGCGGATCGCCCGCAGCTTGTGGCGCAGCAGCGCCTCTTGCTCGTGGCGCGAGAGGTGCTCGCGGACGTGACGATCGAGGTCGCGCTTGACCTGGGTCGAGTGCACGCGGCGGCTGACGAACTCGATCACCTTGCGCAGGCGCTCGGTGATTTGCAGCTCGTGGAGGATCTCGACCGTCTCGACCGGATCGAGGCCGACGTGCGCCGCGGCGAGGTCGGCGACCATCGCCGGCGACCGCTCGGCGGCGAGTCCGGCGAGGGACTGCGCGCGCTGGCGGTTCTTCGAGTTCGAGGTCTGCAGGCTCTCGTACTGCTTGATGAGGTCCTGCAGCGCGCCCGCGTAGGCGTACGCCAGCGTCGGATCTCCCATCGACTCGTGGGCGCGCTGGAACTCGGCGTCGCAGCGCCCCGATTGCTGATCGACGCCGAGGAGGCGCACGCGCTCGATGCCGCGGACCACCGCCGTCATCCGCCCGGGCATGCCCTGCAGCGCCTGGGTGATCTCGGCGAGCACGCCGATCGGGTGGAGATCGTCGAGGTGCGGGCGCTCGATCATCGCGTCGCGCTGCGTCGCGACGATGACGAGGTTGTGCATCGGGTCCGACGCCGGCCGGTCCCGGGCGCGGCGCACGGCGTCGACCGATGCGGCGCGCCCGAGCTCCACGGGCTGGGCGATCCCCGGCAGCAGCGTCAGCGTGCGCAGGGGCAGCAGGGGCAGAACGCCGGCTCGGGGACGGGGGGGCGGCGCCATCGGTCCCGAGTGTCATAGCAGGATGCGGCGCCGTCCGTCTCGGGGCTCGCCCGGATCTCCCGCGAGGGCCAGGGGGCCAGCCGAGGCCGAGGCCGGCCGGGGCGGTGCGCCGCGGTTCGGTCACCTGCGCCGGGGCGGTGGCGCCGGTGGTACAACGGCGCTCGCCCGTGATGACGCGATCGCCCTCCTCTGCGTGGGGCCTGCTCGGCTCGATGATCGCGATCGCGTGGCTCGCCGGCGCCGCGCTGCCGATGGCGTGGGGATGGTTGCCGCCCGCGGTCGCGGCCATCGTCGCGGCCCTGGTGGCGCGCGGACGCCTGTCCGCGGCCGTGCCGCTGGGCGGCTGGCGCTTGGCCATCGCCGCGCGCGGCCCCGTGCTGCGCGCGGGGCTCGTGCTCGCCACTGGCTTCGTCGCCGTCGTTCTCGCCTGCGCGCTCGCGGGTGCCGTGGCGCAGATCGTGATCGCCTTCCCCGGGGCGACGTTCGCCTTGGCGGCGGTGGCCCTCGCGGCGCACGCCCTCGATCGCCTCGGTCGCCTGGCGACGTGGTCACTGCCGGTCGTGGTGGTCGGGCTCGCGGTCGTCGGCGCGCGCTTCGAGGCGGACGGCCCCGACGCGCGCGGCGTGACGGTGTCGGGGCCGATCCTGGGCATCCACCCGTTCCAGGCGACCTCGGTGATCATCGACGGCTACGGCCCGTTCGATCTGCCGATCAACGACTTCGTCGAGCCGCTCGGCGGCCGCGGTTACGATCCGCCGGCGTACGCCGAGGCGCTCGAGCGCGCGCTGCATCGCATCGCCGAGGTCCACTTCGCCGACGGGCCCGCGCGGGCGTACGCGGCCTTCGCCGACGCGAAGGTCGAGTTCCTCCGGACCCCGCCGGTGAACGAACGCCGCGATCGCACCTACGTCACCGAGGATCAGCCGCGCGTGCGCGTGTCCTCGGGCACGACGGGACAGCGCTCGCGCGTCGAGTTCGTGTGCCCGGGTCGACGTGACGATCCCCGCGGCGCGCGGCCCGAGGCGGTGATGAGCCGCGCATGCCCGACCAAGTACGCCTCCGAGGCGAGCGCGGGGCTCGGGCTCACCGGGCGCTGGCCCGGCTACGTCGAGATGCCCGGCAACGAGCGCGTGGGCCTGTCGAAGGTCCTCGGGATCACGCGACAGGACGGCATCGTCGGGGCGCAGTGGCGCAGCCGCGAGCGCTGGTTGGTCGCGACGCTCGTCCTCGTCGTCGTCGGCGCGGCGTTGCTGCGGCGCCGCGGCGCGTCGGCCGACGCCACGCTCGCGGCCGCGGGTCTGCTCGCGTTCCCGATGCTGGCGCTCGTCGCCGTCGCCGCGTGCTCGCACAGCGATTTCGGGGCCCTCGCGGCGCGGGCGAGCGCCCCGTCGTGGGCGTCGCCGTTCGCGTCGGTGACGACGTGGCAGGGCGTGCTGGTGTGGCCCGCGGTCGCGGCGATGACGACCTGGTCGGTCCCGGAGCTCGGCGCCCGCAGTGCGGCCAGGCGCGCGTGGGCGCTGCTGGTCGCGGGCCTGCTGATGTGGCTCGGCGTCACGGCGCTGGACGGCGCATCCTGGTCGTCGCCCGCCTGGTGGAACGCCGACGCGCCGATCGAGTCCGCGATCGCGGCCCTCGCCGACGCCGTCGCGTCGCCGCTCGGCCTGCCGATCCTCGAGCTCGAGGCGATCACCGCCGCGGCCGTGGGCGCGCCGATGATCGTCGGCGCCATCATGGTGCTCCGTGCGGTCGGGGTGGCCGCGGGGTGCTCCACGGGGCGCGGAGACGGCTCGGCGCGCTGGGCCGTGGTGGCCGCGGTGCTCCTGGCGATCGCCCTCGGGGTCTCGCGTAAGACCACAGGCGGTGTCGCGTTGATCCCCGCAGCCACGGGGGTCGCTCTGGTGCTGGGCAGCGCCCTGCGTCGGATCGCGGCACGGGGCGCCTGGCCCCGTGCGCATGTCCCCCTCACCTCGACGGTCCTCCATCTGCTCTGGTCCGCGCTGGGCCTGGCCCTCGTCGCGCACTCGTTGCCGCCCGGCGGCGGCGAACCCCTGCGCTGGATCTACGCCGCGATCGCGGCGCTCGCGGCCGTGCTCCTGCTCGCGGCGTGCTTCGCCGATCCCGACCCCCCGTCGGCCGCGGTCCGCGGCGACGTCACGCCGTGATTCCCCCGCCGTCGCGGCCGTGTCGGGGCACCCCGCTGCCCGCTTGAGCGAGCAAACCGCGGGGGCTACCATGCCGCACCCCGAGGCCCCGGTCCGCCGCGGCTAGGGTTCCACGCGCTCCTTCGTCTGGCCAATCGCCCCAGCTTCCCCGCACATGATCACCGCGACCAAGTCCTCCGTTCTCACGCGCGCTGGCGTCTTGTCGATCGCGCTGGGCCTCGCCCTGCCGATGCATCCCTGGACGATGTCCACCGCCGTCGCGGCGCCGGCGAAGCCCGCCGCGGCGCCGGCGACCAACGGGAAGACCATCGCGTTGTTGCGCTTCTCGGGCGCGTCGACCACCGATCTGCGCGGCGGGATCCAGGCGGTCCTCGAGGAGAAGGGCTGGTCGATCAAGTCGGTCGCGCTCGATCTCGCGGCTGCGGGTGCCAAGGTGAAGTGCAAGGGCGACGTCGGCTCGCTCGACTGCCTCGACACCATCGGCAAGTGGCTCAACAGCAACCCCAAGACCGCTGCGGACTACATCATCCACGGCAAGTACATCGCGGGGACGCCCAACCGCGCCGAGGTCGTCGTCTACGACGCGCGCAAGAACACGGTGGTCCGCGGCTTCGAGCTGACGCTCAGCGAGACCGACCTCATCGGCCCCGTCGTGCTGCCGCAGACCCTCGCGCAGGCGATGGACGAGTACCTCACGCCGCCGGCGCCGATCACCGAGGACGAGAAGAAGATCATCGCGGCGCTCGACGAGCCCGACAAGACCCAAGAGGAGATCGCGGCCGAGGCCAAGGCGATCCAGGACGCCGAGGACGCGGCGGCAAAGGCCGCGTCGGCGGGCATCGAGATCGACACCGAGAACATCCCGGTGGATCTCAAGACCGACTTCAAGGACTTCTGCCGCACGGGTCCCCGCAACAAGCGGAAGAGCCGCGAAGACCCCAAGGACCTGCGGCCGAGCTGCAAGCGCGGGCCCTTCTGGGGCTACTGGCAGCCGCGCGCGTGGGTGGCCATGGGCCTCACCATCGGCGCCGGCATCGGCACGATCGCGTTCTACGGCGCGGCGCTGGCGGCCCGCGGTCCCTACAAGGACTCGGTCGACGCGCTCGACGGGTATCTCGGCGAGGTCGGCGGCGATCCCCGTCGCGATCCGGACTTCGCGACGGGCAACGGCCAGTCCTACGACGCGCTCGCGACCGAGGTCAGCCGCACGGGCTCGGTGGTCCGCAGTCGCGCGCTCATCGGCGACGTGCTGCTCGGCAGCACCGCGCTGCTCGCCGGCGTGCTCACGATCATCATCTTCCAGGATCGCACCGACGCGAAGAACTACATCAAGCAGGAGAAGGGCCTGCGGGCGATCAGCAAGACGATGCGCTTCGCACCGGTCGTCACGAAGCAGGGCGGCGGGCTCGGCTTCGGCATGAAGTTCTGACCCCGGAAACGCCGACGCCCCCGCGGGTGCGGGGGCGCTCAACGCCGACGCCCCCGCGGGTGCGGGGGCGCTCAACGCCGACGCCCCCGCGGGTGCGGGGGCGTTCAACGCCGACGCCCCCGCGGGTGCGGGGGCGTTCTAGATGGTGGAGCAGGCCGCGGTGCGCGGCCCCTCCGTAGACTGGGTTGGCGAAACTAGACGTGGCGGCCGATGAACTCGGCGAGCTTCGCCTTGCTCCCGGGGTTGCCGACCATCTGGTCGACGACCTTACCGCCCTTGAACATGAGCAGGGTGGGGATGGAGCGGATCTGGAAGTTCGTCGCGGTCTGCTGGTTCTCGTCGACGTTGAGCTTCACGATGCGGACCTTCTCGCCGAGCTCGCCGGCGAGGGATTCGAGGTGAGGGGCGATCGCACGACAGGGGCCGCACCAGACCGCCCAGAAGTCGACGAGCACCGGTCGATCAGAGTCGATGACGTCGCTCTTGAAGCTCGCATCGGTGACGTGGGAGATGGATTCCGACATCGTGGATTCCCTTCGAGTGCGCCTTCGCGGCGCCTGTGCGGCCGGGAAGCATGGGCCTTGGGCCCCCCGGGTGCAAGGTGTGGACGTGGCCCGTGACCGGGACTATCTTCACACCGCGTTCGCTCCACCCTGGGCGGTGCGGGCGCACCCGCATCGCATCGCTTCCTCCGAGTTCAACGGCATGCCCAGGATCTTCGTTTCACAGTCCCTGCTGGATGCGTGGATCACGGGCAACCGGACCCGGCTCGACGGTGACCTGCTCCGACTCCCCGTCGAGGCCGGGGCGCTGTCGCTCTACCTGAGCCCGGCGCTCCACATCGAGCGCATCGACGGACACGACGTGGAGCCTCACGGTCTTGTCGGTACCGTGCGATCCGCCCAGGAGCTGTCGCAGATGGGCGCCGAGCTGTACGACACCTCGGTGATCCTCGGGGAGTGCGCCTACTCGGCCCGCCCGGGCTTCCTGGCGATCCCCGTCGGCGAGGGCGGCGTCGAGGCGATGTTCGATGCCACGGCCTGGTCGCGGCTGGTCCAGACGCTGGGCGCCATGGCGGGGTAGATCTTCGCGCGGGCTGTCCCCAGCGCGGCAATCGTGCACAATTGCGCCCAGGCCATGATCCTCCCGTTGTTCCTGCTCGCGGCCCTCGCCTACGGCGCCGCCTCGTTCGCGTACGCCGCGGACGCGGGCGAGCCCGCCGACGGCCAGCTCCCCGCGATCCGGCGCCGCGCTCGGCCGCTGCTCATCGTCGGCGCCGTCGCGCACCTGCTGCTCATCGGTCTGCAGTGCGTCGACGGTGATCACCCGCTGAAGAACATCTTCCTCGCGACGAGCTTCGGCGCGTTGGTGACGAGCTTCGGCTACCTCGCGCTCTCGCGGGGTCGGCACCTCGATCCGATCGGGACGATCGTCGCGCCGTTCGGGCTCGGTGGCCTCGCGCTCGGCGTGGTGTTCTCGAGCGTCAGCGCGGTCACCCTGCCGTCGGGCAGCGGCATCGCGAGCGCCCACGTCGGCTTCGCATCGGCGGGTCTCGCCGGCTTCACGCTCGCCGCCGCGGTCGCAGGGCTCTACCTGGTCACCGAGCGCCGCCTGCGACGCAAGAAGTTCCGCCCCGGGAGCGGCACCATGTCGCTCACCGGCCTCGATCGCCTGCACCACCGCCTGGTGTTGCTGGTCACGCCCATCTTCACGCTGGCGATCGTCACCGGCGTGCTGTGGATCCTCCAGGCAGGCGGGCCGCACATGCTCCGCGGTCGCGTGTTCGAGATCATCGCCGCGGCGATCGCCTGGGGGGCCTCGATTGCCCTGCTGGTGATGCGCGCCGCGTGGGGCTCGCGGGGCCGTCAGTCGGCGTGGCTCACGATCTTCGCCTTCGTCTCGGTGCTCCTCATCGTCGTCTCGTACGGGGTGCGGGGGTGAGCGGCGAAATCTACGCCATCGGGCTCAATCACCGCAGCGCGCCGGTGGATCTGCGCGAGCAGCTCGCGGTCGCCGAGGACGATCACGCGCGGATCCTCGCCGGGCTGCGCGAGCGGGCCGGGCTCGCCGAGGCGATGGTCGTGTCGACGTGCAACCGCGTCGAGGTCTACGCCGTCGCCGGCCGCACGTTCGTCCCCGAGCAGGTGCTGCCGGCCCTCGCCGAACTCCAGCGCGCCCCGGGCGATGCGGTGGTCGATCACGCCTTCGTGCGCGTGGCCGGCGACGCGGCGCGCCACATCTTCCGCGTCACCGCGAGCCTCGAGAGCCTGGTGGTCGGCGAGCCGCAGATCCTCGGCCAGGTGAAGGACGCCTTCGATCGCGCCCGCAGCAGCGGCACGGTCGGTCCGGTGCTCGATCGGTGCCTGAGCCTGGCGTTCAAGTCGGCCAAGCGCGTGCGCACCGAGACGGAGATCGCCCGGGGCGCCGCCAACATCTCCTCGGTCGCCGTCGAGCTCGCGCGGAGCATCTTCGGCGAGCTCGCCGGCTGCATGGCGCTGGTCGTCGGCGCCGGCGAGATGGCCGAGGGCGCCGCCGTCCACCTCCGCAGCGACGGCGTCGCAGAGATCGCCGTGGTCAACCGGTCGTCGCCCCGCGGCATGGCGCTGGCCGACAAGGTCGGCGGACACTACGAGCCGTGGGATCGCCTGGCCGCGCAGCTCGCCCGCGCCGACATCGTCATCGCGAGCACCGGCGCGCCGCACCCGGTCATCGATCGCGCGCTGCTGAAGCCGGTGATCCGCTCGCGGCGCGGCCGGCCGCTGTTCCTCGTCGACATCGCGGTGCCACGGGACGTCGACCCCGACGTCACCGCGCTGCCCAACGTCTATCTCTACAACGTCGACGACCTGCAACAGATCGTCCACGAGAACCTCCGCTCGCGCCGCGGCGAGTCCGACCGCGCGGCCGCGATGGTCGACGAAGAGGTCGGTGACTTCGTCCACTGGATGCGCACGCGCGCGATCGGGCCGATGATCGGGCAGCTGCAGGCCTTCGGTCGCGAGGTCGTCGACGCCGAGGTCGAGCGGACGGTCCGCAAGCTCGGGCCCATCACGCCCGAGCAGCAGGCCGCGATCGAGCAGATGGGCCGCGCGATCATGCAGAAGCTGCTGCACCGGCCGATGTCGAACCTCCGCAACGCCCACCACGACGCGGCGACCCTGCCCACGCCGATGCTCGCCGAGGCCCTCGGGGCCCTGTTCGAGCTCGGACCGGCCGCGGCCGCCCCGGCGCCGGCCGCCGAGCCCGAGCCCACTTCCACGGAATCACCAGCGGCGCCGCTGCGGCGCGAGGGAACCGGATGACCACGACCATTCGCATCGCCACGCGCGGCTCGGAGCTCGCGCTGTGGCAGGCCAATCACATCCGCGACGCACTGCGGGCCGCGCACACCGGGCTCGAGGTCGAGCTCGTCATCGTCACCACCGACGGCGATCGGATCCAGGATCGTCCGCTGCACGAGATCGGCGGCAAGGGCCTGTTCGTGAAGGGCATCGAGGAGCGCCTGCTCGCCGGCGAGGCCGAGCTCGCCGTGCACAGCATGAAGGACCTCCCGGCCGAGATGGTCCCCGAGCTCGTCGTCGCGGCGACGCCCGAGCGCGTCGATCCCCGCGACGTGCTGGTCGGCCCGCCCGGGGTCGCGCTCGCCGATTTGCCGGCGGGCACGCGCGTCGGCACGGGGAGCCTGCGCCGCGCGGCCCTCTGTGCCCGCGAGAACCCGGCCGTGCAGGTGATGCCGCTGCGCGGCAACGTGCCGACGCGGCTGCGCAAGGTGGAGCAGGGCGAGCTCGACGCGGTCATCCTCGCGGCCGCGGGCCTCGTCCGCCTCGGCCTCGCCGATCGGATCACCGAGTGGATCGACCCCGATCGGTTCTGCCCCTCGCCGACGCAGGGGATCCTCGCGCTGCAGTGCCGCGCGGACGATGCCCGTAGCCGCGAGCTCCTCGCGGTCCTCGACCACGCGCCGACGGCCGCGCGCGCCGCCGCCGAGCGGGCCTTCCTGCGCCGCTTGCAGGCCGGCTGCACCGTGCCCATGGGTTGTTTCGCCGAGTACGTCGGCGACGGCGAGCTGCAGGTCACCGGGCTCGTCATCGGCGACGGCGGCCGGCCGTACTTCCGCGCGAGCAAGACCGGGCCCGCGGCCGAGGCCGAGCAGCTCGGCGCGGCCGTCGGTCACACGCTGCTCGAGATGGGCGCGGACGCGGTGCTCGCCGCGGCCCGCTGAAGGGCGGCTCGCACTACGGGCAGTCGTTCGCGCCGCCCGGCGTGCCGAGGTGCCCCGGTCCGTAGGCCGTCGCACCGCTGCACCCCGCGGCGCCGCCGTCGTTGGCACCCGCGTCGAGCACGGCGAGCGCGATGCTCGTGCCGGGATCCACTGCCGGCCATGGTGCGGCGTCGTCGTACGACACCGTGTCGACGACGACGCCGTCGCAGGTGATCGTCACGAGGTCGCCGTCGTTGAACAAGCCGACGCCGATGGGCATGGTGAAGTCCGGCGTGAACCCGAGCTCGAGCGCGGTGCCCGATCCCAGCGTCGCGTACCCGCCGGCCTCGAGGACGAGCGGCACGTCGATGTCGAACGTGTCGATGCCGAGGTCCCCCGTGATGATGCAGCCCTGCAGGTCCCATGGGGTCGCCGTGGGGTTGTGCAGCTCGATCCGCTGCCCGGCCTTGGCGCCCGGATCGGCCAGCGGCGCGTACAGGATCTCCGAGATCAACAGCGCGATGCAGGCCTCGCCATCCGGGTCGTCGCACGGCCGGCAGTCCGAGGTGTCGTAGGTGCAGTCGACCGCGCAGGCCGGGGTGCCTGCGTGTGGGGCCATCAAGAGGTCGGTGCACGTGGGCGCCGAGTCATCGCTGGCGTCGACGGTGCCATCGCACTGCTCAATCCCCTCGACCCGTCCATTGCCGCAGACCGGTGGCCCGCAACTCGTCGGCGCCTCGCGCCCCCAGATGCAGGCACAGGTTTCGAGGGTGCAGTCGTCGGTGCACGACACCGTGCCGACCCCACCCAACGACTCGCAGGTCTGCCCGTCGAGATCGGTCCCGTCGCACTCCTCGTCGCCGTCGACCACACCGTTGCCGCAGTCGGCCGGGACGCACGTCGGCGGCGCTCCCCCCCAGGTGCAGTCGCAGAGCTCGAGGGTGCAGTCGGCCTTGCACGTCAGCGTGCCGTCGCCGCCCATCCCCGCGCAGCTCTCCCCATCGAGATCGGAGCCGTCGCACTCCTCGTCGCCGTCGGCCACACCGTCGCCGCAGAAGAGGCGTGGTCCCTCGGTGCCGGGGTCGTCGCCGTCGCTCGACGCCGGGGCGTCCGCTGCCGACTCCGCGGTGGCGTTCGGCTCGGATCCCGATGAGGTGCCGTCGTCGGTCGGCACCACCCGACTGTCAGTCCCGCATCCGCTCAGCACCAACGCTGCAACCCACCACGCGCGACCATACGTTCCTATCCACATACCCACCATCCTCGAGACCGGGCAATCCGATCCCAGGGCCGATCATCGTGGACGTCATCGTCGATGACAAGGGTCAAGCCAGGAGCAATCCGTCGTCGAGCCATCGCGACAGCCACGTCACGGCGGCCGATGCGTCGATGTGCTCGCAGAGGCCCGCGAAGGCGACACCCTCCCGCACGCGCGTGAGTGCGTCGGCCTCGGCCGGATCGAGCGGTCGATGCATCACCGCGAGGTCCTGCCGCCACACCAGGACGTGATTCGGGGGTCCTGCGGCCGGCGCTCGCTCGGGCGTTGGCGAGGCCAAGTGGTCCGCCCACAGCGCCCCGAAGTCGTGCCGGCACGGACCGACGAACATGCTCGCCACCGCCCGCAACTGGAGTGCAGGCCAGCCCTCGGGCGGCAATTCGGCCAGCGCGGCGCGCTGGAGCAGGGGCGCATGCGGCACGTCGAGGGCGCGGACCATCGCCCACTCGATCGCGGCGAGCTCCTCGATTCCGGGGACGCGATCGGCCAGCGGATGCGCGCCGAGGAACGCCGGCAGCCGCGCGCCGAATCGGCGCACGTCGGGATCCTCGGACGGCCGCTGCAGTACGTAATCGGTCGCGAGGTTGCGGAAGCGGGCCGGGCCGAGGATCCACGCGGCGAGGCTGAAGTGATCGAGCAGGACGTCGTGCAGCCGCCAGAAGTACGCGTCGGCGTAGACGCCCATGCGCGCGCAGGCGTCGAACTCCGCGGTGCCGTCGAACGCAGCGTCGAAGGCCGCGCGTGTGTCGGGATCGGCCGCGGCGAGGAACGCCTCGATGCCCTCCGGGTGGACGATCGCGCGGTAGAACAGCGCCTGCAGGGCCTCGAGCTCGGCGTGGCTCATGGTCGTCCCTCGCGGTCGGACGCGGTGGGTGCATCGCGTCGCATCGCCTCGCGCCTCCCCGCCTCGGCCGCCTGCGCGCGCAAGCTCGCCCACGGCGGCACGTCCTCGTCCCACTCGACGATCGTCGTCACCTCGCCGACGCGATCGAGCACGTACTCGTAGAGCGACCACACCTCGTCGGGCACCGCGCCGCGGTGCGAGTCGAACTTGAAGTGGCCCCGGTCGGTGTGGTTGGCGAGGTGCAGCTGACGCACGCGGGCGGCTGGGATCCCGTCGATGTAGCGCCGCGGATCGAAACCGAAGTTCTTCGCGCTCACGACGACGTTGTTCACGTCGAGCAGGATCAGCGCGTCGGCCCGATCGACGACCGCCGCGAGGAACTCCCACTCGGGCATCTCGCTGCGGCGGTAGCCGACGTAGCTCGACACGTTCTCCAGCAGCAGCTGGCGGCCGAGTGCGTCCTGGACCCGCGCGACGCGATCCGCCGTGTGGGCGATCGCGGCCGCTGTGTACGGCAGCGGCAGCAGGTCGTGGAGGTGGTGGGGGCCGTGCGCGCCCCAGCACAGGTGGTCGCTCATCCACGCCGGCTCGATCCGCGAGGCCAGGGCGCGCAGACGCTCGAGGTAGTCGGCGCGGAGCGGCGCGGTCGATCCGATCGCCAGTGAGACCCCGTGCAGGACGACGGGCATGTCCCGACGCAGTCGCTCGAGCACGGCCATCGGTCGGCCGTCGCCGCCGAAGAAGTTCTCGCTGATCGCCTCGACGAGGTCGACGTCGAGGCCCGGCCCGAGCGCCTGATCGAAGTGGGGCACCCGCAGGCCGACGCCGTGGCCGAGGTGCGGACGAGGCCCGCTCACCACGTGCAGCCCATCGCGGCGGTCGCGTCCTTGGTCGCCTCGGCCGCGGCCGTGCACGCCTTCGACAGCGCGTCGCGGCCAGGCCCCGCCGCGACCTCGCGCCAGGACTTCGCGGACTGGTCGAGGGCCTCGAGCGCGGCCTTGCGCGCCGCCTCGGGGACGTGGTCCCGCAGGCAGGCGGAGTACTTGCGCAGGAACTCGTCGCACTCGGGGATCCCGACCTCGAGCGACGCGGCCGCGGGCTCGATCGAACTTCCGACGATCGGGGGAGTCGTCGGGGGCGTCGCTGTCGTGCCGGCGGTGGCGCGGGCCGATTCGAGCGCCGCGATCGTCTCCTCGGCGCGCGCGAGTCGAGCGACCAGCGTCGCCTGCTCGGCGCGGATGGACTTGGCCGCTTGCTGCTGCGCCTCGATCGTCGCCGGCAATGCGGCGAGGGGCTCGAGCGCGCCCTGGATCACATCGGCGCGGCGCTCGAGCTCCGCGACACGGGCCTCGAGGGCGTCGGCGCGGGCCTTGCTCCCGTCGTCGCACGCGACGGCACCGCCCGCGACGAGGGCGACGAGGGCGGCGGCGCGGAGGTGGTGCACGGGGATCATCATGCCACCGGGCACGGCCCCGGCACGACCGTCGCGGGCGGTGACGGCCCCCTGTCGGTGGTGTCCGAGGGGATGTGCGCCGCGCGCTTGCGTCCGGGGCCGGGTTTGCGTAACCACCCGCGTTGCCCCGGTGTACTCCACGCGTCGGGGCCGAACCGTTCCTGTCGAACCCTCTCAACGAGACGACCCCATGCGCAACCTCTTCGTGCTCTTCGGTGTCGCCGGCCTCGCCTTCGCGGCCTGCGAGAAGTCCACCCCGACCACCACTCCGCCGCCGGGCGACACCGCCGGTGCCGTCGGCGACACCGCCGGCGCGCCGGGGGACACCGCCGGCGATACGGCCGGTGACACCGCCGGCGGCGCCGCCACCGAGCCGGGTGCGCCCGGCGTGAAGTGGGCGGACAAGAACGACAAGCAGCGCAAGGAGCACATGGGCCTCGTCGTGCTGCCCGAGATGAAGAAGATGTTCCAGGCCCACGACGCCACGGGCTTCGGCACCTTCAAGTGCGAGACCTGCCACGGCAAGTCGGGCAAGGACAACGGCTACAAGATGCCCAACGACGGGATGTATGCCCTCGACAAGGCCGATCCGATCAAGGGCGCGATGGAGTACGACGAGAAGGTCACCAAGTTCATGATGGAACAGGTGACGCCGAAGATGGCCGAGATGCTCGACAGCCCGGTGTACTCGGCCGAGAACCCCAAGGGCGTCGGCTGCTTCACCTGCCACCCGGCGGGCTGAGGCCGACCCGAACCGAACAGGACGCATCGATGCACAGTCACAGAGCCACCCAGGTTGCCCTCGCGGCGGCGGCGTTGTTCGCCGTCGCCTGTCACCACGAGAAGCCGACGGCGACCCCGGGCGGCGACGGTGCGTCCACTCCGGGCACCGCATCGACAGCGGCCGCCGCCGACACCAAGGCGACGAAGATCAAGTGCTTCGGCGCCAACGCGTGCGCGGAGCAGGGCGCCTGCGACGTGCCCGACGGCCGCGTCGAGCCCGGCAGCAAGGGCCACGACTGCGCGGGCAACAACACCTGCAAGGGCAAGGGCTGGGTGTTGCTCACCGCTGCCGACTGCACCGAGCAGCACGGCGAGCCGCTGTAGGGACTCGGCCCTGGGGGCTCACTCTGGGGACGACCCGTTGCCCGCGAGCGCCGACAGTACGGCGCCCGCGGGCGCGTCGATCCGCAGCGTCGCGTAGGGATCGCCGCGCGTCTCGCCGAGGTTGACGATCGCGATCGGGTGCCCGAGCTCGGCGGCACGCCGCACGAACCGATAGCCCGAGAACACCGCGAGCGAGCTGCCGACGACGAGCAGCGCCTCGGCGGCGTCGACCCACGCGTAGGCCCGCTGCACGCGATCCGGCGGGACATTCTCGCCGAAGTAGACGACGTCGGGCTTCAGCACGCCGCCGCATCGCAGGCACTGCGGCACCACGAAGCCGTCGGTCCACTCGGTCGGTAGCTCGGCGTCGCCGTCGGGGCGCGCATCGATCGTCTCGGGCCGCAGCGTCGGGTTGGCCGCGCACAGCCGGGCCTGGACGTCCTGCCGGGGCTCGAGGGCGCCGCACTCGAGGCACCGCACCGTGTGCAGCGATCCGTGCAGCTCGATCACCGACTCGGTGCCGGCGCGCTGGTGCAGACCATCGACGTTCTGCGTGATGACCGAGGTGATCCGACCGTCGCGCTCGAGCGCCGCGACGGCGAGATGACCACGATTGGGCTCCGCGGCGCGGAACGCCGGCCAGCCGACCATCGCCCGCGACCAGTAGCGCGCCCGGCCTTCGTCGCTGCGGGTGAACTCGGCGAAGCGCATCGGATCCTTGGCCCGCGCGCGCGTGCCGGGCCCGCGGTAATCCGGGATGCCCGATTCCGTCGAGATGCCCGCGCCGGTGAGCACGACGGTGCGCCGCGCGTCGATCAACGCGCGCAGCCCGTCGACCGCCGCGCGGTCGATCGCGCTCAGCCCTTGGCGTACTTCACCGAGCATCCGTACGCCTTGGTCTCGGACACCGCGACCGCGCGACCGGCCCGGACATCGGCCAGCGCGGTCGCGAGGTGGTTGACGTACGCGCCGCCGCCGTCGACCTCGCCGATCGGCGCATTGTCGATCGCACCGGCGTAGGCGAGCACGCCCGCGGTGTCGACGAGGAACACGTGGGGCGTCTTCGCGGCCCCGTACGCGTGGCCGACCGCGCCGGAATCGTCGACGAGCACGGGGTGGGTCATGCCGAATTCCTTGGCGCCCTCGCGGCTCGCGTCGGCGCCCGCACCCTGCTTGCCCGGCGCGCCCGAGTTGACCGCGACCCAGACGACGCCGGCGGCGACCTCGGTCGCGGCCATGCCCTTCAGCGGGCCCTCGCCGTGGGCGTACTTCACGAAGGGGCAGCCGGGGTTGAACCACTCGAGCACCACGAGCTTGCCGCGGTGATCGGCCAGCGTGAACGGCTTGCCGTCGGCGTCGGTGAGCGTGAAGTCGGGCGCGGGCTGGCCGACCGCGGCGCGGGCGTCCGCGGCGATGGGCGGCGCCGCGGGGGCCGCGGTAGCCTTCGCGTCGCCCTCGGGCACCACCGGCGCGGCCGAGGTGTTCGGCGCCGGGGCCGGCGCGGGGCTGCACGCCAACAGGACCAGGATGGGGAGCGCCGTCGCGGTCGGTCTCATCGCGGGCGGCAGGTTAGCACGCCCCCGCGGCGCGGCACCCCGCGGTGCGTCAGGCCGCGGCGCGACGGCGTCGCGTCAGCATGAACCCGACGCCGACGATGCACAGGCCGTTGAACAGCTCGCCGGTCAGTCCGTAGGGCGTCCACGATTCCGCGTCCATCATCGGCACCTCGGCGACGAATCCGTCGGGCGGCTGCGGGCCCTCGACGTCGGGATCGGTGACGCGCGTGCGGTGGTGCGCGGCGCCGGTGGGATCGACGTAGACGCTCACGCCGGTGTTGACCGCCCGCACCAGCGGCTTGCGGTGCTCGACCGCGCGGAACACCGCGAGGCCCAGGTGCTGGCCGGGCTCGGCGGTGTTGCCGAACCATGCGTCGTTGGTGAGGTTCACGAACGCGTTGACGTCCTTGTTCGCGGCCTCGCGGACGAACCGCGGCAGGATGTCCTCGTAGCAGACGAAGGGGCCGAGCCGCCAGTGCTTGTACTGCAGCACGCCCGGGCCCTCGCCCTTGGCGATGTGCGACGCCGACGGGACCATGCTGAGGTACCACTCGGGATCCACGAGCGGCGCGTACTCGCCGAACATCAGCCGATAGACCTTGTCGTACTTGCCCGCGACCTTGCCCTCGCCGTCGATGAGGATCGCGGTGTTGAACGGGTAGGGCTCGGCGCCGGTGAGGTCGCGCGTCACGGCGCCGAAGATGATCGGGATGTCGAAGTCGCGGCGGACGTGCCACGGGTGATCGTCGGGCAGGTCTTCGGTGCGCTGGCGGGTGAACGCCCGCGGGTTGGGGTAGGCGGTCTCACCCCACAGGGCGATCTCGGCGCCCTGCGCCTGCAGCTCGGCGGTCTTGCGCTGCTGGCCGCGGAGCACCGAGAGACGCCACTGCGGGTGCGCCATCTGCTTGATGCTCATGTTGCCCTGCACGACCGCGAACTTGACCTTGGGCGCCTCGTCGATCTGCGCGTTCACCTGGGCCAGTCGCAACGCGCCGTAGGCCGGGTTGCCGACCAGCAGCGCGGCGGCGGCGATCCAGTCGACGCGCGTCGCCGCCGGACCGCCCGTGCGCGCGCGGACGATCGTGTACAGCGCCGCGTTCGTCGCGACCATGATGCCGCTCACCGTGGTCACGCCGCCGAGCTCCGCGGGCTGGATCAGCCACGGCTGCCAGCACCACGCGTGGGCCATGTAGATGGGGAAGATGTTCGGCAGCGTCGCCTCGACGCTCACCCACACCAGCGGCGCGACGATCCAGATCGGCCAGCCGACCCGCGCGCGCGCGTGGGTGATGAGCCACGCCGACAGCCCCCAGAGCAGGCCGTGCCACATCGCGAACAGCAGCGTCACGGGCATCGCCGCCGGCAGCGAGAAACCGGCGAACTTGGTGAGCAGCTCGCTCATCCAGAAGAAGCCCCAGAACACCGTGATGATCCCGACCAGCCAGCCGTAGCCGAAGGCCGCGCGCGGCTTGCAGCCCTCGATGGCGGCGAAGTAGGGGATCCACATCAGGAAGCCGAGCCAGAACTGATCGAAGTTCGGGCACGACAGCACCATGCCGACGGCCGAGAGGGCCGCCAGCGCGAGGCGCCGGGGCTCGGGGCGGGGCAGTTTCATGCGGCGGGCTCCCCCATCAGTCTGCGGCGGTGCCCGAGCCCGCCGCCGGGGCCGGCGGCGTCGAGCGGATGAACAGCTCGGCGAGCTGGGCGTCGTCGGCCGGCGTCGGGCAGTTCGTCATCAGGTCCTGGCCCTTCTGGGTCTTGGGGAACGCGA
Source organism: Nannocystaceae bacterium (assembly GCA_044344875.1). Classification (GTDB taxonomy): domain Bacteria; phylum Myxococcota_A; class Polyangia; order Nannocystales; family Nannocystaceae; genus Xiheibacterium. The sequence continues at coordinate 486,214 of JBIJCC010000001.1, forward strand.
TGACGTCGCGCAGGCTCGGCGCGCCGGTGAGCAGCATCGCCAGGCGGTCGAGCCCGAGCGCGATGCCGCCGTGGGGCGGTGGGCCGTACTTGAACGCCTCGAGCAGGAACCCGAACTTCTGCTGGGCCGACTCGGGGCTGAGGCCGAGGATCTCGAACACGCGGGCCTGCACGTCCGAGCGGTGGATGCGGATGGATCCGCCGCCGATCTCGTTGCCGTTGAGCACGAGGTCGTAGGCCTGCGCGAGGACCTTGCCCGGATCGGACTGCAGCAGCTCGAGCTGATCGAGTCGCGGCGAGGTGAACGGGTGGTGCGCGGCGACCAGCGTGCCGTCGTCGCGGGTCTCGAACAGCGGGAAGTCGGTGACCCACAGGAACTCCCAGTGGGTGCCCGGCGGCACCAGCTCGAGCTGGTCGCGCAGCTCGAGCCGCAGGGCGCTCAGCACCTGGTGCACCGTGTGCCACGCGTCCGCGATGAACAGCATCACGGAGCCGGCCTCGGCGCCCATCTTGGCGCTGAGCGTCGCGGTCGTCTCGGGCGAGAGGTTCTTGGCGAACGGCGCCTGCCAGGTCCCGTCCTCCTGCATGCGCGCCCAGGCGAGGCCCTTGGCGCCGCCGTTCTCGCGCTTCTTCACGAAGTCGGTGAGCTTGTCGAGCTGGCTGCGGGTCAGCGCGGCGGCGACCTTGGCCGGCACGGTGATGCCCTTGACGCACGGCGCCGCCTCGAACACCCGGAACCCGCAGCCGCGGGTCTCCTCTGTGATGTCGACGAGCTCGAGGCCGAAGCGGCGGTCCGGCTTGTCGTTGCCGTAGCGGCCCATGGCCTCGGCCCAGGTCAGGCGGGGCAGGGGCGTCGGGATCTCGACGCCGGCGACCTCGCGCCAGACGTTGGTGATGAGCTGCTCCATCACCGCGAACACCCGCTCGGGCGTCGCGAACGACATCTCGACGTCGATCTGGGTGAACTCGGGCTGGCGATCGTTCCTCAGGTCCTCGTCGCGGAAGCAGCGGGTGATCTGGAAGTACTTGTCGAACCCGGCGACCATGAACAGCTGCTTGAAGATCTGCGGCGACTCGGCGAGCGCGTAGAACGTGCCCGGGTTGAGCCGGCTCGGGACCAGGAAGTTCCGGGCGCCGCCCGGCGTGTACTTGACCATGCACGGGGTCTCGAGCTCGAGGAACCCCTGCTCGGTCATCGTGCGCCGCGTGACGAAGGCGATCTTCGAGCGCGTGATGAAGTTCTTCTGCAGCGACGGGCGCCGCAGATCGAGGTAGCGGTAGCGCAGCCGCAGGTTCTCGCCGGTCTCGATGCGATCGTCGTCGGCGATCGACAGCGGCGGCGTCTCCGCCTGGGAGAAAATCTCGAGTGCGTCGGCCTCGACCTCGATCGCCCCGGTCGGCATGTTGGGGTTGGCGTTGTCGCCCCGATCGATGACCTTGCCGTGGATCGCGATGCAGAATTCCGAGCGGAGCTGCTCGCCGGCGGTGTGAGCGGCGGCGTCGATGTCCGGCCCGAAGACCACCTGGGTCAGGCCTTCGCGATCGCGCACGTCGACGAAGATGCGACCGCCGTGATCGCGGCGACGATGGACCCACCCGAACAGCACCACCTCGGCACCGACGTGTTCGCGTCGCAGCTCTCCGCACGAGTGTGTTCGCCCACGGACCAGCAAGTTGGACATGACCGCCGGACTGTAGCAGCATGCCGCCCGTGCTCCGCCCCACGCGGCCGAGGGGTCCGACGCGCGCGGTGCGGTCGGCGCTGGGACCACCCCCCGGCGCCGCGGACCGCTCGCGCCGGTGGCCGCCGGCCGACGCCGCGCCGCTCGCCGGTCGGAGCCCCGGCGGGCGGCCCTGGCCCGTGTCGGACGGCCACGGCCGGGGCATCCGCGGGTATGCCTTGGCCCGGCGGCCTGCTACAACGTGCTCGCTGGCGCGAGCCGCCGGCCGGTCGCCCCGCGTCGTCATGCCGTTGCGCTTCGTCCACGTCTCGGACATCCACCTGCTCGATCTGCAGGGCGTGCGGCCGTGGCACTACCTCAACAAGCGGATCACCGGCCGGGTGAACCTCGCGCTCAAGCGTCGCCGGAGCCACGACGAGCAGATCCTCGATCGCGCGGTCGAGACCGGCCTCGCGCTGGGGGCCGAGCGCCTGGTGGTGACGGGCGATCTCTCGAACCTCTCGTTGCCGTCGGAGTTCGCCCACGTCCGCCGACGTCTCGCGTCGATCGGACTGCCCGTCACGGTGATCCCCGGCAACCACGACGCGTACACCAAGGGGGTCGTCCGCGACAACCTGTTCGACCTCCACTTCCGCGAGTTCATGGACGGCGAGCGCGACGACGGCGACTTCCCGTTCGTCCAGCGCTTCGACGAGGTCGCGCTCATCGGCGTCTCGACGGCCGTGACGTCGCTGCCGCTGTACGCCACCGGCACCGTTGGTCGCGAGCAGCTCGAGCGGCTCGACGCCGTGCTCGCGCGGCTCGGCGAGCAACACGTCGTCCGGGTGGTGCTCATCCACCATCCCCCGGTCGCCGGTGTGGCCAAGGCCCGCCACGACCTCCGCGACCTCGCCTCCTTCGGCGAGGTCATCGCCCGCCGCGGGGCCGAACTCATCCTCCACGGCCACGAACACCGCACCCTCGAGACCACCCTGCCGGGGCCCGGGGGCGCCGTCCCCGTCCATGGCATCGCCTCCGGCACCTCACGTTCTCAACGACCTGGACACGAGGCGGCGTTCTCGCTGTACCAGGTCGATCGACATCGCATCCATCGGGAGCTCTACAAATGGAACGGAACCTCATTCGCTCGCGCGCACGTCTGATCCTCTCCTCGCTGTCGGTGGCGTTGGTCCTGGCGACCGCGGGCGGCTGCTCGAACCCCCTCGACAAGGCCCGCACCGCGTGGTCCGACGGCGAGGGTGATTTCGAGGAGGCGGAGCCCCTCTACGAGGAGGCGATCGACAACGCCAAGACGAAGAAAGAGGCGACCGCGGAGCTCGTCGACATCTACGTCCAGCTGGGCAAGCAGAACAACAAGCGCTTCAAGGTCGCCGACGGCTACTTCAAGAAGGCGCTGGCGCTCGACCCCGACAACGAGGGGGCGCTCGAGGGCATGGCCCGCGTGATGATCGCCCGTGGTATGCCCGACGACGCCTTCGCGTTGATCCAGGAGCAGGGCACCTCGGGCAAGTGCCGCGGTTGCCGGCGCCTGCTGACCGTGCTGCTCATCGACCGCGCCGACCGCTACTACGGCGCCCAGATGTGGGCGGAGGCCGAGAACGACTACGCCCGTTCGCTGGCGATCATCCCCAACGCCCAGGTCGCGCTCGCGATCGTCCGCTGCCGGATCGCGCGCAAGGCCACCAACGAGGCCGCCGATGCGCTGCGCCCCGCGGCCGATCTGATCGGCGTCTCAGACGTCGACCAGCGCAAGCAGTTCCTCGAGCTGCGGCGCCTGGTGGTGCTCGCGGTCCTCGCGGAGGACAACCCCGAGCGCGCCGACCCGCTGCTCGACCTGGCGCCGACCGGCGTCGGTCCGGAGGAGCAGCTCGATCTCGCGATCGAGGTCGCCTACGAGCTCAAGAAGCGCGGCAAGGCCAACGTCGCCATCGATCGCCTCGAGACCCTGGTGAGCTTCGCCGAGCAGGGCAAGCTCAAGGTCAGCAAGGAGCGCCTGGTCGACCTGCGCGAGCGCGTCGCGATGCTCTACATCGCGGCCAGCGCGACGCACCTCAGCAAGGGTGAGCTCGACGACGCCGACGAGGCGCTCAAGCGGGCGCTCGAGCTGCGTCCGGGGGACCCGTCGCTGCAGCTGCAGCGCGTGCTGACGATCGCGGGCAAGAACAAGCTCGCCGAGGCCGACGCCGCCCTGGCGAAGATCGACAGCAAGACCGGCGGCTACGCCGAGGTCGTCGCGATCCTCGCGACCGTCAAGGTCCACCAGCACATCGCCGCCGGCAAGTACGACGCCGCCAAGGCCGAGCTCGATCGCGCCAAGGCCAAGGCGAAGGACCTGCCCGAGGTCCACGTCGCCACCGCCGAGCTGCTGTCGGTGACCGAGTTCTCGCCCCTGAAGAAGAAGGACGCCGCGGTGGTCCGGAGCACGGGGCTCGTGAAGTACCCCGACGGCAAGATCACCCGGCTCGCCGAGGCGCTGTCGGAGCTCGACTGGTCGCAGCAGAGCATCACCGGGCTGGGCACCGCCTACCCGTACCGCGGGCCGGGGACCGAGCAGCGCATCGAGGCCCTCACCAAGAAGATCTCGGCCGCATACCCGTTCAAGGTGAAGTTCAGCGCCGCGCCGCAGACGGTGGTCGTGCTGCGCAACGACGCGGCAGCGCCCCTCGAGGCGACCCTGCAGTGCGGCAACTTCGACGCCGAGGCCAAGCTCGCGCCGAATTCCAGCTCGAAGCTCACCATCCCCAAGCCGGGGATGTGCACGATCGTCTACGGCGGCAAGACGGCGGTCTGGCTCGCCGAGCCGTACACCGAGGTCGAGCTGCCGCTGTAGCGCGCGATCCTGCCACGTCGGCACCCACGGCAGGTGCCGCGAAGGGCCGGGTCGACCCCGGTCTTTCGCGCGAAGCCGGCCGGCGCGCCCGCGCCCCACCGCCCGCCGCCGGCCAACCCCTGGTAGAATCAGACGGCGTGCCAAGCTGCCCCCACCGCAAGATCCGCCCCCTGGGCGAAGGTGCGGTGGGCGACGTGCACCTGTGCGTCGACGTCTTCCGCCGGCGCCTCGTGGTGGTGAAGTGGCTGCGCGCCGAGGTCCACGAGGGCAGCGAGGCCGCGGTCCGGTTCCAGCGCGAGGCCCAGCTCATGAGCGGCGCCAACTTCGACGGCGTCATCAAGGTCGAGCACTTCGGCAGCGACGAGTTCGGGCGCACGTGGATGGCGATGGAGTTCGTCGACGGCGTCTCGCCCGCCGTCGGCATCCCCGAGGGAGACACCTGGGGCGCGCATCGGCTGCTGGTTGGCGTGGGCCGCAGCCTCGACGAGCTCCACGGCCTCGGGGTGGTGCACCGCGATCTCAAGCCCGACAACGTCCTCTTGCGCAACCAGTCCAACGGCTGGGAGCCGGTCATCATCGATCTCGGGATCGCGAAGTGGCTGGCGCACGAGGCGGCGACGGCCACTGGATCGGTGTTCGGCACCCCGCACTACATGAGCCCGGAGCAGTTCCGCGACACCAAGCACGTCGGCCCCGCGACCGATCGCTATGCCCTCGCCGTGATCGCGTTCGAGCTGCTCTCTGGGCGGTTGCCCTACGACGGGCGCAGCCTGCCCGAGCTGCTGCACCAGCACATGGAGGCCGAGATCCCGCCGCTGTCGATCGCGGTGCGAGGGCGCGGCCGCCCGACCGTGATGGATTCGGCGGGGAACGCCGCCCGCGTCGCGTCGCCCAACCTCGACGTGTTCATGCGCAAGGCGATGGCCAAGGCCCCCGCGGGGCGCTTCGGCAGCGGCCGCGAGATGGCGGCGGCGTTCCGCAGCGCCGCCGAGGCCGATGGCCTCTGGTACGAGCCGCCGTCCATCGAGCCGCTGTTCGAGACGCTCGTCCGGCCGATCGTCGAGATGCGCCACGCGGGCGCGGTGCACCGCTACGACATGCGCGAGGGGCCGGTCGTGATCGGGCGCCACGAGGCCTGTCAGTTCGTCCTCGGCTCGCCGCGGATGAGCCGGCTGCACGCGTGCATCTACGCCCACCGCGGTCGGGTGTGGATCGCCGACCTGCAGAGCCAGAACGGCACGCAGTACCAGGGCCGGGCGCTCGGCGTGGCGGTGCCGGTGCCACTGCGCGCCGACGGCGAGGGCGCGCCGATCCGGCTCTACCACCAGGACATCGAAGTCCGCACCCTCGAGGGTTGAACTGGCCATGGCATCGCGCCTCGGGTGGCCGACGGCGGTGCTGTTCGGGCCGGCGCTCGGGTGGCTCGCGATCGCCGGGGCCGGATCCGCGGCGAGCCTGCTCGACGACCGCGCGTGGGGGCCGATCGATCGCACCGCCGCTGCGCCGGTCGGCGCGGCGGCGTGCCGTGACTGCCACCGGCCGCAGTGGGAGAGCTGGTCGGCGAGCTACCACCGCACGATGACCCAGCCCGCCCACGCCGCGGCGGCGCCCTTCGCCGGCGAGACCCTCGAGGCGCTGGGGTTCGTGGCCACGATGTCGCGCGACGCCGAGGGCACGCCGCGGGTGCGCATCATCGATGATGCCGGCGAGGTGCTCCTCGACGTCGCGGTCGAGCTCGTGGTCGGCAGCCATCGCTACCAGCAGTACGTCGCGCGCATCGATCGCGGCGGTGGCCCCGGCGAGCTGTGGCGCCTGCCGGTCGCGTGGCACCGCGGCGAGTCGCGGTGGATCCACCTGAACGGCGCGTTCCTGGCCCCCGACGGCGAGACCGGCTCGCGGGACGACTACCTGCGGCACCTCGCGCGCTACAACGACAACTGCATCTTCTGCCACAACACGGCGCCGAACCCCGGCCTCGACGCTGCGGGGCACTGGCAGTCGAGCGTCGCCGAGTGGGGCATCGCGTGCGAGGCGTGCCACGGGCCGGCGTCGACCCACGTGGAGCGCCACGACTCGGTCGCGCGGCGGCTGTGGTCGGTCGCGGGCCCCGACGGGTCCATCACGGATCCCGGGGCGCTGGACGCCGCGCGGAGCAACGACGTGTGCGGCCGCTGCCACGGCCAGCGCATCGGCCACGACATCGCGACGATCCTCGCGAAGGGCGACGGGTTCGTGCCGGGGCAGGCACTCGACGCGGTGTCGCGGCCGATCTTTCGTGACAGCGAGCTCGGTGGGCGTGACGGCGGCGTCCACGGCGAGTTCGCGGCCCGCTTCTGGCCCGACGGGACGCCGCGGCTGTCGGCCCACGAGTTCCAGGGCCTGCTGACGTCGCCATGCGATGCGCTGACCTGCGAGCACTGCCACGACATGCACGGGCCGAACCCCGCGATGCAGCTGCGCCGCGACTGGGATCCGACGGCGACGTGCCTTTCGTGCCACGCGACCGCGGAGTTGTCGGGGACGCAGCACGACGGCGGTCACGGCGGCCACGGCGACGCGGTGAGCTGCGTCGACTGCCACATGCCGCGCACGACCTACGGGCTGCTCGGCGGCATCGTCTCGCACCGGATCACGACGCCGGATCCGGCGGCGCTGGTCGGTCGACACGACGCGCCGGACGCGTGCACGCAGTGCCACGTCGATCGCACGCGGTCGTGGGCCGCGTCGCAGTCGCCGTCGCTGGGGTTCGACGCGGTCGCGGTCGGCTCACCCGAGCCGCAGGAGTCGTGGGCGTCGCGGGTGGTGCTCGACCTGCACGGCGGCGATCCGATCCAGCGCGCGCTGGCGGCCCACGCCCTGGCGCGCACCGAGGTCCCGGTCGATCCCGCGGTGCGCCTGTCCTGGATCGTCGACGCCATGGCCGACGACTACGCCGCGGTCCGCTGGATCGCCTGGCGCGGCGCGAAGGACCTCGTCGCGAACCTCGACCATGCGCGCGTGCAGGCCGAGCTCGCGGGCTACGATCCGTCCGGTCCGATCGAGGCGCGGCTGGCAACGTGGGCCCGGCTGCGCGAGCAGCTCGGGCCGAGTGTGTTCGCGGATCGACCCGAGCGGCAGGCGGAGCTCGAGGCGCAGCGCGACACGACGGCGATCTGGATCGGCGAGTGACGCGGCGGCGCCGTGGGGCTCAACGCACGATCGCGACCGCGATGCAGCTCGCCAGCAGCATCATCGCGCCCGCCGGCACCACCAGCACGAGCGGCCCCGGATCGGCCGGCCCGTGCCACAGTCCGCCGCCGAAGAACCCCGCGCCGACCAGCACCGCGCCGATCCAGGCGGCCAGTCGGATCCGCGGCGCCCAGGCGAGCGGGGTCTCGAGCCGGTGCATCGCCCACGCGAGGCCGAGGTTCACCAGCGCGAGCAGGCCGCCGTGGGCGTGGCCGAGGCGCAGCATCTCGCGGCGCAGGGGATCGTCGAGCCAGCCGGCGGCGCGCAGGCCGATCATCGCCTCGAGCCAGATGCCCGAGGCGAGGAACACCGCGAGGGCGGCGACCGAGAGCCTCAGGTGACGCGACTCGTCCACGCGGTCGCGATCCTACGTGCGGGCGCCCCGAGGCGCCAGCGCCTCGACGTCGTTGGCCGCGACGAGGTGGGTCACGACGGATCGTCGAACAGGCCCAGCTGCGCGGTCTGACCGCCGTGCCCGCGGCGCGGGGCCGATGGTTCCTCGATCGCGGCGTCGTCGCGACGGCGCCGCCGCGGTGACGGTCCGAGCAGCGCGCGCGCCAGGCTCGACTCGCGGCGGAAGAACCCCTCGGTGTGGAACGTGTCGCGCAGGCCGTGCAGCTCGAAGTCGAAGTGGTGACACAGCTCGTGCAGCACCGTGCGGACGAAGGTGCGGAACGCGACCGGCCGCAGGTGCGCGGCGGTCCGCATCCACACCCGCAGGATCGGCACGCACTCGGGCTCGCGCTCGTACAGGCCGTGCAGCTCGCTGGCGGCCTGGGTCGGCCGCCGGGCGAGCACGCGGACGACGAGTGGCGGCACCGCGAGCTGCTCGCACAGCGCCGCGCAGAACCGCCGCGTGGCGCGGCTGGTCGCGCCGCGATCGTCGGCGGCGAGCCCGGCCTCGATCGCGGGCAGCAGCGCGACGAGGGCCGCCGGATCGGGCAGCGCGATCGAGACCACGGCGTCCGACGCACGGTACGTCGCCTGATCCGCCCGGCCCAGTCGGCGGTAGTACGGGAACCGCATGCGCCGGTGTGAAGTGTACCGACGCTGCGCGCCTCACAACAGCGGCGACATCACCCGCGCGCTGGCCTCGAGCACCCTGCTCGGCCAGCTCAGGGCCTCGCGCTGCTCGGCGGTGATCTCGCGCGAGTCGGTGAGATCCTCGGAGAACCGCGAGACCACGCCGGCGGTCACGCCCGCGTCGTAGAACATCGCGATGATCTCGTAGTTGAGGTGGAAGCTGCGCACGTCCATGTTCGCGGAGCCGACCAACGAGACGTCGTCGAACACGGCGTACTTCGCGTGGAGCATGCCGGCCTGGTACTCGAAGACCCGCGCGCCGGCGTCGAGGAGGTCGTCGTAGTAGCTCGCGGCCGCCAGCGCGACGAGCCGCGAGTCGTTGTGCTCCGCCGACGGCACGATCACCCGCACGTCCACGCCGCGCAGCGCGGCGGTGCGCAGGGCCGCGAGCAGGGGCTCGTCGGGCACGAAGTACGGCGTCACGATCCACGCTCGGTCGCAGGCGCCGGCGATCGCGGCGGTGATCTGGGTCGCGATCGCCTGGGCGACCGGCGCGTCGGGGCCGCTCGGCACGATCTGCACGAGCGGCCCGTCGTCCGCGGGCGTGCGCGGCGGCAGGGCACCGAAGGGGTTGTGGGTCCGCAGCGCACGCTCGGCCGGCCGCTCGCGGCGGCCGATCCAGCGCCGGCGCGCCGGTCGACGCGCGTCGATGTGGGCCAACGCAGCGGTCCGCGTGCCGCGGACGTCGATGACCTGGCCGGTCGACACGAGCCAGTCGTCGAGGAACACGGCGTCGAGGCCGACGACCGCGTCGCCATGGATCTCGACCATGATGTCGCGCCAGCCGCGGGTGGCCGTGCCCGCGCCGCTGTACTCGTCGCCGACGTTGATGCCGCCGATGAAGCCGCGCTCGCCGTCGACGACGAGGATCTTGCGGTGATTGCGGAAGTTGACCTTGCTCCGCCACGGTCGCCACGGGAAGCGCAGCCGCCCGAACCACCCCAACTCGCCGCCCGCCTCGAGCAGGGGCGCGAAGTGGTCGTCGTCGACGCCGAAGCTCCCGAGGTGATCGAGCAGCACGCGGACCTTGATCCCCGCGTGGGCCCGCGCGGCGAGGCGCGCGACCAGCTCGCGGCCGGTCGCGTCGTCGCGCCAGATGTAGAACATCACGTGCAGGTAGCTCTCGGCGGAGTCGATCGCCGCATGCATGGCGGCGAACGTCGCCCGTGGATCGGCGAACAGCTCGACCAAACTGGCGTGGCGCACGGGCGCCGCAGCGGTCGCCATCGCCAGCTGTACCAGGCTGCGCTGGATTGCGGTGGTGTCCTCGGGCAGTCGCGCGGCGGCGGCGAAGTCCCGCATCTCGTCGAACGGACGCACGATGCGGCGCCGACGGACGCTCTGGCGCCGCTTCGCGCGACGCCCCAGCAACAGGTAGACGAGCAGCCCGACGACGGGCAGGAACACCAGCGCCAGGATGAGGGCGAGCGTCGCCGTCGGTCGCCGCCGCTCGAGCAGCACCACGACCGTGATGACGATGGCGTAGGCGATGAACCCGATCTCGAGCGACCAGGTCACCAGGCCGGGCGAGAGGGCGAGGGTGGGCAACGAGAGGGAGGACACGCCGCAGCAGGCGACGGCAGCGCGCATCGGCAGCGAGGGTAACCGGTTTCGCGGGCTCGCAACGCGCGGGCCGCTACACGGCCTCGACGGAGTCGACGTCCCCGCTGGTCTCGATGCACAGCGGGCTGCTCGGTCCCGCGGCGATGCACGAGGTCCGGCCCGGGGCGAGGAACGCGGCCCGGCACGACACCGAGTCGCCGACCGCGTCGGCCTCGCCCGGCGACCACGCGGCGCAGGCCTCTGCGCACGCCGAGTCGTCGGCGAACACCCCCGCGTCGCCGCAGCGCGCGTCGTAGTCGCGACAGTACGAGCGGCACGCGGTGTCGTGCGAGGGGGTCGCCTCGACGCTCGCGCGGGCGATCGGCGTCGCCGCGACCACTGGGCCGGGTGGCCCGGCGATCCCCGCCTCGATCCCGTCGGCGAGCGCGTCGGCGTCGAGCGTCGTGTCGCCGACATCGTCGGGGTCTTCCCCGTCGTCGACCTCGGGCACCTCGCACGCGAGGGCGACCGCGGTCACCAGGAGCGCGCGCCATCGCGAGGGGGCGCGTCGAGGACGGGCGGTGGGGCGCGTGGGCATCGAGCGTCGGTGCATCGGCCGCGGCCGCGCCGCATTGAGGGCCCATCTGCCCTCGGGTGTCGGCGCGGGCTTGGGGCGCTCCCGGCGACGGGCCCGGCGTCGCCTCGGCCGGGTCACGGCACGTAGCGGAACGCGTGCAGGTTCGCGAGGTCGACGCCGTCGTGCCAGAGCAGCACATCGGCGTCCGAGTCGTACGTGAGCTTCTGCCCGGCCGCGTTCCCCGGGAAGTCGGCCGGCGGCGGGCCCAGCTGCGTCCACGCGTTCTCGGCGACGTCGTAGGCCCACATCTCGAGCGGAGTCCCGCTCATCACGAGGACGGCTCCGTGGGTGCTGTCGTAGGCCATGTGCGCATAGCCGCCCGGCGGCGCCATCGCGGTCAGCTGCTCCTGGCAGGTTCGGCTGTCGACGTCGACCCACCAGGTCCGCGCCTCCGCAGGGCCGTTGTAGTATTGACCGCCGAACTGGACGAACACGGCGTTGCCCGCATCGAACGCCGCAGCGGCGAAGCCACCGCCCGGGCACCCCTCGACCGACTGCCACGTGTTCGTCGCGACGTCGTACAGCTGTCCGTGCATGTACGCCAGTTGCGTCGCCGAGTCGAACGCACCGGTCGACTCGACGCTCCCGCGCCCATCGCCGCCCGGCATCAGACGCTTGCCGCGGCCGGCCAGCAGGTCGTACGCGTACATGCTCCAACCGGTGCCGCCGTTGAGCGTCAGGTTCCCGTACGTCAGGTAGACCCCGCGCTCCGAGTCGACGGTCACGTTGCCTTCGTCGTGTCCGATCCCAGGCAAGTGCTCGCTCCACGCGTTCTCGGTGATCTCGACGATGTCCCAGCGGTTGCGCGCGAAGTCGTAGCCCAACAGGGCGTTCTGGTCCTCGCCCCAGCTGACCTGGACCGCGTGGTACTTGCCGAAGACGACCGACCGCTTGGCCGCGGCAACGTAGTTGATGCTGCTGTACCCCTCGTCGCCGACCCCGTCCGCCGCGTCGGTGATCCCGCCGGCGCCGAGCCGCGTCCAGGTATTGGCCTCGAGCCGGGGCGCCGCGCCGTCCTGCCCGTAGCCGACCAAGGCCACCGCCGCGTCGTCGCCGGTGTCGTCATTGCCGGCCACGTAGATCTGCTTGGTCGCCGACTCGAAGTCCTTCTCGACCCACGCGACCTGGGCGACGCCGTCGACGACGGTGAGCGCGGGTGAACCCGCCGATCCAGCGACGCGATCCATGTTGAGGCTGGTGCTGGGCTCGGACCACGCGGCGCCGTCCCACGATCGCGTCAGCAGTTGCGCGGGCACGCCCGGCGGGCTCTCGGCCCACGCCAGGACGACGCGATCGCCACTCGCCGCGAGCGCCGGCCGGCCGGCCTCGCCCTGGTCGGCGTCGAGGTTGAGCGCCGACGCGGCGCCCGACCACGCGCCGTCGATCCAGTGCCGGGCGTGGAGCTGGTAGTTGCCGGTCGGTGACTTCTCCTGCCAGGCGACGTGCACCTGGTCGCCTTGCCCCGCGATCGCGACGTAGTTGGCCAGGCCATCGCCGCTCGCCTGCAGTGGATCGGGGTCGACCCCGAACGCGCCTCCGTCCCAGCGCGCGACGTGGACCATGCTCTCGGCCGCCTTGGGCATCCCCTCGGGCACGACCCATCGCAGCTCGGTCCAGGCGACGATGGGCGCGCCGCCGATTCCGGCCATCGCGACGTCGATGATCTTCCGCCCGCCCGAGGCGTTCGCGCTCCACGGAGTCCCGACGGTCGACCACGTGCCACCGTCGAGGCGCTTGACGACCACCGTGTCCTCCGCGGGAGCGCCGGGCAGGTGCTCGATCCACGCGGCGTGGAGGACACCGTCGACCTCCGCGAGCTGGGGGTTGCGCGCGCCGCCCTCGGGCGCAGCGTTGAGTGCCCCGAACGCGTCGCCCGCGTCGGGATCCGGGACCCACGTGGCACCGTCCCAGTGCGCCACGAAGATCGGCGTGGCGTGGATGGCGTCGGCGCTCCACCCATACCCGCCGCCTTCGTACCACGCCACGTAGATCGTGCCGTCGACGACCGCAACGCTCGGATCGTACGCAGACGGCCAGCGGATCGGCTCCTCGGCGAGATGGCCCAGGCGACCGCCGAGGTCGACCCACGTGCCGGCGCTCCACTGCTTGACGCGTACTCCCGAGAGCTCCCACACCGAGGGGTTGCGGTGCTGCAACCACGCGACGACGATCGAGCCCCCGGGCCCCGCGGCGATCGAGGGGTTGTTGGTCCACCCCTGCGCGTCGATCGACAGCGTGCCGCCCTTGCGCGTCCACCCGCTCGGCAGATCCTCGTCGCCGGTGCTCGAGCTGTCCTGGCCGCCGCCCTCGGTGTCGTCGGTGGTCGGGGTGGGGTCGACGGTCGCGTCGCTCGACATCGACATCGATGTCGTCGGGGCGTCGCTCCCGCCCGAGGCTTCGGCCCCGCCATCGCTGGGTGTCCCCGTGCAGCCGACCACCAGCGTCGTCGCGGCGACGCGCGCCCTGCGGTGTGCGGCGGCGAGTCGGCGGATCGTCGCGGGCATCTTTGCGAGCATCACGTTTCGAGTCGCGCGAGGGCCGGCGAACGGCTCACCCCGCGGCGCCCGGCCCCGAACCACACCCGGGCCGAGGGGGCCGCATTGAGTCCGTCCCCGCGCCGCGATACGCTTCGCCAGCCGATGCCCTCGCTGCTGCAGGTGCTCCACGATGCGACCGGGCACGGGGCGACGGAGATCGTCCTCGAGCCCGGGCGCACCCCGACGGTGCGCACGGCGACCGGGGTCGAGACGATGCCGATGTCGCTCACCGAGGGCGAGCTCTTCGACGCGCTCGGTGGCGTGCTCGGTCCCGACCAGCAGGCCGAGCTCGCGGTGGGCAACGTCGTCGACTTCCAGGTGCACGAGGGGTTGGTGCGGTGGCACCTCACCGCGCACGCGGGCGCCGATGGCATCGTCGTGCGCGGACGTACCGGCGCGGCCGCGGGGGTCGCCGAGCTCGGCATCCCGCTCGATCTCCCGCCGCTGCAGCGCGGGAACGGTGACGGTCAGGCTGTCACGATCCCGGCGGCGCCACCGAGGCGGCACCGCGACACCGCGTGGGATCTGCCGGGCGTGACGTCGACGCCGCCGCCGACCCCCTCGGGGAGCCTCCCGGATTGGTTGGTGTCGGCGGGCGCCCCGTCCGAGCCGACCGGCGCTGGCGTGCGCATCGAGCCCGATCCCCCGGATTTCGCCCTGCGCCGGCGACCGCCCACGGGCGAGCCGCCGGCGACGCTCGGCGATGCGCTCGAGATCGGATTGCCGCCGTTCGGATCACTGCGCACCGCGGATCCGTTCGCCGCGATCGCCCCCGAGCTCGACAGCTCCGGGCTCTGCCTCGTGTGGGGCCACGGCAATGGCGAGCGCCTGGCCCGGGTGCTCGGCGCCTACGCGCTGATCCTCGATCCGACCGAGGCGATCGGCCGTCGCTTCGACGCCCACGTCGCGGCGTTCGTGATCCGCCTCGAGGATCCGAGCGAGCTGCTCGCGTGGTCCCTGCGCCGCGTCGAGGAGGGCGCGCGCGTGATCATCGAGTGCGGGGCGCGGACCCTCGCCGGCGCGCTGCGGGTGCTGCTCGGCGTGCAGCATGGCCCCCACGCCGAGACCTGGCTCGCCTCGGTGCCGACCTACTGGGTCGCCGACGACCACGGCACGTGGACGATCACCCGCGAGTGACGAGACGCCGGCACCGTTCGCGCCGCCGCGGCTACGCCACGCGGGCGTCCATGCGCGCGTCGTAGCGGCACACGCAGTTCCGGCCCAGGGCCTTGGCGCGGTACAGCGCGGCGTCGGCGGCCGCGATGAAGGCGGTGCCATCGGGCACCCGGGCGAATTGCTCGGTCGACACCACACCGATCGACAGGGTGCACCCGCCGGCGACGGACGCCTGCACGCTCTGCTTGGCGAACGCCCGGCGGATCCGCTCGCCGAGCTCGAGCGCCGCGGTCGCTTGGGTGTCGCGAAGGAGCACCGCGAACTCCTCGCCGCCGTAGCGGAAGCACTGCGTGCCCGCGCCGCTGGTCTGATCGAGCAGCTGGCCGAGGAAGGCGAGCAACGCGTCACCGACGGGGTGGCCGAAGTTGTCGTTGACGCCCTTGAAGTGGTCGATGTCGAGGAGCAAGAGCGCGGCGGAGCGCGACTGGCTCCCGACCGCCCGGAGCTCTCGGGGCAGCACGTCGTCGAAGGCGCGGCGGTTGCCCACGCCGGTGAGCGCGTCGATCGTCGCGAGCCGGGCGAGCGCGCGGCTGCGGGCCTCCAGGTCGCGCGTGAGCGAGCGGATGCGGAGCATCGCCGTCAACCGGACCTTCAGCTCCAGGGTGTCGACGGGCTTGGTGAGGAAGTCATCGGCGCCCGCCGCCACGCCGCGCTCGCGGGCGTCCCGGTCGGCGAGGCCGGTCAGGAACACGATCGGCACGTACGAGGTGGAGCGCGCCCGCAGCAGTCGCGTGAGCCGGAAGCCGTCGACGCCGGGCATGATCGCGTCCATCAGCACGAGATCCACGTCGGACTGACCGAACACCCGCAGTGCGTCGGTCCAGCCGTTGCTGGTCGTGACCCGGTGCCCGAGCGCGGCGACCGTCTGGGCGATCGCGTCCGCCGACGCACGATCGTCGTCGACCACCAGCACGTGGGCCGGTGGGGCGTCGACGGGGTCCGAGGGCGGGCAGAGCTCGATCACGGGGACACGAGGGCCGACTGTACGTTAGTGTCGAGCGCGCGATAGTCACGCAGCGACGGCACGAGGTCATCTTCGAGGGCGTCGGCCACCTCGACCAAGTCGGCATAACCCAGCGCGGGCTGTAGCCCTTCGAGGATGCCGACGATGTGCTCGTGGTAGTCGCGGACCGCGACCGAGCTCCCGGGGTCGTTCGCGGCGACGGCGTCCTGGACCAGGACGAGGTAGGCGAGGAAGTGCTCGAGGTCCTCGGTGGAGTCACCGAGCGCCTCGAGCGCTTCGGCGTCGTGCCCGGCGCGCAGCGAGTGGGCGATCGCGGTGTAGCGCCCCGCGAGGCCCTCGGCGTAGGGCATGGCCGAGCTGGCGGCCCGGCGAGCGAACAGGAGTTCTTCGGCGTTGGTCATGGTGGGCTCTCAGCACGCGACGGCGCGCGCAGTGGGGAGGATGCGGGGATTCGCCGCGACGCGACGCGGGCGCAGGAGGCGGATGCCGCGGTCCTGCGGGATGCAGGGGAGGCACACCTCGACCGCGAGCTCGCCGGCGCAGGCGCCCAGGGCGAGCGAGCCGCCCTCCTCTTCGACGAGGCGGCGGCAGTGCGCGACGGTCGGGTCGGACATCGACGCCCCAGGATCGCCGGACAGCGCGCGGATCATCCGCAGGGGCGGCACGTCGGGTCCGGCGATCGAGACCCGCACGAGGTGATCGTGCTCGGTCACGACGATGTGGAGGACCTCGTCGTCGCCGTTCTCCTCGGCCGCGCGCAGCACCGCGCCGAGGATGCCCGCGAGGGCGAACGCGAGGGTCATCGGGTTGCCGGCGACGACCGACTCGTGGGCGTCGAGGTCGAGCACGACGTTGACGTGCTCGGGCTGGACGCGGGCGGTCACCCGCGCGACCGTGGTCGCGACCAGCAGCTCGACGTCGGTGAACGTCTCGCCGGGCCCGAAGCTGCAGTCGTTGGCCGCGTCGCCGTGGTGATCGTCCGCGCGCGGCGCGAGTTCGAGGGAGTGGAGTTCCAGGAGTGCGATGGGACCGTTCATGGGGGCTTTCTCGGGGGATCAGGCGATGTCGGAGAGGACACGGGCGGCATCCGGCGCGGCCACGTGGGGCGCTGGATCGCGGGCGGGGATTCGGCTGCGGGAGAGCTCGAGCGCGTGCTGGGCGGCGACGCACCACCCGAGGAGCTCGGCGTCGAGGTGTTGGAGATGCACGACGACCGTGCGCACGGCGTCGCTCGCCGCTGGAGGATCGGTGACGGCATCGAGCAGCGCGGAGCGGCGCGCCGCGAGATCGAGCAGGGACTGCGGCGAGGCCTCGCCGAGGCGACACTGCTCGAGCGCCGCCTCGGTGAGGTCGACGATCTCGTCCAGCGCCGCGTGCAGGGTCACGGTGTGCCCTCCACCGAGCCGACCGCCTGGCCCCACGCCTCGCGAAGATCGGCGAGCAGCTTGATCACCGGCACCAGCGGGCCGGGATCCATGCGGAGGTTGGCGAGGGTGAGTTGTTCCTGGAAGTAGACGTACAGACGGTCGAGGTGCTCGCACAGCTCGGGGGCGACCTTGTGGTCGAGCGTCGTGCGGAGCTCGCCCAGGATCGCGCTGGCCTTCGAGATCGCGATCCCCTTCGCCGCGGCGTCACCGGCCATGATCTGCTGCTGGGCGACCCGGCAGAACCGGAGGCACCCGTCGTAGAGCGCGAGCAGGATCTGACCCGGGGAGGCCGACTCGATCTGCGTAGCCCGGTACTTCCGCGCGGCGGAGAGCGACATGCCCCCTAAGAGTTCAGGAACTGTGCCAAGTAGCTCTGCTGGCCCTGGAGCTGGCTCATGGTCTGTTCGAGCGCCGCGTACTGCGCCTTCAAGCTCTCCTCGAAGCGCGCGAGGTAGAGGTCCATGTCCTCGAGCTTGTCGGTGTTGTTGGCGATGGTCTCGGTGAGACCCTTCTTGCGGGTCGTCAGGAGGCCATCGACCGAGTTGGTGTAGCCGTCCACGAGGTCGCCGAGCAGCCCGCTCATGCCGTCGTTGGTGCCATCACCGGCGAAGTACGCCGCGGCCTGGGCGAAGTCTGCCGCCAGCTTCCCGTCGAGATCCTCGGCGTCCAGCGTCAGGGTTCCGTCGCGCTGGGTCTGGATGCCCAGATCCGCCAGCTGCAGCGTCGATCCGCCCGTGCCGACCAGGCCCGGGATCGGGCTCGAGATCAGCCGGCTCAGGCCCTGTTCAATCGTGCGCACGGTTGAGTCGCCGCTCAGCGTCTCGGTGCCCTTGCCGACCCCACTCTGGGCCGTGATCAACTTGGCCACCGCGTTGTACGCGTCGACGAAGCTCTGCAGCTTGGCCTTCACGCCCGAGGGATCGGGCTTGATCTCGATCTCGACCGGGCCCGTGGTCTCGTCCTTCAGCTCGATCGTGGTGCCCGGCAGGATCCCGTCGAGCAGATTGCTGGCGCTGGTGACGGGAAACCCGTCGACCGTCAACGCGGCGTCGCTGGCGGCCTGGATCGTGTTGGCGGGTGTGTCGAGGGAGAGTCCGAGCCCGGTGTCGGTGAACGTGATCGCGTTGTCGGCCCCCGTGTTGCGACCGACGACCTGCAGGCGGTACTGCGTCCCGTCGAACATGACGCCGGCGCTGGCGGCCGCGCCCGAGGCATTGATCGCGGTGGCGACGTCGCGCAGCGTGGCGTTGGCCGGCACCGCGATGTCGGTGACCGTCCCGTCGATGGTGAGCGAGAGGGTCTGCGCGGTCCCCGACAGACCGGCGTTCGCGTCCGCGAACGTGGTCGAGTAGGTCCGCTGCGCGCGCGCGAGCGCCGTGACCTCGACCTGGTACACCCCCGGCACGCTGTCGCCGGTGGTGCTCACCTTGGCGACCGAGTCGTTGCTGACCGACCCGGAATAGGACAGGAACTCGCCGGCGGAGGAGAGGTTGTCGGCGGCGGTCTTGAGTGCCGAGAGGGCCGACGACAGCTGATCGACGATGCGGCCCTTCGACGTCAGCGCGTTGTTCTGCTGCTCGAGTCGGGTGCGGGGGATCCGCTCGACGCCGACGAGGCTGTTGATGATCGCGCTGGTGTCGAGGCCGGAGGCGAGCCCGGAGAAGCTGATGCCGGTCATGGGTCGCGGGTCTCCCGTGTCGCGGCATCGTCCGAACCGGACGCGTTCTTGAGCGCCGAGACGCGCAGGCGGTCCCGAGGCGCGAATCGGCGCGGCTCACAAAACGGGACGCCCCCCATGCGGCCGCCGGTGCGGCCGCGTGGGGGGCTGGTGTGCTGCGTGTGCTGCGTTGCGTTAGAGCAGCTGGAGCGCCATGGACGGGCCCTGGTTCGCCTGGGCGAGCATGGCCGTACCCGCCTGCATCAAGATCTGGTTCTTGGTGAGGTTGGCGGTCTCCTCGGCAACGTCGACGTCGACGATGCGCGAGTTGGCGGCGGACAGGTTGGTCGAGTACGTCTCGATGTTGGACATGGTGGTGGCCAACCGGTTCTGCATCGCGCCGAGGCCGGCACGACGGGTCGAGACGCGCTGGATCGCGGTGTCCAGGGCAGCGATCGCGGCGTCGGCCCCCGCGGTGCTGCTGATGGTCGAGGTGCCGATCCCGAGGGCGCTCGCGCTCGAGGTCGCGATCGAGATCGTCAGACGATCGTTCGACGTGGTGTCGATGCCGACCTGGAAGGCGAGGCCCGTTGCCTGGTCGCCGTCGAGGAGGCTGACCCCGTTGAACTCCGTGGTGTTCACGACGCGGTCGATCTCGGAGCGCAACGTGTCGAACTCGTCCTGGAGATAGCCGCGCTGGGTGGTGTTCACCGTGCCGTTGCGCGACTGGACCGAGATTTCCCTCATTCGGCCCAGCAGACCGCTGACCTCCTTGAGGGATCCGTCCGCGGTCTGGATCAGGCTGACGCCGTCGTTGGCGTTGCGTTTGGCCTGGTTCAGGCTGCGGATGCTCGCCTTGAAGTCCTCGGAGATTGCCAAGCCGGCGGCGTCATCGGCAGCGGATTCGATCCGCAGACCCGAGGACAGACGCGAGATGCTCTTGGACAGATCGGCCGCGGTCTTGCTCAGGTTGCCCTGGGCGGAGAGGGACGAGGCGTTGGTGCGTACACTGATGGACATGAGGACGTTCCTTTCGTGGAGATCCCCGACAATTCGGGGGGTGGGCGTTCGTGCCCTTGCGACGGGAGGCAAGGATGATCGTGACGTCCCCGTCGACGTCGCGGTCGTTCGTGATCAAGCCAAGGTCGGTCGCAAGCGAGCTCGCCTGCGAGTTCGTAAGAGGACGCGGTCGCGCCGGGGCGACACGGGGGACTCTGGGTTGCGGCACACGCGGGACGCGGCGCCGGGGTCGATGGTGGTGCGTGGTCATGGGAGTTCTGCGCGGTGAGCTGCGCGGTCGAGTGGGAGGTGGAGAGGGAGCGCCGCTCGAGTGCGGCGCGTGAGGTGGAGAGGAGCGCCGCTCGAGTGCGGCGCATGAGGTGAAGAACACGAAGCCAAGGAAATGGTCGGCGCCCTCCGCCCGGGCCCCGCCGCCACCGGTGTTCGGCGGCGACGGGATGCGGGACGGCGGAGGCGAGAGGACGGCTAGCCGAGCAGCTGCAGGGCCGACTGCGGCGCCTGGTTGGCCTGGGCCAACATCGCCGTGCCCGCCTGCATCAAGATCTGGTTCTTGGTCAGGTTGGCGCTCTCCTCGGCGACGTCGACATCGACGATGCGCGAGTTGGCGGCGGACAGGTTGGTCGAGTACGTCTCGATGTTGGACATCGTGGTGGCCAACCGGTTCTGCATCGCGCCCAGGCCGGCGCGACGGGTCGAGATGCCCTGGATCGCGGTGTCCAGCGCGGTGATCGCCGCATCGGCCCCCGCGGTGCTGCTGATCGTCGAGGCGCCGATGCCCAGGGCGCTCGCGCTCGAGGTGGCGATCGAGATCGTCAGTCGATCGTCGGTCGTGGTGTTGATGCCGATCTGGAACGAGAGCCCCGCGGCCTGGTCACCATCGAGGAGGCTGACCCCGTTGAACTCGGTGGTGTTGACGATGCGATCGATCTCGGAGCGCAGGGTGTCGAATTCGTCGTTGAGATACCCGCGCTGACTGGTGTTGACGGTGCCGTTGCGCGATTGGACCGAGAGCTCACGCATGCGCGAGAGCAGGCCGCTGACCTCCTTGAGCGAGCCGTCCGCGGTCTGGATCAGGCTGACGCCGTCGTTGGCATTGCGCTTGGCCTGGTTGAGGCTGCGGATGCTGGCCTTGAAGTCCTCCGAGATGGCGAGGCCCGCGGCGTCGTCGGCCGCGGTCTCGACTCGGAGGCCGGACGACATTCGCGAGATGCTCTTCGCGAGGTCGGCCGAGGTCTTGCCCAGGTTGCTCTGGGCCATGAGGGATGAGGTGTTGGTGCGTACGCTGAGTGCCATGACGATGTTCCTTTCGTGGAACCCCCCTTGCGGGGAGCGGGCGTTCGTGCCCGCGCGGCGGATGGTGTGACGTCAAGCTCGCGCCTCCGCCTTGGACGCGCTGACGGTGGAAGGGGAAGAAGACCGCGGGGCTCGGCGCGCGACCCCGTGTCGGGCCGAGCGTCCGCGGTCTTCGATGGGCTCACCCGAGCAGCTGGAGCGCTGCCTGCGGAGCCTGATTGGCCTGGGCGAGCATGGCCGTGCCCGCCTGGACCAGGATGTTGTGCTTGGTGAGTTCGGCGCTCTCCTTGGCGACGTCGACATCGACGATTCGCGAGTTCGCGGACGAGAGGTTGTTGCTGTAGGTGTCGATGTTCGACATCGTGACCTGCAGGCGGTTCTGCATCGCACCGATGGCGGCGCGGCGCGTGGAGACGCCCTGGATGGCGGCGTCGAGAGCGGTGATGGCCGCGTCGCTGCCGGCCGTGCTGCTCACGACCGAGGCGCCGATGCCCAGGGCGCTCGCGCTCGAGGTCGCGATCGACAGCGTCAGACGATCGTTGCCCGAGGTCCCGACGCCGACCTGGAACTCGATGCCGGTCGCCTGCGAGCCGTCGAGCAGCGAGATGCCGTTGAACTCGGTCGTCGTGACGATGCGGTCGATCTCGCTCTTGAGCTGCTGGAACTCGTCGTCGATGAAGCCGCGCTGCGAGGTGTTGTTGGTACCGTTGCGCGACTGGACGGCGAGCTCGCGCATGCGCTTGAGCAGGTTGCCGACCTCCGAGAGCGAACCGTCGGCGGTCTGCGACAGGCTGACGCCGTCGTTGGCGTTGCGCTTGGCCTGCCCGAGGCTGCGGATGGTTGCCTTGAAGTCCTCGGAGATGGCGAGGCCGGCGGCATCATCGGCGGCGGAGCGGACGCGCAGGCCCGACGAGAGCCGGCCGATGTTGTCGGCGAGGCTGGCGGTCGCGGCGGCGAGGTTGGTCTGGGCGGCGAGGGAGGAGACGTTGGTGCGGACGCTGAGCATTGGAGAAATCCCTTTCGTGGGAAACCGCCTCGATGAGGCGGGGGCGTTCGTGCCCGAAGAGGTGCGGATCGGTGGACGTGGAGTTGTGGGGACGGTCCCGCGTCACCACCATGGCGGCGCGGGGGCCGACCGGGCGCTTGGTCCCGGAGCGGCAGTGCAGTGCCAGTCTCGGTGAGCGGTCCACCGGGTCGGTCCGCGTCGCGCGAGTGGGCGACGTCGTGGACCGAAGCGGTGCCCCGCAGCGGCGAGAGCGGACAGTCAGTTCGCGAGAACGACGACGACGCGTCGCTCGCCCATCATCGCTGACCGGGCCGCGGGTGCGGTTCGGTCGCGAAGGGACGTGCGGCGCAGATCGGGGTTCTTCGAGCGAGACGAGCGATCAGCAGATCGCGAGAGAAGCGGGTCATGGTGTCCTCCGTGGACGGGTGGTCCGGGAACGCGTTCGTGCGTGCCCGCGTCTTCGGCCCGGTCGCATCGTGCGAACTCGAGGCCTCGACAAGCACCCCCATCGACGGGTCGGCTCCGTTCTTGAGGGGGGAAAAAGAAAAAACCGCCTCCGGAAGCGGAGGCGGTTCGAGACGGCCGGAGGAGGTCGGGAAGGGAAAACGCGGGGGGCCGGCCATGGCCCCCCGCCGGGGTCGAGTTTGCCGAACTAGCCCTGCAGGAGTTGGAGTGCGAGCTGAGGGATCTGATTCGCCTGCGCGAGGACGGATACCCCCGATTGCATGAGGATGCGGTGACGGGCTAGGGCGGCGGTTTCCTCGGCGACGTCGACGTCGCGGATTCGCGAGTTGGCGGCGCTGAGGTTGTTGAACTGGGTGGAGATGTTGTTGATCGCGGTCTCGAGGCGGTTCTGCGCGGCGCCGAGCGTGGCGCGCTGGGCCGAGAGGCCCTGGATGGCGGTGTCGAGGATCGACAGCGACGCCTGGGCGGTGCCGGTGACGGTGAGCGCCACGAGCTCGATGCCCAGCGCCGACGGCGACACGGTCGCGATGGCGACCTGGATCTGCTGGGCCGGGTCGCCGCTCAGGTCGACCTGGAAGGTCAGCGCGTTGGCGGCACCGGCGAACTGACCGGTGAGCAGCTGGAGGTCGTTGAAGTTCGAGGTGCCGCCGATGCGCCCGATTTCCGAGCGGAGCTGGTCGAACTCGTTCTGGATGAACCCGCGCTGGCCGGTCGACACGGTGTCCGTGGAGGCCTGCATCGCGAGCTCGCGCATGCGGACGAGGATCGACGAGACCTCGGACAGCGCGCCCTCGGCGGTCTGGATCAGCGAGACGCCGTCGTTGGCGTTGCGCTTGGCCTGGTCGAGGGAGACCGTCGCCGCCTTGAAGCGCTCGCTGATGGCGAGGCCGGCGGCGTCGTCACCCGCACGGTTGATCCGCTGCCCCGACGACAGCCGCATCATGTTGGCGTTGAGGCGCTCGTTGGTGCTGCTCAGCGCAGTGTTCGCCTCGAGTGCCGCGATGTTGGTGCGAAGAGAAATCCCCATGGTGACTGACCTCGATGGGCCCGCGTGCGGGCGAGAAACGGTTGGTTCGCGGTGTGTCCCTGGCGGTGGCTAGGCCACGCGTTGCGACACGGGAGGGAGGACCTGTGGGCTGGACGTCGGGGGAGGCGAGCAGGGGAGGGGGACAGCCCGGGAGACATCGTCTTCTTCGGCGTCGACGCTCGCGGCGACGCTCTCGTTGACTGCCAACGTTCCTTCGGCGTCGACGCTGTCGGCGACGCCATCGTTGACTGCCAACACTCTCTGCGAGGTGCGTGCCAACTGCGAAGCGAGCTCGCAGAGCGGCTCGACCAGCGCGGCGTAGAAGCCGTAGGTGGTCACGCGGCCGCGGGCGCGGAGGTCCTCGATCGGCGCGAACACAGCCTCTGCGCACAGCGGCGCGGCCTTGAGGCGCATCCCCGTCTCGCGGTTGATCGCGGCGAGCCGCTCCGCGCCGGCCTCGTCGAGCGCCAAGTCGCCGTCGGGGTCGTCGGCGATCTGACGGTGGGCCTCGTGGGCGAGCTCGATGACCGCCAGCGCCTGCTCGCGCTCCGCCTCGAGCAGCGCGGCGATGCGGGCCGCAGACGACGGCGGGCGGGTGAGCAGCGCGGCGACCCGGGCCCGCATCGGCGCGTCGTCCCCCGGCGTCACGCCGTCGGCCACGGGCACCGCCTCGCAGAGCCTCATGTCGTCCCAGCCGGGGATGTGCAGGCCGCCCTCGGTCGCATTGATCGCTCGCATGCCGGCGGCGCGCAGGGTCTTGGCCGCCGACGTGTACCAGTCGCGGAACATCGCGAAGTCGCGGGTGGTGGTGACGCTCGGTCCGCCGCCCCAGCCCGGCGCGGTCATGGTCCGCGCGACGTCGGGCATGTGCACGCCGCCGCTGGCGGCCCGCGACGCGCCCTCGATCGCGCGCTTGCCCGCCAGGCCGGTGAGGGCGGCGTTGCCGTCGGCGCCGACCGTCGCGCGCATATCGGCGAAGGCGGTGCCGCTGGCGTAGACGCGATCGGCCTTGTACGCGAGGTCCGATCCGACGAGCACGATCGGATCGCAGCCCAGGGCGTACGCGATGGCGACCGCCGCGTTGGCGACGCAGAACCCCGCCGACAGGTGGTGCTTCGCGTCGACCTGGGCGGAGAACACCGAGCACGCGTTGGTGTCGACGGAGATCGGCAGGCGGCGAGCGAACGGTAGCTTCCACAGCTCCGGGTGACCGGTGAGCTCGAGGAACGCCGGCACCTCGCGCAGGAACGGCAGCGCCGCGAGCTGCGAGCTGACGTCGAGCGACTCGATCGCGACGACGGCCGAGGGGCGGATGCCAGCGCGGCCGAGCGCGGTCGCGGCGGTGTTCACCGCGAGGATGAACGCCGAGCCGGCGGCGCGGCGCAGATCCTCGAGGTTGTCGTCGAGGCTCGGGCCGGCGGCGACGATGATCGCCGGGACACCGCAGAGCCCGTGCTCGAGCGACGCGAGGCCCGGCGCGGCGGCGAGGCCGGGGAGGTTCTCGAGGTAGTGACGCAGCCAGCCGGGTCCGCGGATCCGCGCGGTGCGGTGGCGCAGCGACGCGCGATCGACCGCCTGCGCCGCGGCCCGCTTGGCGGCGTCGTAGAGCGCCGGCGCGGTGCGGACCGACGGGGTCCACGTGGCCAACAGTCCGCGATCGGAGCCCCGCAGCCGCGCGTAGAGGACCTCACCGAGGCGCGAGGGGGTCGTCACCACGCGCGTGCGCGGATCGATGGGCCCGTGGGCCGCGCCCACGGCGAGGACCTCGAGGTCGGGCTCGAACACGAGGATGTCCGCGGTGCTGCGCGCCGCGATCGCCCGCGCGACGTGGCCGCTGCCGAAGCCGAACAACACCACGACGTTGGCGTCCGCGAGGTCGAGCTCGCGGGCGAAACGTCGGGCCTCGTGGACCGGATCGCGGCCGCTGTGGAGCTTGCGTCCGTCGACCGCGACGACCGGACCGTGGGGCGTGTCGACGGTGGTCGCGTGGCGCGGGGCACCGAGCGCCTGCAGGCGCTCGAGGCCGTCGGGATCGTCGGCGAGGAGCTGGGCGAGGACGGCGGTCGGGCTCACGCCCGGGGAGCACTGCAAGCCGGAGGCCGATGCTCCGTGTCAGGTCCCTGGCGCGCCCCAGCCGCGGGCGCAGCGATGGCCGCTACCGCAGGAACGGCATGCGCGTGTCGAAGCCGCAGTCGTGCAGGACGATCTGCGCGCCACGCCGCGACCGCAGCCCGATCCCGAGCGGCGCCAAGAAGTTGGCCGTGGGCTCGTCGGGCGGCGGCGGCACCGAGCAGATCGCGAGCACGGCGATCTCCTCGTCGTCCTCGAGCTCGCAGAACGCGATCGCGCGGCGCACCTGCTCGACCGGATAGTCGGGGATGAACGCCACGGGATCGATCACGACGAACGCCAGGGCGGGGACCTCCACGGCCTGCAGCCAGCGGAAGACCGAGCCCGGACGGTGGTCGATGAGCACGAAGCTCTTGGCATCCGGGAAACCTGGGATGCCCAGCGGGAACTGGATCAGTCGATCCGCGGGGGCGTCGAACTCCCCGAACCGCGTGGACTTGATGGTTCGGGCAGACTCTCCAGCCGATCGAGGCTGAGCTCGGTCATCGCCCGCGCGTTCTCGTCCGCGATCTGCTGGTACAGCTCCTCCCGGTACACTGGCAGCCCCAGCGGCGCGGTGATCCCCAGGCGCACCTGACGACCCCGGATCTCCCGCACCACGATCTCGATCCCGCTGCCGATCAGAATCTTCTGTCCGATCTTCCTGGTGAGCGTCAGCACCCTCGCCTCCTTGGCGTGTCGGGCCGGACCGAGTCGAGACCTCTCGTTTCGTCATGGTCGGCGTCGCTGTAGGGGTGCTTATCATCATTTTCCTCGGGCGTGCATCGGGATTTTGCGGATGTGCCGCCGGTC
Organism: Nannocystaceae bacterium; assembly: GCA_044344875.1. GTDB lineage: Bacteria > Myxococcota_A > Polyangia > Nannocystales > Nannocystaceae > Xiheibacterium. The sequence goes on from JBIJCC010000001.1 coordinate 512,709, forward strand.
TCGGCCGAACGTGGGTCGCGGAGCGTGCGCGGGCGGGGGGTGGTGGGATTGCCGGGTTTCGCGGCCGGGGCGTCAGGTGTCCAGGAGGCTGGGGCCGAGGACGCGGGCGGCCACGGTGACCGCCGCCTGCATCGTGTTCTCGGCGAGGGACAGCCGCGAGAAGGCCTCGGCCGCGTCGGCGTCGACGAGGTCGGATCGCAGCCGTGTGTAGACGCCCTGCGTCTGGGCGGCGGACTCGTCGGCGCGCTGCAGCTGCTCCATGCGCACGCCCGTGCGAGTGCGCTCGCCGAGGACCTGCTCGAAGGCCGTGCGCACCTGGTCGATGTCGTTCTGGATGCCGGGGATGTCGTTCGCATTGAGGTTGGCCTCGAGCTGCGCGAGCACGCCGATCACGTCGACGCTGCCGGGCGTCGCGGCCCGCTGGGCGAAGGCGTCGCTGCCCGACGCGCCGATCTCGACGCGCTGCGTGGGGCCGACCTCGGCCTCGCGCACGTCGGCGAAGGTGTCGACGTCGTAGGTGAACCCGGTGCCCTCGTCGTAGGGCGGCGCGCGGGTGTCGACGTGGGCGAACACGTACTCGTCGCCGTGCTGCGTGTTCACGAGATCGACCATCGCGCGGCGGAGCTGCCCGACCTCGGTCGCCGCGGCGGTGCGCTCGGCGGCGGACATCGTGCCGTTGGCCATCGCGGTGGCGAGCTGGCGCGCTCGGATCAGCACGTTGCCGGCCTCGGACAGCGCCTGATCGGCGGTCTCGAGCCGCGAGCGGCCGTACTGCGCGGTGGTGCGGTGCGACTCGGCGCGGGCCTCGAGCTCGCCGAGCAGTCGACTGCGCGCGGCGGCGGCGGGATCGTCGGAGGGCTTGGCCACGCGCTGGCCGCTCATCGCGACCGTCTGGGCCTGCTGCAGTCGCACGCGCGCCGAGGCGACGGCCTGCAGCGCGAGGCCGCTCTGTCGGGATTGGGTCACGCGGATCATATCGCCAGCACCGCCTCGTACATTCGATCGACCGTCTCGATGATGCGCGCCCCGGCCTGGTAGGCGCGCTCGAACCGGGTGAGGTCGATGAGCTCCTCGTCGATCGACACGCCGGTCTCGGATTGGTACAGCGCCTTGTTCTGCTCGAGCTGCATGCTCGCGTCGGCCGCGGCGTCGCTCTCGGATCGCGCCGCGCGACCGATGTCGGCGACGAGCGACGCGACCGCCTGGCCGGCCGTCGCGGTCCCGCCCAGGGCGACCGGCGCGTCGGCCAGCGCGATGAGGGCGAGCAGGTTCTCGTTGCCGCCGGTCGCCGTCGCCGCGCTCCCGGCCGTGGCGAGCCACGTCGGGTTGTCGGCGAGGCCGGTCTCGAGCGCGAGGCTGTCCGCGGCGCCGGCCACCGCGGCGGGCGTGGCGAAGAAGTTGCGGCCGGTGACCCCATCTCCGCCGAAACCGGCGGCGTGGACGGCGTTGAACGCGGTCGCGAAGTCGAAGGCGAGGCTGTCGAGCGAGGCGCCCGCGTCGGCGAGGAGCTCGTCGCGCAGCTCGAGGCGGCCGCCGATCGTCCCGCCCCGCAGGGTGTCGGTGACGTCGATGGCCGCGCCGGAGGAATCGACGAGGTCCACGCGGCTGCGGCCGCCCAGCGCCGCGTCGGACGTGGCGCGGAGGCTGGCGGAGGTGGCCGACTGGACCAGGGCGGCGCCGCCCTGCAGCAGCACCGTCAGCGATCCGTCGTCCGCGGCGATGGTCTTGATCTCGAGCAGGCCTGCGAGCTCGTGGACGAGCCGCTCGCGTTGGTCGAGGGCCTCGGCGGCGGCGGGGGAGTTCGGCGCCTCGGCCATGACGCTCGAGTTGGCTCGGGCGATGGCCGCCGTCAGCTGGTTGACGCGCTGGACCTCGACGCGGATCGCCGCGTCGGCGCTGGCCTGCTCGCGTTCGACGGCCGCGGCCGCCGACGAGAACGCGGCGGTCACGGCCTGTCCGCGCGCGATGACGTCGGCGCGCAGCTGCAGATCGCTCGGGTTGGTCGACAGCGTCCGCATCGAGGCGAACATCGCGTCGATGCGGGCGCCGATGCTCGAGCTGCCCTCGATGAACGCGTTCTCGATCGCGGACGTGCCCTCGGCCTTGGCGTTGTGGGCCCCGAAGCGCGCGCTCGCCATCAGCACGCGCTGCTCGACGAAGCTCGCGGATCGGCGCATGACCGCGGCGATGCCGACGCCGGCGCCGGGCAGCGACTGCATCGACACCTCGCGCCGCGCGAACCCGGGGGTGTCGGCGTTCGCGGTGTTGCCCGACACGATCCCGATGGCGGCCTGGTGGGTGACCAGGCTGCTCCGACCGATCTGCAGCAGTCCGCCGAGGGTCGTCATGGCTACCCGATCTCGGAGGCGAGCACCGGACGGACGTCCGTGCCCACCGATCGGCCCGGCCCGTAGCCGGCGCGCGTGGCCCCGGTGACGTGGTCGAGCAGGCTACGGACGGTCGTGAGGGAGGTGCCCAGGCGCCGCAGGTTCGCGCGGGCCAGCGTGCCCACCTGCGAACGGAGGACCCGCAGGCGATCGCGCTGTGCGGCGGTCCAGCCCGGGGCGAGCGCGCCCGCATCGAGCGTGGACCGCATCGTCTCCTCGAACGCGGTCTTGCGCTCGGCCGCCTCGGCGATGGCCGCGAGGTCGAAGCTCCGCAGCGCCTGGTCCTCGTCGACGAGCAGCGCGAGCAGCTGCTCCATGGTGTCGATCAGGGTGTCGGGATCCTGGCTCATTCGGTCTCGTCGCGCCGTCGCGGCGCGCCTCGACCGTCAACGTTTCACAACGCGTGCCAAGCCCGCATCGCCCTCGGTCGCAGCGGGTCCCTCGGTCGCGACTCCCTCGGTCGCGACGGGGCCCTCGGTCGCAGCGACGCCAGTCCGCGGACGCGGCCCGTCCTCGGCCGCCGTCGCGGCCCCGCGCAGGCGCTCGAGGTAGGTCTGCGGATTGATCGTGTGCCCGCGCTCGCGTACCTCGAAGTGCAGGTGGGGCCCGGTGCTCTGCCCGGTGCTGCCGACGTCCGCGATCGTCTCGCCGACATCGACGATGTCACCCTCGCGCACGTGCAGTCGCGACGCGTGGGCATAGCGCGTCACCACGCCGTCGGGGTGCGTCAGCTCGACCATGTTGCCGAACCCGCGGTGCCGACCGGCGAACGTCACCGTGCCGCGCTGCACCGCCCGGATCTCGCGACCCTCGGGGGCTGCGATGTCGAGCCCCGCGTGGAAGCGGCGCTCGTTGTGGATCGGGTGCATGCGGAAGCCGTACTCCGAGCTCTGGCGACCGCCGTCGACGGGCCACAGGCCAGGCGTCGGCACGCCGCCCTCGAAGCTGGTGCCGAGGACCGCGACGTGCTCGTCGGCGGCGCGGACCTTCGCGGGGTTGGGCCGCCATGGCCGGTCGTCCTGCTCGGGGATCGCCGCGCCGACCGACGCGCGCGCGGGCAGGGGCGTGATCGGGCCCGAGCCGACCGCGAGCGCGCGCCCGCTGCCGCCGAGCTGCCGCGTCAGCGCGTCGCCCATGCCCAGCCCGCCGACCGCGGCGTCGACGAGGGATTGATCGAACATCTCGCGGTACGTGCCCTCGGCGAAGCCGTCGTTGCCCTCGTCGCCGAAGCTCGTGCTCGCGCGCATGGCCTTCACCAGCTCGCCGAGCAGGAGCGTCTCGAACTGCGCCGCGACCTTGCGCGCCTCGGCGTCGGCCTCGGGGGTCTTGCGGCCCCCGGGCGTGCTCGTCGGTGCGGGCGTGCCGAGCTTGCGCAGCGCGTCCATCACTGCACCTCGACCTCGGCCCGCAGCGCGCCCGCCTGCTTCATCGCCAGGAGGATCGCGACCAGATCGCGGGGGCTGACGCCGAGGGAGTTGAGGCCGCCGACGACCTGGCCGAGGGTCGGCGCGCGCTCGAGCACCGTGAGGTTGCCGCCGTCTTCGCTGACCTCGACGTTCGAGCGCTGGACCTTGGCCGTGTCACCGTCGGAAAGCGCGCCGGGCTGGGAGACCTCCGCGCGCTCGTCGACCTGGACCGTCAGCGCGCCGTGGCTGATCGCGCACGGCATCACCTCGACGTCGGCGCCCATCACCACAGTGCCGGTCTTCTCGTTGATGACGACGCGGGCGTTCTGGTCGGGCTCGATCTCGAGGTTCTCGATGTTCGCCACCAGGCGCACGAGATCACGGCGCTTGGACTTGGGGATCTCGACCAGCACCGTGCCGGGATCGGGGGCGTACGCGACGACCGCGTCGAGACGGCCGTTGATCGCCTCGGCGACGCGCGCCGCGGTGGTGAAGTCGGGTCGATCGAGCGCGACCGTCAGTGGCTTGTCCGCGGACAGCTTGAAGCCGAGCTCCTTGGCGACCAGGCCGCCGTCGGGGACCTGGCCCACGGTCGGGTGGTTCTTGCTGACGCCGCTGCCGCTGGCGCCGTCGGCCGCCCAGCCGCCGACCATCAGCGGGCCCTCGGCCCACGCGAAGGTGTCGCCGTTGCCGGCCTTCAGCGCGGTCGGCAGCAGCGTGCCGCCGAACAACGACTTGGCGTTGCTCGCCGACGACACCGTGACGTCGATGCGTCCGCCGATCCGGGCGAACGGGGGCAGCCGCGTGGTGACCATGACGACCGCGACGTTCTTGGCCCTGATCTGCTGCGGCGTGATGATGGTGCCGAAGCGACGGCCCAGGAGGTTCGCGACCATCTGCTGGGTCTGGGCGCTCTGGAGGTTGTCGCCGGTGCCGGCGAGGCCGACGACCAGGCCGTAGCCGACCAGCGGGTTGCTGGCGATGCCGCGGATCGACGCCAAGTCCTTGAGGCGCTCGGCGTGGGCCGCCGGCACGAACGCGAGCAGGGCGAACAGCACCGTCAGCGCGAGCGCGGATGGGCGTAGGACGATCGAACGAATCATGCGGGACATGGGTGGGCTTTCGGCGGTCGAGCGAGCACTAGAACGGGAACACGTGGTCGAGGCCGCGGTGGAGCAGGCCTGGGCGCTGCTTGTCGCTCACGACGCCGCGGCCCGAGAAGTCGATCCGCGCGTCGAGGATCCGCCCCGACGCCACGGTGTTGGCCATGTCGATGTCGAACGGACGCACCACCCCGGACAGGTAGAGGTGGGTCTCCTCGGCGTTGATCTGGATCGCCTTGGTGCCCTCGATGAAGAGGTCGCCGTTGGGCAGCACGTGCTTCACCTGGCACGGGATCATCGCGGTCAGGGCCCCCTGGCGCGAGGTCTCGCCGGTGCCCTCGAAGGACGACTCGAACAGCGCCTTGACCAACGCCGAGGTGTCGACGTCGGGGTGACGCTTGGCGAACTTCTCGACCAGGCCGACGAAATTGTTGATGCCGCCCTCGATGTTGCTCTTGCGGCTGGTCTTCGTGCTCGCGCCACCGACGGCATCGGCGGCCTCCTCGATGCGCACGATGACCAGATCGCCCAGGCGGCGGCTGCGGGCGTCCTCGAGCACGTTCGCGGTGTGCTCGCCCCACAGCAGTCCGGTGTCGCCGGCGACATCGCCGGCGTAGCGGCCGGGCTCGTACTTGCGCTCGGGGAATTTGTACTGCACCAGCGGCCCCGAGCACGCGCCGAGCACCACGGCGACCAGCGTCAGGATGGGCACCCACCAGCGGAGGTTCATTTGCCACTCCCGCTCGAGACCACGTGGGCCTCGCCGTCTTCGGTGACGCGCACGACCATCACGCGGTTGTCGTCGATGGGCTTGACCCGGATGTTGTCCCCGGCCGCGCCGTCCTGCTGCGCGACCGCCTGTCGAGTGATCCGCAGGCCGGGGCGGGTGACGATGACGTTGAGCACGGCGCCGCGGGTGACCACCGGCGTCGCCTCGGTGGCGGTCGCCCGCAGCGGTGCGTTGGAACCTTGGCGGGTCTTGAGCCGGCGGCCGACGAGCTGATCGGTGCGGGTGATCGCGCCCTCGGGCAGGTCGTCGATCTCGACGTCGCGCAGGGTGACATTGCCTTCGTCGATGGTCGCGCCGGGGGACATCGTCTTGCGCAGCACCGGCGTGCGGGCCACGCCCGACAGCTGCAAGGTCGCGGAGATCGACGCCCAGCGCCGATCGCCGACGTTGATCTCCACGGTCGCGCGGGTCGAGCGGCGCAGGCGGCCCAGCGTCACGGAGATCTGGCGATCGCCCGGCGGCAAGGTCACCGCGCGCAGCCCGAGCACCGCGTCGATGTCGACGCCGAGCGGGAGCTCGGTCATCGCCGCCGCGCGGACCTCGGCGTCGAGAGTCTCGCGCTCGAGGGTCTCGGCGGCGCGGCGGACATCCTGGCGGACCGCGACGCCGGTGGCGAGGGATGGATCGGCGCCGTGCCGCCGCAGCGCGTCGGCGACGGCGGCCCGGGTGACCTGCACGCGGGCGCCGGGCGAGGGCGCCGGCCCGAGATCGATCGCGAGCAGGTCGCGGGGCAGGGTCGGCGAGATGTCGCCGAGCGTGATGCGGTCGCCGTCGACCACCACTGCGCGTGCGGTGGTGGTCGTAGCGGTGGTCGCGGCGAGGGCCAGCGGCGCGCCGGCGGGCACGGATGACAGGGAGAACAACAGCGCAGCCGCGAGCATGGGGATGGTCAAATGGGCCTCAGATCGAGTTGGAAGCGGACTGCAGCATCTCGTCGGCGGCCTGGACCACCTTCGAGTTGATGTCGTAGGCGCGCTGGCTGGAGATGAGGTTGATCATCTCTTCGACCACCTTCACGTTCGACATCTCGAGGGTGTTCTGCGACAGCGAGCCCAGGCCCTGCTGGCCGGGCGGGCCCGACTGCGGATCGCCGCTGGCCGTCGTCGGCTGGTAGAAGTTGCGGCCGATCGCCTGCAGGCCGCCGGGGTTGACGAAGTTGACGAGCTGGATCTGACCGACCTCGGTCGGGGCCGTCTCGCCAGCGACCGTCGCCGACACCGTTCCGTCGGCGCCGATCGTCACGCTGGTGGCGCCCGGCGGGATCGCGATCGCCGGGTCGAGGAGGTACCCGTCGGTGGTGACGATCTGGCCCTGCTGATCGAGCTCGAAGTTGCCGGCGCGGGTGAACGCCTGCTGGCCGCCGGGGAGCGTGACCTGGAAGAAGCCGTTGCCCTCGATCGCGAGGTCGAGCTGGTTGCCGGTCTGCATCAGATCGCCGGTGGTGAAGCTGCGGTGAGTCGCCGCCGTGCGCACGCCGGTGCCGACCTGCAGGCCGCTGGGGACGGTGGTGCCCTGGGCCGCCGCGGTGCCGGGGGCGCGCACCGTCTGGTACAGGAGATCCTGGAAGTCGGCGCGCTGCTTCTTGAACCCGGTCGTGTTCACGTTCGCGAGGTTGTTGGAGATGACATCGATGCGCTGCTGCTGCGCGTCCATGCCGGTGGCGGCGGTGTGGAGGGCTCGGATCATGAACGGTCCTGGTCGGTTCGCGTGGGTGCGGGGAGCCGCGGAGAGCGGCGGGGATCAGCGCGAGGACAGAAGCTTCTGATCGAGCTTGCGGTACTCGCCCATGACCTTCTCGTTGGTCTGGAACTCTTTGGTCAGCAGCACGAGCTCGACGAGCCCGCGCACCGGGTTGACGTTGCTGCCCTCGAGTGCGCCACCGATGACGCGCGCGGCGGCCATCGGCTGCATGTCGGCTGGCGCGGCGCGCATGTGCGTGTCGCCGACGGCGGTCAAACGGTCGGCGGCGACGTCCACGACCGCCAACCTTG